>JAFGDS010000121.1 GCA_016931995.1 Pirellulales bacterium
GCGAATTGGCTCCAGACCGGGGCGGATTGGTGGAAGGGCGATTTCAACGGCGACGGGACGGTGGACGACCTGGACCTGGCCGTGCTGGCCGCCAACTGGGGCGCCGGCCCCGGCGGTCCCGCCGTGCCCGAGCCGGCCGCCGTCGCGCTGCTGGTCGGCGCGGTTGTTGCCCTGCCGATTCTCCGCCGTCGCGGCCGCTAGCGGAGGCTGGCTTGGGCGGTGGCACGGTCTGAGCGTGGCGAAGACCGTGGGACACTGCGGAAAAACGCGGCCTCCGGCGCGCGCCACTGGCTTTGCCCGTGCGTCAACGGACGCTTGCCGCGGCACGGGCAAAGCCAGTGGCACTCAAGCGTTTCTGGTCGCCGACGCGAATTCGTGGTATGATGCGCGTCCCGGCGGGCGGGGATCGTCCGCCGACGCATTCCTTCGCGAGGTAATCCACCGTGAAACGACCCGCCGACTGGCTCGCCAGACGGACGACGTGTTTCGACGCCTCGGGCATCCGCAAGGTGTTCGACCTGGGCGCGACCCTGGCCAACCCGATCAACCTGTCGATCGGCCAGCCGGACTTTGACGTGCCCGAGCCGGTCCGCCGCGCCGCGATCGACGCCATCGAAAACAAAAAGAACACGTACGCCCTGACCCAGGGCATCCCGGCCCTGCGCGAGAAACTGCAAGCCCAGATCGACCGCGCGTACGGCCACGCGGATCGCGAGGTGTTCGTCACCAGCGGCACGAGCGGGGCGCTCATGCTGGCCATGCTCGTCGCGGTCGATCCGGGCGACGAGGTGATCGTGTTCGACCCGTATTTCGTGATGTACGACGCCCTGGCCGGCGTGGCCGGAGCGACGGTCGTCTACGTGGACTCCTATCCCGATTTCCGCGTCGACCCGGACCGCGTGGCCCGGGCCGTCACCCCGCGGACCAAAGCCATCCTCTTCAATAGCCCGGCCAATCCGACCGGAGCCGTGGCCGCCGAGGAGGACGTCCGCGGCCTGGCCGAGCTGGCCGCCCGGCGCGGCATCCTGCTGGTGAGCGATGAGATCTACCGGGCGTTCTGCTACGATGGTCCCTTCGTCTCGCCCGCTCGGTTCAACGCGGACACGCTCGTGGTCGACGGCTTCAGCAAGAGCGCGGGGATGCCGGGTTGGCGGGTGGGATTCGCCCACGGACCCTCGGCGGTCATCCGCGAGATGACCAAGCTCCAGCAATACAGCTTCGTCTGCGCCCCGCATCCGTTTCAGTGGGCCGCCGCGACGGCCATGGACGTCGACACCACCGCGCACACCGACGCCTACCGCCGCAAGCGCGACCGGCTGGTCGCGGGCCTGGGCGATCTCTACGAACTGGTCGCGCCGGGCGGAGCCTTTTACGCCTTCCCCAAGGCCCCCTGGGGTACGGGGACCGACTTTGTGACCGAGGCGATCCGGCGCCACCAGCTCCTCATCATCCCGGGTGAAGCGTTCAGCCGTCGCGACACGCACTTCCGCGTCTCCTACGCCGCCCCGGACGACGTCATCGACCGCGGCATCCGCGCCCTGCGAGAAATGGCGCACGGCTGAGCTCAACGCGACCCGGCAACCCCCCGATCTTCGCGGCGACAAAATGGGACTGCCCCCATCGTCAGGCACGGCCCGACCCACGAAGTCGCTCCTTCCTTTTCGCGATTTTGTACTTTCGTGTTTTCGTGCGACCGTCTGCTGCAAGCGATCGAGCGGCCCTATTCCCATCGAATCAAGCAACGATTGACGGCGGCCAGGGCCGATCTGCTCCGCCAACGGACCGTCCGTAAGCGACCGGGCGTGGAAACGAGGACAGTCTCCTTCTGGGCGACCTGGGCCGAGGTGAGAGACGCGGGGTTTGGCAATGGCAAGAAGAGACTACTTCTTCTTGGCGTCGCGGAAACAAGGCGATTCGGCCAGGGTGAAGACAACGACTTCCTCGCCGGTTGTCGTGCTGATGTCGTGGTGCAGGGTGATCACCTTGACGCCGGTGACGTCCTCGACCATCGCCTCCATGACCGGCCGGGCCGTTTCGATCAGGTGAGTCCGCACCTGCTTGAGCAGGTCCCGCCCTTTCTCGGCGGTGAGCGACTTGACCAGGTGCTGTTCGGCGGCGGTCAACACCCCCTTAAGGCGGACCACGAGGAGGTCGCCGAGCAGGTGGGCGCGGATGTCCTTGGGCCCCCGGCCCATGTAGTCCTGCTCGAAGCGGCTGACACCTTCACAGATCGCGGCCTCCATTTCGCCCAGTGTTTTCACCGCATCTACCCCCCCGGATGGGATGCAACTCAAGCGGCACTCCTCATTTTCTGTTGGTGGAACAGGAAACATCAGGTCCTCGCGAGCGACAGAAATAATATACCCAATTCCGGAGAATGGTCAAAGTCCCCTTGTGTTGGCTGTGCCAAGGGCATATGATTGTAGTGCTGGAGGGGTCGCGGCGCGGTTTGTCGCGGCATCTCCAACAACATCGTCGGATGACTAGATAGGGAGCAACCCGGCCGTGCCGGGGGGCTCGTTAACGAGTAAGCCGACGTGGTCGAACGCCTTCGGGTGTTCCGCCACGTCGGCTTTTTTTGTTCTTGGCCGCCACAGACATTCCTAATTATTTCGGGGGGTGTGTCCCATGAAAAACCTCGATCCTGGCGTGGCCCAGCAAATCGCGGAAGCGGCGATCGCGCTGCAGCAGCAACGAACCGGCCACGAACCCAAATCGGTGGCCGTGGTGCTCAGCGGCGAGACGCTGCTGATCACGCTGCACGGGGCCTTGTCGCCGGCCGAGCAGACCCTGGCCCAAAGCCCGGAAGGCGCCGCCCGCGTGCAGGAGTTCCACCGGCAGTTGTTTGCCAGCTCCGCGGAGGAGTTGCGTCAGGCAATCAAACGCATCACGGGCGTCGAGGTGCGCGATGCGACGGCGGAAGTCGAGACAACGAGCGGCACCGTGATGCAGGTCTTCACGACCGGCACGATGGTGCAGGTGTTTCTGCTCGCGCGGGGTGTGCCCGCGGACAGTTGGAGCGGGAACGGATCGGGCGATCCATCCTGAAAAGGGAGGTTCACACATGTTGGTTTTATCACGGAAGAGCCGGGAATCGGTCGTGATCGGAGGGACCGATGGCTTTCATCGGCTGCTGCGTGTCACGGTGCTCGACGTTCGAGGTTCGATCGTGAAGCTGGGCTTCGAGGCCGATTCGGACGTTCCGGTGCATCGCGCGGAAGTGTGGGAGCGGATCCGCGCCAGCGGCGGGCCGGACCGCCTGAGCCGGCAGGCCGCTTGCGAAATGCCGGAAATGGAAGGCCAAATGCATGGTTGAACTGGTCCAGAAAGATCGGCTCATCGACAAGCCCGCCGACGTGGCAAGCGGCATCTCCGCCGAGTTTGGCCAGGGACGCGATCGTCGTCCGACACCGTCCGCCGACGCGCTTCAGGTCGTCCGTACGGACGCCCATGGCGCGCACGGCGCCCGAACGGCGCTCGTGTTGTCCATTCGCGCGCGATTGGAGCGGCATCCGCATTTTCGAGGTCGAAGTTCGCAGTATCACGTTGAACTCGTTGAAGACACGATCGTCCTGTCGGGATGCTTCCCTTCCCACCACCTGAAGCAGCTTTTGCAGGAGGCCGTTCGGGTAATGCCTGGCGTGCTCGACATTGACAACCAAGTGTCCGTTGCGCGGCCCAATGAAGGGTAGATCGGGCGGCTCGACCAGACTCGTGCGCGCCCGTGAGATGCAGGTGGCCAACCTTGAGAACGGAAAGGAACGTGCCGTGTATCCAACGCTGTTCGCCCTATTGTTTGTCGTTGCCGTGGCGGTGGTCATCTTCCTCGCGGGCATACGGATAGTTCGTCCCACGCACCGCGGGTTGGTGGAGAGACTCGGCAAGTACCGGCGTTTCGCCGACCGCGGCTTCAACTGGATCATTCCCCTCGTTGATCGAATGGTGCGGGTGAATATCACGGAGCAGATGGTCGACGCCCAGCCGCAAGAGATCATCACGAACGACAATCTCAACGCCAGAGTGGACGCCCAGGTCTACTTCAAGGTGAAAGAGGACGAGTCGAGCGTGAAGAGTTCGCAGTACAAAGTCAACAATTACAGGCTTCAGATCGTGAACCTGGCTCGTACGACGTTGCGCAATATCATCGGCACGCTCACGCTGAAATCGGCCAACAGCGAAAGAGACAAGATCAACGGCGCCCTTCTTAACACGTTGAGCAGGGAAACCATGAGTTGGGGAATGGCAATCGTCAGGACGGAGTTGAAGGAGATCGACCCTCCGAAGGACGTCCAGGAGACGATGAACAAAGTTGTCAAAGCGGAAAACGAGAAAGTGGCCGCCCTGGACTTCGCCGACGCGGTCGAGAGACAGGCGGATGGGGTGAAGAGGGCGGAGATCAAGAAGGCCGAGGGGGTAAAGCAGGCCAAGATCCTGGCAGCCCAGGGCGAGGCCGAGGCCATCAGGCTTGTCAACGAGGCGGCGAATACGTACTTCGTTGGAAACGCGCAACTCCTTCGAAAGCTCGAGGCCCTCGAGAAATCGCTCAGCGGAAACGCCAAAATCGTCATCCCGTCGGGTTCGGAACTCGTCAACGTCATCGGAGAGATGGCCGGCGTTCTGCCGTTGGCGGAGGGAACGCGATGACGCCGAGCCGAGGGCCGCAACCGTGGAGGGCATTATCATGCCGGCGGTAGATCAACTCGTTGGGCGTCTTGCCGCCGAGGTTGCCGCCGCAACGGAGCGAATCCACTCGCTCCAAACGGAGGCGGCCAAAGTCTTTCTTGGCCAGGAACGGCGATTCATACGCTTCGTGGCCCTGGCGGAGCGCGTTGGCGCGATTTTACGGCCGCGCATCGAGGCGTTCACGAAGGTGAACGTCTTCAAGGACGTCGCGAAGAACGTGAGCCTGGAGTTGCGAGGCCCCGATGGCCAGGGATTTCACGGGAGAACGACAACGCTCTCCGTTCCCCCTTCCGACGCGTGCCCGGCGAAGGTGGAACTGTCCTTCCGTCTCGGGCACGACGGCCCCATCGAAAACGCCGTTATGGACTATCACCTGGATATCCTTCCCATTTTCATCAAGTTCGATAGCCACGATCAACTGGTCATTCCGATTGACGGTTTCAGCGAGGACGCCATCGCCGCGTGGATCGACGACAAGCTCGTCGGATTCACGCGGACGTACTTCGAGATGTACTTCACGAACGAATACCAGAAACAGAGCTTCGAGATCGACCCCGTAATGAGGATCCAATTCCCGAGGGCGTTTGCCGCGGGGAACAAGGAATACCAGGGGCGAACCTATCACTTCTACACGAAAGAGTCGTTCCAGGCGTTCGAACGCGCCCCGTCGGAGTACGTCGAGATCGCGAAATCATGAAAGTCCTCTTGGTTTATCCACCGACGCCAGACACGTTCTGGAGCTTTAAGCACGTATTGCGTTTCGTCTCGAAACGCGCCGCCTTTCCGCCGCTGGGTCTCTTGACCGTGGCCGGGATGCTGCCTGCCGAATGGGAACTCAAGCTCGTGGATTTGAACGTGGATCGCCTGACGGACGATGACCTGCGCTGGGCGGACTACGTGATGATCAGCGCCATGATCGTGCATAAGGAATCGGTACCAGACATCGTGGACCGTTGTCGCCGCTTCTCGAAACCGGTGATTGCCGGAGGGCCGCTTTTCACGACTGGCCACGCGGCCTTTCCGGATGTCGATCATTTCGTGTTGGGCGAAGCCGAAGGACTCATGCCGCGGCTCGTCGCGGACATGCGGCGCGGGACTCTTCGCCGCACATACGTCGCGCCGAGTCGACCCGACGTCGCCCTCGCGCCGGCGCCCCGATGGGATCTGATCGACCTCCGCCACTACGTCACCATGTCAGTGCAGTTTTCGCGAGGCTGCCCGTTCGACTGCGAGTTCTGCGACATTGTCGTCATGAACGGCCGCGTTCCGCGCACTAAATCCCCGGCTCAATTGATCGCCGAACTCGAACAGTTGCGCCAGCACGGATGGCAGGACATGGTCTTCGTGGTCGACGACAACTTTATTGGAAATAAGACGCAAGCCAAGGCGTTGCTCCGAGAACTCATCCGTTGGCGGACGCGCACGCGTACCAGGATGGGCTTCATGACCGAAGCCTCGGCCAACGTGGCGGACGACCCGGAACTCCGCGACCTCATGGTGCGCGCCGGTTTCAAGAAGGTCTTCGTCGGTTTCGAGACACCCTCGACCGAGAGCCTGAAAGAATGCCGGAAGATGCAGAACTGCGGCCGGGACCTCGTGGAGACCGTGAAAACCTTGCAACGGGCGGGCCTGGAAGTCATGGGCGGCTTCATCGTAGGGTTCGACAATGATCCAACCGATATCTTCAAGCGTCAGTTCGAGTTCATTCAACGCTCGGGCGTGGTCACGGCCATGGTGGGACTTCTGACCGCTCTGCCGGAAACCCGCCTTTACCGTCGGCTGATGGAGGAGGGACGACTCGTCGCGGAAAGCACGGGAAACAACACCCAGGCTACGCTCAATTTCCGTCCGATATTGGACCGTGAATTCCTCGTCAGTGGTTACCGCGAACTCATGAAGAAACTCTATGAGCCGCGCAACTACTACCAGCGAATTCGCACGTTCCTGGAACACCACAGGGCGGAAGGCCCTCGCCTCCGGCTCGCGTGGTCCGACTTCCACGCGTTTCTCAAATCGTTGTGGCTGCTCGGGGTCTGGCACCGCGGACGCCGAGCCTACTGGCGATTCTGCGTAACGACGTTGCTCAGACGGCCTCGCCAGCTCAATCGGGCCATGGCGCTTACCATCATCGGTCATCACTTTCGTTGCGTCGCGAAGTCGCTGTGAATCACGGATAACTCATTCCTTAAAGGAAGACATCGATGAGGCGCGCTTTCGGATGGTTCTGGACAACGGGGATATTGTCGGCTTTTCTCGCCGGTTTGTTCGCCGTGCTCCCGATCGCGATCACTGTCGGCATCATGGCCTGGGTTGGAGGGGCGCTCAAGGCGTGGCTCGGTCCCGAGAGCTTCGTCGGCAAGGGTTTGTCGCAAATGGGCCTTCGATTCGTCACCGATCCGACCGTGGCATCCGTGCTGGGGTGGATTGGCGTTCTGCTTGCCATCTGGTTCTTGGGCGTCATGCTGAAATCGGTCGGGAAGAAGAGAATCGAAAAAGCGTTCAACGCCGCGGTGGAACGGATTCCGCTGGTCAACGTTCTCTACAAACCGGTTGCCCAGATTGTCGATCTGCTGCAACGCAAGCCGGCCGACACCATGCAGGGTATGCGCGTCGTCTACTGCGCCTTCGGACGCGGGGAAGGATGCGGATTCCTGGGGCTGCTCGTTTCCGATCGGGTCTACCGCTTCAACGGCCAGATGTGCCAGATCGTCTACGTGCCGACCTCGCCCGTGCCAATGTCGGGAGCCGTCGTCTTCGCCGCGGCCGACTCGGTTCACCGAGTGGACATGCCCGTCGATGACCTGATGAAGATATGTCTCTCCATCGGCGTGATGTCCTCGAAGGTGATCCCCGAGCAATATGTTGTTCCGCCCGAGGAGATCCACGCGGATGAGCAACAAGCCAAGGACAAGGTAAGCGGCCTCGGGCAGGTGGCCAGGGAGAACATGGGCAACGGAGCCGACAACGTCACGGAACCGGAATGCCGACCGCGAGAGGACGTGACGCGTTTGAGGAGATACTGATCGCGGGCCGCGCTGGCAATTCGCCGACCGAGCCCCACCACCCCTTTATCGAGGAGAGTGTGACCATGTTACAGTTAGCCATCGCTTGCGTCATCATCGCTTTGATCGCCGCATTGCTCGGTTTCGGAGGCATTGCAGGCTCCTTCGTGGGAGCGGCGAAGATCCTCTTCGTCGTCTTCCTCGTTCTCGCCGTGTTGTCTTACCTGGGAGGCACGTACTTCCAAAGGCGCACGCACTGAGACAAATGGCTGCCGGCCTGCCGCGCGTAGTCGTGTACGGGCACTTGACGCGAGGAGGACGCCATTCTCCGGTCCCACGGGGCTTTTGCCGATCGCCTCTCCAGGGCTTAAACGCGGACGACCCGGTCATGCCGATTGCGTCGAAGCGTCTCGACGGGCACAATGGCGAGGAGATCCCTGGCCGTGCTTGAGCTGGCGCGGGGATGAACACAGATGAGAAGGAAGATGAAGAAAAGGAACCGCGGATGAACGCGAATGAACGCGGATGAGAGGGGTGGGGACGAGGGGCGTCAGCGTGAAGCGGCAGCGGGCTCATTTTCCTTCAGTTGTCTCCGTTCCCATCCCAACTTCATCTGAGTTCGTTTGCGGTTTCCCGTCCGTTCCCGCCGCCACCTCCATCCGTGTTTATCCGTGTTCATCCGTGGTTCCTTACCTCTCTTTCTCCTCCGTGCCCTCCGCGGTGAGTCTTTCGTCACGGTATCGGGCACCCCACTAATGTAGTAAATGAAGCCGTCATACTGGGTATAGCCGGAGGTTTCCGGAGTAGTAAGATTATTTGTTTCGTCGCTTGCCGCGCGGAGTTCCTTCGGGGACGGCGTCGTCGCGGGCGGGCGCGATGGGTGGGCCGCGGGGCGGCCTGCTTGGTTTGTTGTGTTCATGGGGAACAGCCAGGGAGACCAACCTTATGGCAGCGATTGTGGACAAAGAGAAGTGCACCGGATGTGGCGAGTGCGTCGAGTCGTGCCCGCTCGGCGCGATTGAGCTTCAGGACGACGTCGCGGTGGTCGATCCCGAGACGTGCGGCGACTGCGGCGCGTGCGTCGACGTCTGCCCGGTGGAAGCCATCTCGATGGAGTGACCCGCCTCGGGCGGCTCGCGCGCAATCCTTTGCGATTATTGACGGCAGGTCTCGATAATCAGACGAGACCTGCCGTTTTTCGCGCGCATACGCTGCATTCTTGGGGAGAGCGAGGCTCCCGCCGACCCGCAAACTCGCGGCAGACCTCGGCTGCCTTGTCATCCTGAGCGCAGCGAAGGATCTCGTCGGCGCTGAAGGAGCCGAGATGCTTCGCCGCGCTCAGCATGACGGCTCGGTTAGCCCACGGAGCAGACGCTCACTTCCGCGGCAGCTCCTTGAGAAAAATGTTCCGCCAGCGGATCTCGCCGCCGTGGGTTTGGAGCTGGATGGGGCCGGTTTCATAGACGGGCTGCGTGCGGTCCCAGAAGTTCTCCAGCGGCGCGTCCTCGACGACGACCTTGCCGTTGTAGACCACCGTCACGTTCGGCCCAACCATTTTGATCTTGAGCGAGTTCCATTCGCCGAAGGGCCGATCGAGCTTTTCCGAGGGCCATTTGCCCTTGCCTTCGTTGTTCCACAGCCCGCCGGAGCCCTTGTCCGCGCCGATGTCCCACTTGCCGCCTTCCTTGGTCGTGTCCCAGATCTGCACCTGCGGCGTGCCGCGCAGATAGATCCCGCTGTCGGCCTTGGGCACGGTCTTGTACTCGATCCAGAGCTCGAAGTCGCCGTAGTCTTTGTCGGTGGTGGCGTACGGCCCTTGCCCGTCGTTGACCAGCTCGCCGTTTTCGACGCGCCAGTGCTTCTCGAACTCGGCGCGGTTCTCGGCGTCGAGCTTGGCGCGATCCTCGGGCGAAAGCTCCTTGTACTTTTTCGGGTCGAAGTGGCCCAGGCCCTTCCAACCGGTCAGGTCCTTGCCGTTGAACAGGGCGACGAAGCCCTCGGGCGGTTTGGCTTCCTCCCCGCGCGCCGGGCAGGCCCAAGAAATCGCGACGGCCCAAGCCAACAGGACGCATCCCCAGCGATTCCACGCGGTCAGGTTGTTCATCGAAGTCGTTCTCCGGTTTGCGGGAGGGGTGGGTAATAACTCCCCTCTCCCTCCGGGAGAGGGCCAGGGTGAGGGCGGCTGGAAGAACATGGTCGCTTGCCGATGCCCCTGTGGCACAGCCGCCCTCGGCTGTGCACATTGCCGAACACAGCCGAGGGCGGCTGTGCCACAGTTATGGGGATCGCTTCCAGGCACGCCAACATACCCCCGCCAAGCCCTTCCGGCAAGCCGCACTTTGGGAGGGGCGAGGCTCCCGCCGACCCGCGGCGGACTCGATCCACCGCAACCGGCGGCGCGACCCCAAGAAGGTGAGACGGCAAGACCTTACGCCACGGCCACGGCCTCTTCGGAAACCAGACGGAGCCGGCGGACTTCTTGCTCCAGGGCGAGCCGGTCGATCCGCCACCGCTGCACGCATTCCTTCAACTCGGTTTCCTGGCGGTCGAGTTCCTGCTCCCGGGCGACCAGGCGCGCGGCCTGCTGCTCGATTTCCTGCCCCCGCGCGGCGACCCAGCTCTCCAGCCGGCGTTTCTCTTGCGCGAGCCGCGCGTGCTGCGCCCGCATCTCTTCCTTGATCGTGGCGAGCTCCCGTTTCTTCTCGGTCAACTCGGCGGTCGCGGCGCGGTGGTCCTCGGCCAACTGGGCGCGGATGCGGCCCAGCGATTGCGTGAGCGCGGCGGGCGGCGCCGCCCCGGCCAGTTGCGCCCAGAGTTCTTCCGTGGCCAGGCGCATTTCGAGAGTCGCCCGGTGGATCCGCCCGAGTTCGTCGCGCATCTCGGCTAGGGCCGCGTGGCTTTTGTCGAGCTGCTCGGCGCGCCGCGCCAGCGCGCCGCGCCGCTCGGCCAGCTCCACTTGCGCCCGGCGCTGCTCCCGCACGAGCTCTTGCCGTTCGCGCCGCACCCGTTCGTCCAGTTCCTTGCGATCCTCGACGACGCCATGCCGCAGCCGCGCGACCTCGCGCCGCGCCTGATCCAACTCGGCTTCCGCCTGGTCGAGTTCCTCCGCCCGCGCCGCCAGAGTCGCTGCGGTCGCGTCGAGCTGCCGCTGACGCTCGTCGAGTTGTTCTTGGCGCTGGGCCAGATCGCGTTCGCGACGCGGGGATGGCGGGCGTTCCGCGGGCGCCGCCACGCGCGCCGCCCGTTGGTCGAGACTTTGGCGATACCGTTCGAGCCCGGCGCGCAACTGACGCACCAGCG
The DNA here is from genome assembly GCA_016931995.1 of Pirellulales bacterium. Classification (GTDB taxonomy): domain Bacteria; phylum Planctomycetota; class Planctomycetia; order Pirellulales; family Thermoguttaceae; genus JAFGDS01. The sequence continues at coordinate 10,986 of JAFGDS010000121.1, forward strand.
CCAAGGACGCCTCGCGATGCCGGTCGATCTTCTGCCGCTCCCGCGCCAGGGCGTCCTCGGCCTGTTGTCGCTGCTGGGCAAGCGTTTCGTCGGCCTGTTGCCGCGCGTCGGACCGCGATTGCATCGACTCCGCTTCCGCGGCGACTTCGGCGCGCTGCCGCTGCAACGAGGCGTCGGTGGCCGCGACGCGGGCAAGGCAACTCTTCAATTCCTCTTGCTGGCCGTCCAGCTCCTCCTGACGCTGGCGGAGCTCGGCCTGACGCTCGTCGAACTCCTCGCGGCGTTGGCTCAGCCAGAGCCGCGCGGAGCGAACGTCGTTGTCCAGTTGCGCCGCTTGCGCGTTCAGTTGCGCCTCGCGGCGGTCGAGCCGCTCCTGGCGCTGCCGCAGACGCTCAGCCAACTGGGCCGCCTGCGACTTGACCTCCGCGGCAACCCGATCGGGACACGCCGACGCCGCGGCGGCGGGCTCTGCTATAAGCTGCTCGCCGACGGTCGGCTCGGCGGGCGGAACTCCCGTCGCGTGGGCCGGGTCGATTCGCATGGCCGTGGTCGCCACGGCGGATCGCTCCTTGGCGGTGGGGCGTCGCTGGCCGGCGGGTGCCTGCTTCTGTTTCGTTTTTCGATCGGACATGCGTGTTGGACCTCCCAAAACCGTCGGCCCGGCGGCCAATCCATACACTCCGCGCAACCGGCAAGATTTACCCAGAATGCTTCATCGGCAGCCAGCCCAGTCGAATTCACCCCAAATCTGGAGGAGGATTTCCACAAAACCCAACCAGGGCCCGACACCGTCAAACTGCAATATGTGCGGAGTATAAGAAGGCTGCGTATTCTTGACGGAAGAGTCATCCCGTGGCCCGGGGAGCCCTGTGTCACGAATTCCGAGATTCACGGACAGCCTTCGCGGAGCTATCGGTCCCACCCGCGGGGTGGTACAATCAACGTTTTCGCCCCTTTTTGCCTGGATATTCACCGTGGACACGCCCCTGCTGGAAGCCCGCGACCTCTCTTTCGCCTTCGGCTCGCGCCGCGTGCTGGCGGGGGTGTCGGTCGGGGTGAAGCGGGGCGAGGCGGTGGCGATCGTGGGACCTAATGGGGCGGGAAAGACGACGCTGTTGCGGTGTCTCGACGGGCTTTTGCGGGCGTCCTCGGGCAGCGTGCGGTTGGAGGGGCGACCCGTCGAAAGCTACCCACGGCGCGAACTTGCCCGGCGGATGAGCTACGTGCCGCAGGCGCCGGATCACGCCATTCCGTTCACCGTCGAACAATTTACGTTGATGGGACGGTATCCGTATCTGGCGCCGCTTGCGCCGATCGGGCGGGACGATCGCGAGGCCGCGCGACAGGCGATGGAGTGGACGGACACGGCCGCGCTGGCCGACCGCCGGATGGACGCCTTGAGCGGCGGCGAGCGGCAAAAGGTCTTTCTCGCCGCCGCGGTGGCCCAGGGCGCGCCGGTCATGCTTTTGGACGAGCCGACCACGTTTCTCGATTATCACCACCAGGAGGAGATCGCGCGGCTGCTGGAACGCATGCGCCGGCAAATGGACCTGACCACCGTGTCGGTCACGCACGACGTGAACCGCGCGGCGCTGGGGTCCGATAGGGTGATCGCGCTGGTCGAGGGCCGCGTCGTGCTCGACGCCGCGCCGACCGAGTTGATGAAACCCGACGTGCTAGCCGGAATCTTCCGAACGCCCTTCGTGCTGGTCGAACATCCCGAGACGGCCATGCCGATGGTCGTGCCGACGACCATGCCGCGAGAGACGCCATGAAACGCGCGTGGATTCTGATCGCGCTTGTCGTGTTGGCCGTGGCGGTGTTGGCCGCCGCGCCGCTGGTGGGCATCATTCCCATACCGGTTTCAGTGTTGTGGGATCCGGACGCCGACCCGATGGCCGCCGATGTGCTCTGGAAGCTGCGGCTGCCGCGCGTGGCGATGGCGTTTTTGGCCGGGGCGGGCCTGGCCGCAAGCGGCATGGCCTTTCAGGCGATGTTCCGCAATCCGCTCGCCACGCCCTTCACGCTCGGCGTGGCCAGCGGCGCCTCGCTCGGCTCGGCCGTGTCCATCCGGCTGGGGCTCGCGTTCGCGTTGGTGGGCATTCCCGCCGTGACGCTGTGCTCCTTTGCCGGGGCGGTGCTGACGATCGCGTTGGTCTACGGATTGACGCGGACGCGGCGCGGCTTTTCCACCGCCACCATGCTGCTGGCCGGCGTGGCCGTGAGCTTCTTCTTCTCCAGCGTGATCCTCTTCATCCAATACCTGAGCGACTTCACGCAAACGCACCAAATGCTCCGCTGGGTGATGGGGGGACTGGATCGCGTGGTTACGTTCGACAACGTGTTGACCACGCTACCGCTGGTGGCTGCGGGCGCGCTGATCGTGTTGTATCTCAGCCACGAGCTGAACCTGCTTCTGACCGGCGAGCCGATCGCGGCCAGCCGCGGCGTCGAGGTGGACCGGACGAAGAAAATCCTGTTCTTCGCCGCGTCGCTCATGGTCGGGGCGGTCGTGTCGGTATGTGGACCGATCGGGTTCGTCGGACTGATGGTGCCGCACATCGGGCGGCTGCTGATCGGCGCGGACCACCGTTTTCTGGCTCCGGCCGTGTGCCTGCTGGGGGGGACGTTTTTGACGCTGTGCGACGTGGTGGGCCGGTGCGCCCTGGTCTGGTGCGACCAACTCACCGGCACGGCCCTTTCGCCCGGCGAGCTGCCAGTAGGGATTATTACGGCTTTGCTGGGGGGGCCGTTCTTCCTGTGGCTCCTGCTGGGCCGATCCGATCTGGATGGGTTGCCATGAGCGGGGCGCGACGTAAAATTCCCTTGGTGTTTGACGCCGGCCAAGGGCGTCACCACCCTGTTGAAGGAGATGGCCAGCGGGGCTCCGAGGGGCCGCGCTCGTGGCGGAGGCCGGCCAAATAGGTTCCGAAATCCCAGTGAGAAGGGGGTCGCGTCGATGAAGAGCTTCCTTGCGTTACTTGCGGTGGGCGTTGTCTTGATGGCGGCGTCGACGGCCACGGCGGGCTGGGCCTATGCGGCGGCGGGTCCGGCGGTCTATGGCTACTATCCGATCGCGCCGGTCTACACCTATCCCGCCTACCCCGGTCCCGTGCCGATGGTGGTTGCCCGGCCGGTGGTCCCGGTCGTGGCGCCGGCCCCGTTCGTCTACGGGCCCGCCCCCGTGGTCTACGGCTATCCGTACGTGGTGCGGAGCCGGGTGTACGTTCCGGGCCAACCGGTCCGCAACACGCTTCGGGCGGTGTTCCCGTAAGACCTCGATACAATTGGAAAAGCCACCCAAGGCCCACGACGGACGGCGTCGTGGGCCTTTTTGTTTTGCTGCCGGTCCCTTTTGCGTCATCCTGAGCGAAGCGAAGGATCCCGTTGGCATTGCGCCGGTTAGGGGAGGAACCGCGGATGAACGCGGATGGACGCAGATGAGGTTGGGGGCGAGGGATTGGGGATTGGCCGGCGGGCGGTTGCGTTGCCTGTCCCGAATCCCGATCCAGGTTGACCCGCGGCGTCTTTTCCCCTCGTCCCCCGCCCCCAACCTATTCGCGCCGATTCGCGTCCATTCGCGGTTCCCTCCCCGTCGTCCCGAACCATTCGTTTGCGTTGAGAACCTCTTCCCACGGCGCTTGGCGGAGAGTATAATCGAGGCGTGGTTGGGAGCGGCGCGGGCCCGTTGTCGTGACGGGCGCGGCTGGCGCGGTCTTGCGGTACAATCCGACGTGCCGCTTGGGACGAACTTCTCTTGAGTTGCTCCTCGGACGCTGTTGGTGTGGGTTGGTCTATCCTTGGGGCGCCCCGGCGGGCTTGCCCAGCGGTTAAAAGCATTTCCGATGAGATACACTGCTGGACAAGCCAGCAGTGGCACACGCCTTGACGAGACAGGTACCGTAGCGCTTACCACGCTACACGGGGTCGGGAGCCCGCCGCGGCCGGAAGGTCGTCGGCGGTTCCTGGCCCCCATTCCTTTCCGCACCCGTCCTCGCGCGGCACGTGTCGAGTGCCACTGGCTTTGCCAGTGCGATCGTGAGTGCCACTGGCTTTGCCAGTGCGATCGTATTGCGCGCTTCGCTGATGGCCGGCTACGCCCACTCCGTTTGGTAACGCCACTGTCTGATCGTCTGGAGCGACATGAGGATCAACAGCAACGCCGCTCCGGCGACCAAAGGCACCACCAGACACGGCAGGAGAAGGACGCACAACAGCGCCAGCAGGATGCGCCCCCAACGCTTCGAGCACAGGACAGGACCGATCCTGTCCAGCAACGAAGCTGAGCCAAGAGACAGGAAGACATTCACGAGCGCCACGGTGGGTATCCCCAAAAGAAACGCTCGGGCGAGCAGGCTCTGGGTCTCCAACGGTCCGAAGCCGGGCAGTCTGCCGACGGCCAGCATCGCCGCAAGGGGCAACATGGGAAGGGAATAGATCGTCAGCATCACCAAGAAATGCCTGGCCGCCAGATGCCACGCGGACTCGCCTTCCCGGCAATTCATGTTCTCAAGGACCGAGCGGCGTCTGTCCCATCGAGGCACGGCCTCTTGAAGCTGCCCGGTCAGCTCTCGCGGATCGCCGAATCGCCGCTTCGCCTGTTCGAGGGCAACCTGCCCGTCGCCGCGTTTCTCGATCTCTTGCTCGAAGATCGCCACAAGATGGGCCAGCAACTCCTCCCGCATTCGGCGTTTGCGGGTCATGGTGGCGCGGACCGGTCGCACCGCGCGCTCGACGACGATCTTCAGTTCTTTCAGGATCAGTTCGTTCATGCTGGCGCTCCCACGATTCCGCCAATGATCTGGACAAAACGCGCCCAATCCGCGCGTCCCTTCGCCAACTCGCGCTTTCCTTTCGACGTCAACCCGTAGATGCGGCGCCGCGCGCCGCGGCGCCCGCGCGGTTCTTCCTCCCAGACCGCTTGGATCTTCCCCGCCTCCTCCAAACGATACAGGGCCGGGTAAAGAGACCCCTCTTTCAAATGCAGCAGTCCGCACCCGGCTTGGTCCAATCGGCGGAGGATCTCGAGCCCGTGCGCCTCGCCCCGTTCCAGCACGGATAGAATCAACGTCTCGAGATGCCCGCGGAGTTGGTCGCCTTGAATCGTCTTCATGTCTTTATTATAGACAGTCTAGACATTGGTGTCAAGCGGGCTTTTTGGAGGAAATCCGCCCGGCAGGATTCCCACCAACCAGAGGGATCCCGGGCATCGGGAGGTTGTAGGGCGGGGCGCGCTTGCCCCACCGTTGCTCGTAGAACGTGTTTTGAAATTCGTCTTTTCTCTAGCCCAGGCGTTTACGCCTGGGGATCGAAGGGCCAGAATCGGATTGGCTTTTTCCTTGCCGTCCCCTTCAGGGGGCGGAAGATCGGCGAGGCCCAAGCGCGAAAGGACGCCCCTGGAAGGGGCTTTGGAAAAAAACACGTTGGGGGAATCCGTGGTCCCAGGCGTGAACGCCTGGGCTAGAGAAAACGTCTGGACGCCTCAAAGGACGATGTCGCCTGCAAACCCTTCGTGATACGCATCTCAAAACACGTTCTCACCGCGCGCCCAGCTCGAGCCGGGCGAAGTCCAAGGCGTGCTTGGCGCAGAACACGGCGAGCGTGGCCAGGTGGCCGGCGAAGGGAACGCTCTTGGGACGCACGCCCTCGGACGTGGCCAGGGCGAAATGGACCGACGGCGGCTCCGCGGACGCGGGGTCGCGCTCGGGAAATTGGCTCACCGCCAGGCCGTAGTCCGCGCCAAATCGCCGCCGGCACGCCTGGGCCATCGCCTCGGCCACCGCCGCGCTGGCGGCGCCGTGTTCGGCTACCACGGCCCAGGGCACGTCCAGCGCCCGCACCAGCGCCTGCTCGTCGCGGACGATGATCCCGCCGGAAAAGGGGTTAAAGGGCGCATTAACGTCGAGTGCCACTGGCTCCGCCAGTGCTTCCTTCGACGGCGATATCTTCGGCCTACAAGTGGCACGCGCGGCGGCCAAGGCGAGCCATTGGGCCACCAGGCCGGCGGTGCCCCACTCGGCCACGGCGAGCGTCCGGTTCCGTCGCGTGAGAAGCCGCACCACGACGTCCTCAAGCTCCTCGTCGTCCTGGCCAAACACGAGATCGCCCAAACACTCGTGAATGGTCGCCACCGTGGGCGCGATCGCCGCCTCGCACTCGGCCGCGGTCGCCCCCTCGGCGGTGATCCGCAGGATGATCGTCGTGCGGCTGGCCGTGATGCCCACGCGTGGAACGCGGTCGCGGCGGACGAGGTCCGGCAACATCGCCTCGACGTTGCTCTCGCCGGCGCCGAAGCATTTGATGTTGCGGTGCACGACGACCCGTCGCCCCGCGCCCCTATCGACGAGCGCCGCGCGAACCGAGCCGGCCCACATCTCCTTCATCTCGGCCGGAACGCCGGGCAGGGCGAAGACGTGGCAGGGCCCTCGCCCGGGCCGGGCGATTTCCATGGCGATGCCCGGCGCCGTGCCGTTGGGATTGGCCACCATCCGGCTTCCTTCGGGGAACATCGCCTGCACTTCGTTTCGCGGGGGCATGTCGCGGCGCCGCCGGGCGTAGATCTCGCGTATGTGGGCCAGCGCCGCGTCGTTGCGCACCAGCCGACGGCCGGTGGCTTCGGCCAGGACCCCGCGCGTTAGATCGTCCGCAGTCGGGCCCAGCCCACCCGTGGCGATCACGAGGTCCGCCCGGTCGATCGCCTGGCGAAACACGGCCACTCCGGCGGCCAGCTCGTCGCCGACCGTGGTATGGTAGAGCACCCGCACGCCCAGCTCGCCCAGCCGCTGGCTAAGCCACTGCGAGTTCGTGTCCAGGAGCTGCCCACTGGTGATTTCGTCGCCAATGGCGAGGGTTTCCGCGTTCATGAAACGTAGTGTCGCCGAGCACTGGCGGGCCGTCAAGAGCCAGAGTTCCGCCCTTCGCTTCGCTCAGAGCGTGTCACCAAGGAGTCTTACCCGCAGCGCGGGCGGGAGCTTCTTGTCGCGATGGGGCGTCACCGCGTCGAGGTCGAGCGCGGCGGCCTTCTCGCGTTCGAAGCCGTCGCGGTCGCCCTTGGCCCGCAGGGCGATGGCCAGCTTGGCGCGGTAGGTGGCGTTGGTCGGGTAGAGGTCGTTGGCTTGCCGATAAGCGTGGATCGCGTCGTCGAGCGTCTCGGCCGAGGCGTTGTGCTCGAAGATCTCGAAATACCGATCGCCGGTCACGGCCCATGTGGGGCTCGCCCGCCGCGCCAGGCGAAGCGACGGGTCCGTGCAGGCTTCGAACTGTTTGAGATCCTCGCTCCGTCGCGACTGCTGCCATCGGGCGAAGGCCGACGACGCGAGTTGATTCCAGGGCTCGGCCCAAAGTGGATCGGCTTCGGCGGCCGCGCGGAAGTGCGCCTCGGCCTCGGGCGGATAGGCCAGCGCCGCCGCGACGTGCCCCTGCGCGGCCAGCACCGGCGCGTAGCCCGTCCAGTAGCACAGCACGACCAGCAGGACAAACACGAGTGCCCCACCGACGGCCGAAAGGCTATGCAAACGCGTGGTTGTATGGCCGCTGTCGTTGATCGATCCAACCATGTCTCGGGCACTGCTGGACAAGCCAGCAGCGGCGCCCGGAGCCTTGTCGGGCACGGCCTGACCCGCCAGACCCAAAGCCAAGAGGATCCAGAAGGAGCCGGCGACGCCAGGAAAGGCGATCCCGCCGGCCGCCAGCAGATTCACCAAGAGGACCACCAGGCCAATGGCCGCCACGCCGGACGAGAACCGGCCCTGCTCGATCCAGCCACGGAGTAGCCAAACCGTGGCGGCCGCCGTCGGCATGCTCAGCCACGCCAAGGCCGGGTCGGGCCACGTGCCGTCCAACACGCCCAAAGGCCAGGCCGCCAATATCCCCAGCGCCGCCGCGCCCAACACCCACGCGGCCGCGTCACCGCCGGTGGAGGACGCGTTGCGTTCGTCCGATGCCGCCGACGTTTGTCGCCGCGCAAGCGTCCACGCGAACCCGCCGAGCACGGCCAGAAAGGCCAGCATCGCCGGCGTGCCCGCCGTGGCCCCGATCTCCAGCAGGAAATTGTGCGGGTCGGCCACCTCCTCGCTGGCCTGGGGCAGCTTGTAGGCGGTGTAGAAATCCTGGAACTGACCCGGGCCGCAACCGAGCACGGGATGGTCGCGGATCATCGCCAGCGTCGAGCGCCAGTACTCGACGCGATAGCCGAGCGACTTCGTGGCCTCGCCCAATACCGCGGCGTCCAGCCCGCCGACCGCCACGGCGACACCGACCAACACGGCCAACGCGGCCAACGCCGCCGCGGGCAGCTTCCAGCCGAGACGGCGACCCGACCGCGCGTGCGGAGCGATGAGGACCGCGCCGACGGCCATCGCCGCGTACGCGCTTCGGCTTTTGGTGAGCACCAGACACGCGGCCATCACGGTCGCCGCCAGGGCCGGGCCGAATGCCCATGCCGGGCGCCACTGCTGGCTTGGCCAGCAGTGCTTGGCATGGCAGGTGGTACTGCTGGCTTGTCCAGCAGTGCTCTCTACATTGCTGGGCAAGCCAGCAGTGCCACCCGAGGCAACCACGGCCAACAACACGGCCAGCCACGGGGCAAGGAATCCGGCCAACGAGTTGGTCAGAGCGAACGTGGCCGACGGCTCGACGCTGGCCAAGCGGTTGGCGAACTGCTCGCGCAAGGGCGAGTCGGGCGGATACCAAAGGCCGTTTGCCCGCAACATCGCATCCGGATCTCGGGCATACTGGGCGCGGAGTATCGGATTCTCGTAGCCGTATTGCCACAACCCCAACGCCGCCAACGCCACGCCCAGGGCAATCATCGCCGCAACGATCGCCCGGACCTCGCGGGCGGCGCGGACCAGTTGGCGCAGCAGGAAGTAGCCCGCGCCCAATCCGATCCACTGCCAAAGCACGTTCCATGCCGGCCGCGCGTACTCGTGCCACACGGCCCACCCGGCCGAGACGCCCAAAAACGCAAGGAACACAAGCACCGCCGCGTCGGTCGCGCCAAAGCGAATCGCCGGGGATTGCCCCGATCTTCGTGCCGGGGATTGCCCCGATCTTCGCGCAGCGAAAAGGGGACTGTCCCCTTTTGCCTCCCCTCCCAACCGACTCCTTGCCCGAACGGCCTCCGCCGCCACTGCCGCCAGCCAGATCGCGGCCAGAACCAGCGCGGCCATTGCCAGCGGCACGCCCTCGCCGGTCTGGGCGACCGCCTCGCTGGGCAGAAGCGGCCGGGCGACAAAGACCACGACCGTGCCCGCCAACAGCCCGGGGCGGATCCGCGCGGTCAACGGCACGACCGGCCGGCCATCGCCCTCGGCCGGTGGCGGAGCGGTCTTCGGCTTTCGCGTGGATCGGGACATGGTTGCCACTCTCGGACTATTGCCTACTTACCACACAGGCTTTCATCGGTCCACCGACTCGTTCGTCCCCAAGTCGTGGGTGGGAATGGGGGCACTCCACGAGACGCCCTCGCGCACGCCGGCGAAGGATATTTCCCATTCCTGCCATTCCGCGCCTCTTGCCCCATCTCCCTTGACCTCCTGCCGGAGCTGGTGGTACAAGTCCGACGGTTCGAGAACGGCGTTCGCGTCTTGATGGGTCGACGAAGCGATAGGGCAGGGGTGGTGTATGTACCGGCGGCACGGCGATAAGCTCCGCTGGGTGTTTCTGAGCGGCGATCTGGCAATGACGGCCGGAGCGTGGATCGGAGCGTATTGGCTTCGTTTCACGCTTTGGCCGTCGCCCGCCGGCGTGCCCGACATGGGCACGGTCCTCGCCGCGGTTCCCTCGGTCCTGGTCCTTGCGGCCGTGGCGTACCACCTGGCAGGACTGTACGAAGTGCACCGGCTGCGGCAGTTGCCCCGCGAGTTGGGCGTGGTGTGCAAGGCCGCCGGAGTGCTGTTCGTTCTGGTTATCACCGTCACGTTCTATCGCCGCGACCTGTACGAGTCGCGTCTGGCCCTGGGGCTCTTCCTCTTCCTGAACGCGGCCGGGCTCACGCTGGCGCGGCGGGCGCTGTGGCAAGCGCTTCGACGACTGCGCGGACTGGGGCTCAACTACGGTCGGGCCGTGATCGTCGGGGCGGGCCGGCCGGGCCGACTGGTGGCCGAGACGATCCGCGCCAACGCCTGGACCGGGCTGGAGACGGTCGGCTTCGTCGACGACGCCGCGACAAAAGCCCGCGGCGCCGTCCCCCTGCTGGGCACGATCGACCAGATCCACGCCGTCGTCGCCCGGCACGACATCGACCACGTCTTCGTCGCGCTGCCGTTCTCCCGCTACGGCGAACTTGCTCGGGTGTACGGGGCCCTCAGCGGCGTATTGGCCGAGGTGCAGCTTGTGCCGGACTTGCCCATCCTGACCGGGATGAAATTGCACATGCTCGACATCGACAACGTCGGATTCTTGAGCCTGCGGCGCAATCCGCATTGCGGCTGGGCCCGCGTGGCCAAGCGGGCGACGGACCTCGTGCTGGGCACGGCCGCGCTCGTGCTGGCCGCGCCAATCCTGGCCCTGCTGGCCGTGGCCGTGCGGCTTTCCGGCCCCGGGCCGATTCTCTATCGCCAAACCCGCACGGGCTTGGGGGGACGACCCTTCGCCATGCTCAAGTTTCGCACGATGCGCCACGACGCGGAGCGCGACACCGGGCCGGTCTGGGCGGTCCGCGGCGACCGGCGGTGCACGCCGCTGGGCCAGTTCATGCGCCGCTGGAGCCTGGACGAGCTGCCGCAGTTGTTCAACGTCCTGGCCGGCGACATGAGCCTGGTCGGCCCTCGGCCGGAGCGCGACGTCTTCGTCCAGCAGTTCCGCCAGCAACTGCCCGGCTACGACCAGCGCCATCGCGTGAAGACCGGCATGACCGGCTGGGCCCAGGTCAACGGCTGGCGGGGCAACACCTCGCTGCGTCACCGCCTGGCGTGCGACCTCTACTACATCGCGAACTGGTCGCTGGGCCTGGATCTCAAGATCCTTCTTCTGACCCTCTGGTGCGGCCTGCGCCATCGCAACGCGTATTGATTGGTGCCCCGCGCCAGGGGAATCACGAAAACGCGAAAGGACGAAAATACGAAGAGTGCTTTGGGCAAGGTGCGGCATGCCGTTCAATCGGACTTGTCGGCGAGTCTTCGCGACGGGATGGCGAGACAGACAACCGGAATCACGGCGGAGGTCAGAGCCAGCAGGAATCCGAAACCGGACGTGGCTTTGCCGGACAATAGGAGGATAACCAAGGCAAGACCGATCCACGCGACGGCGACGACGGCGGTTGCCCATTCCAGGAACCGCGGGATGGCGAACAGGGGGGAATTCCGCATGAGTTGAAACGCGTTAGCCGCAATGGCAACGCCCACGAGAAACCACAGGGGTGTCTCGACCAGGAACGTCACGTGGCCGTTGATGGCCGTGACGCAGACACCGTTTAGGCTAATGGTAGTGCTGCCAGACCCGCCAAACGGAGCGCGGATCGGTAGGGCCCTCTGCACCTCCCCGCCAAGGGTGAATCACGTAAGCGGGAGCGACGCCAGCCCGGCCACGATGGCCAGCACGAGCGCCGTGTTCTTCTGCGGTTGGGTCATGGGGCGATGTTCCTTGCGAGCGGGTCACGAAAATGAGTGGATCGTCCATTGTCGGCCGACGTCGCGCGGACATGTGCGGTCGTTTTTGTTCACACGCGCGTCCTACGGTAATCCCTCTGGCGCCTGCGGTACGCCGATGGCGGAGTTGTCGGTGGCACTCGGTTTGGCCACGGCAGTCTCGCTATGAACTCTTCCTTCCCGACTTCTGTTGCGTGAGGAAGTCCTCGAACTTCTCGATAGTGTTGAAGATATTGGAGGGCTGCAGACCGAGAATACTTGCGATGATGAACTCTGTCATCCGCACAAACATGGCGGCATCGCGTGTTGCGGAATCGGACTTGGGCAGTCGGCCGAAGTGGATTATGCGATTGCGGATGGCAGCAAGGCCCTGTAGGCGTTTCTTTTCTGTCTCCTGTAGACTCTCGCGCACGGCGAAGTTGACAAGCAGGAATGCGATCTTCTCTGAGGCGTTCAATGCCTTGATGGACTCCGCGGTCAACCAACTCCTCGTGAGGACAGAGAACAAGTGCTCCCATATCGTCCAACAGTGAATGAAGGTGTCCTGCGGTAGCCGCTGTTGAAAGGCGTTAAATGCGAGGAACAGGAAATGCCCCTTGTCAAACCGCGAGAGCCACTCGTCGCTGCCGATTCTCTGGTAAATCGCGTCGAGCCCTTTTCCAAGTGACACGTCCACCGGCCAATAGCTGTCAATTTGAGGCGGCACCTCCTCGTAGGGGATCGAAGTTGCGAGGAGACCTCCCCAAGGGAAGACTCGTGACTCGGCGACAATTGCCTTGGATGACAAATCTTCGTCCACGTCCACCGCAAAGACATGGCGGGTCGTGAAGAGTGAAAGCAGCAGGAGAATGTCGTCCAGGGCAGAGAATGAGTCTGACCCCCATCCAAGAACCGCAGGCTGCTGTCGGTCGAAAACGACGTCCGCCGTGTGTGCGTGGCCACCGGTGCCAATGGAAACCGGGACCTCACTGTGGCAGTTCACGAGGTGTTGAAGCTGTTGGAGTCGTTCCGGGTATTCGGGAACGCGTTCGAAATGGTAGCCGCCGATGTCCATTTCTCGGCAGCCACTTCGGAACTCAAGATTGTAGACCCGCTTTTTCACACGACGTCCCTTGCCGTAGGCCCGGTTGTCTTCACGTTCAACGAAAGCGCCGCCCGACTCCTCACCGACGGGTTGGATCACTCATGCGCCTTCGTGCTTTCGTCCTTTCGTGTTTTCGTGATCTCGTCCAATCGGCTGGATAGCAGATTCCGGGCCGAATTGCGTGGTGAGTCGCGCCAAGGGAATCACGAAAGCGCGAAAGGACGAAAGCACGAAAGAAAGACCCTCAGTCAGCCGAGCACCTTCGCATTCCATCCGCGGTTCCTGCCCCTTCCACACGCGAAAGACGACCCCCTCAATGCACCCGCTGCCCTGGCTTGGCCCCCGCGTCGGGCGACAACAGGAAGATGTCCTTGCCGCCCGTGCCGGAGGCGACGACCATGCCTTCGCTCGTGCCGAATTTCATCTTGCGGGGGGCGAGGTTGGCCACGCAGACGACCAGGCGGCCGAGCAGGTCTTCGGGGGCGTAGGCCGATTTGATGCCGGCGAAGACGTTCAGGCGTTTGTCGCCGCCAAGGCTCACGGTGAGCCGGACCAGCTTGTCGGCCTGGGGCACGGCTTCGGCCTCGACCACGCGGGCAACCCGGAGGTCCACCTTCACGAACTCGTCGAACGAACACGTCTCGGCCAGCGGCTCGGCGGCCAGGGGCTCGGGACCATCGTCCCAGGCGGACACAGTGGCCTGCGGCTCGTCCGCCGCGCGGCTCTCGTCGATCATCGCTTCAATCTCCTTCGGGTCAACCCGCGTTAACATGTGCTCGAATCGCGCCACCGGCGTGCCCACTAGCGGCGTCCGCGATTCATCCCAACGCGCGATGGGTTGGTGAAGCAAGGCGCCGGTCTGCTCGGCCAGGCGCGGAAGCACGGGGGCGAGGTAGACGGCGAGTTGGCGGAACAGGTTCAGGCCGATCGTGCAGACGTCCTGCAGCGCGCGGGCCTTGGCCGGGTCCTTGCGGAGGTTCCACGGCTCGGCGTGCTCGATGTATTGGTTCGCCCGATCGGCCACGGCCATCACCAGGCGCATCGCCCGGTTGTAGTCGCACTGCTCGTACGCCTCGGCGATCGCCTGGCCGTCGCGGGCGGCCTGGTCGAACAGTCCGCCGTCGGCCGGGTAGACCGCCGAAAGGCCGGTTTTCTCGACGAATTTCGCCGTGCGGCTGGCCAGGTTGACGACCTTACCGACCAGATCGGCGTTCACCCGCGCGACGAACTCGTCCAGGTTCAGGTCGATATCGTCCACCCGCGGGCCGAGCTTCGAGGCGTAGTAGTATCGCAAATAGGACGGGTTCAAGTGCTTCAAGTACGTCGAAGCGAGAATAAACGTGCCTTTCGACTTGGACATCTTTTCGCCGCCGACGGTCAAAAAGCCGTGGATGTGGACCTTGGTGGGCAGGCTGAATCCGGACGTCTTGAGCATGGCGGGCCAGAACAGCGTGTGGAAATACGTGATGTCCTTGCCGATGAAGTGGTGGATCTCCGTCCGGTCGCTCCGCCACCAGTCGTCGAACCGCTCGCCGCGGCGGTCGCACCACTGGCGCGTCGAGGCCATGTAGCCGATCGGCGCGTCGAACCAGACGTACCAGTAGTTGCCGGGCGAATCGGGAATCTCGAACCCGAAGTACGGCGCGGGCCGCGATACGTCCCAGTCGTGCAAGGGTTCGTTCAGGAAGTGGCCGGCCAGGTAGTTGGCCACTTCGGTCTGAAGGTGGTCGCCCGATCGGGTCCATTCAGTCAGAAAATCGTGCAGCCGCTCGATATTGATGAAAAGATGGTCGGCCGTGCGGACCTCGGGCGTGGTGTCGGAAAGCGTGCTCTTGGGATCGACCAGCTCGGTCGGGCTGTAGTGGGCGCCGCAGCGGTCGCAGCTATCGCCGTACTGATTGGGCGCGGCGCACTTCGGGCACGTGCCCTTGACGAACCGGTCGGCCAGGAACGTGCCCGCCTGGGCGTCGTAGAGCTGTTCGACCTGTTGCGTGCTGACCAGGCCCGCGCGGCGGATGGCCGACCAGATCTCCTGGCACAGGGCCCGATTCTCCGGGCTGTGGGTGCTGCCGTAGTTGTCGAACTGGATGTCGAACCCCGCGAAATCGCGCCGGTGGGCCTCGTTCATCCGGCCGATCAGCTCCTCTTCGGTCGTGCCTTCCTGCCGGGCGCGGATCATAATGGCCGTGCCGTGCGTGTCGTCGGCGCACATGTACACGCACCGATGCCCGCGGAGCCTCTGGAAGCGGACCCAGATGTCCGTTTGCAGATATTCGACCAGGTGCCCGATATGGATATGCCCGTTGGCGTAGGGCAGGGCGCTGGTGACGAGGATGGTACGTTGGTTCATATTCGCGCTCCGACGCATTACAACTGTTCACCACGGAGGAACGAGAAGGAACCGCAGATGAACGCGGATAGACGCAGATGGATGGAGGTAAAAGGACGATAGGGAGGGAACCGCCAATGCACGCGAATGTACGCGAATTGACATAATGGGCAACGAGGCGGGGATTTGCAGGAAGAACACTCTCGGCGTCTCGTTGCCGCTGGAAGATGGGGAAAGACCAAATGCAACCTCCAGCGTCCCAAGCCTCTAACCCCATTCGCGTTCATTCGCGTGCATTGGCGGTCCCTTTCTTCCTCCCATTCTCCCGTCTCGTTTCAACCCTGGATATCTGCGTTCATCTGCGGTTCCTTCTCCTTTCCACGTGTACCTCCGCGTCCTCCGTGGTGAATCTCCCGTTTGTTTCCTACTTGCCCGCCATCGCTTCGGCGAGGATTTTCGACGTGCTGGGGCGCATGATGCGGGGATCAACTTGCTGGCCGGCCTGGAGGGTGGCGCGGACTTGCTTGCCGGAGATGAAGACGGGCTTTTCGTCCGGATGGTTCTCCATCAGGTCCACCCGGCCCGCGGATTCGTAGTAGGCGGCAAAACCGACCTTGAGCGGCTTGATCGCGAGGTGGCCGGGCAGGTTGTCGAAAACGTCCTGGGCGTCGAAATCGCCCCAGATGGGCGAGCCGTCGTGGTAGGGAGCGTCGGCGTGCTTGCGTCCGATGATGATGTCGGTGAAGCCGAAGTTCTGGCGGTAAATGGCGTGCATCACGGCCTCGGCCGGCCCGCCGTAGAACATCTTGATGTCGAGGCCCAAGAGGATCACCCGATCGGGCACTTCCTCGCCGCGAGGGCCCCACAGGGTCGGGTCGCTGTCGCCCGAGCCCAACGCGCGGTCCTCGATCAAGGTTTCGTAGGTGCGCATCCGCACGTCGGCGGGCACGTCGTCGCCCTTGGTCTCGCCGATCAAGGGATTCAGGCACGCCCCGGCGTTGTGGCCCTGACGCAGGAGCGTCTCCAGGCCATGGACCAGGGCGTATTCGTGAGCGCGGTGCAGGGGGTTGCGGGTTTGGAAGGCGACCACGCGGGTCCAGCCCTTGGTGGCCAAGAGCCGGCGGACCTGGCGGGGCGTGAGCACGTACTGGCCGAACCGCGGGTTCTTCGGCTGCGGTAAAACGTCCACCTCGCCGCCGACCAGGTGCGTCTTGTCGGCGTTGGCCAGGAGGACCATGTCGGCGCCGGGATGATCGGCGCGGTCGGTGCGGTAGACCTTCGAAAGATACTTCCGCTTGTCCCAGGGAAAGACGCTGCCGACCCGCAGAGTGCCGATCACGTTGCCCGCCGGGTTGATCAGGGCAACTTCCTGGCCGGGCCCGATTTGTTTGGCCAGTTCGGCCGCGACGGGAAGCGCGATGGGGATGGTCCAGGCGAAGAGCTTGCCGTTGTGCTCGATCACCGACTCGTCGAGAACGCGGTCGAACGTGGCGGCGTCCATCGGGCCGACAAGCGGGCTTAAGCCCCCGTCGCCAAAGCGGTAGACGCTCGACACGTCGGCCTCCGAGACGGGCAATCGCACAAGATCTTTGGCGCGGGCAAGAAGCGCCTCGGCCACTTCGCCTTCGACCGTTCGAGATACGGGTTCCGTGAGCCCACCATGCACCGGGACGAGATCCGCCATGACGTAGGTTTCCCTCAAAGGATGCCGTGAAACAAGGGGATCGTCCTCCCCTCTTTTGGACGATCCAGAGAAACCATCCATCGTATCCGGAAGAGGCGGGTTCTTCAATTACCCCCGCAAGCCGGCGCCGGACAGAGGAGCCTGGGCGCCCTGTCCACGTGTTCGTGGACGCGCGAGCCAATCCGGGAAGGCGTGTCCTCGCGAGTGTGGACACGGCGTCCCGCCTGGCACGGATGCAGCCAATGGCACGCCGCGGGCCCAGCGCGGGCGGAGCCCGTGGCACACGCGCGGGCTACTTTGGGCCGAGGCCTTCCGCTCGTTGGGCCAATTCGGCCAGGGTGGCGCGGCGGAGCACGCCCTGCCGCGCGGCGTTGGCGTCGGACCACGCTTGAAGGAGGACCTTCACCGCCGGAGAGTCGGGCGAGGAGGCGCAGGGCTGCTCCGGCGCGGATCGCGAGCCGCCTTCGACCGCGTCCATGATCTGGGCGAGCGAGATTTCCTCGGGTGGTTGGCGAAGCTGGTAGCCGCCGGCCGCGCCGCGGATGCTATCGACCAGACCGGCGCTTTTGAGCTGGAGGAGAATCTGCACGAGAAAACGCGGTGGGACGCCGTGGCGTTCGGCGATCTTGCGGATGCGAACCGGCTCGCGCGTGTGGCACTGCGCGGCCAGTTCGAGCATGGCAACGCAAGCGTACTCGGTCTTTGCGGAGATTTTCATGCGGGGTGCCTGGTATCGGGCCAGGGCGACGTCGATCGATAAGCCCGACGGATAAGAGAGGGTCGGTCGAAACAGGAGGTGGCGACTCAGCGCATATATCTGAAGCCCCGCCGTTCCTACCCCGCAGGAGTGACGCGGCACGCGCAGGCTTGGAGGAAGAGGGTTCCTCTGCGTGTGACTCATTCTATTTTGGGGTATTGCCCCTATTGTGGTCAAGTCGATCTAGGGCCGATCCCTACCCAATCTGGCGTAGTAGGGGCGAAGGGAGCGTTGTCCGCTGCGTCTTTCTCCCCCGTCCGCGGTCAAACACGCCCACGAGCACTTGACGATGGACGCCGCGCCGGGCACTATTTTATGGGGGAGCTACGTTCCCTCGCTCCAGGTGCTTCGGCGCGCGAGGCGGCAAAAACGTCGACGAGGGCAACACTTATGACCAATCGAGCCTACCTGGCGATTGACGTGGGTGCTTCGAGTGGGCGGCACGTGGTCGGCCGCTTTGATGGAGAAAAAATCGTACTCGAGGAGGTCTATCGCTTCGACAACGGACCCGTCGAGGTGGCCCAGTCGATCTACTGGGACTTGCTTGCCCAATGGTCGCACATCCGACAGGGGCTACAGGCCGCCACTGCATTGGGTATACCCATCACGAGCGTCGGGGTAGACACGTGGGGCGTGGATTTCGGTCTCTTGGGCCGCGACGACGCGCTGTTGGGCAACCCGTGCCATTATCGCGACGCGCGGACGAATGGGATTCTGGAAGAAGCCTTCCGCGTGGTCCCGCGCGAGGAGATTTTCCGGCAAACGGGCTTGCAGTTCATGCAGTTCAACACGCTCTATCAGCTTTGGGCGATGAAGCGCGCCGGATCGCCGCTGTTGGACGTGGCCCAGACGCTGCTGATGATGCCGGACCTCTTCCACTGGCTCCTAACCGGCGTGAAGTGCAACGAATTCACCGAGGCCACGACGACGCAGTTCCACAACCCCGTCGCCGGCGACTGGGCCCGCGACCTGCTCGCGCGATTCGACCTGCCCACGGAGATTCTCGGCCGCCTGACGCCGCCGGGCACGAATCTGGGGCCACTGCGCAAGGGATTGGGATTGTCGGCCGACGTGGTTTTGCCGGGCTCGCACGACACGGCCAGCGCGGTGATGGCCGTGCCCGCCGCCAGCCGCCCCGGCCAGCGGCCCGATTGGTGCTACGTCAGCCTGGGCACGTGGGCCCTGATGGGCATCGAATCGCCGGCGCCGGTGGTGACGGACAAGGTGCTCGCCCTGAACTTCACCAACGAGGGCGGCGTAGGCGGGACCACGCGGCTATTGAAGAACGTCTGCGGGCTGTGGCTGTTGCAGGAATGCCGCCGCGCGTGGAACCAACAAGGGCGCGACTGGGGTTGGGAAGACCTGAACCGTTTGGCGTCCGCCGCCCGGCCGCTTGCCGCCCTGATCGACCCGGACGCCCCCGAGTTCCTCGCCCCCGACGACATGCCCGAGGCGATCCGCGCGTTTTGCCGGCGCACCGGGCAGGCCGTGCCCGAGGACGAGGGCGCCGTGGCGCGGTGCGCCGTCGAGAGCGTCGCGATGAAGCTCCGCCACGTGTTGGCGATGTGCGAGGAGCTGGCCGGCGGGCGGCTCGAGACGATCCACATTGTCGGCGGCGGCACGAAGAACCGGCAGCTTTGCCAGGCCGCGGCCGACGCCTGCGGCCGGCGCGTGCTGGCCGGGCCAGTCGAGGCCACGGCCACGGGCAATCTGATGATGCAAGCCGTCGCGGCCGGCGACGTCGGCTCGATCGCCGACGCCCGCGAGGTCGTGCGCCGCAGCTTCAACGTCGAGACGTTCGAACCCCGCGACACCGCCGCGTGGGACGATGCGTACGGGCGGTATGTAGGCGGTAGGCGGTAGGCGGTGGGCGGTGGGCGGTAGAGAGCAGGCAGTGTTGGGGTTTGCGGCGAGCTCGGATGACCGCTTCCGGCTTCGCGGCGATTGACGCGGCAGGAATTTGCTCGAAGACGTGCTGAGGCGTAAGTAGTTCGCAGTGGGCGCTATGCGGTTTGCAATGGAGAGGGGAGGAGCGCTGGGGGGCGTGAGTTATCGGGATCTGGTCGTGTGGCAGAAGGGCGTGGAACTTGTCGAGGCGGTCTATTCCCTTACGGCAGGTTTCCGAGGGAAGAGATCCACACGTTGACCAGTCAGATGCGGCGGTTGGCCATCTCGGTCCCGTCCAATATCGCGGAGGGTCAGGGCCGTCGTTCCCGCGGCGAGTTTCGACGGTTCCTTTTGATGGCTCACGGGTCGCTGAGAGAATTGGAGACACAAACGATCATGGCCCAACGGCTCAAGTATCTCTCCTCGAATGAGGCGTCAAGACTACATGCGATGACCGCGGAAATCGGCCGCCTGCTCAACGGCCTGATCCGCTCCCAGAAGCCCGTCCCCTGATCCTCGATATCTTACCACTCACTTCGTGGTTGAGGAGATACGTGTCCGTGTTGATCGTTGCGAAGCCGCAAGCGGCCTTGTGACCGCGCGGAGAGAGTCGAGAAACACATCGCTGCCTACAGCCTACTTCCAACCATCCATCGCCAACTCGTAAGGGACGATCGCCATGCTTAACGTCGGAATCACCGGTCTAGGCTTCATGGGCATGATCCACTACCTGGCGTACGAGAAGCTGGGGGGCGCGAGGGTCAAGGCGGTATGCGAGACGGACCCGGTGCGGCTGGCCGGGGATTGGCGGAGCATCAAGGGCAATTTCGGCCCGCAGGGCAAGGTGATGAAGCTCGAAGGCGTCTCGCGATACGCCGTGTTGGACGAGCTTTTGGCCGACCCGAGCATCGACCTGGTGGACGTCTGCCTGCCGCCTGCGCAGCACGCCGATGCGGTAATCGCCGCGCTGAAGGCGGGCAAGCACGTCTTTTGCGAGAAACCCATCTCGCTCTTCCCCAACGACGCCGAGCGGATGGTCCGCGCGGCCCGGAAGGCGAAGCGGCTCCTTCTGATCGGGCACGTGCTGCCGTTCTTTCCCGAGTATCGCTTCGCGTACCGCGCGATCACCGGCGGCAAGTACGGCAAACTGATCGGCGGGCATTTCAAGCGGATGATCTCCGATCCGCTCTGGATGTCGCATTTCTACGATCCGAACGTCTGCGGCGGCCCGATGATCGACCTGCACATCCACGACGCGCACTTCATCCGCTTGGTGTGCGGAATGCCCAACGCCGTGCATACGGTGGGGCGGATGCGGGGCGAGGTGCTCGATTTGTTCAGCACGCAGTTTCTCTTTGACGAGCCGGGACCGATCGTCACGGCCGCATGCGGGGCCCTGCCGCAGCAAGGACGCCCTTTCACGCACGCCTACGAGATCTATCTGGAAGGGGCAACCCTTCTTTTCGACTTCGCCACGATCGGCAAGGAGCCTCGCCTGGCCATGCCGGTCACGCTGTTGACGAGCAACGGCCGGGTCATGCTGCCCAAGCTGGGCGGGAGCGATCCGGTGGACGCGTTCGCCGACGAGCTGCGCGAGGTCGTCCGGTCGGTGCATTCCGGCGTGACGTCGCCGCTGTTGGACGGCGAGTTGGCCCGCGATGCGCTCATTCTTGCGCACCGGCAGACGCAGTCCGCCGAGCGCGGCCGGGTAGTCAAGGTGTAGAGCGTCCGCGTGTGCGACGACATGACGGCGCTACCGGCGCCGCCACCGGCGCCAGGTTGCGACCAGACCGCCGGCCGCCAGCAACGACCAGACCGCGAGGGACGCCGGCTCGGGCACACCCGCCCAAAAGGCGTTGCCCGCCGCGTCGTACACGGCCACGTCCCAGACCTGCCGGTAGCCTATGTAGTTCGCCTCGCTGTCGCCCCAGGTCAGGACCAGGCTGTGATCGACGGGTCCTCGAGCTTGGGGAGAGCCGAACTGCACTTCGCCGGCCGAGAGCGGACGGGGCAACGTGTCGAGGATGTACCAGTCCTTGATGTCGTCCCAGACCACGTTGGTGCCGTGCGCCCAAGGGGCGTCCACGGGCTCGTAGAACCGGAAGCCATAGGCCGCGTTGCCGCCATTGTCGGCGAAATCGAAGGCCCAACGTTTGATCGTGTGGTCCACCGTGCTGAGGTCTTCGATTAAGCGTCCGCCCTGCGAGGAGACAATGCCGTAGGCGCCAAGGCCGTTGGTGATGACCACGTTCGAGTAGGGCGCGTTTTTGGCCGTTGGGCCGTCGGAAAAGGTGAACTCGATCCGGCCGATGTCGGAGAGCGTCCGCCCGTTGAAGAAGTTGGTTCCGTAGTAGGCCTTTTGGCCCGCGGCGGTCGTCTGGATCCTCATGCCCGTCAGGTCCACGGAGAAACCGGCCGCGGAATAGCTGTATTCCTCGGCCCAGGGCAAGCCGCTCGTTCCATCGTTGGCCGGCCGAAGGCTTACGGCGTCGAACTCGATCACCGCCACCGCGGCGGCCGCCCACGAGGCGGACAGGGCCACCAGGGCCACAATAAACAAACACGCCAGAGACCGTCGCATCGCACTCCTCCAAGCCCAAACTGGTTGCTTCTTCCAACGGATGCCAAAACAGCAGCGGCGGGGGCCGCGTCGGTGTTGCGCGGCTCCCCTCCTATTAGGGTTTGGCCGCACGGGTAGCCTACATTACACCATCTCCCAACAAAATACCCCATAGGGGTACTTCTAGCAAGGGGGGGAGGCTAGGCGGCCTCCCGCGCACGAAACGACGACCACGTCCCCCTTGGGAAACTTCCGGGCGGGCTGGGTCGTCATAGGGGATGTACACTTGCCGGACGGCGTGGGCCGCCCGAGCGGCTGGTTTCTCCCTTGCCACGGGACAACGACTTTATTGTCTCAACGATGGGTCTAAAACCCTCGCCGTCAGGCGAATCCTTTAGGTTTTACGGTTAGCGCGGTAGAATGGGCCGTCA
>JAFGDS010000122.1 GCA_016931995.1 Pirellulales bacterium
ACGTGCCGGGCTGTGCCGGGTCCGGCACCAGGATCGTCACATCGAGCCGGCTGACGTACGGCTTGATGCTCAGGAAGTTGGCCCGCGCCTGTGCGATGGCCTGGTTGAGGGCCGCATCGTCAACGATCGTGAACACCTGCGTGTCGGCCAGGGACGGCACGGTCAGCACCAGGTTGCCGACGATCCCGCAGGGCAGCAGCATGCACAGTAAGGTCACGTTCTTCCGCACGGCAAGCCCCTCCTATCCGGAGCCGTTCCCCCAAAGATGAGTTCACTGACCATGATACCAAAAGGGTCCGGCCATGTCGCTACGCTCCTTCCGCCAACGCCACACTTGGTGCCACCATGTCCCGCTGGGATTTCGGGCATGGTCTCCCGGCGCCCTGGCGCGAGTCCGATCTGTGACAGGCTGCGTCACGTTCGGACCGTACAGGCTGCCCGCCATGGCGTACCGGCGTAGGCTCTTGTGCCGCCCAACCTGCTGTTTCGTCCGAATAATCCCATCGCTGGCACTCCGTTCCACCCGACGGCCAACAAGGATGATCGAGGTGTGGAGCCCGGTTGGGGCCAGAGCGATCGCGCACGATGGAACGTACGGTGGACAGCAATTGCGGATGCCGACGCTTGTGGCCGAGTACCGCCGGGGGGTGCCTGAGACCGGCCGTCGCACGCCGCCGGATAAGGCGTGAATCAGACACATAGCGCATCGGCAAGAGCGCGCAGCAGTTGTGCCCCGTCGCCACGCCATGCGCTGCCGTGCATGCACGCGAGCGTTGTGGGGTCAGTCGCAGCTAATCTCTCCAGCATTCCACGCGCGTTCTTCGTGTGTGAGAAATAATCCATCTTGTGGCGGAAAGCCTCGCTCGGCCCAAGGATGTCCGACTCTGTGACGGGCGGAAGATCAGCACCTCCCTGCGTGAACAGGTCGCCACATAGCAGGGTGGAGGTATGCTCTTCTGTCAGAAAGCCGCAATCCCACGCGTGCGGCAGGTGCGGTGTGGCGAACCAACGTACGGAATGCGTGCCCAGGGCGAGCAGCTCTCCGTCAGCGAGTGCGCGCGGTGCCCGATCGCCAAGGTCACCGATCGATACCATGGCAGCGACAGTGCCGCATATGGGTACAGACTGCGGGGCGGCGCTCAGCCATTCGTTGAGCGAGCCGCACTCGTCTGCTTCGACATGGGATAAACCAACGTAGCGAAGCTTCTCGGTCGGCAAGACGCTCGCCAGCGCTTCACGCACCAGCGGAAACATCTTCCGCGGGCCGGTGTGGAAAAGCAAGGGGTCATCATCCACGATGAGGTATTGGTTGAACGAGAAGCCGCCCGCGCCTTTGATCGCAACCGGCGTGTTGATGCGGTAGATCCCGTCAGCGATCTCATGCACATTCGTCCCGGACTGCCTGTTCGTAATGGTCATCGGACTCTCCTTCTCGTGGATTGAGTGATAGCAGCATTCAGCAGCGTGTCGCCCAAACCCTCAGAGCAGCCGTGCGACAGAGCCTGGGCTGTATTCGATCATAATGCTCGACTTCATGAGCCTACGATTCCTGATTTCGTGCTTTCCACGAATTCGATCACCGTGTCATCGATTCCGAAGACGCGCGTAGCACGAACGGTCGCCGTGTCTACTTCAGCGGCCTGGCCAAGAATGGAGATGTGGTTGATCCGAGCCATTTCGTTCCTGTCTGCAGACGTGCTCTTCCGGCCGCGTTTGACGTTGATTGTGACGCGGATCAGGACGATGTCGGCGCGTTCGAGGCCAGCGGCTCCAGTCCGGTCATGCTACTGGCGCCCGGCTGCGAGGGCAAGGATTTCGACAACGACGGTGACGTCGACCCATCGCCGAGAAGGGGGATCGTAGTGTGAGACGCTGACCGCATCTTCCTGATGGGGGGTGGAGGAAAGATGAATCACCGAGCGGCGGTATGCGCCCTCCCGATCGAGAGAGTTGCGTAACAGACTGCAGGAGCTATGGTTACCTGAATGCCGCCGTAACTCAACAGAAAAAGCAGCGGTTCGCATTTTCCCTGACGAGGGAGTTGCGTAACAGACTGCAGGAGCTATACTTAGGCGGACGCCACCGTAGCTCAGTTGGTAGAGCAGCGGTTTTGTAAACCGCAGGTCATCGGTTCGAGTCCGATCGGTGGCTGTTCCGTTCTTTGCCGTGTCCGCTCGTGTCCCGTCGTTAAGTGCCGTATTTCTAAGGTGGTTACGCTCCGCGGCCTTGTGCCGATGTTCGTCGCGCGTTTCGTGACCACGTGTGTCCGGTCGTGTCACTTCGTGTGCTGAGTGCTGTCGATAGTGCTGTCGTTTTTGCTGCGCGCTGCGCGGGGGGTTTGGAGTCGCGTCATCGGTCCCCGTCGCCCGTGCCGCGGCGCGTTGCCGCTCAGCCGGCTCCATGTCCGGCAGGGTGTCCAGAGCGGCCCGCAGGTCATGCGCCCGCGTGTGGGCGTATCGGCCAAAGGTCAAGCTCGGCGTGCTATGCCGGGCCAGTTCCTGCACCGTCTTGACCGAAGCGCCGCCGCTCGCCAGTCGCGTGATGTACGTATGCCGCAGGCTATGGAAGTCTGCCACACTTGCGGCATGATCGACGTAGGCCAGGAAGTCCGATCGTTCCCGCCGTGCCCGTTCTCCTTCGTCGCCCCTGGCTTCATCCACCCACGCTTCTCGGGCCGCTGTCAGGTCGGCTTGAATAAGCTTCACCGGCTTGTCCGGCACGGTGAAGACCGGCCCGCCGGCGGGCTTGCCCTTCAACCACGGCCGCAGGGTCTCGGCCAAGTCGGCCCGGATCGGCTGCACGTCTTCGCGCCGATGCTTGCTGTACGCGGCTTCGACCGTGATCGTCGCCCCAGCCAGGTCGAAGGATTCCGGCTTCAGGCTCGCCAGTTCGGCCGCACGAAAGCCCGTGCCCACAGCCACGCGGTACAGCATCGCCCGATCAGGCCCGGGCATCCCGCGCACTGGTTTACCGCGTTCGGCCGCGTCGATCAGCCGGATCAGTTCATCGTCGGCCAGGGCTCGCCGCACGTGTCGGCGGTCGGTCTCGGCGTTGCCGCCCTTGAGATACTGAATCGGATCAGCCGGGATACGCCCGTCGCGGGCCAGCCACCGCGCGAATTGCTTGACCGCCCGAAGGTAGTGCGTCGCGGTCTGTACTGAGCTTCCGCCGTCGCGTAGCGTGCCGATGGCGGTCTGTACCGCATGGGGTGTTAGGTCGGCCAGGGTATCGGCTCCGCACGCTTCCACGATCCGGCGGGCGCGGCTGTCCACAAGCCGAGCCTGCTTTGCCGTCACGCCCTTTGCGGTAAGCCCCGCCTTGAAGTCGTCCAGGTGCTTCAGGATCGGCCGGCGGGCCTCTGTCGCGTAGCGGTCCAGCCGGGCATCAATAACCCCTTCGCGTCGAAGCATCGCATCCGCTTCGAGCTTGCCGGCCAGTTGCTGCGCGGCCCGGTAGTCCGTCGTTCGGCTGCTCTTGGTTCGTCGGATGCCATCCGCATCGAACCATGAAACGATATACGCCGCGCTTCCCTTCTTCCTCTTGAAGATCGTCGCCATCGTCGCTTACCTCCGCTTCTGGCGCTTTCCCCCACCCTGGAAGCCGTCGTGTCCCCGATCGTCGCCCCTGCTCGCCCCCTGACGTTCTGGCGTCCTACCCGGGGCATACCAACAAGTTTTGCCACGCGACGAACTCAACGCGGCCAGGGTGTCCACCGGCCGGGCCGATCCGAACCCGCGCTCCGTCGGTGGCCACCTCGGTAACGACACCGTCGCCCGTCCCATAGCCGTCTATCACGGCTGTGACTCGGCTACCGGGCCCGATCGTAATGGTTCTGGTGCGGGCCGGCTCCTGCCGCGCGCATGCGTTGCCGCTCTTTTCGGTTGTCGCCTCGGTCATTTCTGGATCCTCCAAAGTCGAGAAGCCCGGCACGATCGGGCTATCCGCCAGTTGGGGCGGCTGGGTCATCACTGATACCCACCGGTCGCGCCGGGTGTCTCGGTAAATCGGGCGGGGGTCCGCCCATTGAAGGCATTCTGATAGGACTCCAACTGTTCATAGCGCCCGCCATCCTACACTTGTTCCCGGGGCCGTCAAGGCTCGCCCGCAAGATCACCGCGGGTCGCCCCGGCCACGTCGGCGCCGCTCAGGGAACCTCCGCTTCGTCGAAGGCGTCATCTATGTCGGCCGGCCCCGGCAACTCGAATCGGTCCCCGTGATAGTGGATGTTGACCGTTCGTGCGCCCGCGGCCGCGGGTTGTGTGGTCGCGGCCGGCTGTGTGGTCGGCGCGGGTATTCCGCCCGGCAATAATCCGGCGGCGGCCATGTGGGGATTGAGCGCGTTCCAGTTGCCATTTACCTGCGGGCGAACCGCGGGGGCGGGGCTCGGCATCGTTACGGGCTTGGCAGACTCGATATACTCCCGCATCCACTCGGCTAATCCGGGGTCAATTGCGTCCATTGCGGCGGCGCCGCCTTCGGGGCTAAACCCCAGGCCCTTGAGAATGCGAAGGTCGGCGTCGGCGGTCGTGCGCACAAGGAAACCCCGGCCCTCATCCAGTAGCCTCCCGCGAATCTCTGAAGCCATCCCTTTCCATGTGACGGCGTCCGGCGAAAGTACGTTCGTTTCTGCGACTTCTTCCGCGCCGGCGGCCTCGCGGCGGCGGCGCTCGACCCTTAAGACCGGGTCGGTGCCCAGGACGGCGGCGGCCTGGTCCAGTGCATCCCCCGGGCCTGCCCAGTCGGCGGCTTTGATTTTGCCCAGTGATTCGGCGTATTTGTCGCGGTTGTCGCGTAGCACCTGATAGCCGGCGACCGCGCGCGTGCTGCCGAGCAGCTTTGCGAGCCGCTGCGCGTCCAGGTTCATGGCCTCGACCGCGTCAACAGCGGCCATGATGCCCGCGCCGCTTTTGTCTATGCCCTTTTTTGTTATTTGGGTGGCGAAAGCGCGAAGCTGTGTTGACGCGATTTCGGCGGCGTTTTCGGTGCCACCGAGCGGCCCGGTCATCGCGGCCATGGCGGCCATCAGCTCTTCATCGGTTGCCCCCAGGTTCTTGACCGGCTGGGCGGCCAGGGCGGTGGCCTCGCCGAATTTGCCGACGTCCGCCTTGCTCTCGGCGCCGGCGATCATCAACTTGGCGGCGACCTGTCGCGTGGGCCCGGTTTCGGCCTCCCCCATGGCCTTGCGAATCGTTGACGCACCACTAATCAGCTCGCGGGGGTTGACTACGCCCGTTAGTGCTATGGCGGTGTCGAGCTGGTCGCGCTCACCCATGGAAACGAGCGAATACACAAGCTGGTCGGCCTCCACCCGTGTAGAGCCGCCCGCTTGGGCTCGCTTGCTCATGTCGATCAGGCGCTTGAACTCGGCCGCGTTTCCTCCGGCGAGTTGGGCCAGTGCGCCGCGCGATTCAAAGCCCGCTTGGGCCTTTTCGGCGGCCTTGGCCTGCTCGGCGCTGTACGCTTGCAGTGCGCGCGTAGCCAGGCCGATGGCGGCCCCGACCGATAGCCAGCGGCCCAGCATCGACGTAAGCCCGTCGGTCGCCCCGCGCGCGGTCTTGCGATGTTGTGCATCTTGCCGGCTGCTGGCGCGCGTGGTCGCGTCGATCGCGGCGCCCGTTTTCTTTTGTGCGTCTACCACCTTCAGATACGCCCTTACGGCGTCCGATTCCTCGGCGCTCAATCGCCAAACTACGTCGCCCATGGTCAATGCCTCCGGTCTGTAATCACGGCGGCCACGTGGGCCAGGCCGCTGGATTGTCTTGGCACGCCGAACCGTGCGGCGTGCGGGTTTGTCGGTGTCATAGTTCGACGGTCTCCATGGCGTCGGCGATACGCGCCAACATGGCCACGCGCTCGCGGCGGATGTCGGCCGCGGTTTCCCCGCGGGCCCCGAGCTGTGCTATTAGATTGCGCTCGAGCGTCTCGGCGTGGGCCCGGACTTCACGGCTCAGCGTGGCCAGCGAATCGAACACGCGGGCGCGCGGCAACAGGGCGCCTTCGGCCACGTCGTTTTCCCGCTTCCGCTTGCGTACCATTTCTAACCGCAAGAGCCGATACGCCTCGGCCGTCGCCATCGCGTTATCGTTCGCGTTCACGCGCAGCCGGCCCAGCTCCGCCTCTTGCGTGTCGAGAAGCCGCCAAAGCTGCGGAATTGTGTTCAGAACCTCGCGCAAAGAATAGCACCGATCGGCACCGGCCAAGGGGAATCGCCCCGCGTGCTGTTGGCGTTGGGTCCGGCTCTTGGTGGCGCGCAGACCGTCTCGGAGTTCCGCGCCGGTTAGCCGTTGGTCAAGGATCGGCCGGCTATCGTCCCGGGCCATCAAGTCCGTAAGCATCTTCTGTGCTTGCGGCGAGCCCTCACGTGCCAGCCTGTGGAGCACGGCGAGCAGCTCGGCGCGCGTTTGGGCCCGGGCCTGTCTCCACGCGGCGCCCCCGGCTGGCGTGGCCAAGTAGGCGGCCACGGTTTCGGCCGGCAGTCCGAGCACGGCCGCGGCGTCGGCCTCGGACAGCGCGGGCCCCAGCGCCGCCAGCGCGGCCAGTTGGCCCCTTGCTTCGGCCGACAGTGAATCTTTCCGCTCGAAGCCCTGGCCACCACCGGCGGGCCGATCGGGCCGGCCGTCCGCACGGTCGGCCTTCGGTGCACGTGTGGCCCCCCGGGTCGCTTTCTGTCTCACTGTGACACCTCAGTCGCGGGGCCCCAGGAATCCGAACCAAAAAAACGCGTTTGCGCGCAACAGGGGACCACCGCGGCCCGCACCCCCAGGAAGGACCCGCGGCCCTCCCGGCGCCGGAGTGGTCGGCACGTGGGCGGCGTTGTGCGTCGGCAGCCTCACTTCAGCCCCCTTGCGGCGCCCGTCATCCGCTCGAAGACCTCCGCTTCGGCGAGCACGTCCAGCATCGCGTACCGCACGATCGTTGCCGCCTGGCCCGCGGCGTGAAGCGTCGGCACGTCCTTCCCGTCGATCAGCCCCTTGTGACTCTCAAGCCCGAACGCTTCAAGTACGTCATCCAGGGACACGAAGGCATCCCGACCACCCCCGAAGCGGCGCCCGTACTCCAACATCGTGTCGAAGGTCGCTTGGTTCTGTTGGGCCAGACACACAGGAAGCCGGAGCCCGTTCCGAAGATACGCCAGCCGCAACCGCGGCAAGTCGAAGCCGCGGATATTGTGGCCGACAAGCGGGGCCTCGGGCTCCATCATCGCATCCAGCAAACACCGCAGGGCCAGCAGCATCCCGGCCATGTCGCCGAAGCCTTCGACCAGCCCGCCGCCCTCGACTACGCGGGGATCGTGGGCGCCCATCGCGTGCAGACAACGTAGCTCGGTATCCGACTTCAACGCGACACAGATAATCGGTGCGGTTTCGAGCAATGCCATCCGTTCGCGCTTCCTTTCCAGGGCCTCCAGATACCTCTTGCCGATCGTCTCGGCCTTCCAGTTCGGCGACGGCGACCAGTTGACGCGCATCCAGTGTTCCGCGCCCTCCGGCCGGCCGTTTCCGGTTTCGATGTCCAGCACGCAATAGCCGTAGGGTGTCGGTGCGGCCGGTCGGCCCATCATGTTCGCTGCCATCGTCGTCATCGTGTCACCACCTCCGGCCATAGCTTCGGCGCCCGTAAGCCGCGTTACCGCCACCGCCGTTGTTCCAGTTGCCACCACCACCACCGCCGTAGTTGTTCCGCGGCGGGTACAGGTCGATCGGCCACCCGGCTTGCATGAGTTGTCCCACAAGCTGCGCCACGCCTTGCGGCCCGCCGGCCAGGGCCTCGGGGCCGAAGCTCAGATAGCACGGGGCCGCGCTGCCGTCGGGCATTTGCATCTTCGCCCGCAAGAGCAGCCCAGTCGGCTGGGGCGTGCCCGCGCCCACGCCCATCATCGCGCTCGGCATCATCGCCGCTTGTCCGGCCGGCATCATGCCGCCGAAGCCCGCGGCCATCGTTGCGCCCGGAGCTGCGCCCGGGGCTCCGGTCCGCTTCGCGAGAATCTCGGCCACTTGTTCGCCCAGTGCGGCCATTTCCTCAGTCGTCACGATCGTTACTCCTTCCGTTTGCCCGCTCGATACGTTCGATGCGGTACGATTCCACGACGAACCCCGCGACACCTTGCCGCCTGGCCGCCGATACGATCCAGTCCAACGCCCGCTCGAGCGCGGCCACGAACGGCCCACCGATGGCCGGCACGATCAGGGAGCACCGCAGTTGCAGCCGAACGCGCCGCGCGTGCTTGGTTCGCACCCCTAACACCGCCCGCGTCAATCTGTCGTGGCAGATCAGGTTCATGGTGTGCGCACCTCCGCCGCCGCGGCCACGCCCTCGCGGCCTGGTTCCTCCGTGTTCGCCCGGCGCTCGATGATGAACCGCTCAAAGATGTGCACGGCGATTCGCGCGGCCGCCTCCCGGTTCCCGGCAAAGATCCAGTGCACGCCCGGATACCGATGCATCCACGCCACAAGCGAGCCCACCCGGGCCCGCGGTTGGGTGTTGCTGTAGCGGTCGGATGTCGCGAAGCCCAACAGCGTTGCTTCGACGATGATGTACGCAACCCGGTAGGCCGCCAGCCGTTCCAACTCACGAACGAACCGCGCGCGGTTCCAGGTCATGCACGCGGCCAGATCCCGCGGCGCTTTCCGCTCGATGATGATTCCCTCGGGCGGTTCCACGTGGCCGGCAAGCGAATAATCGCCAGTGGCCAGGCCGACACGCTCCACGGTGCAGCCGTCGAAGTTCCACGGTCGCTGTTCACGGGTGTCGATCAGAATGGCCGGCAAGCCCCACGTCATGCCGCACCACCCGCCGCGGCCCCGCCGCCGGCCATCACGTACCCGCGCGTCAATTCGCGGATGCGCCGCAAGATGCGCGCGTCGTAGGCGTCGCCCAACTCGCCCACCGTCAAGTTAGAGGCTATGTCCGTGACGCACTCACGAACGCCCCGTTGATAGCGGGCATCAAGCACGGCGAAGAGTAAGCGCAGCTCGTTTTCCGTCGCGGCGCGGCGCTCGAGCCCGACGCCCACATCGTCCAGCCCCAAGTACGTCACCGACGTAAGGTCGGCGATGATCTCGGCCTCATGCCGTGCCGCGCGGCCAGTGTAGCTTCTGTGGCACTCACCAACCACGCCGAGCCAAGACGCGACGCGGACCGTGCAGCCGCGCGCCATCGCGTCGGCCGCCCGTGCGGCGAGCATGTGCGACTTGTGGGAGCCCACCGGCCCGCAGAGCAGCAGCCCGCCCCGAGGAACCGCGCGCGCCGCGAGCTGGTTGCCAAGGCCGGGATCGTCGTAGCCCGGTGGCCGGCCGTCCGGGCAAAATCGCCCCCCAACGCCGGCGGCCGCAAGCCGCGCGATGCGCTCGGCGTCCGTCCAGTTCGCCCACGCGTCCCGCCGAATCCGGCGGGCGATGCACGCATCGCAGACGCGGCGCCGGCCGAGAAGCAGCCACGTCCCGTGTGGGTGCGGGCGCCGGCACGCGGGACAAAGCCGGGCGTCGCTATCAGAGGTAGCGGGTGGGGTCGGCCAGGTCGGGCCGGCCGGCCGCGACGCGGCGGAACAATTTAGCGGGTTGTCCATCGCCATTAACTCCCGTGTGGTTGGGCTCAGGTGCGTCATCGAATCGCCCTTGACTAAACCAAGTCCGCGGATGCGGCGTGAATTGCGGGTCCTGCCCGGCCCGCGTCGCCGCATAGGCCCGGACCCGGTCGGCCAGCCAGGCCACGGGGTCCGCCGGCGAGTCCGCCCGTCTGGCCAGTTCGTCCAGGGCCCGCCGGATAGCCTTGATTGCGGCCGCGCGTCCCACCTTGCGGGGATAGGCCGCGTAGACCCTCTCGACCTGTGCGTTCGTCCATCGCGCCGTCGCGACAGGCCCGACAGTATTAGATGGGGCCAGAGTATGGGGCGCAGTACTGGGGTAAGAATGTCTTCCACCCCGGAAGCGCTGGACCCCGTTTCGGGAAGCGCTGGGCCCCATTTCGGGAAGCGCTGGCCGCTTCGAGCGCTTCCGCGTTGGTAGCGCTGTTTCGGCCGAGCACTCCTGCCGCAGGATCGCGTAACACACCGAGCCGTGCCGCCCGCGCTCATGCACGTCGAGATAGACGCCGATGGCCTTACCGGCCGGCTTGGGCGGCTTGTCGGGGCTCTCAGAATCGGCCTGGCCCGGAGCCCGCAGAGCGGCCGCGACGGCCCCCGGCCGGACGTGGCACCCGTCGCAAATGCCCCGGTAACTTGCCCAGGCGAGCCCGGTCCTGTGGTCGGCGTTGAGAATGACCGCGGCGGCCGCGATGCGCTCGCCGGCGCTCATGCCGCCATCGCAAAGCACCGCGCGAATCAGCCGAAGCGCCTCGGTCGGTGAAAGTGGAGTCGTGCCCCGGTCGGCGTCGTTCACCTGGCACCCCCAACCCGCGGCACCGATTGCGATGCGATCCACGCTTCCAGATCCGCAACCCCGTAAATGATCCGACCCCCGATTTTGACGTGCGGGATTTCGCCCGCCTTGGTCTTCGACCAGAGCAACTTCGACCCGATCCCCAACGCCGCCGCGGCCTCTCGCGGCGAGAGCGCCAGCCGTGGTACGCCGTCCGGCAAGTCGGTATTACGTGCCCGCATGCGTGCCCCTTTCCTGTCGCCCGCGCCCTCGCCGCCGCGCCACCCGCACGCCGAGCTGCGCCATCACACGACTGGCTTCGGCGGCCCGCGCAGCGTCGCCAGACCGCCAAGCATCTTCCAGGGCGACGTACCACGCTACCCGCTCGCTGCCGCGCCGCGCAAACCCATCTTTCTTCGCGAACGCCATAATCGATACCTCCGTACCCTTGGCCGAAGGTAACGCTGGGGTAGCGCAGAAAATGAACCAAGTCTTGTGATTTCGGGCGTTTAGGTGTGTTCAGGGTAGCGCAAAGGGTAGCGCTACCCTGCGGGTGTTACTCGCGGTCATCGTCCCATGCTTCCACGCGGCCGGTTTCCGCGTCCCTTGCCCCCCTTGGCATGTCGGCGCGACCCTGCTTCAGCATCTTGCGGGCCGCGATGAATGCCGGCCAACGATACAGGCTCTTGACGTGGCATCCTACGTCCTGCGCGATCTGCTTATCCGTCCAATCGGGATGATCCAACAGCGCCGCGATTGCTCTCGCTTTCTTACCTATCCCCGCTTTGGTCGCTACGGCCTCAGCCTCCGATGGTGCATCGCTATCCTGTTCGGCTGCGCCACCCGCGCCGGCGGCCTCTGTCCTGCTCGCCGCGCCTGCTTGTGTTCTGAGCCTCTCAATAGCCCGATCGCACTCCCCCATGGCCCCGGCTCTCCAGTAGGACGAATCCAGGTTCGTCATGCTGAACGCGATGATCTCGAATAGACGCCTAGTGGAATCCGCCCCCTCTTGTTCGGGCAAAGGCGACGGAGCGCGCCCGTCTTCCGCAAGGATCGCGTCGGGTGTGGACAATGCAGGGGCGGTTTCACAGCAATGGGCGCCCCAGAACGCAAGCACGAACAATCGCGATATGGCTTCATGGTAGCTTGTCACCCTGACGCCGCCCGCTTCGATCCGCTCACCCGTCGCCAAGCTGTGGGCAACCCGGAAGGCCGCCATGACCCCTTCGGTCCCGTCCAGGGATTCCATCAGCCGGCCGATTTCGTCGCGACGGGGCTTGGCTTTCTCGCGGAACCGCCCCAGGGCCTGTTGTCGCAGAAGCTCACGGCGTTCGTCGGCCAGCTCTTCCTTGTCCGCCTGGCGCACTTCGTCTTGGCACCGTCGCCACCAATACACAAGCCGTCGCCATTCGTCTTTCAGCCTCTCGATCGCGCCCACGGCCGTGGCGTTCGCCCGTTCAAGGTCTTCGCGCGTGATTGGCCGCGAGTTATCCGCCGGCCGGTGTCCGTTGGGTTTCTGCTCGGTGTTCTCTTTCTGGGGCCTTCTCTCGGCGGGAGCTTTCGGCTTGGGCATGAGCTTATCCCTTTCGTGGTCGGGCCACCGCCACGCCGACACGAAGGGATAAGCAAACGTGCCAGCGTGGCGATGTCTGCGGGAGCGACCCGCGCCCGACGGTCAATAGGTTATCCGCCATCCGGCCATCGTGCCAGCTCGAGCGCACGGCACCCCGGGGCCGGGGAACACCGCGCCCGGGCGATCATCGCTCACCACCCGGCCGCCGTAAGTGTGGCATCAAGCTCCGCGTCCCGCCTGGCGTCCGCCCGCGGATTCCTTCGCCTCGGTCTGCCGCCGTTTGTGGGCCCGTGCTCGATGGCCTCCGCAAATCGTCGCAACGCCTCGACGCTGGTGTACCGCATACCGCCGATCCGGATGGCTTCGAGCTGAACGCCGCGAACGCCGCGCGTCGCCCACCGTCGCACCGTGCTAACATCCACGATCCCGCGGGAGCCGTCGCTTGGCAGCCGCGCGGCTGCCTGCGAGAACGTCAATAGCTGCTCTGTTGCCAAGTCGATCATCACGCGCCCCATCCGTGTAAGTCTCACCCACAGCCACCGGGCCGTACGCATTGACGCCCATCGGCCGCCTACGATCGGCGCCGAAGGCGCCGCAGTTCAACCACAACCCAAACCAGCAGCGCCGCACAGACAAGACCGACGATCGCCGCAACCCTGGCCGCCGTGTGGGCCGCCTGGGCCGCCTGTAGGGGCCCGGCGCCGTAGGGCATCGCGGTTGCCGCCGAAACGCCCACCAACACCGCGAGCACAACCACCACGAAGGCCGCCGCCTGCAACGTGTCCAACGCGCCGCCACCGACCGCGCGCCAGAACATCATCGTAGCCCTCGCCAACCGCCGGACCAGTGGAGCATTTTCGGTGTTCATGTTTGCGCATCTCCCGTCTTGCGAGCCGTCACCGTGCCGCCGCGGAAGACGTGAAGGACGCAGCGGCGGAACCCTGTCGGCGGACGCCACCGCGCCCGACGGCCAAGAGCGTACAAGCCCGGCGGTCCCCGCGGCAACGCCAGCCCGGGGCGCCCGCGCGCCCGCCCTGGACCTTTCCAGGTCGGTTTCCGTGCGGTAAGGTCTCGGCGATGAACACACCGCGCGGGAGCCTGCCGGACGATACGCCGCTTCTACTCGACGCCGAAGCCGTGGGGCGCCTTCTCTCGGTGTCTGCCCGGGCGGTCAAGACGCTCCACCGGGTTGGCCAGCTCCGCGGCGTGGTGGTTGCCCGCAAGCTCCGCTGGCGACGGCCCGACGTGGAAGCGTTTGTTCGTCGGCTGTCGCCAGACTGAACCGGCCGGACCGATCGCACGCCCTCTACCACGTCAACCCCTCCGGCCCCGTGGCCGCTTCGCCTGCGGGGCTCGCTTTCGCACGGTCGCCTTCGTCTTCCGGCCCCGCGTCAACTTCCCCGAACCGACGGCGTTCCGCACGATCAGGGCCACCGCGGCCTTCACGTCGTCCGGCAGACTCGGCCACGCCGCCGCCACGGCCGCCAGGGCGGGATCTTCGATGCTGCCCAAGGGGGTTTGCTGCGCGCAACTGCTGTCGATAGTGCTGTCGTCCGGTTTCCCGCTCTCGTAAGTGCTTGCGGATTCACTGGATACGGAACCGGGCAGCGGTTTTGTAAACCGCAGGTCATCGGTTCGAGTCCGATCGGTGGCTTTTTCGTTTTCGGTTGCATGCCTTGGCGCTTCGTTGCTAACCTGGGCGGATTGGTCGGCATGGTACTCTTTCTCGGTCTTCGCGGTCTGCCGTAACGGCTCCCCGAAGGCATTGGCCCTGCTCATACCCAACTGTCGCGGAATCTGCGGACGAAACCCGCGACATCGGCCAGCACGTCATCATGTGGTCTCTCCCTCCGGAACTCTGCCCCACGGATGGGAGTCATTAGTAGGATCACCAATACATCTCGTGATACCATTAACGTGTCCGTGATCCTGTTCGCTCCCGCTCCGGGCTGGCGCCGCAGACATTACCCTTTCTGTTACCCTCTCTTGAGGGTATTACCCTTTCTTGACCCATTCGGCCCCCGGCCCACGACCCAGGCAGGTCGCCCGGCCGGCTTGTTGCAGGTCACGCAACACCCGTCGCACCATGTCCCGGCTCACACCGGGGCAGGCCCGTTCGAGATCCAGCAGCGTGAATCGGCCCCCAAACGCGGCGACGGCATCCTCGACCATCTGCCGTTTCGCGCCCCGGGCCGTTTTGACCTGCCCGGCACGTTCCTCGAACAACCGGTAGGCGCGATGGATGATCCCGAGATAGAAGCTGGCCCATGGTTGCCAGTCATGCTTGGCCTCGTGCCAGCCCTGCGACGAACGCCCCAGGACATCGTAGTAGTCCTCCTTGGCATCTTCGACCAACCGTTCAAGGCTGATGTATCGACCAACCTCGTAGCCGTGCTGGTAGAGCACCAGCAGCGTGAGCAAGCGGGACACCCGCCCATTGCCGTCTCGAAAGGGATGAATGCACAGGAAGTCCAGGATGAAAAGAGCATCCGCCAGCAGCGGCGGCACCTTCGTCTGGTCCAGCGTATGTCGATAAGCGCGGCATAACTGCTCAATGGCCGTGGGGGTGTCCTTGGCCGTCACCGGTTCGAACCGAACCACCGGTGCCGCCCCCGAGCGCAGTTCAACGATCTCGTTGTCCGCCTTCTTCCACTGCCCCGCATCGCCCGCGTCAGCCTGGATCATCTTGTGAAACCGCTTGATCAGAGCGGGGGTGACCGTGAGCTTTGCGGCGTCAGCGTGAATCAGCTTCAGGGCCTCTCGGTAACCCTGGAGTTCCGCTTCCGAACGGTCGGCGGGCTTGGCGCGGCCAAGCACCAGGGGGCGCAACCGCTCGGGAGCCACCTCCACGCCTTCGATCCGGTTGGATGACTCGACGCTTTGCACGAGAGCCATTTCGCGCAGAGCCTTGAGTATCTGAGGGGACTGTCGCGTGAACAGATCCTGCCGTCCCCGGGCCTCGGCGATTTCCGCCACCAGCCATGCGGTGGCAACCGGCACGTTCTCGACATGAGATCGCATCATGACGCGTCCTCCCGGGACAGACCCAATACAGACCACACGTCGCGGCGACGTTTCTTCCGTTGTCGTTCGTTCATCGCCATTTCAGCCGCTCCTTCCGAAGGTGTTCTGCCGCTT
This sequence comes from Pirellulales bacterium, assembly GCA_016931995.1. Lineage (GTDB taxonomy): Bacteria > Planctomycetota > Planctomycetia > Pirellulales > Thermoguttaceae > JAFGDS01. Next base: position 15,067 of record JAFGDS010000122.1, read on the forward strand.
CCTCGGCTCGTTCCGGCATGTTACGCAGATCCAGGTAGGCTTGGACAGGGCTCACACACACCGCGTTCTTGATGGTTTCCGCGCCGTGGAACACACTCTCGTCATTGGGCCGGATAAGCCAGAGGTTCGCCCCCCGCTTTTCCTCGTGCCACTTGAGCCGCTGAAGAAGCTTGTCGTTCGCCGACTTGCGAAGGTAGACCGTGACCAACCGGTATCCTGCGAACGGAGCCAGCAACCAAGCCGCGGCCAGGCCGGTCAGCGCGTAGTCGAAGTCGGGCCCCTGGCACGCTTCGGCAACTTGCCGTGCGAGTTCTTCTCCTGATCGGGCCGCGACATGGCCTTGGCGGATGTCGTGGCGACGCAGGTCATACTGAGCTTGCCATGCTTCCAGCAGCAGGTTCGGATCGTGTGGCCGCACGCTGCCCTCAGAATCCCGTTCAATCAGGTGGTCTTCTTCCAGGCGGCGGCAGATTCGGCTCACATAACCGGCCCCGAGCTGTCCCGCGCTGGCAAGTTCCGCCTGACGCCACCATCGCTTCGGCTCGGCAAGCAGGATGCGGGCCAGGCG
>JAFGDS010000123.1 GCA_016931995.1 Pirellulales bacterium
CCGAGCGCAGCCCGTCATTCCGAGCGCAGCCCGTCATTCCGAGCGCAGCCCGTCATTCCGAGCGCAGCCCGTCATTCCGAGCGCAGCGAAGAATCTCCCTCGCTTCCCAGACGAGATCCTTCGCTGCGCTCAGGATGACCAAGAAATGCCGCGCTCAGGATGACCAAGAAATGCCGCGCTCAGGATGACCAAGAAATGCCGCGCTCAGGATGACCGAGCGAATGGATTCCACCTACCCTGCCATGCCGCCCCGCGCCCACGACGACGCGGGCCGGGATCCCCCAATCCCCCAAGGATCCATTGTGACTATTCCCAAGGGCTGGTGCAAGCAGCTTATGCCGTCTCCCCAATTCGGGTTGGATTCGTGGATTCTCTTACCCCCCACGACCTTGACGTGGTGGTGGTGGAAACCCTATAAACTGGGGTTTGGCCCGTGGTGGGCAAATACGCCGTTGTGCGTGTTTTCTGGGGGCGAAGCCGCAAGCGGCTTGTTTCAATTGGACCTTTAAGCGGGAAACCGAATCATGAAGGGCGAACGGCGTCACGAACTCCAGCACAACGCGCTGGCGGAGTGGATGGTTGGGCTCGTTGCCTCGATCAAACCGTACACCAACGCCATTCTGGCCGGCGTGCTGCTGGTGGTCATTGTGGGCGTGGCCACGGCGCTTTGGGTGCAGCGTTCCCATCAGCAGTCGGCCAGCGCCTGGGACGAGTTCTTCACCGCCATGAACATGGCCAGCGCGCCGGCTCTGGACGACGTGGCCAAGCGGTACCCCGACCAAACACCGGGTCAGTGGGCCTCGGCGTTGGCCGGCGACGTGCGCCTGTCGCAGGGCTCCCAGGAGCGCTTCGCGAGCAAGAGCGCGGCCGAGCGGGAGCTGAACGAGGCCGTCCGATGCTATCGCGAAACGCTCGAGACGAGCCGCGACGGCGTCGTTCGCCAACGGGCCACCTTCGGGCTGGCCCGAGCCCTGGAGTCGCTGGGCAATCTGGATGAAGCCCGCAAGCAATATGAGGAGTTGGTCGCGAACTGGCCCGATGGACCCTACGCCGATATGGCGCAGCGCCGCGCGGACGACTTGAACCGGCCGGCCACCCGCGCGTTCTACGATCAGTTCGCCAAGTTCGACCCAATGCCGGCCACGTCCGACGACCCGATCATTCCGGGCCACCGGCTTCCGTTCGACGAGAGCAGCCTTCCGCCGCCGGGCGAGGACCTCTTCTCTTCGCCCGACCCGTTGAAGCTGGACGCCGCGGGCAGCAGCCATCCGGCGGCCCCGGATACATTGACACCTCCCGGCGCGTCGGACACACCGGACGCCGGCACGCCGGATGCCGGCAAGACTCCGGACGCCGCGGCAGCGCCCGCGACCCCGCCGGCCGAGACGCCGCCGCCGAAGGTCGCGCCGATCGACCCGCCGGCCCCCTCCGCGCCCGCGCCGCAAGATCCGCCTCCGCCCGCGCCGGAAGCGACGAAGGACAAGTAGGCGGCGTCCACTTGCTCCCCTCGCCCGCTCGCGGGAGTGGGGTCGGGGGTGCGGGTCGGGCGTGACAGGCCAGGAGACGAGGGCTTGGCGGATAACGCCAGGACTTCGCGCCGGGCCTTCTCGTCGGCCGCCATCGCCTCCTTCTCTTCCTTGGCCGCCGCCGTCGCCGCGTGCCACACCCGACGTCTGTTGCAGCAGCGCAATTTCCCCCGCGCTGGTGTCAAAATGGCAAAGGGCGTTTAATCCGGCAAATCATCTCCCCCGTCAGACGCCCAAAAAATGAAAATCTTGCTCGGGGCATATTCTCGTTCCCATCCGTTCATGCTATTCTCCGGCGCACCGGAACCGAGGCCATGACGCCGGGGGCCCTTCGTTTGATCTCTTTCTCAAGATCAGGCCCGAACTCACGCCGGCAACCAGGCATCCTCGGGCGTACGATCCCGATCCGTGATTCGAGACAGGAGAGAATCCATGTTCATCCGTCGCCTCTTCAACCGCATCGTCTCCCCGTCCCGCCCGTCCGCCCGTCGAACCCCTCTCCGCCGCAACCCCGCCCGGGCGCGCTTCGAGCCGCTTGAGCAGAGGCAGTTGCTGTCGGTGAGCCCGTGGGATCTCGATGCGGAGTCTCTTGAAGTCTTGACCATATGCGATTCGACGACGGGTGTCGTGCCTGTCTCGGCGGAAACGCGCCTTCTGCCGTATACATCCGGGAACGTTGTGCCTCATAACGCGAACGCTGCTGCAACGACGAATACTGACGACCTACAGGTCGGAGGTTCATTGGGGCTTGACCTCACGGGCGAAGGATACACCGTTGGAATGTGGGAGGCCAACGAGAATGGCATTGTTGGGACAACCGTGATCCGCGGTTCGCATGATGAACTCACTGGACGGGTTACTGTCGTCGATAGCGGCTCCTACAGCAACCATGCGACCCACGTGGCGGGTACGATCGCCGCGTCGGGTGTGGTGGGCGCTGCGGAAGGGATGGCCACGGAGGTAGCCGTGCGCAGTTACAGTGCCGATCAAGACGTCGATGAAATGGACGCAGCCGCGTCCATTTTGGTGGCCTCCAACCATTCCTACGGGATTGAGGGAGGCTGGCAAATACTCCCCGAGACGTACCTGTCGTACTGGAGCGTTGACACGCCTACAGATACCGTGAATGTTTGGTGGGAGGACCGTAGCCTTTATACTGTCCTGCCCCAGTCGGAATTGGAATTCTCGTTGTTGCGGGTTAGTATAACCCGAAGCGAAGGAGGATTCCATGAGTGGCAAGGA
>JAFGDS010000019.1 GCA_016931995.1 Pirellulales bacterium
CAAGGAACAGGTCCGCTCGAAGGGATGAACTGTCTCTTGGGTGCCATGCCCACGCTCGCCGTGGGCATGTTTTCCCGAGAGATGCGATGCATGGCCACGCAAGCGTGGCCATGGCACCCGCCTAGTCCGCGAGATTCGCGCGGAGCTTCTTCCACGCGGCCATCGAGCGGGCGAGGTGCTCCTGGGCGTCGCCGCCAATGCCGTAACATTGCAGGCCGATGGGGCCCTTGTAGCCCAGCTCCTTGAGCGTCTTGAGCAATCCGCCCACGTCGAACGAGCCACGGTCGAGCGGCTGGATGTAGCGGTCCCAGTCGGCCGCCTTGTCGTGGGTGTCCGCGCCGTTGATCGACACGGCCCAGAGCCGGGGCATCGCCTTTTCCAGCAGCGGCTTGTAGTCCCGCCGGGCGTCCACGCGGAGCCAATGGCACAGGTTGAACATCACGCCGACGTTCGGCCGATCCACTTTGTCGGCCACGCGGACGGAATCCTCGATCCGCTCGACCCAGCAGCCCTGGTGGGGATAAAGGAGCAATTGCGCGCCGGAGTCGTGGGCCAGATCCGACATCTCGCGCAGGATCGCGACCGCGCGGTCGTCGGCCGAGGCGTCCGACGGCGGCGCGCCGTTGACCAAGAGACAAAACTGCACGCCGCGGCCCTTGACCAGCGCCAAAACGTCCTTGAACCGCGGATCGAACGCCTGCTTGTCCGGCGCGACGTCCACGGTCATGGTGATCTGATACAGCTTGAGCCCGGCCGCGTCGAGCGTCTTGATCCGGTCGGCCACGCCGTCGAGCCAGATGTGGCCGACGCCGTCGTAGCCCAGCGCCTTGAGCATCTCGGCCTGCTCACCGAACGACCGCTTCTTCGCGTCGTGCCAGTCGATGCAGAACGGAAAGAAGGGATACGGCTTCTCCTCGGCGGCCTGGGCCGGTGCGAGGCTCCCGAACCATAGGGCCAGCACGGCGCACACGAATCGGACTTTCATGAGACGAACCTCCGCAGTGAAGTGGGGGGCATCCTGGAGACACTGTCGCGGGACGATCGCCGCCTCGATCCGTCACCCGGAGTCATCCTGAGCGTAGCGAAGGATCTCGTCAACCGCGAAGGGAACGGAGATGCTTTGCTGCGCTCAGCATGACGAGGGGCACCCCCTTCCAAAAAAACGCGTTCCTAGCTTCTCCATGGCCTTTCGCGCGTCGCCGCGCCGGCAATGGCGGCCTTGGCGATCTCGACGTCGCCGGCAATCTCGAAGTCGAACATGCCGGCCAGAATGTGGTCCGCCCCGTTGTTGAAGGCGTAGGCGAAGGCGTCTTTCGGCGGGATCGCGCCGGCGGCCATCACCTTGAAGGCGAACCACGGCTTCTCGACGGTCTTCATTACGTCCATCGTGGCCCGCGGGTCCTTGCACCAATAGGCGGGCACCTCGGAGGTCGGCCCGCGAAGCTGGTCGGGCTTCGGCCCGCTGGGATACTCGTGATGGTGGAACGTCTTGATATAGAAGTCGGCCGGCACCTTGTTCTGCTCGCATTGCTCGACCACCCGCAGATCGTGGCAGCCCACGCCGGAGGGCACGCCGAGATCCTTGGCCACCTCGACCGCCTTGGCCAGCAGGTCGATACGCTTCTGCGAGACCAACCGGTCGGACGTGACGCCCCACAGGTAAATGGCCTCGCACCCGGCGTCGAGAAGCTCCTTCACCTCGGCGGTGTAGGCTTCCATGTGATCCTCGACCACCGCCGTGGGGCAGATGATCCACTGGATCTTGCCGCCTTGCTGGCGGTACTTCTTCAGCAGGCTCATCGGGTGCGGCGGGTTGTGCATCGAAAGCGTGTTGACGCCGTGCTGCTCGGCCAGCGCCAAGGTTTCGAGGATCTTCTCGTCCGTGTTGTAATGGGCGGCGAGCTTGTACACGTATTGCAGGTCGCGGCTGTGCGTGTAATGCGTCAGCAGGTTGCCGCCCAGGACGATCCGGCTGATCTGGAGCTTGCCGATTCGGCCGGTGGGCAGGGCGTCGGCCGGGGCCGTCGCGGGGCCGTCGGGCGGCGCGTCCTCGGCCAACATGCCCTCCGCCGCGGCGTGCCACGCCAGCGCCCCGGCGGCCGTGGCCGCCAACGAGTCCTTCAACAACGTCCGACGGTTCATGCGAGAAGGCATCGCCAGCCTCCTTTCGGTTTTCTGGATTCGTCAACTGAACATATCTGACTGCCCATCATAAGCGATTGGGGCGGGATTCGCAAGCGGTTTTTGGCGCCGACAACGCCAACGTGCGCCACGGGCTTTGCCCGTGCCGCAGGGTTCCCAAGGATGCACTGGCGGAGCCAGTGGCCCCCATTTTCAAAACACGTTCTAATAACACACTGGCGGAGCCAGTGGCACTCGCGCGATGGGGCGTGCCCATGGCGCCCGTCACTTCGCCGGTTTCAGGACGACGGACTGGAGATTCATCACGGCGCCGCCCGGCATGGAGGTTGCCTTGACTTCGACCGTCACGCGGCCCGCGGCGGCGAGCCGGACGTCGCCCAACGTCTTCGTGACGAACTTGTTCCACGCGCCGGTGGCCTCCACCTTGCCCGAGAGCGATTGCTCGCCCACGGCGACAACGAAATCGCTTCCGGCCGCGGCGTCGTCGCAGGCGTAGGTCACCTCGACCTGGAACTTGCCCGGCCTCGTGATCGTTGCCTCCCACGCGACGTAGTCGTCCCGGTTGGTCCAAAAGCCGATGTTGTCCTTGCCGTCGCCCGATTCGTATCGGGCGGTCTGGCCGTGGATGGTGGCCTCGACGGCCGGCAGCGTGAGCGCGCCGTCGGCGGCTTGGCGGATCGTCGGCGCGACGACCTCGGGCACGCCGACGATTTCGAGCACCACCACCGAGGCAATCGCGTCGGGGGCCTTCTCGGGCACGCGCACAAGCACGTCGTCGTCCTCGGTCCTCGTCGGCAAGGCCGCGCGGTCGGGGTCGGCCAGCAGATATGCCTTTGCGACCTCGTTCTTCAGCCCCGGCACGACCAGCTCGCCGGCGGGCCAATCGAAGACGTGCAGATACAGCTTGCCGGGCTTCTGCGTGGCGCGGCCCCAGGCGAGCCGCTTGAAGGGGCTGGCGGTGGTGCCGTAAATCGACTCGCCGTTGACCTTCATCCAGCGGCCCATCTCGGCCAGCCGCTCGACGCTGGCCTCGGGGATGAGCCCTTCGGCCGTGGGCCCGACGTTCAGCAGGTAGTTTCCGCCCTTGCTCACGATGTCGATGAGGTTCTTAAGAAGCGTCTCGGTGGATTTCCAGTTGAGGTCGTCCTTCTTGAATCCCCAGGTGCCGTTCATCGTCATGCAGGTTTCCCAGTCGCGGCCCGGAATGCCCGTGGCCGGGATGAATTGCTCGGGCGTGTCGAAGTCCTGGGGGATCTTGATGCGGTCGTTGATGATGATCTTCGGCTGAAGCGAGCGGATCCACGCGACGACCTCCTCCGCCCGATGCTCCTTGGCCGGGTGTTCCCAGCCGCCGTCGAACCAGATGACGCCGATCGGCCCGTAGTGGGTCAAGAGCTCGCCGAGCTGGCCCTTCATGTAGTCGATGTAGCGGTTGTAGTCGGCGCCTTCGGTGGGCCGGGTGTCCCAGGGCCGAGGGCTGCCGGCGCCGCGAGGCAAATAGTCCGGATGATGCCAATCGAGGATCGAGTGGTACCAGCACATGGTGAGCCCCTCGGCGCGGCAGGCGTCGGAAAGCTCCTTCATGATGTCGCGTTTGAACGGCGTGCTCATCACGTCCCATTCGGTCAGCTTCGAGTCGAACAGGCAGAATCCGTCGTGGTGCTTCGAGGTGATGACCACGTACTTCATGCCCGCGTCCTTGGCGATTTGGGCCCACTGGCGGGCGTCGAACTTCACGGGGTTGAACTGTTTGGCCAGCGGCTCGTAATCCTTCGGCAGGATCTTGCCGCCGAACTGGATCCACTCGCCCGCCGATCCGACCGGCTTGCCGTTCCACTCGCCGGCGGGCACCGCGTAGAGTCCCCAGTGGATGAACATCCCAAACCGCGCCTCGCGCCACCACGCCATCCTTTGATCGCGTTGTTCCTTGGTCTCCTCCCCCGCGGCCGGCTCGGCGGCGCGGATGGCAGGCGCTTGGAGGCACGCGAGGGCGAGAACAACAAGGAGCGTCAAGCCCCGTCGGGCAGTGATGTGTTGGGCCGTCATGAGTGGTCTCCCGAGGAAGGAATCGTTCGGCGAATACCCCACATGCCGCATTATCGCGGAAGCCGGCGGCGGCATGCAAGCCGACTCGTGGAAGCGGCTGGGCTTGTTGGTAGGATGCCGGGCGCCACCGCCGGCCAACCCTGTGGGAGGCGACTCCCGTCGCTGATTGCGGGGGTCACTTGCGCCGCGCGGCCAGCGCCGCGAGGGCCAAGCCAATCAGTAGGACGATCGAGCGCGGTTCGGGCACGGCGGCAACGACGGCGTAGGCGCTGAAACCGTCCACGGTGAAGCTGGTGTACTGGCCGTCGTAGGTGAGATCCCAGGCGTCGTACTGCGACCAGCTCGTGCCGACGTAACGCCACACGGTCAGGTCCTGGGCGGCGACGGCCGGGCCGAGCGTGAACGACAAATATGCCGGGTCACGTGTGTCGTAGCCGGCGACGGTGAACTCCCAGGCGGCGCGGACTGCCTGGGGATCGGGCAGGGCGGTCGCCAGTGTCTCCTCGAGCTGGTCCACGATCCCGCTATCCACCGGCGCGGCGGTGACGGAGAGCATCTGGGACGCGGCGGGCTTGAGGAAGCTCATCCCGACGGATTGGGCCGTCTCGTCGTCGGTAACCAGCACGCGCTGGACAGTCGCCGCGTCGAACCCGACCGTCTCGCCCGCGTCGGCCTCGAACACCGCCGACGCGAAGAACTCGTGCTCGCCCGCGTCCCACGTTCCACCGACGGCTTGGTACACGCCCGCGCCTTCCCACGCGCCGGCGAGGATCGGCGTGTAGGGTCCTCCCGTCGCGGCGCCAGCCCCGGCCACCAGGCGGACCGTGCCGTTGTTGGTGATCTTGCCCGTTCCGCCGCCGATGACGAGGCGGCTGTCGTGGGCGACGTCGATGGCGAGAAGAGACCGGAAGGTGCTGTAAAGGGACACTTCCGACGACGTCACCACGCCGCCATTCGCGATGGAGAGCCTTCCGTAAGTGTAAGTATTGTGGCCGATGGAAAGCGGGCCGTCGTTGGCCCAGGTCGAGCCAGGGTCGCTCACCCTGACTCGGCATGAACGCGTGTAGCTGGACGCATATTCGTAACCGATGAACGAAGTCCCCGCGCTCGTGACCGTGCCGCCGTCGGAAATCGCGAGCGTGCCGCCGCTGCTCGACCCGACACGCAGTTCGCCCGTGTTCGTCCAGGTGGAGCCGGCGCCGCGGACTTCGGCCGTGGCGCCGTAGACGTAGCCTGCCACATTGTTGACGGCTCCGCCATCCGCAATGACGAGCTCTGCTTGCGAGCCACCGATACTCAGATCATTGCCGATACCAAAAGTCGAGCCCTTGCCGCATACGATGACTGTTCCGGAAACGTAACCCGCGTGCATACCGGCGAACTGCGTGGTCACGTTTCCACCGTTGGTGACGACGACCGTACTGCCGTTGCCGATTTCGAGGATTCGGCTGATCCACTGCGAGCGCTGGCCGCTGACGGTCACCGTGCAGGCGTATCCCGCGACGGCGTCGTACGCGGTTTCGACAACGCCGCCATCGCTGATCGTGAGGGTCCCTTTGCCCGAGCTACCCGTGCCCGAGTCACCGATGTGAAGCGTGCCGCCCATCTTCCACACCGAGCCGGGACCCGTGACGGTGACATCACCAACAGCCCCCCACAGGAAGCCGATCCAGCAGTCGGAGACAGCGCTCACTTGCCCACCGTCCATAATCATGAGGGTCCCGGTTGAATGCGAACCGACATTCACACCGCTTACGTCAACCATGCGCGATCCGGCGCCGCTGACGGTGACCGTGCCCGTGCCCTTGCCCTTGCCGCCAAGCCCGATGGAGACAAAACCTGGGCCGTTGACCAGGCCGCCGTCAGTGATCGCAAGCGCGCCGTTTCCATACACGCCAACGAGAAACCCCCCGGTGGACGATATGGAGCCGCCGGTGCTCACGGACACTTCGCCGATTGAACCGCTCGCCGACGCAATTTGGCATGACCCAACATCCACGGTTCCGCCGTCAGTAACGGTGAGAGTTCCGTTGCCACTGCGGCCCACCTCCAGCGAGCCACTGCTGCTCCAACGGGAACCAGCACCACGCACGGTTACGGTACCCGTCGAACCCACGTCGTAACCAAGCAAGCCGCTTTTGTTGCTGACGCTTCCACCTTCGGCGACCATGACCGAGCCGTTGCCATATCTGCCAACGATACAGGTCTTTCCGGTCCATGTCGCTCCCGTACCCCGGACAGTCACTTCGCCCGTCGAACCGGCGCGGTAGCCGATGGTGTCGGTCCCGGTGCTCGTCCATCCGGAACCGGCGCCATCGATGAACAGAGTCCCGTGCGAACCGGACTTGAGACCGACAAACGAGCCCAACGTCGAGAGCCCCATCCCGCGAACAGCCAACGTCGCCGCGTCTTGATACCCTACGCCGAGGGCGCGTCCGGCATTCGGATCCGTCACGTCGAGCGTCAATGTGACGTCCTGGCCCAGGTCCGGGTTGTTGAAATGGAACGTCTGGATCAGGCTCTCGGGCGAGTCGAACACCAGATCGACGTCGCTGACCAGACCTCGCGCTTCGATCGTGCCCGTGCCGGTCAGTTGCGCCGGCGACGCGAGGAGGCTCGTCGTGCGGAGCGTTCCGCCGCCGGGGCCGAAGACGATCTTGCCCGTGGAGCCCTCCTCAAACGCCACCAACGTGGTGCCGACGTCGCCGAGGGCACCCTCGGCGATGCGGAAGGTACCGTTGCCCTGATTGCCAACCCAAACAGTGTCGGCCGTCCACGTCGAGTCGGCGCCGGTGACGGTCGCCTCGCCGGTGACGCCGGGGCCGAAGGCGATTCGACCGTATTTGCAGACCAGATCGTCGCCGCCGTCCACGGTGAGGCTGCCGTCGGCCGTGTTGCCGATGTAGGCTTCGGTGTCCACCGTCCAGGGCGTCGTCAGCGGGTCGGGCTCGACGTTGCCCGTCGTCACGATGGCCGCCTGGAGTGAACTTGCCTGAGCAAAAACCACCAGCAGCGTCACCAGCGGCGGGAGCGAGCGTCTCATCGTGATGCCTCGTCTTGTTTTATCCACGTGGAGTCAGTCCGAAGTGTGTTAGCATATCCCCTCTAAAGGATGGTTCCATTGTAGGAAGCAGACGGGGCGTCCGCAAGCCGATGGCGAGTTTTTGGGAGGGAGCAGCGTTCCTCGCCCCGATCTGTAGGGAACGCCCTCCGCGGCGTTCCAGTTTTTTGCCCGCCGGCGATCCGGAACGCCGCGGAGGGCGTTCCCTACAGGGAATTCGTACGTCGCGCCGGGTTGGGTGGAGAGGGTGGTTTCTTTGTCGGCGTATACAACGCGGCAAGGGCCGCCGAGGCGGGAGTGGATGCGGGCGGTTTCGAGGCGGCCGTGGTTCCAGGAGAGATCGACGGTGAAACCGCCCCGGGCGCGGAGGCCCGTCACATGGCCGGTGGGCCACTCGGCAGGCAGGGCGGGGAGGAGCTCGAGGCGGTCGTTCTGGCTTTGGAGCAGCATTTCGGCGATGCCGGCCGTGCCGCCGAGGTTGCCGTCGATCTGGAAAAACTGGCCGGGAGCGATGAGATCGAAAAGGTTGGGCGACGTGTTTCGGGTCAGCAGACGATTTAGATACCAATGGGCTTGTTTCGCGTCGCGGAGCCGGGCGAAGAAGTTGATCTTCCAGGCGTTGCTCCAGCCGACGTCGCCGCCAAACCCGCGGCGGTCGAGCGTCTTGCGGGCGGCGTCGAACAGGGCCGGGTCGTCGGGCGCGATCCGCGAGAAGGGGTACAATCCGATCAGGTGCGATACGTGCCGGTGCCTCGGTTCGACCTCTTCGTAGTCCTCGATCCACTCCTGGATCGTGCCGTCGGCGCCGATTTTGACCGGCGGCAGCTTGGCCAGCGCGGCTTCGAGCCGCGCGCGCAGCTCGGCGTCGCGGTCGAGGGTCGTCGAGGCTTCGATCATCGCCTCGAAGACCGCGCGGACGATGGCCGTGTGGTAGGTCGAGCCCTGGGTGATGCGGACGGCCCGGCCGGTCGTCGGATGTCGATAGCTATTCTCGGGCGAAGTGGATGGGACGACGACCAGGCGGCCCCGCCCGTCGTCGATCAACTGATCGAGCGCGAACTGGCTGGCCCCCTTGAGCACCGCGTACGCCCGACGGGCGAGGAAATCGCGGTCGCGGGTGAACTCGTAGTGATCCCACAGGGTCATGGCCATCCAGGCCCCGGCCAGCGGATCGAGAATGCCGTTGTCGAATTGCGACGATTCGTTCGAGCCGCTGGGGGTGGCGCGTCCAAACGGGTTGGTGGCATGGAACGCGACCCAGCCGGGCGCACCGTAGAGGCGCTCGGCCGAGACCTCGCCCTTTTTGGCCAAGAGTGCGAGCCAATCGACCAACGGGTCGAGCGTCTCGGACAGGTTGGCCACGTCGGCCGGCCAGTAGTTCATCTGCAGGTTGACGTTCAGATGGTAGTCGGATTCCCAGGGCGCCCACATGCGGTTGTTCCAGATGCCCTGCAAGTTGGCCGGCAATCGGCCAGGGCGACGCGAGCTGGACATGAGCAGATAGCGGCCATACTGGAAATAGAGGGCGGCCAAGCCGGGGTCGTCGGGATTCTCGCGATAGGCGGCCAGCCGCCGGTCGGTGGGCAGCCGGCCCTGCCGCGTCTCGCCCAGGTCGATCGACACGCGGCGGAAGAGCGCGGCGTGCTCGGCGCGGTGTCGGGCGACGATTTCGGCCACGGGACGCGCGGCAGCGCGGTCCAAAAGATGTTGCGCCTGTTGGCCGGGATCGATGGACCGGTCGAAGGTCATTGTATCGAGCCGGTAGTCGGTCGCGCCGGTGAAAAACAGGACGATCTCGTCCGCTCCTCGGATCACCAGGGCGTCGTCACGGGGCGTTATCGTGCCGCCGGGCGCCCGGGCGACCAGACGCGCGGCGAAACGCATGTGCGGCCCGCCGGAACCCGAGCCGCCGGGATTGTCGTCGTAGCCCTCCGGCGGCGGGACGTCGACGATCTGGCCGTCCAGGTGCAATCGACCTCCGTCCAACGCCGTGACCTGGGCGTCCTTCGCGCGATTCAGACGCACCGTCGCGCCGAGGGCCCCCGGCCGGTCGGCCGAAAGACGGACGAGCAAGACGTCATCGACGGCCGAGACGAGCATGGCCCGGCGGTAGGTCACGCCGCCCAGGCGGTAGGAGATTCGGACCATGCCATCGGGCAGGTGCAGCTCGCGGCGGTAATCCTCCACTTGGGCGTCAGCCGGATGATCCATCTCGATCAGCATCTCGGCCAGCGGTTCGTAGGAACGGAAGGAGGTGGGCCGGGCGGTGAGCTTCTCGACGCCCAGCCGGTCCGCTTCGGCGATTTTGCCTTCCAGGACGAGACGGCGGAGCGCGGCAAGGTGTTTGGCGAAGTCGGCCGGGTAGGCGTCGGCAGGCTCGCCCGCCCAGAGGCTCTCTTCGTTCAGTTGCACCCGCTCGACGGGCACGCCGCCAAACACCATGGCCCCGAGCCGGCCATTGCCCAGCGGCAGCGCCTCGTTCCACTCGCCGGCCGGTTGCTCGTACCAGAGCCGCGGAGGACCTTCTTCGGCCAGAGCGCCCGCCGCGCTCGGCAAAGCACACGCCATCGCGACAAGGAAAACCAGGCGGCACACCGGTTTGGGCGAGTATCGATTCACGGGGCGTTTCTTTGTGGCTCCTCGGCGGAATGTGTGGGTGAGTTTCGTTGAAACAGCGAGTTCGTTGACTACGGGTTTCTCCTTCCATTCTTTGTCGGAACTTCTTGATGCAACACAGCTTACACTCTCGCACGGCTAAATCAATCCACAAATTCCGCAGAGGAGCCCAGAATGTGGGGTGGTGCACGCGTGCCCCACCCTTCCATGAAAGCCGGTCACTTTGTCAAGTGGTGATGCCGTGTTTGCCGCGATTCCGTTTTACCACTTGGAGCAATAGGCTTTCATCCCCATCTACTACTGGCTTTGCCAGCGCGCGAACAAGAGAGTCGCGGGCCACTGGCAAGGCCAGCGGCCCCTCGCGCAAATCGGACAAACGTCCCTACTTCTCCGCCTCCGCGTGCTCAGGCTTCGGCGGCGTGGGCGGCGTCGGGGGCTTGGACGCCTCGGGCTTCGCGCCGCCGCGGGCGCGGGCGTCGGAGAGGACTTGCTGCAACTGGGCGGCGCTCACGCCGGGGCCAAGCTTCACCACGCGGACGGTGGACACGGGCTGGGCCGCGCGGTCGAGCGTCTCGACTAGATCGCGAACCTGGTCGAACAGAAACGTCGGCGCGGAGACGATCACCGTGTTCGAGACCTCGTCCACCCCGATCGACAACAGGCCCTTGAACCGCGGCGCCTTCTCGCCGGTCTTCTCCGGCGTCGTGCCGCCGCGGTAGACCACCGTGTACGGGTTCATCGGCCGGTCCTGCTTCTTGCCGCCGGAGAAGGCCTTGTCGTTCTCACTCAATAGATCGCGATAGACCTCCTTCACGGCCTCGGCCACCGTGCGGGCTTTCGACCAACGCAGGGGAATCGTGGCCGTCTGGCGGAGGTTCTGCGAATCGACCGGCTCGGGCTGGTCGTAGAACTTCACCAGATCCTCGATCTGACGCATCTGATTGGCGTCGGCCCCTTGCACCAGCACGGAGTTGCTCGCCGAGTCGGCGATAAACCGCAGCGGACGCCGGCGCGATAGACGGTTGTTTTCGTTCGACGCCCCTTGCGAATAGCGGACGTCGCCCCACCAATCGAGAATCGGCTGCTGCTGGCCCTCTTCCTTGAAGAACGCCTCGAGGTTGTCCGCCACGTCGTACGCCCAGGCGTGATTCAGGCGGAAGACCCGATAGCCCTTGCGCGGCGGCGCCAGCCGGGCAATCATGTCCTCCATCATGTCCAGCGCCTCGGTGTCTTCCGACGTAATCACCAGACGGCCGGCCGGGTTGCGCGTGATCTTGACCGCGGAGGGCGACGTCGCGGCGGGTGGCACTGCCCGCTTGTCCGGCAGTGGGGCTCCGGCCGGCGCAAGGGGGACAGTACCCTTTTCGCCGGCGCGAAAATCGGCACGGTCCCCTGGCACGCGGTCCTCTTCGTCCGCCAGGGCCACGGTCTCGAACGCCGGCCCGGTCCGCCGTGCGTGTTTCGGCTCGGGGGGCATCGGGACCGGCGGGGTCTCCGGCTCGGCGCCGGGCCGTGGTTCGGTCGCGCCGGGGTCGATGTCCAGCGGATTGCCGCGCGGCCACGCGTCGCGGAGCCGATCCATGAGCTCGCGGACTTCCGCGTCCTCGTACACGTCCAAGACGCGGATGCGTTCGCGCCGCCCGCCCTCGGGCGGGAGCTCGCCCAGTTTGACCAGCAGCTTCCGGACCTCTTCGATTTCCACGTCGTTGGCCCAAAGCAGAAGCCAGTTGTGCTCGATCTCGGCGTCCACGCGGAACTGGTCGGACTTGTCGGGCTCTTTCCGCGATTCGCCGAAGAAGTCGCCGTACCATCGCCGGGAGGACGAATCCGTCTTTTTCTCCTGCTCGCCCTTGCCGCCGAAGATCATGTGCTGGATCGTGCCGGCCACGTAGTCGGCCTTCAGCCGCAGGAGCGGAATGACCTCGAAACGCCGGCCGGTTCCATCCAGTTTGTCGATCAGCGCGCGGATGGTGACGTGGTCGGCCAACGTGGCGTAGGCGATAATCGCCTTGTTCGATTTGTCCACCTCCAGCCGCGTGCCCAAATCCAAGTTACCGATCTCCTGGAGCGTTCGGACCAAGGGCTCGGGGTCGAGCGTGGCGAGGTGGTACGTGTGCATCCGTTCGAGCATCGCCGGCAGGGCTTCGCTGTTGGGATTTTCGACGTCCAGGGCCTTGATCGCCTGGTCGATGATGGCCAGCTTGTCGGGCGGGGCCTGCGCGATGATGCAGCGGTTGCGGTCGTCGGCCACGAGGCGGACGTCCGCGTCGCGCTTGGGCTTCGGCGGTTTGCCCGGCTTGCCCGGCTCGCCGCCCTGCTGGGCCATTTGCTGGGCTTGCATCATCATTTGCTGTTGCTGCTCGGCCATCCGCTGCATTTGCTCGGGCGACGTCGGCATGGCCGGCGACTTGGAGGAGAGCCCCAGAAGCGCCTCCAACTGAACGACGATTTCAGACGCCCGGCGATGCACCAGCGGAAACACCCGGGGCGGATGGCGGTTCGTGCCGGCCGCCTGCTCGCCGGCCAATAGCGAGGCGATCTGCCGGAGATTGGCCACGGCGTCCATCGCCTCGATGCGGTTCGTGGCGCTCATCGCCGTCATCTTGCCGTTGGGGCTGAGCATCGGCTTGAGCTCGTCGACCGCCTCGTCGGCCACGAGCCGGTCCAGCATGAAGGAGACCTTCACGAATTCGTGCGGCTGTCGGCCGTCCAACTCCTCCGGCGCGACGCGCGGCACCAGGCTTGGGTCGAGCTTCTTTAGGTTCACCAGCGAAAGAACCTCGCCGTGCGTCAAGAGCACGAACCCGCGGTCCAACAGGAGGCGGTTCAACAGATCGCGGGTCTCCTCGACCGTGTAGCGGCGCGTGGTGGTGAGGTTGAGATACCCGCCGGGCGCTTCCTGCCAGTCGAGGCTCATGCCGGAGACGTCGGCCAGCCACTCGAGCACGGCCGGCCAGGGTTGGCCCTTGAAATGGAATTGCAGCCGGTGGTCGTCGCCCGGGCGAACCTCGAGCTCCTTCGGGTCGGGCGGCGCGGGCGGCTTGACCGGTCGGGGAACCGTCGCCGGCGGCTCGTCCTTGGCGTCCTTGTCCTTTTTGTCCTTGTCGTCCTTTTTGTCTTTGGCCGTCTTGTCGTCCGGCTTGTCCTTTTTCTCCTCGGCCGGCTGCGGTCCGGGCATGGGCATGCCGGGCGGCATAGCCGGCGACACGACGCCGCCGGGGCCAACGATGACGGGCGTTCCGCTCGGCGACATGATGACCGTTTGCGTGGTCGTGGTCGGGGTTGGTTGCTCTTGGCCGAGCGTCGCCGCGGCCGTCGCGAGCAACAAGAACACGACAGATATCGTCCTGAAGAGAACCATGGACGCCCTCCACACCCTGTTCCGAGCAGTCTGGCGCGACCGCGCCAGAATGGCCTATCCGCCTCGAAGTCGGTCATTCCGAGCGCAGCCCGTCATTCCGAGCGCAGCCCGTCATTCCGAGCGCAGCCCGTCATTCCGAGCGCAGCCCGTCATTCCGAG
>JAFGDS010000020.1 GCA_016931995.1 Pirellulales bacterium
AAACCCCTTCGGGGTAACGGCTTCCGGAACCCACTTGCACAAAAAAGCAATCACAACAGACCAAAATAGGGTTAACGGCGTGGAGTGGCACCCAAGTTCAAAACACGTTCTGAGAAGGCATCCCGCAACTCCATCTCTTTGACCCGTTATCCTGAGCGCAGCGAAGGATCTCGTCGGCGTTGGCAAAGCGGAAATGCTTCGCTCTACCTCTTCGTGTTTTCGTCCTTTCGTGTTTTCGTGAGAACAACGCCAACCACCGCTTCCGGCAATCGGAGTTGGACCGGCCGGGTCTGGTAGGTTCTGCCCTGGATCACATTCGAGTGTGTTTGGCAAGAGGATCACGAAAGCACGAAAGGACGAAAACGCGAAAACGGGACTGCGCCTCGCCAAATTGCGGTCCAGAGTGAGATACATACCCCCCGAATTCCACAGGCACACGTATCGCTCTTGTCAGGCACAGAACGACATACGGAGAAGCTATTTAGGTATCCCCAATGCGTGGCATTTCTGGCCACGAAAACCTTTACTCACTTCGCTAATTGCGTTAGTCTAAGGGGGTCCCACCTTCCATATTCCCACCTGTGGAGCCGGTGCCGTGTCACTCATTTCTGTGCGGTGCTCTTGGTATCTTCGGGGTTTGCTCGTGGTGCTGATGCTCGGATCGCGGGGGCTGGCCGACGATCCGCCCGCTCCCGAGAGCCCGCCCCCGCCGGCCGCCGCGCCGGTGCCCGACGAGGCGATACCGGCCGAGGCGGCGAAGCCCGCGGAGGAAAAACCTGCGGAGGTAAAGCCTGCGGAGACGACGCCTTCCGAGGCGCCGCCAGCCGAGGCGAAACCGGCCGCGCCAGCAGAGACCCCGAAGCCTCAGACGCCACCCACCGAGACGCCGGCGCCAGAGTCCTCGTCGCCCGCCGAGGCCCCGCCGGCCGAGCCGAAGCCCGCCGAGCCCCGGTTGCGGTTCAACTTCCAGTTCCAGCGGTGGATCGACGTATTGGAATGGGTGGCCCAGCAGGCGGACCTGTCGCTGGTGCTCGACGCGCCTCCGCCCGGCACGTTCAACTTCAGCGACGCCCGCGACTACACGCCCACCGAGGCGATCGATCTGTTGAACAGCGTGCTCATCACCAAGGGCTACACGCTCATCCATCGAGGCCGGATGCTCGTCCTGGTGAATTTGAAGGACGGGATCCCCGAGGGGCTCGTGCCGCGGGTGCCGGCCGATGGGCTGGCCGAGCGAGGACGCTTCGAGTGGGTCAGCGTGCTGTTCCCGTTGGGGCGGCGCGACGCGCAAGAGGTCGGCACGGAGATCGCCCCGCTGCTGGGCCCGCACGGCAAGGCGGTTCCCATGGCCAAGACCGGGCAGATGATGGTCACCGACGCGGCGGACAACGTCCGGGCAATCGGGACGATGATCGAGTCGATCCCCGAGCCGCCGGCGCCCAAGAAGCCCGAGAAGCCCGCCCCCAAGGAGCCCGCCAAACCCGAAGTGCCCGTGCTGACGGTGTATCCGATCACGCGGGCGGACCCGGCCGTGGCCGCCGAGGTGCTCACCAAGCTGTTGCCCGACGCGAAGATCGCGCTGGACGAGAAGGCCAACCAGATCAACGCGTACGCGGTACCGTCGCAGCAGGCGGTGGTCAAGGGCGTGATCGACCAGATGGAGGCGGGCAATCCGCCCGACAAGCAGCCCCGGCTCGACGTGTACCCCATCGACCGCCGCCGCGATCCGGACACGGCGCACATGGCGTTTCAAGCAATTCTGCCCAAGGCTTTGATGGGCCTGGACCCCAAGACGGGCAAGCTCGTGGTTTGGGCGACGCCGGCCGATCACGCGATCCTGCGCGAGACGCTCTCGAAATTGGACGGCGGCACGACGCCGGCCACCACGAGGCAAATGGAAGTGCATCCGCTCGAGGGCGGCGACCCGGCGGCCACGCTCTCGATGCTCCAAACGCTCTTGCCCGACGCCCAGATCTCGCTCGATGCCACGTCGCGGAGCCTCGTTGCCCTGGCCCTGCCCAGCGAGCAGCAGGCGATCCGCTCGACCCTCGAGCAGCTTCGCGCCGGCCCGAGCGGAGGCGAGCGGCAACTGCGATCATATCCGCTCGACGAGCCCGGCGATGCGACCCTCGTGGCCGGGCTCAAAGAGCTGGCCCCGCGCGCCCAGATCACGCTCGAGCCGGACGGCCGGCGGCTGGTGGTCGTCGCCGCGCCCAAAGACCACGAGTCGATCGCCGCGGCCGTCGAGGAAATCGGCGACCGCCCGTCCGATCGCCGGCGGCATTTCGAGACGTATCGCCTCGAACGGGCCGATAGCGCCTCCGTGCTACCGACCCTCCAGGCCCTCGTGCCCGAGGCCAAGCTCTCCGTCGATCCACGCACCACGAACATCGTCGCCTGGGCCACGGCCAAGGACCACGCCCTCGTGCGCGCGGCCATTGGCCAGCTCGGCGAGGAGGCCACGGGCCAGTTCGAGCCGGTGATGCGGATGTATCCGCTCGTCCGGCCCCTTGCGCCAACGATGATGACCGGTCTTGCCCAGGTGGCCCCCAAGGCGCAGATCACGCCCGAGGCCGACGGCAAGCGACTCGTGGTCGTGGCCACGGAGTCGGACCACAAGCGGATCCGGGCGACGCTCGACCAGATCGAGTCCACCGCCGCCCTGGTCGAGCCGAAGAAGCTGGTGAGCTATCCCGTCACCGCAGTGCAGAAGAAGCGATTCCAGGCGGTGCTGCCCAGCCTGACGGCGGAGCTGCCCGGCGTGCAGGTGATCGCCGACGCCGAGCCGGGCGTGCTGTCGATCTGGGCGTCGCCCAGCGAGCATCAAATCCTCGGCGACGTCATCAAGGAGCTGCTCCGCGACGTGCCCGAGGTCGAGGAGCACCGGCTCGTGGCCTATCCGCTGGCAAAGGCCGACCCCACCAGTGCGATGTCGGTCCTGTCGAGTCTGGCGCCTTCCGCGCAGCTTGTCTTGGACCCGAAGACGCGGCGGCTGGCCGCGTGGGCGTCGCCGGCCGATCACGCGAAGATCAAGGCTGCCGTCGAACAGCTTGACGGGAGCGTGCCGGCCGACGCCCTGGAGACGGTCAAGACGTATTCCATCCGCCAGACCAATCCTCAAGTGGCCGCGCAGGTGCTCGGTGCGCTCGTGCCGGACGCCAGTTTGACCCCCGACCCGGCGGCCAAGACGATCGTGGCCCGGGCGCGAGCGGCGGATCACGAGACCCTCGCCAAGCTGATCGAGGAGATGGAATCCACCGCGGACGACAAGAACCGGCCGCGGCTGGAGGTCTACGCCGCGGGCGAGGGCAATCCGCAGAGCATCGTCTCCGTGCTTTCCGGCCAATTCCCCACGGCGCGGCTCGTGGCCGACGAGGTTCACAACGCCGTGGCGGTGTGGGCGACGGCCCCGGACCACGAGATTCTCGGCGAGGCCATCGCCAAGATGGCCAAGCCCGCGGTGGACGCATCCGCGCCGTCGTTGGCGACGTATTCGTTCAAGAAGGCGTCGGCCGCGCGGGTGATCCCCCTGGTCCGCGCCGCCGCGCCCAAGGCGCAGTTGACGCTCGGCGCGCATCCCAACGAGCTTATTGCCTGGGGCCGGCCGGCCGACCACAAGATCATCGCCGAGATCCTCGCCCAGTTGGACAAGGAGGAACCCGACGCCGCCGCGCCGCGGATCGAGGTGTATCCGCTGGAGGAGATTTCCGCGACGCAGGCCCTACCGGTGCTGCGCCAGGCGTTGCCCGAGGTCCAATTCAGCCCCGGCGCGGACGCCAAGAGCGTGATTGTCTGGGCCCGCGAGGCGGAACACGCGGAGGTGAAGCGCCTCTTGGAAACGCTCAACAAGCCGCAACCGCCGGAAGCCACCCCGCGGCCGGTGGTCTACACGTTGCGGGCGATCACCGCGGCGGCGGCGATCCGCGCGCTCGCGCCGGCGTTTCCCGACGTGACGTTTAGCGCCGGCGACGACCCGTACCAGTTGGTCGCCATGGCGCGGAGTGCCGATCACGAACGCCTGGCCAAGGCCGTCGAGGCGATGACCGAGGAGACGGAGGATGCGCCGAAGCTGGTGGTGTATCACCTGGAGTCGCCGTTGCGGCCGATGGCCGTGGCGGGCCTGAACCAGGCGTTTCCCCACGCGCGGTTCGCCATCGGGACCGACCCGCGGCAGTTGGTCGCCTGGGCGCGTCCAGCCGACCACGAGAAGATCAAGGATCTCGTCGAGCAGTTAACCAAGCCGGAGCCGGTGGAGAG
>JAFGDS010000021.1 GCA_016931995.1 Pirellulales bacterium
CCTTGCCACTCATGGAATCCTCCTTCGCTTCGGGTTATACTAACCCGCAACAACGAGAATTCCAATTCCGACTGGGGCAGGACACTCCCCACAATACGCGCGAGAATCCGCCAGCAAAGCCCCCGTATCTGCATACCACATAACACAATGTCGATGGTGTTGAACGCCCTCGCGCGTGAGGCATTGGTGATTGACTACCTCAAGAGAAGCATCATGGCATCATTGAGTACCAGCGCCGATGGCGCTAAGCGGATTCGGTTTAAGGGTCCGGACGGCCGGCGGAAGTCGATCCGGTTGGGCCGGCTTCCCAAGAAAGTGGCGGAGACAGTCCATAGCTATGTAAGTCGGCTGGAGGTCGCCCTTCTAACTGGCACCCCGGTGGATTCGGACACAGCAAGTTGGACCATGCGTATCAACGACCCGCTGGCTGACAAGTTGGCGGCGGTCGGACTCATCCCTAAACGACGGCGAATGAGGTTGGGGACGTTCCTGGATTCGTACATTGCCGGCCGACATGACGTAAAACCAGCCAGCAAGGAAATCTGGAGGCAGGGGTACCGATCGCTTCTGGCTTTCTTCGGGGCAGACGCGCATCCACACCAAATTCGTAACGACCAAACGGAAGCATATAAACAGGCCCTTTTGGAATCGGGCCTCCGCCCTTATACGGTTCGGAAACGCCTTCAATTTGCCAAGATGGTTTTCTCTGCCATGGTAAATGGTGGGCTGATCCAGGCGAACCCATTTTACGGTGTCCAAGTGCCGGCCACCACTGACCAATCCCGCGATGTCTACGTGTCCAGGGAAACCGTATTGGCCGTCATGGATCAATCACCGGACGCCGAATGGCGGGCAATTCTGGCCCTGTCTCGTTTTGCTGGCCTGCGGTGTCCAAGCGAAGTGTTGAGCCTAAAGTGGGAACATGTCCATTGGGAGCGGGAGCGAATCACTATTACCAGTCCCAAGACTGCCGGGCATCCCGACGGCGGGCAACGGATTATCCCACTGTATCCTGAGTTGATTGGGCCGCTGGGGGAAGCATGGGACCAAGCCGAAGAGGGAGCCGTCTTCGTGGTCAGCCGGCACCGGTCACAAGCGGAGGGGCCAAACGGGTGGCGAAACACGAACTTCCGGACCATGGTTGGGAAGATGATCGAGCGGGCTGGCGTTTCACCGTGGCCGAAGACGTTCCATGCCCTACGCGCGTCACACGAAACCGACTTGCTTGAACGCTTCCCCATCCAGACGGTTGCCAAATGGCTTGGTCACTCGCCGAAGATCGCCCTAGCGCACTATGCGCGTACCACGGACGATCATTTCCAGGAGGCGGTCAGGCCACAAGGAAAAGCGGGGCACCAGTTGGCCCACATCCCGCACGTAAGAGGTCATACCGCCTCATACAAGAAAGGCGAAGACCCCGCTTTTCCCGAGAAAAACGAGGTCTTACGAACCTATACAAACGTTCATGCGGATGGGGAGGGATTCGAACCCCCGGTGCCCGTCGCGGGCACAGCAGTTTTCAAGACTGCCGCCTTAGACCACTCGGCCACCCATCCGAAGCAATGCAACTGATTTTCACGCAAGGTTTTACGTCAAACGCTTCTCTTGGTGTCCCGCGAGGTTCTGGGTAAATTGACACCCGTTTGACACCCAAAGGCCCTTTCGTGTGCAATCCGGACATGAGCAAGACACCCGCCGGTTGTGGCCAGCAGGTGTCAGACACCACTTAACCCGATAATCGAGGTGAGGCCATGTCCAAGTCTACTCAAAAGCCGGGGAAACCCAAGCCCCCCTATTCTGGCTTCCCGCTCTGGATTCACCCGTCGGGCCGATGGTGCAAGAAGATCCGTGGTCGGGCCTTCTACTTTGGCAAGGTTGCCGATGACCCAAGGGGCGAGGCGGCAATCGAGCTTTGGAACCGCGATTGTCTTTTCGCGGACGTACGGCATGGCGCGCAGCGGCAGGGCCAGCGCACCCCACGACGGATGCCAACAATCCAACCAGCATCGTTCATGTCCGACGCGGCGGGATTCTCCGTCGCACGCGTCGATCGTCGCCCCTACGGCAGCTTCAGGCCCGTGAGCTCGTACTTGATCTCGGTGGCGACGATCGCGGTGGGCGTCTTGTAGACGAAGACGCACTTGGCGGGCGGTTCGGGGAGATCGAAGAGGTAGGCCAGGCCCACTTCGGTCTCGGTCCGCAGCGAGGTTTCGAAGCCGTCGTGGTCGATGCGTTTGCCGTCGGCGGTTTCGAGATAGGCTTCGTTCTCGAAGACCCAGCCGCGGTACGATTCCAGCGCCCCGCTGGCTTGGTCGAAGCGGACGCGGATCCAGACCTCCCAAATCTCGCCGTTGCGGCGCACGCGAACGAGCGTGACCGTCACGCCGGCGGAGCGTTTCTCCACGTCCTTCGCCTCCAAGAGCTTGTCGAAGCGGAAGGTCTCGACGCGGCCCGGCAGAACGGCCATGAGACGGCCGGAGAGCCGCGCGATCTCGCGGGTGTCGCGCGGCGGCAGCGCCAGCGGAATGGTCAGCTCCACCGAAGGCGCCTCGCCGCTGATCGGCGCCTCGATCTCGGCTTCGGTCGCGTCGGGGGTGAGATTTTTCCCCTTGTCGTCGACCACCTCGAGATCGGCCAGGCGCTGCTTGAGGCTGATCGGCGCGAGGCGCGGTTCCCAAACGACGCCCAACCGAAGCGCCAGCGACGAGGGCGCCTCGTGGCGGAAGCTCCGCCGCGCGGTCAGGTCGAGCGGGATGAAACGCAAGGGTCCCGTCGTGCAGGCGAGGTCGTTTGCGCCGGCGTCGTCCGATCGGGCGACGATGCCCAACGCGTGCTCCGTTCCGAAGGGATACAGGGACAGCTTCGCCTGCGTGAGCACGTCATCGAGCGCGGTCCAAAACGGCGCGTTGTCGAAATTGACGCTCAGCGTGGGATCGGTCGTTTCCTGACCAAACCGTTCGCGAAGGTCCTCGATGCGGTTGCCCGTCTGGCGGTGGATTTCCTCGAGGCATTGCGACAAGGGTATAGCGCGGTTCTTGAGCGTCACGCGCGAGGCCTCGACGGCCGCCTCGGCGGCGGCCCGCTCGAGCCGGGCGCGGATCCGAACGAGGCGCTCCTTCGTTTCGGCGGGCGTGCGGTCGTTGGGCTGGGGCAAGATCGAGAGAACCGGGGCGCCAAGCCGCAGGAGTTCCGCCTCCGCCGCGTCGCGCTGGGCAAGCTGGTCGTCGTCCAATTGGCGCACGAGCCGCCGCACCGTCGCGTCCAGATCGTCCGCCGGCGCGGCCCCTTGTCCCAGCATCGCCAACCCCAGCAGAATCGTCGCGCCGGTCATGGTCGTGGTCCTCTTTGTATGGTTGACCGCCTGTTCAGAATCCCGCGTAACCGTTCACACCCCGGGGACTGGCTCATTTTTCAGCCCGTTTCGTGTGCCGTTTGGCCGGAGGGGGACAGTCCCATTTTCGCGGCGACTGACCCATCTCCAAAGGACCGGGTCCTCTCGCGCCGCGAAAATCGGGACAGTCCCCTGTGAACGGTCACCTTTCATGTGGCGGTCCACGGGGCATTCCTTTCTCTCTCCCCGCGGCCGTTTCTCCATTGTAGACCGTCCTGGCCCCCGTCGGGAGAGCCCCGCCGGGGTGAGCTAGAATTCCTGTAGGCGCGCCAGTAAATCCGTCAGGCGCGGCCGACCTTCGGAGTTTGGAGTTTCACCATGCGGCTCATCGTGGCAACCGCGGCGCTGCTGACGGTCACGTCGGGGAGTCTCCACGCCGCGGAGGCAAGATCCCCCGTCCAGGGCATGATCGAAGTGACCCTTCACGGCCAGAAGGTCGAAGGGATGCCGCTGGCGTTCACCGAGAGCCGCGTGCATCTGCTGGGCCGCGACGGACGCCTCTGGTCCTTCGATCCGAACGAGGCGACCGACTTCCGGCAAACCTCATCCGTGTTTCGGCCCGCGTCCGTCTCCGAGATCCGCGCGGCCCTCCTGCGCGAACTGGGCGAGGGGTTCGACGTAACCGGCACGACGCATTACATGGTTGCCCATCCCGCCGGACAGGAAGACCGCTGGGCACGGCGATTCGAGGACCTTTACCGGGCGCTAGTGCATTTTTTCTCCGTCCGGGGTTTCCGGCTGACGGAGCCGCCGTTTCCCTTGATCGGGATCGTCTGCCGCAACCGGGGCGACTTCGACCGGTACGCCGCGCGGCAGGGCGGACCCGTTTCGCCCGGCGTCTTGGGGTATTACGACCTCGAATCCAACCGGATCATCCTTTACGACCTGGGCGGCGGAAAGGGCGGCAAGGCCGACTGGCGCCAGACCGCCGCCACGGTGATCCACGAAGCCACCCATCAGACGGCGTTCAACACGGGCATCCACAACCGGTGGTCGCCGCCGCCGGTCTGGGTCGCAGAGGGCCTGGCCACGTTGTTCGAGGCGCCGGGCGTGTACGACTCGCGAAGCCACACCCGCCGCACGGACCGGATCAACGAGGGCCGTCTGCGCGATTATCGAACCCTGATCGCGCCGAACGCGTCCGGCAATCTGCCCGAGGCGCTCACGGCGTCCGATGGCCTCTTCGCGACCCACCCGAGCGCCGCGTATGCCGAGGCTTGGGCGATCGCGTTCTACCTGGTGGAGACGCAGCCGCGGGAATTCGCCCGGTACCTGGCGCTGACGGCGAGCCATGCTCCTTTCGTGAAATACACGTCCCAACAGCGTCTGGCCGACTTCGCCGCCGTGTTTGGCCGCGACGCGCGTCTGTTCGACGCGAAGCTGCGCCGGTTCATGGCCGAGGTGCCCTGACGCGCCACGGTCCCGCCGCGCATGGTCCCACCACGCGTCATCCTGAGCGCGGCGAAGCATCTCCCTTGCCCGGAGGCCATCGAGATCCTTCGCCGCGCTCAGGATGACGACGGGCCTCGCTTGGCATGACGGCGGGCCTCGCTTGGCATGACGGCGGGCCTCGCTCGGCATGACGGCGGCGCGCGATCTCGTTGCCGGGCCCATCCGCGCCGGCACAACCGTCACGACCGATCCGGTCGTTTTGACCCAGCCCCCGGCGTGGCGTATACGATATAGCGGTTTCCCCGTGCGCCGCCGCGCGCGGTGGTTGGGGGAAACCGCCGGCGATTCACGGCACCGCATTGGACCTCGGCGAGAATGGACGACCCGACCTCCCCCACCTCTTCGCGATCCGACCGGACGGACGAGCTGGCGCGTTCGTGGGGGCGACAGCGCGGCCAGATCGAGCAGTTTCTGGCCGCGCAACGCGAGCGGCTTCAGACCGCGCACAAGCACCTCGCGGCGCAGGTCGAGCAGATCGCGAAAGACCTCGCGCACGCCCAGGCGGAGAACCGCCGCGTCGAGGAGGATCTCGACGGCCGCTACCGGGCGCTGGACGACGAGGCGAAGACGGTCGCCAAGCTCAAGGAGGCTCTGCAAGCGGCGCAGGCCGATTGGCAGGCGGCGCAGGATCGGGCCGCCTCGCACCAGGCGCAACTGGCGCAGCGGATCGAACGGAGCCAGGAGGAACTCGGCCAACGGATGGAGCAGTTCGCCCAGCGCCGGGCGGAATTGGCCGAGGCCGAAGCGGCCGTTGCTCACGAAAAGCAATCCGTATCCCTCCTGCGCCAGCAGCAGGAGGAGGAATCGCAACGCCTGGGCGCGAAGGCCGCCGAACTCGAGGCGGCGGGCGAGGAACTCGCCTCGCTTCGCGCGCGAACCGAAGGCCAGCGCCGCCGGATCGCCCGGGAAATCGAGGCCCAACGCGCCGCCGATCGCAAGGACCTTGCGCGCCGGCGGACGGAGATTGAGCAGCTTGCGACGGATCGGCTGGACGCCTTGCGACAAGAACTGCTGGACGCGACCGCGCAGCGGGACCAACTCGAGGCCGAACTCGAGGCCGCCCGAGCCGCTCAAGCCCGGCGGGAAGCCGAATGGGTCGAGACCCGGCGGCGGTACGAGGCCATGGAGAGTCGGCAAGCCGAAACATCGGCCGAGGCGCCCGCGGCCGCGGGAATCAGCGACGCCGCCTGGGAAGAGCTCCGCGCCCAGCGCGACGCGCTGGATGACAAATTGGCCAAAGCCCAGGAGGAGGCCGAGGACCTCCGGCAACAGCTTGGCCAGGCGTCCGGCGGCGACACCGACGCCGATGACTACCGACGGCGGTACGAAATGGCCATGGAGGACCTTCGCGACCTGAAGCGGCGCAACGCGGAGCTGGAGAGCCAGGCCGGCGCGGCGCGTGGCGGCGGCGCGGCACGGGATCAGGCCTTTGGCAACGTGCTGGATTGGGAGACGCAAAAACAGCGAATGCTGGCAGCCCTCGAGGCCGACTTCGACGAAAACAACGAAGACGACGTTAAGCAGCGTCTGAAAATCGAAGAGGTCATCCGGGCCACGCAACGGGTCGTCGAAGAGAAAGACAGGGAAATCGCCGAGCTGCGGCAGCTTCTGGAATGCCAGACCGGCCAGGTGGGCCAGATGGCCGTGGGCGCCGCCGCCTTCTCCGAAATCGTCGATCAGGACGCCATCATCCAGGAAGAGCGCGAGAACCTCAAGCGGCTCCAGGAGGAGGTCCGCGAGAAGCTCCGGCAGGCGGAGATCGACATCTCCATCGAGCGGGCGAAGATCGCGCGGCAACGCACGGAACTCGAGGCCAAAACCCGTCACCTCGAACTCGACAAGACCGGTCCGGAGGAGAAGGCGCCCGAGCCGGAGAAACCCGCCCGCGGACGGTGGCTCTCTCGACTTGGCCTGAAGGACGAACCACCCGAGAAGGACGGCTAACGCGGCTTGTCTCGACGAACCGCGGGCGTTAAGCTGGTGTGGTCCGGCAGTCCGTTCCCGCGTGGAGTGCCAGGGATTTCACCCGCGACCTGGGTCGACCGGCCGAGTGCCACTGGCTCCGCCAGTGGCACTCGGCCGCTTGCGGCTTCGCATAACATTATGCCGGCGCGCCTGCGATGAACCGAGCCCTGTGGAGAAAGGCGATTGCCGCGGCGTGGTTGCAGATGGTGGTCTGCGGCGCGCTGCTGTTTTTTTTCGGGTGGATCTTCGTCTGGTTGATGGGCTTGTTTGAGCTGGGGGTGTGGGCGAGTCTGCTTAAGATGCTCCCACCCGTGGCCCAGCGGATGATGGGTGTCCCGATTTCGGACGTCGCGACGCCGCAAGGGCAGCTCAGCCTGTTGTACGCGCATTTGATCACGATGTTGATCTGCATGGGGTGGGCGATTGGGCGAGGGTCGGACCCCATCAGCGGCGAGATCACCCGCGGCACGATGGACTTGACGTTGACCCTGCCGGTTCGCCGCGCAAGCGTGCTTCTGGTTCCCTCGATCGTGGCGGCCATGGGCAGCGTCGCGCTGACCGCGTCGCTTTGGCTGGGAAGCGCGGTGGGCTTGGCCGTGGCCCGGCGCGGCGAGGGGCTGTCGGCCTGGCCGTTTCTGCCCGGGGCGGTCAATCTTTTTGCGTTGATGTTCGCCCTGACCGGCATCACCGCGCTGGTGTCGGCGTTCAACCGCGACCGATGGCGGACGATTTCCCTCGTGGTCGCGTTCGTCGTGGTTTCGTCGATCGTCGAGATGATTGCGCGGATGTGGGAGCCCGGAGCGTGGCTCGGCTACTTTTCGCTCTTTGCCGCGTACGCGCCGCAGCGGATCATTCTTTTGCCCGAAACGACCTGGTCGCTGTCGCTATGGTACAACGCGACGCTCGTCGGCCTGGGTCTGGTCAGCTACGCCGGCGCCGCCGTGGCTTTCTCCCGCCGCGACGTGCCCGCGGCGCTGTAAAGCCGCCTAAAGCTCGCGCGGGAGCGGGCGGCGGTGGGGAGGCGGTTCGGAGGGGGGAAGCGGGAGACGGTACGTCTCGCTCCAAAGCTGCCGGTCCTCGTCCGTCGCGTAGTAACGTAGCCAAATCTCCGGATCCCGGTTGGCGCCGGTGCAGTCCCAATGCAGGAAATTCCGCGCCAGGTCCAGCTTTTTCTCCCGCGCCGGCAGGATGTCTCGATAGATCAGGCAATATAGCTCGCGGTCGGTCAAGTGGTCCGTGAAATCGAGGATGATCCGCTTCTCGTAGAGCTTGTAGATGACGTCCCAGAGGATGTCGTGCAGCGTGTCGTCATCGAGCGCGCTGGGCCGCGGCGGACGGAGCTCCGGGTCGAACCAGCGGTAGATCGGCAGGACGGGAGCCTGCTCCCAGGCAAGCATCGACGCCAGGAAGTCGTTCTCCGCCGCCAGCGGCAAATGCTGCACGTTGATGCGGCTGATCGACTCGTCGTAAAAAGGCTCCAACTCGTTGCGGAGCTCGGCGTTGCGGAGCAACTCGTCAACCTCTCCGTCAACGGGACGACGCGAATCAACCATCGAAAGGGCGCCCTGAACCGTAACCACGAGATGCGAATGGACCAGCCCGCGACGCGACGATCGACGGCCCGTGGTCGGTCGCCGCGTCAAACTCCCGCCGAACGTCGCCGGGGGCTGAAATCCCTGCCGGCTTCTTCCGCGGGAAGCTCTCCCTTCACTGTAATGAGGGCGCCGTTTTTTTGGAAGAGTTCTTGTTGTCCTTGACGCTCCGAATCTTACGCAGTCGCCCCTACGACCGCTACCACTGTCTCCTTCGCGTCGGCGCGTTCGGCGCATCGGGAAAAGTCGACGCGGATTGCCCTCCTTCACGTCGCGCGTCGTTGGACGTTGGCGCCGTCCCCCCAATCGGCAGACTCGGAACTTCGGGTTTGCCAAAGACCGCGTCGCTCCGGGTGACCGATTATTGTAGGCAGGGTGCACGAAGATAGGGAGGGTCCGGCCGGATCGGGCCACGCCTATGTCGGTCGCCTTGGGGCAGTGGCGGTGAAACGCTCTATCGACCAGGGGCAACACGTGAGAGAGCACGCCGACGTGAGCAACAACGCAGACAGGTCGCGCGAGGTTCGCGGTTCGGCCCGAACCGCGCCGGCGGTCCAACGCGCGCCGGCCAAGGGCGTCGTTTGGAGGGGTGTTCTTCTGGCGGGCATGGTCGTCCTGGCGGGGCAGCCGGCCGGCGCGCAGCAGGCCGACCTCGGCGTGATCAACCGCGAATACACGATCAAGGCGGCCTACCTCTACAACTTCGCCCGATACGTCACGTGGCCGGACGGGGCCTTCCAAGGGCTGGACGCGCCCTTGGTGATCGGCGTGCTCGGCGAGGATCCTTTCGGCGACGCCCTCGAGACGATTGCGCAAACGAAGAAAATCGACAGCCGAGCGATCGTCGTGCGCCGTTACGCGTCGTTGAGCGAGTACGAGCCATGCCACGTGCTGTTCGTCGTGTGGAACGTGGGCGAGGAAACGCAGGACAAGGCGCTCAAGGAGCTGGCGGGGCGGGGAGTGCTGCTGGTGGGCGAGACGCCGACGTTCACGCAGCGCGGCGGCGTGATCGGCTTCTTCGTCGAAGAGAACAAGATCCGGTTCGAGATCAATCCGGCCGCCGCCCAGCGCGAGCGGCTGAAGATCAGCTCGAAGCTCTTGAGCCTTGCCCGGCTGGTGGGGCAGGCGAAGCATTTGACGACACGGATGGCCGACGCCCTGGGCACGGAGGGACGCTCGGCGGGGGCCGGCGCGTGGGCACCGGGATATCCAATTTGGTGACCGCGGGAGCCGACCGTGCTTCGATTCCTCAAAGATCTCTCGATTACCGCCAAGCTCAACGTCCTGGTGACGGTCGCCGGCGGCGTGGCGTTGGGGCTTTCGACGCTCGCGTTTGTAAGCCACGACTACCAGATGATGCGGGATTCGAAGATCACGCAGCTCGCGGTTTTGGCGGACGTCTTGGCCGACAATTGCACCGCGGCCCTCGTCTTCGACGACCCGGCCGCCGCCGCCACGCTCTTGGCCTCGCTCGAGGTGAAACCCACCATCGAGTACGCCTGCCTCTTTGACGCCCAGGGCCGCGTGTTCGCCAAACACCTCAACGGCGCCCCGCTGGACTTCGTGCCGCCGCCGCCGGGCGAATCCGGACACGTTTTGACCGAGGACGGGTGCCTCGACGTCACCAAGAGAATCGTCCAGGACAACGAAACGATTGGCGCGATCTACGTTCGCGACTCGATGCACGACATGGACGACCAATTGATCCACTACGCGCGCATCGTCCTGTTCGTCATGATCGCCTCGCTCGCCGGCTCCTTTCTCCTCTCCAGCCGGCTTCAACGTCTGATCGCCGGGCCGATCCTCCACCTCGCCACCACCGCCCGACGGATCTCCGCCGCGGCCGACTACTCGATCCGCGTCGAAAAAGAGGCAAACGACGAGCTGGGCATGCTCTACGACGACTTCAACCGGATGCTCGACCGCATCCAACAGACCGAGAGCGAGCTCCAGGACGCCCGCGACGAGCTCGAGCTGCGGGTCCAACAACGCACGGAGGAGCTCTCCGAGGCCAACCGAAGCCTCACGCGGGAAATCACCGAGCACAAGAAGACCGCCCTGGAGCTGCAAATGGCCAAGGACACGGCCGAGCGGGCTAGCCTCGTCAAGAGCGAGTTCCTGGCGAACATGAGCCACGAAATCCGCACGCCGATCACGGCGATGCTCGGTTTCGGCGAGCTCCTCTCCGACGGCAACGTCGCCGAGCCTGCCCGACAGGAATACGTTAGCACCATCCTTCGCAACGGCGAGCACCTGTTGGGAATCATCAACGACATCCTCGACCTGTCGAAAATCGAGGCCGGCCGGATGACCACGGAGAGCATCCCCACCTCGCCGCTGTCCATCGTTCATGAAGTCATCAGCTTGATGAATCCCCGCGCCGTCGAGAAGCGGCTGACCATGGATCTCGAGTTCCGCGGACTCGTTCCCCAGACCATCCACACCGACGCGACGCGATTGCGCCAAATCCTCATCAATCTGGTGGGCAACGCCGTCAAGTTCACCCACGCGGGTGGGGTCCGGCTCGTCGTCGAGATGGCCGATCCCCCCGAGTGCCCCGACCCGCACATGGCCTTCTCGGTCGTCGACACCGGTGTGGGCATCAAGCCGGATCAGGTCGGCCGGATCTTCAGGCCCTTTGCCCAGGCCGACACGTCGACGACGCGGGAATTCGGCGGCACGGGGCTCGGGTTGGTCATCAGCCGGCGATTCGCGCGAATGCTCGGCGGCGACATCACCGTCAAGAGCATCCACGGCAAGGGAACGACGTTCCGCGTCACGGTGGCGACGGGGTCGCTGTTGGGCGTGCCGCTGGTCGACGCCGAAAAGGAGCCCGTGACGCCCTTCGAAACACCCAATGCCGTCGCCTCCACGCCGCAATTGCAGTTCTCCGGACGCATCCTCGTGGCGGAGGATGGGCCCGACAACCAGCGGCTGCTGACGTTCCTTCTGCGGCGCACCGGGGCGGAAATCGCGTTGGCCGAAAACGGCCAGGTCGCCGTGGAAAAGTACACCGAGGCCCGCAACGCCGGCAAATCGTTCGACGTCATACTCATGGACATGCAAATGCCCGTCATGGACGGCTATGCCGCGGCGAAACAACTCCGCGAGATGGGTTGCCGAAAGCCGATCATCGCGCTGACGGCCCACGCCATGCAGGGCGACCGCGAACGATGCTGCAACGCCGGATGCGACGACTACACGCCCAAGCCGATCAACCGCGCCGAGCTGCTCGGGTTGATCGCCAAGTACGCTCCCGAGAAGTGCATCCGCGTGCCCGGGGCCTCGCGAGCGGGCGGCCAGCGCGCGGCGCCGCAAAGCGCGTCCACGCCGTCGGATTCCAGCGGGTCGTAGGACGCGCCCCCGCGGTGTGAGGCCCGCTGCCATGACAAACCCGCTTCCCCCCTGGCACGACAGCCCGTTCATGAAGGCCGCGCGACGGGAGCCCGCCGACCGCGTGCCGATCTGGCTAATGCGTCAGGCGGGTCGGTATCAGGCGTCCTACCGGACGATCCGGCGGACGGTCTCTTTTCTCGACCTGTGCAAGACGCCCGATCTGGCCGCCGAGGTGGCGCTCGATGCCGTGGATCAGCTTGGCGTCGACGCCGCGATCGTGTTTTCCGACCTCCTTCTCGTGCTGGAACCTCTGGGATTCGAACTGGACTACCCTGCCGGCGGCGGGCCCGTGCTGGCCAACCCCATCCGCGAGGGCGCCGACGTGGATCGGGCGCCGGAATCGGACGATATCGAGCCGCTCCGTCCGGTGATCGAGGCCGTCCGCCGCACCCGCGCGGGCCTGGACGACCGAATTCCCCTTTTGGGCTTCGCCGGCGCGCCGTTCACGTTGGCCAGCTACGCCATCGAGGGCGGCAGCGCCCGCGACCCCCGGCAAACCCGGCGGTTCATGTGGACGGACCCCGGCGCGTGGAATGCCCTGTTGGGCCGGTTGGCTCGCGCGGCGGCCCGGTTGTTGAACGCCCAGATCGACGCCGGGGCGCAAGCCGTCCAGGTGTTCGATTCCTGGGCCGGTTTTCTCGCGCCGGACGACTACCGCCGTTTCGCGCTGCC
This sequence comes from Pirellulales bacterium, assembly GCA_016931995.1. Lineage (GTDB taxonomy): Bacteria > Planctomycetota > Planctomycetia > Pirellulales > Thermoguttaceae > JAFGDS01. The sequence goes on from JAFGDS010000021.1 coordinate 12,469, forward strand.
GCACACCCAAAGCCTGATCCAGGCCATCCGCCCCGGCGTGCCCGTCATCCATTTCGCCACCGGAAACCCGGCGCTTTTGCCGCCTTTGGCCGAGGCGGGCGGAACGATCCTCGGGCTGGACTGGCGCGTCCGGCTCGACGAGGGATGGCGGCTGGTGGGGCCCGACCGCGCGGTGCAGGGCAACCTCGATCCGGCCGTCCTCCTGACCCATCCCGAAGTCATCCGCCGCCAAGCCCGCGAGATCCTCGAACAAGCCGCGGGCCGGCGGGGCCACATCTTCAACCTCGGCCACGGCGTCCTGCCCGATACCCCGCTGGAAAACGCCGTGGCCCTCGTCGAAGCGGTGCATGAATGGCCCACGGCCTGCTGAACCTGCACAAGCCGTCCGGCGCGACGTCGCGCGACGTCGTCAACCGCGTCCAGCGGCTTCTGCCGCGCCGCGCGAAAATCGGCCACGCCGGAACCCTCGACCCGCTCGCCTCCGGCGTGCTCGTGGCCTGCGTGGGTCCGGCCACGCGGCTGATCCCCTACGTGCAGCGGATGCCAAAATCCTACACGGGAACCTTTCTGTTGGGGCGCGGCAGTCCGACCGAAGACGTCGAGGGCCCGGTATCCGAACTGGTCGATCCGCCCGTCCCCACGATCGACGCCATCCGCGAGGCCGCCCGGGCGCTGACCGGCCCGATTCAGCAGCGTCCGCCGGCCTACTCCGCGCTCAAACTCCACGGCCAGCGGGCCTACGCGCTGGCCCGGGCGGGCAAGGACGTGACGCTCGCCCCACGCGAGGTCGTCGTCCTGCGGATCGACGTCCGCGCGTACGCCTATCCCGAGCTCGTGCTGGACGTGGAGTGCAAGGCCGGCACGTACATCCGGTCGCTGGGACGCGATCTGGCCGAATCGCTCGGCACGGCGGCCGTCATGTCCGGGTTGGTCCGCACGGCGATCGGCCCATTCACCCTGGCCGAGGCGATCGATCCCGACGGCCTTTCGCGGGAGAATCTGCCCGAGCGGCTCCTGCCGCCGCTGTGCGCCGTGTCCGGGCTTGCGCGGGTGACTCTTTCGGCCGAGGCGGCGATCGACGTCCGTCACGGCCGGACGATTCCCCTGCCCCCCCACGCGCCCCGCGCGGCGGAGTACGCCGCCCTCGATTCCGCCGGCCGTCTCCTCGCCATCCTGATCCCCCGTGGCGTCGGCCGCCTCGGCCCGACGTGCAACCTGTCCGCCGACGGCGCGGGCTGACGCGGCGCGCCCCGCGAGAAGAGGGCGCGACGGCTATCGGATCTCCGCCGCGTACCGGATCGACGCCACGGCGACAAAGAGCCAGTTGAGCACGAGACAAAGGCCCACGATGAACGCGCCGCCGGAGCCCTGGCCGTAGGAGTGCAGGCCGCCGGTGAAGACGAAGTTCACGCCGTACCAGGTTACCAGGATGGCGGTGGCCCCGGCCACCGCGCCGACGGCCAGGGCGAAAGGACCCATCCACCCCGCCCAGCGACCGTGCAGGACGACCAGATACACCAAGAGCGTCACCAGGGCGCCGATTTCCTTGGGATCCCAACCCCAGTAGCGACCCCAGGCGAAATCGGCCCAGATCGCGCCGGTGATCGTGCCGGCGGCCAGCAGGAGCACGGCCACCTGCGTCGCGCGGTAGATCGAGCCGGCCAGCCGGGCGCAGACCTCTGGCGGACGGCCCGGCGCGCGGGCGGCATCGGGCGCTTGGACGTCGCTGGGCTGGCGATATCGGCCGAAGGCATAACACGCCAGCGCCCCGTTAGCTAATCCCCAGGCCAGCGCGCCGGCGCCGTAGCTGGCGGTGATGACCAAGACGTGGATGGCCAGCCAAAAATTGTTGCGCAACACGGCGGTCATGCCCGTGCCCACGTCGCGCTGGAAGACCTCGCCGGGAGCGAAGTACGCCACGAGATAGGCCAAAAGGGCCACGGCCGCTCCGGCCATGAGGAACCCACGGCGGCCTCGGGCTTCGGCCATCGCCGCGGCAACGCCCTGGCGTCGCAGCTCCCACGGCACGAGCACGACGGCCATGGCCGCCGCGAGGATCGCCCGGGGCACGAACCACAGCGTCCATCCGACCATCGCCACGCCCACCAGCCCGAGCGCCGCCAGACCAAGCGCCAAGGCCGGCGTGAGCGAGCCGAGGCGCACGTCCAGGGCGAGCACCGGCCGCCCCTGCGGCCCGAGCGGGGCAATCGCCAGCAGGTAGAACACGCCGGCCACCAACGCCGCCCGGAGCACGAGAATCGTCATCCGCCAGGGCGACCACGCGGGCAGGGCCGGCGCCTCGCTGTCGTCGTCCGCCGGCTCGCCTCGGCGCCGCCAAGGGATGGCCGTCAGCCGCCACGCGGGCGCCAGGCCCGGCCACGCCAGCGGCACCAGGGCAAACCAAAGCCCCAACACCGCGACGGTCATGCCGGTGAACAGGACGGTTTCGTACATGTTGGCCACGGGTACCATCCGCGTGATTTCGGCCCGCAGCCAAAGACCGTGGACGGCCACGGCCTGGCCGGCCGCGAGGATCGCCGCGCCGACGACAAACGCGAACGTCTTCGCGCGGCCCACGCCCAAGGCCAGCACGCCCAACGCCACGACGGAGAGCACCCACGCCCAACGAAACGGATCGAGCCGGTTGTAGCGCAGCTCCGTCCCGCCGAATCCCTCGGGCGGATAGGCCGTGTCGGCCAAGAGCTTCGCGTCGCGGTTGACCAGCGGCAGTTTTTCGCGGAGCGGTTCGACCGCCTCGCCCAGCGCGCGGACGGCGTCGGCGAACCGATCCATCGCGCGGGCAAACCTCTCGGGCCGATCGGCGGCCTCGCGATCGAGATACGCGGACTTCGCCTCGGCAAACGCGGCGCGCACGGCGGCCACGTCTTGGATCGGATAGCCGGCCAGCGCCGCGTCGGACGCCAGGAGCAGCCGCGGCCAGCTCAGCCACGGCGGGGCGGGCGCGCCGGGGTCTCGGCTGGACTCCAGGGCGAAGCGGTCCAACGCCGGCACGAGCCGCGGCGTCCGTTCGCCCGGCTGCATCGGGTGCCCGTTCTCGTAAAGCGCGACCTCCAGCGCCGCGGCCGTCCGCGCGAGCCGCGCCGTCTGGGCGGCCATCGCGTTGACCATCGCCCGGGCGGATCGGAGCATCGGCGCGTCGTCGTTCATGGCGTCGAAGGCCCGATCGCGCTTGTCGGCGAAATACGCGGCCAGCTTGGCCGCGGCCTTGCGTAGCGCCACGACCGGCGGCTCGGCCTGGGCTAGCGTGAACGATTCGCCGTGCAAAAGGCCCATCAACTGCTCGACCGCCTCGTCCGCCCGGCGGACCGCGCCGGCTAGATCGCCCTGGTCGTCCTGGCCGCGCCAGGCGGACAACCGCGGCGCAAGCTCGCGCCGCCAAAGTGGCACGACCTGATCGAGCTGCGGGAAGAACGCCTGACGGAAGACCGCCGGCCGGTCGGGATCGAACGTGAGCACGCGATACGACCGCAGCGCGGTGTTGAGCGCGGCGACCGCCTCGTCCGCGGCCGACAACGACAGCTCCTCGTCCGCCGCGCCGGCCGTCCGCTGCCGTCGGTTGAGCTCCGCGAGCCGCGCGAAAAACCGCGTGGACTCTTCAAGCTGCCGGGGCGACACGTGCGCGAGCCGCCGCCCGTCCGACCCGCGAAGCGGCAGGTTCAAAAGGTCTTGCCGGAGCGACTCGTTCTTTGCGGGCAGGAACGCGACGTCCTCCCACGCCTCGGGCTCGACCAGCCAACTGAACAGAAGCTCCGAGGACGAAAACTTGCGGGGCTGGCCGTCGGGAAAGAGTGCCGCCGCGGCGGGGCCCGCCGAAGGATCGGGCGCCAAGAGCGTCGGCTTCTCGCGGCCGGTGATGTCGCGCGCCGCCCGCCGGGCGAACGTGTCCAGCGGCATGATCCGCCCGCCGCCGAACGCGGGCAGAGCCTCCCAGCGACTCCAATCCAAAGGCGCCGGCTCGGCCGCCGCGCAGGCCGTGGCGGGAAGCAACAGCGCGGCCAGCAACAGGGCCCGCGGGAGATTGTCAGGCGGAGCCTGACCTACGGACGGAACGGGGGCGCGGCGGCGGGCGAACATGTAGGCCTTCATGTAGTACATCACGGCGATGCCGGCGATAATCATCAGGCAGCCGGCGTATTTCCACGAACGGCCGGGGTCGAACGCGACCGTGAAGATCGACTGAAAGAGCGTGTCCGCCTTGCGCCGGCCGGCGACGAATTGACTGAACTCGTCGTCGCCCGGGCCGAACGGACCGCGGAAGCTCGTTTGGAACAGCCGGTACGTCCGGCCCGTCGCCGGATCGACGACCGGGCAAGGCTCGTTCAGCTCGACGAGCACGTCGTTTTCCGGTGGCGCGGGCTCGGCATCGCCGACGGGTTTGGGGATTATATCCACGCGGCTGGCATAGTAGCTCGGCCGCGACGTGCCGGGGTCCAGCTTTTCGATGAATTCGAGCAACCGGACGTCGAATCCCAGCGGGATTTCGCGATATCCAAGCGCCACCTCCACCGCCCGCGAGCCGGACGTCACCCGGCCCAGCGACTCCTCGCCCTCGCCGGCGATGGCCCGATTGGGCAGCCAGAATTCCCGCGACTGCCCATCCACCGACAGCCGCACCCGCGCCCGCGGCTGCCGCGGGCCCTCTTTCTTGAACGGAAGCGGCTCGACCCGCACGCCCGGCACGGCCGAAGGCGTGAACTGCTCGACGTAGAAGGCCAGTGGCAGGGCGACTTTTGCGTCGGGATTCGGGTCTTGCGTCGAGGGGGCTTGCATTGAGGGGGACAGTCCCATTTCTTCTGGCGAAGAAATCGGGACAGTCCCCGGGGCGACGACCTCGCGGCCGTCCGAGGGCAACTCGCCAAGCGCCGCCACCGCCGGCGAGCGCCACGCGCGGTAGTAGAGCTTCTCGTCGTGCCCCTGCAAGACGTCCAGTCGCGGCTGGGCGGCCTCGCGGAGCATCTCGGCCGGAATGTCGTCGGCCGCGGCCTTCTCCGGGGCAATCGACGCGTCGAAGTAATAGCTGCCAAAGACGCCGTGGCGCGGGTCGGGCAGGTCGAAGTCGGTCCGCGTCGCGCCGAGCATCACCATGCCCGGCCGATCGTCCTTCTCCTTCGTGTCGCGGACGAGTAGTTGAACGATCAGATGCTCCGGATCAAACGCGCCCAACTCGACCGCCAGGCCGGAGTCGCCCAGCGGGGTCGGCTTGCCGCGGAGATCGTCCACCCGCAGCACGTGCTTCTTGCCGCCGGCGTGCAGCACGACCTGGCCCAGGCGTCCGAGATTGCCTTCCGGGCGGCTATCGAGGAAGGCCGCCGTTTCGGCGGGCCCCGACGCGGCGCGGAACACGACGGACAATCCATCATTGAGCGTTTCGCGCGTGCCCAGGTACAACTTCCGGTCCCCCAGCCGCGGATGGATCACCGCGCGAACGGACAGATCGACGGGCAACCACGCGGCAGGATCGCGGCGGTCGGCCTGGCGATTCCGCGCGACGCGAAGCGACAGGTTGGGCGCCGCCACGAGCCTGGAGCGGCTGCAATAGTCGAGCACCTCGAGCGTCACGCCGTCGCGGTCGAAGACCACGCCCGTATCGCGCCGCGCAAGACGCCACGGCAACCAGCTTCGCCAGGCGTAGTCGTCCCAGTTGAACGGGCCGGGACGGAAGGGGATCGCGAAACTCGCATGTGGCACAGCCGCCCTCGGCTGTGTGGAGCTGTCTTGCACGGCCGAGGGCGGCTGTGCCACATCGCCAACTCCCCTCACCCCCGGCCCCTCTCCCGCGGGCGGGAGAGGGGAGATGGTGAGGAGGAACTCTTGTTCGGAGGATACGGCGGTCGAGCCGCGCTCGCCCTCGAACAGGCGGAGCTCGGCGTCGACGCCGTCGCGGGCGGTGAGCCAGCAGCCGATCAATAGAACGAGGATGCCCGCGTGGACCAGAAGGAACCCGACGTGCTTCCGCTTCCAAGGAAAGCGGACGAGGGCCGCGGCCAGCACGTTCACGCCCAAAAGAAACCCGAGCGCGGCGAACCACCACGCGTGGTAGACGGCGAACGTCGCGGCTTCGAGCCCGTAACGGTTGTCGAGCCAAAGCGTGGCCCAAGCGAGCACGACGGCGCCCGCGGCGATGACCACGGTGGCCATGCCCGCCGAAGCCATCGCGCGAAGCGCGCCCCGCGCGACCCTCGCGGGCGTCCGCCGGGCGGGAGGATGCTTCGCTTCGCTGGGCATGACGAGGGCATCCGGGGGTGCGGGATGGGTTCTTGGCCTAGTTCTCCCCTCGCCCGCTTGCGGGAGAGGGGCCGGGGGTGAGGGGTTCGCAAAACCGACGTGCTTTCCCGTAAGAGCCTATCCGAGAACCCTCGCCCGCGCTGCAAGTCATCCTGAGCGAAGCGAAGGATCTCGTTGGCATTTCATGAGTTCAGATGCTTCGCTTCGCTCAGCATGACTTGCGGGGACAAATAGGGAACTACTGAATTCCAAAACACGCTCTCAATCGAGAAACAACGGTCGAATGTGCCGCTGGTAGAGATTCTCGGTCACGTGCTCGGCGATCACGCGATGGTACCGGCTCAACGCGGCCTTGAACCTTGGCCCCATGCCGGCGGCCACCTTGTAGCCCACGTGCAGGAGTTGGCGGAGGTTCGGGTTGTAGCCCGAACAGGCTGGGTCGTGTCGCAGGGCCGCGACAAACGCCTCTTCATCCCAGCCGTCCACGCGGTCGGCCGGCGGCAAGGCGGCGCGGTCGATGTCGATGACCGAGGCGTATGGACCGCACAATTCATCAAAACGGCTCATCGCATTGCGGTAGATCTTCTTGGCGATGGTCAGGCCGTCGCCCCCGGCGCTGGCCAGACCGATTAGCTCCTCGAGCCACGTGGTGCCGGCGGTTTTCAGGTGCAATCCCGCGTCGAACTTGCGGATCGCGCGGCGGATGGGTCCGTAGATCGAAAACTTGTCGCTGCCGCTGTGGACGCTGAGCTTGAGCCCCCGCGGTAGACCGAACCGCTCGACGGCAAACGCCGCCACGGCCAGATCCGCCTCGAACTCGGCGGCAAACCGCGCCACGTCGCCGACGTAGTCCACGCCCTTGTTGAACCGGCCGCTGAAGCGCGGGGCAATCGTCTGGGCGGGGATTTTTTGATCGGCCACGGCCGCGAGGATCAAGAGCAGCTCGGCGGGCGTCTGCGGCGAGTCGGTCTCGTCCATCGACACTTCGGTGACGAAATCGCCATTGCCCTTCGCGCGAACGACGTGCCGGTGGATTTCGCCCGCCTCGGTCACGGCGGCCAGAAACTTGCCGGCAACGTCGCGAAGGTCCTTCTCCGTAATGCTAAGCGGAGCGGCCAGCCCGGGAATCTCCAGCCGCCCCATGAGATCCCGATGCCGCTCGACAAAGACCTCGACCGCCGCGGGGTCGGCCGGTTGGCCGATCAGGTCGGCCACGTCGAGCGTGAAGAAGTCGCTCGCGGCGATGAAGGGCCCGACCGTCTCGAAGCGGATATGGTCGGCGTCGACGAAGTAGGGGCCGTCGTAGCCCGCCTGGGCCACGGCCTCGTCGGCCTCGCGGCGGACGTCGGCCGGTCGGCTGTGGACGATCGCGTGCTCGCGGTGCGACTTATTCCACACGGGGGCCACCTCGACCCCCTGCCGCCGGGCCTTGAGAATCGCCTCGAGCTGCGCCGCGCCCTCCCGGGCAAACCGATCACCCACGCCCACCGAATATCGCGGAAGTTGCATAATGGGGTGTCCACTCCAAGGTGCGGTTGTCCGAAGTGAATTCCGATGTTCCCTTACCCTCCGGGAGAAAGGGTTAGGAGCCCCAGTCCCCTCTTACTCCGAGAGAAGGTCGAGAAATCCAGCCCCTCTCCCAAAGGGTGAGAGGAATCCCGCGACACGCTCCCGACCGTCAGTATAGCCGGGCTGAGCATCGAGGGGGAGAAGGGGGCCGGGCGCGTCCGGCGCGAGGTGAACTCTGCCGAACGGGCCAAGCGTTCCAGGAATCTCGGGAGGACGAGGCTTCCGCCGAGCCGTGCGTTGGACTCCTGGGTGGCCCCCCACGCCGTTAACCTCTTCTGGACGCAGCCGCCAGGCGCGTTGCCGGGCACTTGCCCCGAAGCGGCTTCGCGGGATAGCCCCGGATTGCCGCGCCCTCGCGTCACTCCGCCGGCCGCGCCACCTTCCGATACACGTATAGCGCCGATCCGGGGGCACTGGCGAGTTTGACGGAAAGCCCCTCGTCCATCAGGCTCTTGCCGGAGACTTCGACGGTTGTGTCGGCGCTCAGGTCCTCCAACGCATACATCGCCGAGGGATCCAGGCCGCGGAGCTTGAGGACGAGGGTGTCGGCGGGGCACTCCTCGCGGCGGAAGGCTTGGACGAAGCCGCCGGATTGCTCGGGCGAGTCGAACTGCCAAGCCATCCAGACGTTCGGCGCCAGGCTGTACGGCGTCAGGGGATGGTAGTCGCACAACAGATACGGCTGCACCTTGCGGAACTCGGCCACCATGCGTTTCAACAGGGCGTAGTCCAGGTTGGGATCGCGGGCGTCGCAGCCGACGCGCGAGGCCGGGAAGATGCAACTGCGGTACATGTACTCGTCGGTCATGCCGGTGCCCGAGCCGAAGTACGGCACCCAGAGCGCCAGCCCGTAGGTTTGCGACTGCTGCACCGTGGCTCCCGTAAAGCAGTCGCTCCGCAGCAACGGCACGCCGCGCCGCAGGGTCTCCAGGTCGTTGCGCCGGCCGCCGCTGGCGCACGAGTCGATCCACCGTTTCGGGTCGCGGCGGACCAGCTCGTCCCAGAAGGCCAGATAGCCGGTGACGTACTTGATCTCGGTGATGCCCTGGCGATCCTCGGCGTCGTTGGCCCGCCAGTAATCCACCGGGTTGATGTTGTAGTCCTGCCGGTAGACGTCGATGCCTTCGTCGATCATGGTCTTATCGACGAAGTTCACCACCCAATTCCACGCGTCCGGATTGCCGAGGTTCAGGAGGCCGCCGTTTTTGCCACCCAGGACCCACTCGGGATGATTCTCGGCCAGCCAGGAGCCGGCCACGAGTCGCTCGGGCTCGAACCAGACGATAAACTCCATGCCGGCGGCGTGGGCGTGATCGGAGACCTCGCGCAGTCCCTTGGGAAACCGGTCGCGGTCGATTTCCCACGTGCCCGTGTTCCACCAGCCGCCGTTGTCCTTATACCAGCCGGCGTCGAGGATCCAGTAGTCAAGCTTGATACCCTCGCGGGCCAGGCCGTCGATGCTGCCGGTTTCCTCGGCCGCGACGGGCTGGAGATTGGCGAAGCACGCGGCGTAGTGCGTGGGCACGAGCTTGCCGCCGGGCCGGGGCAGGTTGTGCGCGACCATCCAGCGGCGCCAAATGTTTTGCGCCCGCAGCCAATCGCCGTCGTGGAGCTGGACCACCGCCAGCGGCGAGCGGACCTCTTCGCCGGGGCGCAGGGTAAAATGGGTGATCTCCTGTCCGGCGAGGATGCGGAGCGTGTTGCCGCCGTCGCGCTCGAACCGGGCCGACCACTTGCCCGGCCAACCCAAGACGGCGATCATCCCGCCGCCGGGCATGGCGACGTTCCAGTAGGGGAATGCCCCGCTGGTGGGCCGGCCCTCGGGCAGAAACTCGGGCGCGGAGTTGGGCTCCAACTTCAATTCGAGCGGGACGTAGCTCTCCGGCGTCGTGGTGTCGCCCGGCGTGTGGTGCAGAACATACTCCTCGCCGTCGGGGCGAACGATGCTCACGTCCATCGGGCGAATGATCCCGAGGATCGGCGTGTTGGCCGTGCCGGTGTTCTTGAAGAAGAGCGTCCATTCGACCGTCGGGAAGTCGCGATATTCGACCGCCCGGCACGTGACGACCAGGCCCGTCGCGGGGTCGGCGTACGTCACGACGCGCTCGGTTCGCGCCTCGTCCAGCTTGCGCGTCGTCCGCTCGGCCTTCCACGCCTTGAGGCACTCGGCGGACGGCTTATCACCATAGGTGAACGAGAACGGCGGCTCGGCCGTGGGCGGAGTGTCGGCGTCGCCGAATCGGGCGAGCGACCACTGGTGGGCACGGGCGATCTCCTCGGCGGTGGGCGTTGTTGCCAGGCCATGGGATGCGGAGATCGCCAACGAGGCGATCGCGAGCGCGAACATCGAGAGCTTGTGCATGGTCGGATTCCTTGGGAGGGTAAGCGGTGGGTCGGTTTGGTCTTGATGCCGTGTGCCACGGGCTTCGCCCGTGTTTCCTGCCAAACAGGTGTGAAGGAAGGATGACTTCGCGGTAGGACGTGAATCGGCGGGAAATCGCACTGGCAGAGCAGAGGGCGTTGTCAGCATACCAGAAGTGGCTGGCGTGAGGCAAGTAGCCTTGGCCGGTCGCCGCGACCGCGCTACCGAGCCGAGAAACCAATCCGAACCCGTAAGTCGTTATCCCCGAGCGCGTTACCCTCCGTGCCTCCGCGTCTCCGTGGTGATCTCCCTTTCGACTTCAAACGTTGCCGCGCCCCTTTGACGGGAGGGACTGCGGCGGATAGGATTCTTTTGGGGTGTTTTCTCCTAACCGACAGACCGATGAGCCAGCCGTCCGACCTGCCGCTTCACCGTCTGCACCCGCGCCGGTTCCAGGAGAATCGGTACGTCTATCCCGTGCTCAGCCGCCGGGCGCGGGGCGTGTCGATTGGGGTAAATCTCAACCGCGACAAGCGGTGCAACTTCCGCTGTGTCTATTGCCAGGTGGATCGCGCCGACGCCGAGCCGGCCGAACCAATCGACCTGGCGCGGCTGGCCGACGAGCTGGACCGCGCGGTGGAGCACGTCGCTTCGGGGGCGATCTTCGACGGGCCGCGATTCGCCGCCGCGCCGCCCGCGCTGCGCCGGCTTAACGATATCGCCCTGAGCGGCGACGGCGAGCCGACGCTCTGCCCCGAGCTGGGCGACGTGGTCGAGGCCTGCGCCGAGGTCCGCCGTCGGCGTCGGCTGGACGACGTGAAGCTCGTGCTTATCACCAACGCCACGCTGCTGGGCGCCCCGCGCGTGCGCCAGGCCCTCCAGACGCTCATGGCCAACCACGGCGAGATTTGGGCCAAGCTGGACGCGGGCACGGAAGCCTACTACCGCCGCGTGGCCCGATCCGCCGTCCCATTCGAGCAGATTCTCGCCAACCTGACCGACGCGGCGCGCCGATGGCCGATCGTCATCCAGTCGCTTTTCATGCGGATCGACGGGCGGGCGCCAGAGCTTGAGGAGCAACAGGCGTATTGCGATCGGCTTTCCGAGATTGTCGCATCGGGCGGGCGGCTCGCCGACGTGCAGATCCACACCATCGCCCGGCAGCCCGCCGAACCCTGGGTCGCGCCCCTGTCGGACGCCGAGATCGACGCCCTGGGCGCGTTGGTGCGCCGCCGCACGGGCCTCGTCGCGTCCCTGTTCTACGGGGCGTAGCGCGTGGTTGTTGGGGCCCCACGCCGTGTGCCACTGGCTTCGCCAGTGCGGTGTTCCCGTCATGCTCAGGCACTGGCAAAGCCAGTGGCACCCTGCTGTCACACCCGCTTGGCCCACGCCACGCGGGGCAGCCGCGCGAGGTCCTTGACCGTCCGGGCGGGGTCGAAGCGCGCGTCGGCGGCGAAAATCTCCAGCACGGCCTCGTGGATCATTGGACTGATCTCGATCACGAGATGGCCACCCGGCGCGAGACGCTCGGCCGCCTGCGGCACGAGCCGCTCGATCACCTCCGTGCCGCGATCGCCCGCCAGCAAGGCGCCGTGCGGCTCGTGGTCCCGCGCCTCCGGGGCCAGCGAGGCGAGTTCCGACCGGCTCACGTAGGGCGGGTTGCTGGCGACCGCGTCGAACGTCTTGCCCGCCGGAATCGCCGCCAGAAGATCGCTCTCCAGAAACGCGATCCGCTGGGCCACGCCGTGCCGCTGGGCGTTTTCCGCGGCCACGGCCAACGCGGCGGCGCTGGTGTCCACGGCCGTGAGCTGGGCGCGCGGCAGGTGTTTGGCCGCGGCAATCGCAATGGCGCCGCTGCCCGTGCCCACGTCGCATAGCGAAACCGGGTCGGCGGCCCGATCGCCAAGCAGATCCAGGAGTGTCACCACGACGTGCTCCGTTTCCGGGCGGGGAATCAAGACGTTCGGCGTGACGCGCAGGGCGAGCGAGTAGAACTCCTTGTAGCCGACCAGATAGGCCACCGGCTCGCCCCGGCCGCGGCGGCGGACCAGCTCGCGGAAGGCCACCCGCGGCGCTTCGCCCGGCACGTCGTCGAATCGCGTGTAGAGGTCGATCCGCCGGCAGCCCAGCGCGTGGGCCAGGAGCACCTCGGCGTCCAGCCGCGGGCTATCGGATCCCTGCTTGCCCAGATACTCGTTCGTCCAACCCAAGAGTCGCCCCACCGTCCACGCCTCGGTTTCGCTCACGGTCGGGCTCGCGGGTCAAAGGATCGGGTGGGGGAGGAAAAAAAGAAAGGGAACCACGAAATACACGAAAGACGCGAAAAGGGAAAGAGGAAGGGTCGGCACGTATCACGTCATCCTGAGCGAAGCGAAGGATCTCGTTGGCATTTCATGAGTTCAGATGCTTCGCTTCGCTCAGCATGACGGTATGATTCGGGTTCTCGGATAGGCTCTAAAGACGTCTTTCGTGTACTTCGTGTCTTTCGTGGTTCCCTTCATGCCTTAATCGTGTCTTTCGTGGTTCCCTTCCTTCTTACTCGATCGTCCCGAACGCGTCGCGGAGTTCCTGGCGTTCGTATTCCAGAAGGCCGTCGATGACGGGGTCGAGGTTGCCGGCCATGATGGAATCGAGCTTGTAAAGGGTGAGGTTGATGCGGTGGTCGGTCAGGCGATTCTGGGGAAAATTGTAAGTGCGGATCCGCTGGCTGCGGTCGCCGGATCCGATCTTGCTCTTTCGATCGCTGGCCCGCTTGGCTTCTTCCTCCTCGCGTTTCTTTTCGTACACGCGCGACTTGAGCACGCGCAGGGCCTTCGCGCGGTTTTTGTGCTGGCTTTTTTCGTCCTGGCAGATGACGACGATACCCGTCTCGAGATGCGTCAGGCGGATGGCCGACTCGGTTTTGTTGACGTGTTGTCCACCGGGCCCGCTGGCGTGGAACTTGTCCTCGCGGTAGTCGTCGGGCTTGAGGTCGATCTCGACGTCTTCCGGCTCGGCCATCACGGCCACCGTGGCCGCGGAGGTGTGGATGCGGCCCATGGCTTCTGTTTCGGGCACGCGCTGGACGCGGTGGCCGCCGCTTTCGTAGTGGAGCGTCCGCCAGACGTCCTCGCCCTCGATACCCAGCACGATCTCCTTGAACCCGCCCAACTCCGTGGCGTGCATGCCGAGGATTTCGACCTTCCATCGTCGCGATTCGGCGAAGTGTTTGTACATTTCGTACAAATCGCGGGCGAACAGGGCCGCCTCGTCGCCGCCCGTGCCGGCGCGGATCTCCAGGATGCAACTGTCGCGGTTGGCGTCTTCTCCGCCGACGGTCAGGTCCAACAGGTCGTTCCAGAACCGCTCGCGCTCCTGCTTCAGCTCGGGCAGTTCCGCCTCGGCCAGCTCGCGGAGCTCGGCGTCGTGGCCCTCGATCATGTCGAGGGCCTCGCGGATTTGGGCATTGAGGTTTTTGAACCGGCGGTACTTCGTGGCCAGCTTGGCCAGCGAGCCGTGTTCGCGGATCACGGCGGCCAGGCGCGCGGAGTCCGCCAGCACGGCGGGATCGACGAGGCACTTTTCCAGCTCCTCGAATCGGGCGAGCTTCTGCTCAAGCAGATGGCGCATGGCGCATGCCCCGATGGCCCTTTAGAGAACGCACCTTGGGCAAAGGAGATCGACGTCCGTGGCGGCGCGAGAGGTTTACTATGATTCCGCCTCGACCGGCGGGCGCGTCTTCGCCTTCCGCGTCAAGCTGGCGTAGCCGGCCTCGCCGAACTTCTTCTGAAACTTCTCGATCCGGCCCGCCGTGTCCACGTACTTCAGCTTGCCCGTGTAGAACGGATGGCAGACGTTGCAGATGTCGACCTTGAGCTCGGCCTGGGTGCTGCGGGTGAGGAAGCTGTTGCCGCAGCCGCAGGTGACTTTGGTCTCGACGTAGTTGGGATGGATGCCGTCTTTCATGCGCGGATTCCTACGGGCGCGAGACGCCAGGCGCGGTCCAGGGCGTCCCAGGGTATGTTCTGCGAATCCCTTAGTTTAACGCGTCGCCGGTCGCCTGACAAGGGCCAAACCCGCCCGGCGGTCGGGGCTGCCGCCTTCTTGCCGGAGACGTCGTAAACGCTTTCTGCGCAATGGCTTCTGCCTTTTCCCAAGCCGGCGCCGCCCGCCCGCGAATCCAGCCAGAGAAATCGGAAAGTCTCCCGACGCGGCGGACGCCTCGCGATCCCGTCCTGCTGGACAAGCCAGCAGTGGCACCCAATTTCAAGACACGTTCTAAAGGAGCAAGATTCCGGCCTGGGCGCAGGCGTCTTGCATGGCGTCGGGCCAGATGCCGACGCTCACCTCGCCGATGTGGGCGGTGCGGAGGAAGAACATGCACAGACGGGATTGACCGATGCCGCCGCCCATGGACTGGGGTAACTCGCCGGCGGCGAGCATCCGGTGGAAGGGCAGGTCGAGGCGGCTCTCGAGGCCGCGGATTTTGAGTTGGCGCAGAAGCGCCGCGGGATCGACGCGGATGCCCATCGAGGAGATCTCGAACGCGCGGCCGAGCACGGGGTTCCAGAGGAGGATGTCGCCGTTGAGGCCCAGCCCTCCGTCGGGCCGAGGGGTGGTCCAGTCGTCGTAGTCGGGCGCGCGGCCGTCGTGGGGTTTTCCATCCGGCAGATTCGCCCCGATGCCGAGGATGAACACGGCCCGATGCTCGCGGCACGCGCGGTTTTCCCGCTCGCGGGGATCGACGTCGGGCCAGCGGCGGCACAGCTCCTCGGCGGTGAGGAACGCGATGTGCTCGGGCAAAATCGGGCGGATGCAGGAGTACTCCGAAGCCAGGTGGAACTCGGTCCGGCAGATGACGTTGTAGATGTCGCGGACCGCCGCTTCGAGCGCCGCGCGGTTTCGCTCATCCGGCGCGATGATCTTCTCCCAGTCCCACTGGTCCACGTAAATGGAATGGATGCTGTCGAGGGTTTCGTCGGGCCGGACGGCGTTCATGTCGGTGTAGAGGCCCTCGCCGACCTGGTAGCCGTAGCGTTTCAGGGCGAGACGTTTCCACTTGGCCAGCGACTGGACGATTTCGACGGGGGCGTAGCCGTCCTCCTTCACCTGGAAGCGGACCGGCTGCTCGACGCCGTTGAGGTCGTCGTTGACGCCCGCGCCGCCGCGGACGAACAGCGGAGCGGAGACGCGCTGGAGGTTCAAGGCGGCGGCGAGGTTTCGCTCGAAGAAGTCCTTGATGTCCTTGATCGCGGTTTCGACTTCCCGCGTGCTCAGGAGCGGTCGGTAGTCCTTCGGGAAGACGTCGGCGGACACGGTATATCCTTTCGTGTTGAGTCTGTCCGGAACTCGGGAAGGCGAGGCTCCCGCCGAGCGGCCCGCTGTGCTTTCGTGCCCTTTTCTCTAGCCCAGGCGTTCACGCCTGGGGGAATGGATTAGAAAACGACGTTTTTTTTCA
>JAFGDS010000124.1 GCA_016931995.1 Pirellulales bacterium
ACAAGGCTCAAATAACTAAACCATCACCGATAATTCCTTCACGGCCTCTCGGATATCTGGGCTACCCTACGAAGCCCCTTCGGGGCAGGATCTCTCGGATGCCGTACTACCCAACAGTCGAACCCCATGACACAGCCACGACATGGTTAACGGCGTGGAGTGGCACCCAGCCCGCTTCATCCGCCGCCCGGATGAACCCGACTACTTCTTCTTGGCGTCGCGGAAACAAGGCGATTCGGCCAGGGTGAAGACAACGACTTCCTCGCCGGTCGTCGTGCTGATGTCGTGGCGCGGGTCTTCACGACCGGCACGATGGCGCAGGTGTTTCTGCTCGCGCGGGGTGTGCCCGCGGACAGTTGGAGCGGGAACGGATCGGCCAAATGCATGGTTGAACTGGCCCAGAAAGATCGGCTGTTTGACAAGCCCGGGGATGTGGCGGACAGCGCCGCCACCGAGGTCGTTGGAGGATCCGTTCGTGATCCCACGACATCCGCGGACACACTGCAGATCGTCGGCGCGGGCGTGCTCCATTCAACCTGACTGGTTTGCGAAACCCCACGAAAGACTCTCGCGACCTCGACCCACCCTACTTCTCCACCGGGCCGTGCCGGAGCTCGACGCGGGCGAGCTCGACGCGGGACGCGGGCTCGATGCGGAGATAGCGGGCGTCCGGGGGAAGTTTCGCCAGGCGATACCGGACGGGCTTGTAGTAGCCGTATTCGCCTGCGCCGCCGTAGTACGCGTCGCGCTCGGGGGTGACGACCGCGAATCGCTCGCCGTCGGACGAGACCAAGAGCCGCACATCCCGCACGTCGCGGGGGTAGAAGGCCCAAACGGTCGCGCCGACCAGGGGGCCGTCGGTCTTGTAGTCGACCGCGTCGCCGGGACGCATGGCCAGGCGGTGCACGTCTTCCTTCGCCTTGCGGGCGTCGGCCGAGACGAACGACGGCGAGCCTTGCTTGGAGTGCAAGAGCGCCCCGTCGCAAAGCTCATCGACGATCGACCGGTGGGCAACCTTGACCGGGCCGAAGGCTTCCGAGGGCGGCGAGGAGCCGGCGGAATTGGTGGCGATAACGCGATAATAATACGGTCCGGGCGGCGCGG
The DNA here is from genome assembly GCA_016931995.1 of Pirellulales bacterium. Taxonomy (GTDB): domain Bacteria; phylum Planctomycetota; class Planctomycetia; order Pirellulales; family Thermoguttaceae; genus JAFGDS01. The sequence goes on from JAFGDS010000124.1 coordinate 1,105, forward strand.
CGGCAACGTCGGCGAAAAGCGGCCGGTACTGCACGGCCGCGTCGGAGACGTTCTCGCCCACGACGGTCCACGGCCCGTCGCGCGACGCGGCCCGCTCGACGTTGTACGCGGTTGCGCCTGCCGAACCCTGCCACGCGATCGCGGCCACGTCGTCGATGGGGAGCAGCCGCGGGGCCTCGGGCGGCGCGAGCGGCGGCGCGGCGAGTCCGCGGATGGCGAAGGCCTTGCGGCGCATCAGGTCGAGCACGGCCGGCTCGTCGTGGGCGGCGCCTTCGGCGAAGCCGGGCCAATGGTAGGCCTTGTACTTTCCATGGCCCAACGGCTCGCTGTGCCAGTAGAACCCGCCGTCGCGATTGTGGCAGCGGAGGCTCCAGATCAGGGCCCCGCACGTGCCGTTTTCGATCACTCGGTCGAGGATGGCCTCCATGGCCGGGGTCTCGATGAACCCGAACTCGCCGACGAAGTACGGCTTCTTGCCGCGGCACATCGCCCGATTGGCGGTCACCTCGGCCAGCGTCGCGCGGCCGTCCAGGGCGTAGTGGTGCGTGGTGACCACGTCGGTGTTTGGCTCGTCGATCGACTCCTTAAAGAGCCTCGGCGCGTGCCGGCCGTCGATCACCAGGTGGTTGGGATCGACCCGTTTCAGATAACCAGCGATCTGGCGTGTCCACGCTTGGGGGCATTCCAGCTCGTTGCCGGTCTCCCAGGCGAGGATGGCCTTGTCGTCCTTGTACCGCACGCCGGTGAAGGCGTTTCGGCGGTTCGCGACGTAGTCGATCGTCCGCCGGAAGTCGGCGATGAGTTGCGGATCGGTCCAGAAGGCGTCCTTGGGCTTGCCGCGGAAGGCGGCGTACTCGGCGCGTCCGCCCCACCAGACCCAATTATCCACCAGCGGGATGATGACGCGCACTCCCAGCCGGTTGGCCTGTTGGAGGACGCGATCGAGGGCGCGGAAAGCGTCTTCGTTGAACTCGCCGGGGGCGAGGACGTGGACGGGCACGTCGTCGCCCGCCGCGGCCTGGCGGACCGAGAGCGTGTACAACCGCGCGACGCCGCCGCCCATCTGATGGATCGACTTCAGCGCGTCGGCGATCTCGAACTCGTCGGGCAGCCGCCAGGGACTCGTTTCGGTGAAGGCCATGTTGTCTTCGACGTAGTGCAGGTTCGGGATGTTGAACGACACGAACCGCAGTTCCACCGGCCCATCCATCAGTTTGTCGCCCTGGCGCGTGACGAACCGCTCGAGGACGGAAGGGCCCTGGTCGACCGCGTCCTGGGCGACGGCCGGAAGGACGGATGCCAAGCCCGCGGCAAAGGCAATCGCTACCACACACGAAGCATACATCAAGCAGATTCTACGCATTGCACCACGCCCTCCTTATCTCGTTTTCGCGCCTTCGTCCTTTCGCGTTTTCGTGATCGCGTGGCCAGAAAACGTCATTCGCAACTGGGGCCAAGACGTGCCCGTTTTGGTTCGTCGAGATCCGCCTTTTGGCAACGGTGGTTGGCATATATATCACGAAAGCACGAAAGGAAGAAAAAAACGCCGAAACGACGAGTTGTTTGGTGGGGCTCGCCGCGCTCGACCCACCCTACGGTTGTTTTCGTGTATTTCGCGTCTTTCGTGGTTCCCCCCGTCAAAAGCCATCGTCGCCGACCGGTTCGCCGGGCTCGAATTGCTCGAATTCGGTGTAGGGCTGCTGGGCGAGATTCTCGAAACGGGTGAACTTGTGCAGCCAGGCGAGTTTCACGTCGCCCGTGGGGCCGTTGCGCTGCTTGGCCACGAAGATGTCGCCCTGGCCGGCGATGCCGTCGCGCTGGGCGTCCTCGCGGGTGTGGTAGTACTCCTCGCGGTGGACGAACATGACGACGTCGGCGTCCTGCTCGATCGCGCCCGACTCGCGCAGGTGACTCAGCCGCGGGCGGTGCGCCTCGCGGCCCGTGCCCGCCTCGACCTGCCGGTTGAGCTGCGCAAGGCACAACACGGGCACCTTCAGTTCGCGGGCAAGGCCCTTCAGACGCCGGGCGATCTTGGCCACCTGCTCTTGGCGGGGATCGTTGGCGCTTTCCGGCTGGACGAGCTGCAGGTAGTCGATCACCAGGAGCCCCAGTCCGTGACGCCGCTTGATCCGCCGAGCGCAGGCCGCGATCTCCGACATGCTCCGCGAGGGGCTGTCGTCGATGAACAGCGGCGACTTGCTCAATCGGGCGGACGCCTCCATCAACTTCGCGCGGTCTTCCTTCGACATCACGCCGCTGCGGAACCGGATGCCGTCGATCTTGCCCTGCGAGGCGAGCATCCGCTGGGCCAGCTCGTGCCGGGTCATTTCGAGGCTGACGAACAGCACGGGCACGTTCGATTCGATGGCCACGTTCTCGGCGATGTTCGTGGCGAAGGCGGTTTTGCCCATGCTGGGGCGGGCCGCCAAAATCGTCAGCTCCGCGTCGTGCAGCCCGCCGGTCAGGGCGTCCAGGTCGTTGAAGCCGGTGGGCGTGCCGGTGGCTCCGCCGTGCTCCATCCGATGGTCGATCAAATCGAACGTTTCCATCAGGATGTCGTGGATGCTGGTGAGCTGGTTCTGGCTCCGCTGGTCGTGCACGGCGAAGACTTTTTGCTCGGCCTGGCCTACCAACTCGTCCAGGTCGAGCGTCGCGCTGTAGGCGTCGCGGATGATCTCCGTGCCGGCGTGGATGAGGTGGCGCAGGGTCGCGCGGTCGCGGACGATCTCGGCGTACTTCACCGCGTGGGCGGCCACGGCCACGGAGTTGGCCATTTCAATGAGGTACGCCTCGCCGCCGATCGCCTCGAGCTGGCCGGCCGCGCGGAGCCGCTCGCACAAGAGCATCGCGTCGAGCCGGATGCCCTCGTTGTGCATTGCCGCCATTTGGGCGAAGAGCTTCTGGTGCGCGTCGAGGAAGAAGTCGTCCGACCGCACGACCAGGAGCACGTCGTCAAACAAGAGCGGGTCGAGGAGCAGGCTGCCGAGGACGCCCCGTTCCGCCTCGAGGCTTTGCGGCGGGCGCCGGTCGGGCATACCCCCGGAAGATGCGTCCGAGCCGTGCGAGGTGTCCATGCGAGGCGAAGTGGCCATGGTCGAGCGTCCGTGATGCCGCGGGAGGAGTCGAGGTCGTGGAGCGCTTCGGAGTGAACGTCCGCAAGCATGGTACCGCCCCGGGCGCGGCGATCCTAGCCGGGGACCGCGGGGGAGGGTCCCGGCTGGACCCGATGGGGGTGAGGTGATTGAAACCGCATGGGACTTGGTTCACCATGAACGGCGTCGGCCCGGCGGGTTGCCACGACGCAACACTCTCCCGAGGGACGTGGTGAAATGGGGAGCGGGCACCGTGACGTATCTTCATGCGCAGAAAGTAGTTGGGACACGCCAATCACCCCGGGGCGGCGGTCCGGGGGCCTGGCACGCCGGTTGCTCCCTGGGTGGGACGGATTCACCCACGCCGCCCCGAGAACGCACCGCCATGTTGCACGTTCGGCAGATTGAGACGATCGACGAGCTCGCGCACTACCGGATGGCGTGGAATGCCCTGTTGGGCGAGACCCGGCAGGCGACGTTTTTCCAGACGTTCGACTGGTTTGAAGTCTACTGGAAGCACTTTGGCCACGGCCAGCGGATGCGGGTGTTGGTGGTGCTCGACGGCGACCGGCCGATCGGGATTGTGCCGCTGGTAATTCGCACCGAGTCGACCCGGGCGGGCGAGGTGCGGTTGCTGACCTACCCGCTGGACAACTGGGGCTCGTTCTACGGTCCCATCGGCCCGAATCCGACCGTGACGCTCCGGTTGGCCATGCGCCACGTCCGCCAGACGCCGCGGGACTGGGACATCGTGGACCTGCGTTGGGTGGATCGGACGGGGTGCGACCACGGGCGAACCGAGGGCGCGATGGAGGCCGCGGGCATGGCCGCCGACGAGCAGCCCTGGGACGAAACGGCCGTGGTGGACCTGGGGGGCACGTGGGACGCGTATTGGCGGGGGCGGTCGAAGAAATGGCGCAAGAACCTGCGGGCGAGCCTTCGGCGGCTGGAGACGTTGGGCCGCGTGACGTATGTCCGTTATCGGCCCGAGGGCGCCGCCCGGGGTGACGGCGACCCGCGATGGGACGTTTGGGAGGCGTGCCTCACGGTGGCGCGGAAGAGCTGGCAGGGTTCGTCCGAGACGGGCACGACGCTTTGCCATCCCCAGGTCGAGCCTTTCTTGCGCGACGCGCACGCGGCGGCGGCCCGGTGCGGCGCGCTGGACGTGAATCTCCTGCTCGTGGACGGCCAGCCGGTGGCGTTCGTGTATAACTACCATTTCCACGGCCGATCGTTCGGGCTGCGGATGGGATTCGATCCGTCGCTGGCGGGGGCGGGCTCGGTGCTCGCGTGGCGGATGCTCGAGGACGCCTTCGCCCGGGGCGACGACGAGTTCGATCTGGGCACGGGGTCGCTTGAGTGCAAGGAGCCGTGGTACACGTCGCTGGCGACGAGCTACCGGTACACGCATTTTCCGATGTCGCTTAGGGCCCAGACGCTTCGGGCGAAGCGGTGGTATCAGCGGCGGCGGTTCGGGCGGGGCTACCTGGCCGGGAGCAAGACGCAACCCCACGTGGCGTGACGGGCGGTCACTTTTCGGCCGGCTTTTCGTCGGGCTTCTTGTCGATCTCGACGCACGCCACCAGGATGCGGTAGGCCAGCAGCAGGGCGAACGCGCCGGCCGTGGCCGCCAGGAGACCCACCGGGCTGATGGGGTTCGGGGGCGTTTCGACCGCGCTGCCCGCCAGACGCGTCATCACGAACAGCCCCAGCGTGCTGCCGGCGATGCCGATGACGATCGTGGTCACGGTGCCGATCGGGGCGCGGCCGGGCAGAACGGTCCGGGCCAACAGGCCGGCCAAGGTGCCGAACCCGATCCAGATCAACACGACATTCACCCACTGTTGGGCGGCTGGCGAGAATTGGAGTTGGGCCACGGTCGTCTGGCTCCCCAAAACAAATCAAGGGCCGCCGACGTCCGGGAGGAACCTCCTCGAGGAGGAGACCCATCCCAGACGTCGGCGACCCCACGCGCCGTCCCCCCGGTTCGCTGCCGTTTGGTGCCACCCGTTTTTCCGCTCCCGAAGCCCGACGCGGCGAGCGTCTAAGGCTGGACGGGCGGGGGTACGGGTAGCTGTGGTTGCACGGGCTGCTGGGGCCGCGCCGGCTGCGCAAGCTCCTGCTGTTGGGCCTTCATGGCCGCTGCTTCGCGGGCCAGCTTGAACGGGGGCCCCGGGGCGTAGTATTGGACATCGTCGGTGAGGTAGTACGGGCTGGGTAGCGTTTGGCCGCCCACCTCGACCTGGCAGCCGGTCGCGCCCAGGCACACAAGCAGGGCCAAGCCCGCCATCACTCTTGCCATCGGACGCCGTTTGCGCGAGCCGATCATCCGCCACCTCCGTGTTTTCGTTGAGTTCGCCTGATAGACTTGCACTATCCGACACAGTCGTTACCCGCGTTATCGTCCACCGCGACCGTCAAACTTTAACACCTCCCCGCGTGGTCCTTCGCGTGGGGGGAATCCTCGCAACAGCTCCCACCGTCGTCGCGACAAGGCGTACAATGGTGGGAACGGCCGGCGACGGAATAGAGTCGTATTTTTGCGTCGCTCGTGTGCCACTGGCTTTGCTCGTGTGCCACTGGCTTTGTCAGTGCCGCGCGGGGATTCATGCACTGGCGGAGCCAGTGGCACACGGGCGCGTCATCCTGAGCGAAGCGAAGGATCTCGTTTGTGCCGAAGGGTTTGAGGTCCTTCGCTTCGCTCAGGATGACGTGTCACGGTGAGGGTCTTGTGATTCGAATCATCGAAGGAATATCGAAGGGGACAGCCCCCTCTACGGAGGAGCCCATCATGAACGGTGTCTTCCCGATCTCGAAAGCTTGGCGGTCGACGGCGCGGCGCGGCCTTTTGGCCGCCGGGGCGATCCTGGCGCTGGTGGCGTCCGCCGCGCGGGCACCGGCGCAATTCGACCAGCAGGACGTGCCCACCTTGCGTTATCGCGCCGCCTTCGGCGCCTACCACGACGGCGAGTACCGCGACGCGCTAAAGATCTTTCAATCCGAGGGTCGCGGCGCGATCAAAACCGCGCAAGCCCGCTGGATCGACTCCATCTGCTACCATGCCATGTGCGGCGAGTGCTATTACCAGATGGGCCAACTGCCCGAAGCCATGGAGCATTACATCTCGGCCATCAATCTGTACATCGCCTATTCCGACTGGATCATCCGCGTGAAGTTCCAGCCGCTGCGGCCGGGGTCCGCGCCGGGCGTGCGCGACCGGCCCACCTGGGGTCGGAGTCAGCGTCAGTCCGTGCCGGGCCATTTCCCCGACTCGATGCTCATTAGCCAAGGCCGGCTCGACGCGAACGAGGCCTTCCGCCGCGGCGGCGTCGTGCAGCCGCCCATCATGTTCGGCATCAACGTCGTCGAGATCGTGCGATGCACCGCGCTGGCCATCCGCCGACGCAACGAACTTTTGGGACCGGTCTCGCCGCACGATCCCCTCTCCGACCGTCTGCTGACCGCCTTGAGCCAGCGGCCGGGACTGCCCAACCACTGGTCGGAATGTTGGATCGACCTACAGCTTGGCCTGGCGCAGCGGGCGGCCGGCAAGGACGTGCAAGCGCTGGCCACGCTGCAGCGCGCCGTGACGGCCTCGGGCCAGTTCGACCACCCGATGACGTGCGCCGCCCTGCTGGAACTCGGCAAAATGGCCCTGGCCCAGGGCGATCTGGGCGGCGCAGCCACATCGTTCCTCGAAGCGACCTACTCGGCCGCCTATTTCCAGGACCTGGGCGTGTTGGAGGAAGCGTTTCGCTTGGGCGCGGTTGTCCATCTCATCTCCAATCAGAAGACCGTCTATCCGCCCCTGCCCGAGGCGATCCGCTGGGCCGGGCGCAACCGCTACCGGCAACTCCAATGTTCGCTTCTCCTATCGTTGGCCGAGAACCACGCCGCGCTGGGCCATGCGAAAGAGGCCGCGGCCGCGCTGGAGGAGGCCGCCGGCCTGATGGTCCGGCGCGAGATGGGCGCGGGACGGCTGGGAGGGCGGCACGCGTACCTGTCGGCCCTCGTCCGCTACCAGGGCGGCGATCTGGCGGGCGGCGACCGGTCGTTGGCCACGGCCATGACGTTCCTCCGGCTAAGCTCCCATTGGCTCTATCAGACGCGGCTTGCCGACGGCCTGTACACGGAAGGCACGATCACGCCGCGCACCGCGGTGGACGTGTTCACCGAGGTGCTCCGCGATCCCCGCGCGGCCGATTGGTCGCGGGATCCGGCCGAGTGTCTTGCCTCGCTCGCCGTCCCCCACCCCGCGCCGCTGGAGCATTGGTTCGAGGCCGCCTTGGACCTGGGCAAAATGGACGCCGCGCTCGAGATCGGCGACCGGATCCGACGCCACCGATTCTTCAGCTCGCTGGCGTTGGGCGGGCGGCTCGAGTCGCTGCGGTGGCTCCTGGAAGGGCCGGAGGAACTGCTCGACAACGAGGCCAAGCTGCACCGCCGCGATCTGCTGGTCCAACTGCCCGACTACGCCAAGCTCCGCCAGCGGGCCGCGGACGTGCGGGCGGCGCTTGCCCGCGGACCGCTGGTTCCTCCGGACGCCGAGGGCGCCGCCGCGCAGCAGAAGCTCCTGGGCGAACTGGGGCTTTTGGCCCAACGCCGCGAGGTCATCCTGCGCGAGGTCGCCCTGCGCCGCCAGCCGGCCGCGATGGTGTTTCCGCCCTTGCGCGGCACCGAACAGATCCAAAAGGCCCTGCCCGACGGCAGCGCGGTGTTGGTCTTCCTCGCCACGCGGACGCAGCTCCACGCGTTCCTGTTGAACAACAAGACGTACTCGCACTGGCGCGTGATTGCCGCAGCGCCGTTGGGCAAGGCCATCGCGGGAATGCTCCACGAGTTGGGCCACCACGACGGCAACCGCGAGCTGCCGCTTAAGGACCTCGACGACGCGGCCTGGCCCAAGGCGGCCGAGGCCCTGCTGGCCATGATCCTGCAAGACTCCAAGGCCGATTTCGCCACGGAGTTCAAACAGCTCATCGTCGTGCCCGACGGAATGCTCTGGTACGTCCCCTTTGAAATGCTTCAGGTTTCGCGCAACGGGAAGTCGGAGTCGCTCATTTCGCGGTTGCGGATCCGCTACGCGCCGACCGTCGGTCTGGCGGTATCGGATGGGCGGGGGCGCCGCCAGTCGGCCCGGACGGGCGTCGTGGTGGGCCGGCTCTTCCCGCGCGACGATCCGGCGGTGGCGCGCGCGGCGTGCGACTCCTTGGCGGTCGCCCTGCCCGGCACGGTGGCTCTTCCCGACCCGCTGCCGGCCCCCTCGTCGCTTTGCCGCACGCTCGTGGACCGGCTCGTCGTGCTCGACGACCTGCCCGCGACCGGCGCCAGCGCCTACGATTGGCCTCCCATGGGCCAACGCAGCGCGGCGGGCGGCACGCTGGCCGACTGGATGCGGCTTCCCTGGGGCGGCCCGGAAACGGTCGTCCTGCCCGGCTACCACACGGCGGCCGAAAACGGCCTGAAGCAGACCGGCTCGGGCGAGGAGATGTTCCTGTCCCTCTGCGGACTCATGGCCAGCGGCACGCGGACCGTTTTGATGAGTCGCTGGCGGACCGGCGGCCAAAGCAGCTTCCAGCTCGTCAACGAATTCGCCCAGGAGTTGCCCCACCTGTCGCCCGCCGAGGCGTGGCAACGGGCGGTGCTCGTGGTTCAGGAGTCGCGCGTGAACCTCGACGCCGAACCGCGGATCAAGCGAACCCCCAGCGACGATCCACCCAAGGCAACCCATCCGTTTTTCTGGGCCGGCTATCTTCTCGTCGACTCCGGCGACCCCCTACCCAAGCCCAACGACCTTGGCCCGCCCGTCCTCAAGCCTCCCGTCCCGGCGGTAAAAGAAGAGAACGAGGTAGCGCCGGAGCCCGACAAGGGCGCGGCCGAGGAGCCAAAGAAGGAAGCCGAGTTGGAGCCAGAGAAGTAGCTGGCTCAACCGAGCCTCCTCTCCCGCCCGGGCGCATTGGTATCCCTTCGCGTCGCACGAGTACCCTCGGCTTCGCCAGTGTGCGTTGGCAGAGCCGGGGATGAACGACGATTACGCTTCATGCCCCAGGGCGCCCTTTTCTCTTGCTTTACCAAATCATCGCTAGCTCTTCATATTACGTAGTCGCACTTCTCGCGTGATCCGGCAAACTTCACTAAACCAGCAAGATCGTTTCAACCGATAGGGCATGACGAGATACCGGATCACACCGTGCCGTCTGGTTACCGAATTTGGGATACTGACATGTTTCGCCCATTTGCCTTGTCCGTGGCCCTCGGCGTTGCCGCCGTATGGTCGGCGACCTCCGCCCTCGCCCAAACGACCGAATCGGAGGCGCCCAACCCCTCGTTGGGTACCCGGTTGGACAACTTCGGGCGGAACCTGATGGGCGGTATTTTTTCGAGCAAGCCGAAGACGCCGCAGCGCGAGCAATTCGACCCGTCGGCCACGGCCCAGGAAGACCCGACTCCCTACCCGTCCTACCGGCCCGCCAATGCATCGCAAGCGCCTGGCGTGGAGGGAGTTCCGTACGCGTCTGGTTCGACGGCCCCCAGCACGCGGCCGATGCGCGTTGTTCAACCAACGGTCGAAAGCACCCGGACGTGGTCGAACAGGCCGCTTCCGGAGCGGACGACCCCATCAACCAATCAGCGAGGCGTGGCGAGCGCCCCCGCGCCCTACACCGTGACCAATCCCATGGTGGCAGCCACTCCGGCGGTGTCGCAACCGCTGCACCGCCGATTGGCGGGCATCCGCGAGTCGGCCTTCGAGCCGGCCCCCAGCCCGACCGGCTCGATGCCCGGCGAGGCACGCGTGTCGTCCAACGCGCCCTCGGCGGATCTCGACCCGCCGACCGCCGCCGAGCCGACTCCGGCGCCGCGCGAGCCGCAATTGGCCAACCGTCCGACGCCCTACACGAACTCGCTCCGCAGTGGGCCGGCCGGGGGGGCGCTGGGCGCGACGCAACCCGCGGAAGAGTCGCTCGGCCCGACGCGTTCCGCGGAGCATCGTCCGGCGACTCCCTATTCGCTGGCCCAGCAGCCGCCGGCGGCCGGACCGGCCGCGTCGTCGAGCCGGGACTCGGGCGACGACGTCTTGTTCGCCAACGAGAGCCCGATCTTGAACGTTCGCACGTTGGGCCCGCGGCGGATCACCGTGGGCAAGGAATCGGCCTACGAGGTGACCGTGGAGAATCTCGGCCAGGTGGCCGCCGACAACGTCGTGGTGACTATCGACCTGCCCGACTGGGCCGACGTGCTGGGCGCCGAGGCGAGCACCGGCGCGACGCTCTCCGATCGTGGTCCCACGGGGGCCAAGCAGTTCCGCTGGAAAGTCGGGCCGCTGGCCGCCCGGGAACGCCAAAAAATCGTCCTCCGCATTGTTCCGCGCGAGAGTCGCCCGATCGACTTGGCCGTGCGATGGGACTTCACGCCGTCCGCGTCGCAAACGATCATCGAGGTTCAGGAGCCGCGGTTGGGCATGCAGTTGCACGGCCCGCGCGAAGTGCTCTTCGGAAAAAAGGAGTCGTTCCAGCTTGAGATTGCCAACAGCGGCAACGGCCCGGCCGAGAACGTCGTGCTGACGCTTCTGCCGATCGTGCCCGGCGAGGGCGCCCCCATCGACCACGTCCTGGGCGAGTTGCCGGCGGGTCAGAAGAAGGTGGTCGAGATCGAGCTTACCGCCCGCGAAAAGGGCCAACTCGCCGTGTGCGTCGATCTCCGCTGCGACGGCGAGGTCCACGCCCGCCTGGACGAAAAAATCCTCGTCCGCAAACCCGATCTCGAATTGGCCGCCGAAGCGCCGCGGATGCAATACATGGGCACCGTAGCGACGTATCAGTTCCGCGTCCGCAACCCGGGCAACGCCCCCGCCCAGAACGTTACCCTGACGGCGAAGCTGCCGGTCGAGGTGAAGTTTCTCGCGGCCAGCCACAACGCGCAGCTCGGCGGCGACCGCGGCCAAGTGGTGTGGACGATTCCGCAACTCGACGAGGGCGCCGAGCAGATCGTCCAGATGACCTGCCAGTTGACGCAGGACGGTTTCGCGCGGATCGACGCGGAGGCCGCCGGCGAAGGCGAGCTTCTGTGCGCGGCCACGGCCACCACCAAGGTCGAGGCCATGGCCGACCTAGCCCTCGAAGTGAGCGATCCGTCGGGCCCCGTGCCCGTCGGCGCCGAGGCGACGTACGAAATCCGCATTCACAACCGAGGCACGAAGCGAGCCGCCGGCATCGAGGTCGTGGCCTACTTCTCGCGCGGGATCGAGCCCGTGGCCGTCGAAGGCAGTCCCTACAGCATTGGCCCTGGCCAGGTCGTTTTCGACGCGATCGGCGGTCTTCCGGCGGGTAAGGAAGTCGTGCTCAAGATCAAAGCCCGCGCCGAGGTCGCCGGCAACCACATGTTCCGCACCGAGGTCTACTGCAAGCCGTTGGGCACGAAGCTGGTGGGCGAAGAAACCACGCACTTTTACAACGGCGGGCCTGCCGGGGCCTCGGCGGGGCCGTTCGTCGCGCAGCCGGCGGGACCGGCCGGCGGCCCGCCGGTCCAAACGGCCGATCATCGCAACGCGCCAACGGTGCGTCCAACGGTTCCGTCCGCGGCGTCCCCCGCCGTCGCTCCGGCGCCGGCGCGTTCCGTCGTTGCGCCCGCGGCCGTGCCCCCTGCCGCCCCGCCGACGGTCACCCCGATCCAGTCCGTTACTTACCCGACCAATCCCGCCCCCACCGGCCAGCCCACGTTGGCGCCGCGGAGAAGGTGAGCTGATGGTGTCCGGAGAATTGGGAGGGCGATGCTCCCGCCGTGTGCCACTGGCTCTGCCAGTGCACGAATCCCGCATTTCACGGCACGGGCAAAGCCCGCGGCACTCACGCGAGAACGCGATTACCTCCGTCTTCTCAGGCCGAGCAGGCTGAGCACCCCAACAAGGATCAGCGCCCACGCGCTCGGCTCGGGCACGGCCGCCCCGCCGGCGGGCACGCCGGTACCCCAGTTCGCCGCGAGGATGGCCAGATCCAAGTCGTCCACGGCGTGGTCGTTGTTGAAATCGCCCTCGTCCCAGACCGCGCCGCTCGATTTCAACCAGTTAGCGGCCAAGAGCGCGGCGTCGGCGGCGTCCACTTTGCCGTCGCGGGTGGCGTCGCCCGGGGGCACGACAATCGTCAACTGCGTGATGACCAGATCGTCCAGCGAGAACGCGCGGACGTCGCTGGTGTCGCTGCTTCGGCCGGAAAAAGTCAGGTAGCCGCCGACGGACGTCGCGTCGGTTCGCCAACCCAATCCGGAACTGGTGAACGACGTCGTGCCGTCGGACACGGTGGCGTCGTAACTTTGCGTGTTCGGATGGACGACAATGGTGAAGTCGTAGACGCCGCCGGTCGCGAGCGATACGTCCGTGTCCACGTTCAACTCGGCCGACATCCCGCCGGCGTCGCGCCCGCCGTCGTAGAAGCTCCATTGTTTGACGATCTCGCCGCCGGCGTATTCGCCGGAGTTCCCATACGCGGAGATCATCCACGAACAGTCGGCGCCCGTGCCGCTGTGCATGTCGCGTGCGTCGAAAAAAGTGTAGCGGTCGTCGAAGTCGGTGAACTGGAGCGGATCGCTCACGTTCTCGTCGATGCGCACGGTGAATTCGATTTTGTGGTCCTTCGTCCAGTCGATTCCGGGCGCGGTGTTGGCGCGGTAGCTTCGGACGACGCCTCCGTGGCTCGCGCCCTCGACCGTGTTGGCCACGGAGACGCCAAGGTACTCGCCGCGGCCCGGCTTCACCTCGGACGCGGTCGTCACGGACGCGGCGACCGCGCCGCCGTTGTTCGTCGGGGTCAACCACGCCGATTTCCACCCGTCGCCGGCCATGCCGGCGTAACCGTCGACCACCAGGTCGGAGTTGCCCCCGGCGAACCGCGCGGCGACGGTTTCCATCCCGCCGACCGGCCCCGTGCCCGTGCCGGTGATCTTGATTGCGTCGAGCGAAAACGCCCGGGTGTCGTCCAGGGTGTCGCCGATGCAGCCGAACTGCGCGCGGCCGCCCACGGTCGCGGCGGCGGTGCGCCAGCCGAGCCCGCTTTGCGAGAAGGTGTTCGTCCCGTCGCTTATCCAGGCGTCGTACTTTTTATTGACCGGATCGATCGTGATTTTGAAGTCGTAGGTCACGCCCGGTTGGGCCAGGATGTACGTGTTGACTTGTCTGTCGGCGACGAACGCGGTGTTGTTGTTGTCGCCGTTGTAGAAGAGCCAATAGCCGATCTGCTCCGGGTAGATCCAGCCGGCGTCGTTCGAGCCGTAGACGCCCGCCACCCACGAACAGTCGGCGTTGGCGGTCGTGCGGTTGGCCGGCGAGTCAAAGAACTGATAACGATCGTTGGAAGTGGTGAACGATCCGAGAGGGTCGAGGATGTTCTCGTCGATGCGGTACTTGAACTCGATAACGTGCGGTTCGGCCAGATCGATGCCGTCGTAATAGCGTCGGCTCACGGAACCCGATCCGGTCTTCGACGCGACGTTCGGCGTCAATGCGACGTCGAGATAGTTTCCGGCGCCCAAATCGCCGCCCGACTCCACCACGGTCGCCGCCAGATCGCTGCGGGTGGCGATCGGAGTCCAGGCGTCGGCCCAGCCGTCGCCGGCCATGCCGGGGTAGCCGTCGATGACGGTGTCCGAATTGCCGCCGTTGAAATGGGCCGCGACCTCGACCGCCCGCGACGGCGCGGCCCCCGCCGCCGCCACGGAAAATGCCAGAAGAATTCCGAACGAAGCTCTCATGGTTTGGCTCCTTTTCGCGGCCGGTTTTCCGCCGCACCCGGGAATTCGTCCCCTCGAACGCTTTCCGCGTTGCGAAGCCGCAAGCGGCCTACTCGCATTGACCTTCCTCCGTGCCGGCCCCGCCACGCGATTACCCCTTCTTCCCCGTCGCCAGCGCGCCCGCGGCGCCCAGGGCCGCCAGGAGCGCCAGCATCGACGGCTCGGGTACCTGCGTGATCTTGATGGCGTCCATGGACCACGCCCTCGTGTCGGCCAGCGTGTCGCCGATGCAGCCGAATTGGACGCGGCCGGCCACGCTCGCGGCGGTCGTCCGCCAGCCGAGGCCGCCTTGCGAAAACGTCGCCGTCCCGTCGCTTATCCACGCGCTGTACGTCCGCGAATCGGGATCGATCGTGATCTTGAAGTCGTAGACCACGCCCGGCTGGGCGACGAGGGTCGTGTCCACCTGATTCGCGGCAACGAAGTCGGAGCCGTTCGTGCCGTCGAAAACGACCCAATGTCCGATCATGGCTTCCGAGATGTAGCCGGCGTCTTTGGCTCCCGTGGCGTACACGCCGACGATCCACGAGCACGTGGCGTTGGCCGTCGTGCGATCCGACGCCGTGTCGAAAAGCTGGTAACGGTCGTTCGACGTGGCGAACGTCGAACCGGAGCCCGTGATGTCCTCGTCGATGCGGTATTTGAACTCGATCGCGTGCGGTTGGGCCAGTTCGATCCCGTCGTAATACCGCCGGCTCACGGAAGCCGCGCCGGTCTGCGTCGCGCTGGTCGGCGTTAACGCGATGTCGAGATAGTTCCCCGAGCCCAAATCGTCGCCCGACTCCACCACGGCCGCCGTCAGGTTGCCCCGGGTGACGACCGGAGTCCAGGCGTCGGCCCAGCCGTCGCCGGCCATGCCCGGATAACTGTCCACCTCCGTCCCGGTGAACTCGGCAATGACCTCGGCCGCCACGATGCCGGGCGCCGTCGCGACCATCAGAAAGGAAACCGCCATTGCGAACCATCGAGATTTCATTCCTGGCCCTCCCATGATGCGAAAACAGTGATAAGAACCGGGCGACCAATGCCATAAATACGAACCGACCGGAGGCGCCTTCTTCCCAGCTTCCCTCTAGCGTCCCCAAAACCTCCCAACGATCCAATCCAATTTTTCGCAAAACTACTCCGGCATTGCGTCAGACCGGCTGGCCACACGGGAGGGACCGCGCGCAGACCGTCCTCGTCGGAAGTCCGTGGCTTCGCCAACGGGCGCGGTCGTGCTCTCGCGTCAACGATTGGGGGAAACCATTCCCTTGGACGCGAATGAAGAACCCCGCCCAAAAACGTCCGGAAGACGTTTTAGATCGCCTCGCCCCCGCGTTCGCCGGTGCGGATGCGAATGCAATCCTCCAGGGGGAGGACCATGATCTTGCCGTCGCCGATCTCGCCCGTTGGGCCAGTGCGGCCGCCCTTGAGGATGGCATCGATGGTGGGCTGGAGAAAGGCGTCGTTTACGGCGATGGTCAACTGCACCTTGCGGACCAGACTGACCGTGAGCTCGTGTCCGCGGTAGACCTCGGTGTGGCCCCGCTGACGCCCAAAACCCTGCACGTCCATCACGGTGAGTCGGAAGACCTCGACCTCGGCCAATGCCGCCTTGACCGCTTCGAGCCGGTTGGGCTGAATGATTGCGATGATGAGCTTCATGGTCGACGCCTCCTCACCCGCGGCAAAAAAACCGAAAACCGCCCCCGCGGAGGGAAACCCCTCGTCCTTCCGCGACTCGATGGATTCTCGTCCGCCCAAAGCTTGAGGCCCAGCCTACCACGTCCCGAACGGCCCGTCCATTGCGCGTGTGCCACTGGGCTTAGCCAAATCATAGAGGGCACAACACCCATATTGGTTATATCTTGATACCCCGGTCACGGCCACTTCTTGTTCGACCTTGCCGGTTTTGACGATTCTCTCGATTTTGCGGGTTTTGCGGCCGATGAATAGAAGACGAACGCCGGTTTCCCGGTTCGCGGGCTGTCCGTGGACAGCCCGGCAAGCGGGATGCACGCGCCGGCGACGGCTCGTGTTCGAGGGTAAAGATACCATGAGACGCACATTATTTTTGGGACTGGCGGCCGCGACGCTCGTCATGGGCAGCGGCTGCTGCCATTCGTTCCGCTCTTTCGTTTACAGCCCCTTTGGACCCGGCACGCTCTGCGATCCGCGGTATTGCGGCGGATGCGGCGAATGCGACCCGTGCGGCGAGCCTGCCGCGTGTGACGAGGGCTGCGGCTGCGGAACCATCGGCCGACGACACGCGGTCGCGATCGAATCGGACTGCGGGCCGACGTGCGATGGATGCGCCGGCCACGGGTGCGATCACTACGGCTATCCCACTGGGCCGCTCACCTGGGTGTTCGAGATCTTCAACCCCCGATGCTGGGACGGCGGATGCGGCGAGCGCTACTGGGGCGATTTCCACGGCGATCCGCCCGACTGCCGCGATCCATGCGATCGGTCCGGCAACTGGACCGGCGGACCGTGCGCCGGCTGCGGGATAACGAGCGAGTCGTGCGCCGACTGCGGGACAACAGGCGGATCCGGGAGCTACGGACGGGTGATTCCCCTGGAAACGAGCGACCGGGCTCTCGGCCCGACCAGGGACGATTCGGGCGGCGCGCCGGCCTCGCCGGAGCCCATCGAGGACCCCTACGCCTCGCGCCGCGTGCCCACGCGGGCTCGCCGCTAGTGTAGTGATTTCGGAATCACTACACGGCGCCTACCGTTGGTCGATCGGCACGTAACGGCTCTCTGGCGGACCCGCGTAGACCTGTCGCGGCCGCAGGATCCGGCTCGTCGGGTCGATGTGTTGCTCTTTCCACTGCGCGATCCAGCCGGGCAGCCGCCCGATCGCGAAACACACCGTGAACATGTTCGTCGGGATGCCGATGGCTCGAAGCAGAATCCCGCTGTAGAAATCCACGTTGGGATAAAGCTGTCGCTCGACGAAATACGGATCGGCCAGGGCCAATTCCTCCAGCTTTCGGGCGATGTCCAATAGGGGGTCGTTGCGGTTCATCTGGGCAAACACCCGCTCGCACGCGGCCTTGAGGATGGTGGCCCTGGGGTCGAAGTTGCGATACACGCGATGCCCAAAACCGTAGAGTCGGAAGGGATTATCCTTGTCCTTGGCGTGGCGGAGGCAGTCCTCCGCCGAGAGGCCGCCGTCGCGGATCCGTTCGAGCATCTGGATCACCTCGACGTTGGCCCCGCCGTGCAACGGCCCCCACAGCGCGCACACGCCCGCCGCGCACGAGGCGAACAGGTTCGCCCGCGCCGAGCCGACCAGCCGTACCGTCGACGTGCTGCAATTCTGCTCGTGGTCGGCGTGCAGGATGAAGAGCAAATTCAACGCGTCCTCGACCTCGGGCGTGATCTCGTATTGCCGGTACGGAATCGAGAACATCATGTGCAGGAAGTTCGCGCAGTAGCGCAGCTTCGGATCGGGATAGATAAACGGCAATCCCTGCGAACGCCGGCACGCGAACGCGGCGATCGTGCGCACCTTGCTGATCAAACGCGCCGCCGCCTGCACGATCGACTCGCGGTCCTCCACCGCCAGAAACTGCTGATGATAGAACGCCAGGCTCGTCACGATCGCCGAGAGAATGGCCATCGGCGGCGCGTCGACCGGGATCCGCTGGAATTGGTATTTGATGCCCTCGTGCACCAGCTCGTTCTCGGTTAACAGCTCGCTGAACTCGGCCAGCTCCTCCTTGTTGGGCAACCGCCCGAAAATCAGAAGCCAAACGACCTCGACGAAGTTGGGCTTCGCGGTAAACTGCTCGATCGGGATGCCCCGGTACCGCAGGATCCCGCGTTCCCCGTCGATGAACGTGATCTGGCTCTGGCATATGCCCGTATTGGCCAGCGACGGATCGTACGTGATCATGCCCGTCCGCGCCCGCAGTTGCGAGACGTCGATCGCCGGATCGCCCTCGGTGCCTCGCAGGACGGGCAGTTCGATTTGCTTGTCGCCGTAGATCAACGTCACCGTGTCCACCATGTTTTTTCTCCCAACAACCGCCTGCCCCGAGTCCCACGAACCGATCCCCGCGCATCGACGCCGCGGCGGCCAAAAGGTTCTCGGCCCCCCAAAGGGCCTCCTTCCACTGTAGCACCAGCCGACGTACGCTCGACCGCGCCGGCGGCGGGATCCTTTGCGCGACGCGACAAGAACCCGCCACTACCGAACGGGCTGGACCAGCTTCTCCCCCGGCGATGGGGCACAGTACGCCCGGCAGGACTCGAACCTGCAACCCTCGGTTCCGAAGACCGATGCTCTATCCAATTGAGCTACGGGCGCAAAGCGTTTATTGACAAGCGGTTACAACGGTTCTCGTTGGCGCCGAGGCCGGGAGATGTCCCACCGTGTCCACCGATTGTATCCCCCACCCGCCTCAGGGTAAACGGCCGGGGCTGAGTAAACGCCTGGGGCCCAATGAAGGCGGCCAGACATCCCTGCGGTTTGTGAGGAGCAGGCGGGGCCCAAACCGGAGTCCCGCGACAGTCACCGCGTCGCCTACGGCGGCACGGTGGCCATGGGCCGCATCACCAAGCCGTTTCAGGGGGCGAACAGCTCCCACCAGATGAGCAGGGCTTCCTGGGCCGTGCTGGCCGAAGCGGGATTGACGATGAGGCGGGCAATGTCGGGCTGAGCTTGAAGGTCCATGTCGTCGAGAAACAACTGCAACTCCTTCATCGACGGCTTGTCGCCCTTTTGGCTCTTCGCGAACAGCTCCTTGTACTTCTTGTGGTAGGCCGCCCGATGGTCGAGCAGGTGGCGCTTCAGCAAAGCCGCGGCCTTCCGGGGATCCTTCTCCGCTCGGACCAACGCGACCAGCCGCGGGCGGATCGATGAGAGCTCGCCGGTCCCTTCGACGCCCTCGAGCGGGCCTTCCTCGGCCGCCGGTTTCCCACCGGGCGCCGTGTACTTTCCGCCGGTGACCACGTCGAAAGGCTCGTCCTCGCCCGACTTGAAAAGGATTGGCACGGAGACGTACTGGCCACCCTGGGGCACGTCAACCATGAAGTGCAGGTGCGGCGTGGCCGAGAAGCCGGTGTTGCCCGACATCGCAATCCGTTGGCCCTCCTGGACTCTCTGCCCGACCTTCACCTTCGCGCCGCGATGTGCGATATGGTGGTAGACGGCGCGGCTGCCGTCGTCGTGCCGGATGCGAACGGAGTTGCCCTTCTGTTTCATATCTTCGGTCAAACCCGACTTGGAGAAGGAATCCACGACCTCGATGACGACACCGGCCCGGGCGGCGAGGATGGGCGTTTCTTCCGGCATGAGCCAGTCGATGGCGTAGATGTTCTCGTGCGTCGGGTATTCCAGGTAGCCCTGGGTCACCTCGAAGGTCGCCCCCGGCTCGTAGGGGAGCGAGTAGAGCGGCCCAACCGGCTCGACGTCCGGCGGCCTCATCCCGTTTTGCGCCGCAAGCGGCGCGGCGGAGAGCGCGAACAGAACGCCGAAAAACGTCGCGGCCGCAAGGAATCGCCCATGCATCGGTGTGAACCTCCGAAGGTCCCGAAACACCGCCTGCCGACGGCGGGCGGCTGCCCCGCTCAAGTCTAGCCCGCCCATTCCGTGCCCCGCGCATGGCTTCCGGGACTTGGTGAATACCTCGACCGGGGGATACCTCGCGTCGCCCCGTTGTTGTCGGGTGGAGACCTATATTTCAACAGCGCCAATATGGCCTTGCTTTGTTCTGACGATGTGAACGGGTGTGAGTATGACAAGCCGTGTAGGGCAACGGGCGGCGGGAGCGGCGGCGCTCCTGACTGGTGTTCTGGGGCTGGGCGGCTGCGGGAGGGATTCCGGGACAACGCCCGAGGGAGTCAAGCCGACCGTCAAGGTCGTCCGGCCGGTGGTCCGCGAGGTGACCGACTACGCCTTCTTCACCGGGCGCACGGAGGCGATCGAATCGGTCGACGTGCAGTCGCGCGTGACGGGCTATCTCGACTCGATCGACTTCAAGCCGGGCAGCGAAGTGAAAGCCGGCCAGCGGCTCTTCAAGATCGATCCCCGTCCCTACCAGGCCGCGCTGGACGAGGCCGCGGGCCAGGTGAAGCTTGCCGAAGCGCGGCAAAAGCTGGCCATCGCCGACTATGAGCGGGCCCTCGAAGTGGCCAAGACGCCGGGGGCCATCAGCCAGCAGGACATCGACAAGTACGCCGCGGCCAAGAGCGAAACGCTGGCCGCGGTGGACGCCGCCAAGGCCAGTTGCGAATCGGCCCGGCTGAACGTCGAGTTCACCGACATCCTCTCGCCGATTGACGGCTTGGCGGGCCGCAATCTGCTCACCGTCGGCAACCTGGTCAAGCAGGATCAGACGCTCCTGACCACCGTCGTCTCGGAAGACCCGATGTACGCCTACTTCGACGTCGACGAGCACACGATGCTGCGGATCCAACGCCTGATTCTCGAAGGCAAGATCCAGGCGTCGCATGCGGGCGGACACGTGGCGGTGCAGATGGGCCTGGCCGACGAGGGCGACGACTACCCGCACGAGGGGCAAATCGACTTCGTCAATAACCGCGTGGATCCCTCGACGGGCACGCTGCAGATCCGCGGCGCGTTTCCCAATCCGGCCAAGGGGGCCAGCGCGCTAAGGATGCTTTCGCCGGGCATGTTCGTCCGGGTGCGTCTGCCCATCGGCGCCGCGCATTCCGCCCTACTCGTGCCCGAGGCCGCCATCGGAACCGATCAGGGCCGCAAGTACCTTCTGGTGGTGAACGCCCAGGGCTTGGTCGAGTATCGGCCCGTCATGCTCGGGGCACAGCAGCCCGGCGGGCTCCAGGTCGTCGTGCCCGTGAAACTCGCGCGGACCGACGCGGGATGGTCGGAGGCGGACGCTTCGACCCCGGCCGGCGGGGCCATCGTGGACAGCATCGCGCCGGACGACCAAGTGATCGTCGGCGGCTTGCAACGGGTGCGGCCGGGCACGGCGGTCGCCGTGGCGCCGATCGAGCCGGCGCATGTGCCAGCCGGCCCGGTGGCCGTTCACGTGAATCCCCCAACGCCCTGACGGACGTCCCAGCCCCGCGAGGTGCGCGCCACATGTTCGCCCGATTCTTCATCGAACGCCCGATCTTCGCCTGGGTCGTCTCGATCGTTATCCTTCTGGTCGGTTCGGTGGCGGTCTTCCTGCTGCCGATCGCCCAGTATCCGGACATCACGCCGCCCACCGTCGAGGTAATGGCCAGCTATCCCGGCGCGAGCGCGCAGGTCGTGGCCGACAGCGTCGCGGCGCCGATCGAGCAGCAGGTCAACGGCGTCGAGCGGATGCTCTACATGTCGTCGCAATGCACCAACGACGGCAGCTACGTCCTGACGGTCACGTTCGAGCTGGGCACCGACTTGAACATGGCCCAGGTGCTGGTGCAAAACCGCGTCGCCCTGGCCATGCCGCTTTTGCCCTCGCAGGTGCAGGTGCAGGGCGTCACCACGAAGAAGAAATCGCCGAGCATCCTGCTGGCCGTGAACCTGATCTCGCCGGACGGGCGCTACGACGACCTGTATTTGTCCAACTACGCGACGATCCAGCTCAAGGACGAGATCGCGCGGATCAATGGCGTGGGCGACGTGACGTTTCTGGGCCAGCGCGACTACAGCATGAGGGTGTGGCTCGACCCGCAGAAGATGGCCTCGCGCAACCTGGCCGCCATCGACGTGGTTCGCGCCCTGCAAACGCAAAACGTCCAGGTGGCCGCCGGCCAGGTGGGCCGCGAGCCCGTGCCCAGCGGACAGCAGTTTCAGTTCACGATGAGCACGCTCGGGCGTCTGGCCGACGCGGAGCAGTTCGCCGACGTCATCATTAAGACCGGCCAGGGCGACGAGGCGGAGGGCCGCGCGTCGAGCCAGGTGGTGCGGCTGCGCGACGTGGGCCGCGTGGAGTTGGGCGCGCAGATCTACGACCAGATTTGCCACCTGGACGGGGCGCCCTCGGTCGGCATGGCCGTCTTCCAGCTGCCCGGCTCGAACGCCCTGGACGTGGCCAACAAGGTCAAAGCCAAGATGAGCGATTTGGCCGAGCGGTTTCCCGACGGCCTCGAATACCGCATCGGCTATGACACGACGCCCTTCATCGAGGAGTCGGTCGACGAGGTCTTCAAGACCCTGCGCGACGCGATCGTCCTGGTGGCCATTGTCGTGCTGTTCTTCCTGCAAGACTGGCGGGCGATGATCCTGCCGATGATCGACGTGCCCGTCTCACTGGTGGGCACGTTCGCCGTCATGGCCGTCATGGGTTTCAGCCTCAACAACCTGACGCTCTTCGGCATGGTTCTGGCCATCGGCATCGTCGTGGACGACGCGATCGTCGTCTTGGAAAACGTCGAACGCCAGATGACGCTCGGCCTGGACGCGAAATCCGCCACGATCAAGGCGATGGGCGAAATCACCGGGCCCATCATCGCCATCACGCTCGTGTTGAGTTCCGTGTTTCTGCCGAGCGTGTTCGTGCCGGGCGTCACCGGCCAGTTCTTCCGCCAGTTCGCCCTGGTTATCTCCTCGGCCATGATTATCTCGGCCATCAACGCGATGACGCTCACGCCGTCGCGGGCGGTGGCCATCTTCCAAAAGGAGCAGCTCGACGAGCACGGCCATCCGCGCCACGAAGCCCTGCCGTGGTGGATCTTCATCGCCCTGGGAGGGCTGGCCTCCGTGTGGCTCGGCAAGACGCTCCTGGCCGGGCACGCGGGACTGCCCGCGGCCGACGAGATGGAAGGCCACGGCCTCGGCTGGCCGGCGCTGGCCGGCCTCTTCGCGCCCGGGGCGCTGGTCGGCGGCGCGGTGGGCTGGTTCGCCATCGGGCGGGTGAACGCCGCGCTGGCGCGGTTGTTCGGCGCGTTCAACCGCCTGTTCGACCGGCTGACCGACGCCTACGGCCGCACGGTGGCCCGTCTCGTGCGGGTAAGCTTCGTCGTGCTGTTCGTCTACGGCGGGCTGTTGGGGCTGACCGTCTGGTCGATGGGCGCCGCCCCCAAGGCGTTCATCCCCGAGCAAGACCAGGGCTACCTGCTGGTCAACGTCCAACTGCCCGACTCCGC
This sequence comes from Pirellulales bacterium, assembly GCA_016931995.1. GTDB lineage: Bacteria > Planctomycetota > Planctomycetia > Pirellulales > Thermoguttaceae > JAFGDS01. Next base: position 24,024 of record JAFGDS010000124.1, read on the forward strand.
CTCCGTCGAACGCACCCAGGCCGTGATCGACAAGATCCACCGCATCGCGATGGGCGACCCCGCCGCGCCGGGCAAGCCGAAGGGCATTCCCGGCGTCAACCACACGCTCTCCGTCGCCGGCCAGTCGCTCATGCTCAGCGCCAACGGCTCGAACTTCGGCTCGTGTTTCGTCATTCTCGATCCCTTCGATCGCCGACACGAGCCGGACCGCTACGACGTGGCGATCGCCAAGACGCTCCGCGAGCGGTTCGCCGCGGAGATCGACGAGGCGGAGATCCAGATCTTCCGCGCGCCGCCCATCCAGGGGCTCGGCAGCGGCGGCGGGTTCAAGCTCCAGGTCGAGCAGCGCGGCTACGTCGATCTCGACGAGCTGCAAACGCAGACCGACGAACTCGTGGCGGCCGCGAACGCCAATCCGCGCCTGCTGGGCGTCTTCACCATGTTCCGCGCCGACACGCCGCAGTACTACCTCGACATCGACCGGACCAAGTGCGAATCGCTCGGCGTGCCCGTGCAGGACGTGTTCGACACGCTCCAGGTGTACATGGGCGGGTACTTCGTGAACCTGTTCAACGCCTTCGGGCGCACCTGGCAGGTGAACGTCCTGGCCGAGCCCGAATACCGCACCCGCGTGGCCGACCTCCGCCAGCTCGAGGTCCGCAACCAGCTCGGCCGGATGGTCCCCCTGGCCACGCTCTTCAACGTGAAGGATCAGGGCGGGCCGGTCATGGTGATGCGGTACAACATGTACGCTTCGGCGCCCGTGGTGGGCAATCCCGCCCCGGGTACGAGCTCCGGCGACGTCATCCGCATCGTGCAGAACCTGGCGGACAAGAATGGCGTCGCCAGCGAGTGGACGGAGATCATGTATCTCCAGATCCTCGCCGGCAACGCGACCATCTACATCTTCGCCATCGGCACGGCGCTGATCTTCCTCGTGCTGGCGGCCAAGTACGAAAGCTGGAAGCTGCCGCTGGCCGTGATCCTGGTCGTGCCCATGTGCCTTCTGTGCGCGGTGGCCGGCATGTTGGTTGCCTCGCTGCCGGTGGATATCTTCGTGCAGATCGGCTTTCTGGTCCTGGTGGGCCTGGCGGCGAAGAACGCCATCCTCATCGTCGAGTTCGCCCAGCAGTTGCAGGACCAGGGTCGCTCGCCGGGCGACGCGGCGGTCGAGGCCGCGCGGCTGCGGCTGCGGCCTATCGTGATGACCTCGTTCGCCTTCATCTTGGGCGTCGTGCCGCTGCTGTTGGGCACGGGCGCCGGCGCGGAGATGCGCCGCTCGCTGGGCACGGCCGTGTTCGCCGGCATGATCGGCGTCACGGGCTTCGGAATCCTCCTAACGCCCGTCTTCTACTATGTGCTCATGCGCCTGCACCGCCGCGCGACGCCCGAGCCGGCCGCCCCGACCGGCGACGCTTGGCTGGATCGCTACGACTTCACCGCCGCGCCTTCCATCCCGGACGCCGCGCCCGCGCCCGAAACCCCCGCGCCCTCCGCCAGCGGCCAAGGTGGCACGGTCTGAGCGCAGCGAAGGTCGTGACTGGTGTGCCACTGGCTCCGCCAGTGCGCGAATCCCGTGAGATCCAGCACGGGCGAAGCCAGTGGCACGCAGCGTCGCGAAGCCGCAAGCGGCTCCGTGGTGGACACAACGCCCTCGCGTTACCCCTCCGCCGCGATCCGCTTGAAGTCCGCGGCCAGCGACCGGTAAAGCTGCTGGTACACCGGAAACGCGCGATCGTGGCGGCGGCGGGCGGCGCGGTCGGGCGTGGTCTGGCGGACGACGCGGACCGCGGCCTTGCAGGCTTCCTCAATGTTGGCGTACGCCCCCGCGCCCACCGCGGCCAAAAGAGCCACGCCGTAGGCTGGGCCCTCCTCTGTGTTCACGGTGACCACCTTCCGGCCGAACACGTCCGCCTGGATCTGACGCCAAAGCGGACTGCGACTGCCCCCGCCCGAGGCGCGGATCTCGCGCACGGGCACGCCCAACTCCTCGAAAATCGCCAGACTCTCCCGCAGCGAATACGTCACGCCCTCCAGGATCGACCGGACCAGATGCCCGCGACCGTGGGCAAGCGTGAGCCCCACGAAACAGCCTCGGGCGTCGGGGTCGGCGTGCGGGGTGCGTTCGCCGGAGAGATAGGGGAGGAAGAAGAGGCCCTCGCTGCCGGCCGGCGCGGCGGCGGCTTCGGCGGTGAGAAGATCGTAGACTTCTCGGCCGGCCTTCTTGGCCCGCTCCACGTCGGCCTGGCACAGGGCATTGCGGAACCACTGCAGCGACCCACCAGCAGCGAGTGTCACGCCCATCATGTGCCACTTACCGCGGACGGCGTGGCAGAAGGTGTGGACGCGCCCAAGCGGATCGACCTTCACTTCGTTGCTGTGGACGAACACGACGCCCGAGGTGCCGATCGACGTGCTGAGCACGCCCTGGCGGACGATGCCGTTGCCGACGGCCCCGGCCGCGCAGTCGCCCGCCCCGGCCACGACCGCGCAATCGGTCGAAAGTCCCAACAAGCCGGCCGCCTCGCGGGTGAGCGTGCCGGTGACCTCCTCCGATTCGTGGCACCGCGCCAAGAGCGACTCGTCCAGCTCGAGCGCGGCGAGGAGCCTCTTCGACCATCGCCGCCGGGCGACGTCCAAAAGGAGCATGCCACTGGCGTCGCTCACGTCCGTGGCGAACTCGCCGGTCAAGCGGCGGCGGATCTCGTCCTTGGGCAGGAGCACCCGCCGGGTTTTGTCGAAGTTGCGGGGCTCGTGGTTGCGAAGCCAAAGGATCTTGGGCGCGGTGAATCCGGCCAAGGCGGGATTGGCGACCATGCGGATCAATTTGGCCCGGCCGCCCGCCCGCCGCTCGATCTCGGCGCATTCGGCGGCCGTCCGCTGGTCGTTCCACAGGATGGCGGGGCGGACGACCTTGTTGTTTCGGTCCAGGAAGACGCTCCCGTGCATCTGGCCGGACAGGCCGATGGCCTTCACGTCGGCCGGCTTGAGCTTCGCCCGGGCGACCACCCGGCGAACCGACCCGACGGTGGCTTTCCACCAGTCCTCCGGATTTTGCTCGCTCCAGAGCGGCCGCGGGGCGCGGCAAGGGTAGATCTCCGTGGCGTCGGCCAGGATTTTGCCGGAGGCGTCCATCGCCAGCGTCTTGGTGCCCGACGTGCCGATATCGATCCCGAGAAAAACGCCCATGGTGTGTTCCTTTCCGACAAACGAATCCCAAGAGGCTCCGCGGCGGCCGGTCCTCGCCGCGTGCCCATTCTACCAGAACCGCCCGGCCCACAAGAGAGGCCCGCCACGCCGCGTTGACCTCGCACGGGGTTTGGCGTACAACGAACTATAGGGTGGGTCGAGCGTAGCGAGCCCCACCCTACAATTCTCAGCGTAGGAATCCCATGGCCCGCATGTTTTCGCGAATTGCCCTGTCGGTTGTCGGCCTCGCCGTGCTGGCCGGGTGTCCTTCTTCCGATCCAACCGGCAAAGAGGTGTCCAAGAGCCCGCCGCTTGCCGGCATTACGCTGCGGCTGGCCGTGGTGGACGATCCCGCGTTGGCCGCGGCGGTGGAAAAGGTCTGCGGCGAGTGGAAAACGCAGACCGGCGCGGAACTGAGCGTCGAGCCGCTCGCCCTGGCCGATCTGGCCAAAATGGACGCCCTCGAGGCGGACGCCGTGGTCTGTCCGTCGCATCTGTTGGCGCCTTTGGCCGAGCGCGGGTTGTTGGCGCCCGTTCCCACGGCATTGGTGGAATCGCCGTCTGGCGGCTGGATGGACTTTTTCGAGTTGGCGCGGTCGCACGAAGCCGCCTGGGCCGGTCGCCCCATGGCCTTCCCGCTAGGGTCGCCCGTGCTCGTGTGTTACTACCGCGCCGATCTTTTCGACAAGCACGGCCTCCGCCCGCCCACGACCTGGAAGGAATACCACGAGGCGGCCAAACTGTTGGCCGCGCGGGAGCGGACCGGCCAGACGCCGGACGGGGACGCGCCCTGGTCGGGCACGCTCGAGCCGCTCGCGCCCGGGTGGGCCGGCCTGACGCTTTTGGCCCGGGCCGCGGCGGCCGCCAAACACCCCGACAACTACTCCACCCTCTTCCGCATCCAAACCATGGAGCCGCTCATCGACAGTCCGCCGATGATCCGCGCGCTGATGTACCTCGTGGCCGACGCGAAATTCGGGCCGGCCGACGCGACGACGCTCTCGCCCGACGCCGTGCGCGAGCGCTTCTGGCGGGGGCAGGCGGCCATGGCTCTCACGTGGCCCACTGGCGCCGCCAGCCTCCCGGAGGACGTCCCATCGGACCTGCCCGTGGCCGTGACCGAATTACCCGGCTCGGCCGACGTGTTCAACATCGATGAAGGCAAGTGGGACTCGCGCCGAGACGGTCCAAACCGCGTGCCCCTGCTGGGCGTCTCGGGCAGGCTCGGCGTGCTGAGCCGCGATTCGGAGCACGTCGACGCCGCGGCCGATCTTCTGATGTGGCTCAGCGGAACCGACCTGTCCGCGGCGCCCAGCGCCCAGAGTCCCGCGACGACGCTTTTCCGCCGCTCCCAGGTCCGCCAAGCCCGCATGTGGACCGAGGCCCCCATGGCCCCCGCCGCGTCCGCCGCTTACGCGGAACTGACCGAGTCCACGTTCCAACGGGAACAGTGGCTCTTCGCCCTGCGGATCCCCGGACGGGGCGAATACCTGGCCGCATTGGACGAGGCGGTCGGGCGCGCGATCGAAGGCAAGGCCACGCCCACGGAAGCCCTCCGCGACGCCGCCGGCCACTGGCGCGACATCACCCGCCGCCTAGGGTTGGAAAAACAACACGCTGCTTATCTCCGTAGCCTCGGCCTGGAACCCTAGGACCGCCGGCGCGGCGCTGCCGGCAAAAAACATCAGCGCAACTGAAACCTCCGCCGCAAGATCCATTCCGCAGCCAGAATACCGACGAATAGGGCCCAGAACACCGGCGGCCAGTAGAGCCGGCGCTCCATGAGAATCCGCTCGCGGCGCTGCGTGCGGTCCAGCTCGTCGATCAGCCGGTCGGCGGTCGTGACGTGCGCGTAGCGCCCGCCCGAGGCGGCCGCGATCCGCCCGAGCAGGGTCTCGTCCAGGTCGAGCTTCTCGAATTCCAAGCTGGGCCGGCCGACTTCAACGACGAGCTTTTCGGCCGCGAGCTTCGTCTCGCCCAGCGCGGCCTCGATGTCGATCTGGTACGTTCCCGGCGCGGCGGGCTCGAACCTCGCGCCGTAGTGGCCGGCCGGGCCGGACTCGGCCGCCAGCGCGACCGACTGCGGTTTTGCCATTGTGCCCGCGATCTTGGCCGTGACCTTCGCCCCCGCGGCGCCTTGCCCCTGATTGTCGCGGACCACGGCGGAGATCCGCACGGGCTCGTCCGGTTCGTAATACGCCTTATCGGTGCGGCCGGTCACGCCCGCCGTGGTCTGGACGCCCTCTTGCCGCCCGGCCAGCCAGCGGACCATCTGCCCCCAGAATTGCAGAAACGGCGACTTTTGATCCAGGGCCTGGGGCCCTTGCTGCCACACCCGCGTCGTGTCGCCGGTGAACACGGCCGCGCGGCCCGCGTCCACCGGTTGCACGGCCAGCACGACCGGCCGATCCACCTCGGCGGGGCAATAGGCCAACACCGTGGCGGTCGGCCGCGGGCCTTCCACCCGCGTGCAGCCTTCCAGCGGCGGCAAGCCCGGCGTCTCGGGCGGGCCGGCCTCCGTGGCAAAGAAGCCGGCAATGTTCGCGAAGATCGGATGCCGCGCGCCCTCGGGCGACAGGGCGGGCAAGAAAGCACCATCGATTTGCCCGATCTCGCGCGAGCCCAGCCGCGCGGGCAAGATGACCCCCAGCGGCGTCTCGGCGTACCCGCCCGGCCCCAGGCTGTGGTATCCACCCAACATCACCAACCCCGCCCCGGCACGAATCCGGCGGACGAGCAATTCCTGCACCTCGGGCCGCAGGTAGCTCGCGTCCAGGTCGCCCAGGATGAACACGTCGAACGTGTCGAGCGTCTCGGCGTCGGTGGGAATCGACGTAAGCGCAAGACCCTCGATATTCGTGCGCGAGAGGAACACGTTCGGCCGCGTTTGCACCAGCGCGGCGAACTCCAGGTCCGGGTCCTTGGCCAGAAACCGGTCCACGATCGCGCCGTATTCGGCGCGGAGCGTTCCCTCGAGATACAAAACCCGAATGCCCGCCTCGACCACCAGCGCCACCGCCCGGCGATCGTTGTTCTCTTGGATCTTTTCCTCGGCAGCCGGCAACGCGCGGACCGTGTAGGTGTGGCGGCCCTTGGCCTCCGGGCGGAACTGGAATTCGACGCGCTGCGCGCCCTCCACGCCGTCCAGGGTCAGCTCGGCTTGCTCGATCTGACGATCATCTTCTTCCAGAACGACTTGCGCGACGTGGCCGGCCAGTCCGACGCCCTCGACTGATGCGACGATCTTCGCCTTGTTGCCCACCAGAAGTCGGTCGGGACAGTCGATTCCGGTCACCTGGAGGTCGCGATAGGTTGCGTCGCTGCGGAGGCTGGAGCCCACGCCCACCGTGTGGACCACCACGCCCCGCGAGCCGGCCACCTGGACGGGATCGCCGGCGGCGTTGTGCAGGCCGTCGGACAGAAGAACGATTGCCTCGATCCGCCGCGGCGGGGCCTGCCGCGCGCCCGACTGAATTGCCCTCGATAGCGACGTCGCCCGACCGTCGGCCGAGAGCGTGGCCAGCCGCCGCACGTCGCCCAACACCCGCGGCCCTTCCGAGAACGCCACCAGATGCAGGTCGAACCCGTCGGCAAGCTTGGGCCACCACTTGGCGATCTGATCCCGCGCGCGGGCCAGCCGCGACTGGTCCGACGCCGAGTCGGCGATCCGCATCGACGCCGACGTGTCGAGCAGGAAAACCAGCGCCGGCCGCTGCGTTTCGTGCTTCTCGTAGCTCACCACCGGCCGGAAGATGAGGAGAACCACGAGCACAACCGCCGTGATCCGCAGCGCCAGGAGTGCCCGCGCGTGCAACTTGCGCATCCCCCCGAACGCCCGGCGATAGCCCAGCCAAATCAACAGCACCGCCACCGTAGCGACTGCCGCCATCGTGGTCAGACTGTAGCCGCGTTCGAGGGTGAGGTGAAACATGAAGAACTGGATTGTCGATCGGAAGTTACACGGCGAAAGGACGCCATGTCCATAACCTCATCTTGTCGATCTTGTCAATCCTGTCGATTATCGTCTCCCTGAGGTCAAGAAATGCGATTCGACGGTTTGGACAGGATTAACACGATTCACAGGATGACGAGAGAGTCTGATCGCGTCCCTTTGCGCGTTTTTTGTTGGTCTAATTGCCGTCGTCCTTCTTGTCCGCCGCCCCCTTCATCTTCTCCCTTCCTTCCACCATCACCTCCTCGCCCAGCTTCACGCGTTTCACGTAGACGAGCGACTTGAGATCCGTTCCCACTTCGCCCTTGTCGCGCTTGCGGAGGAAGAACCGTTGCGCCTCGCCGGCGCCGCCGGCGCCGCCGGCGCTGGCCGAGGCGTCGGCCCCGTCCGGCTCGACGTACACGATCGCCGCCAGCGGGCCGGTGATCGTCCGGCCGTCGCGAAGGGTGATCGTGTGCGCGTACTCGCGTGCCGGGTAGCTCTTGCCGGTGTACACCTTCTCGTCGGCGGCCGTCTCCTTGAATCGCCACTCGCGCTCCATCCACTCCCGCTTGACGGCGCACTCGATTTGTCGGACCGCCCGCAAGGGCACCTCGCGTTGGCGTTTAAACGACGCGTCGTGGATCTTCAGTCGCGCGTCGCGGGTGAGGTAGACCTTGCCCGGCGAGATGGTCCCGTCGGACAGCTCGACGTAGCCCGGCACGGAGTCGTCCCGCTCCTGGGTGGGTGAGGCCCCGAAGGGATTCAATGCCGGCGGTTCGTCAGCCCGCGCCGCCAGGCCAGCCACGACCGCGACCCATCCCACCGCCCAGGCACATCGGACCATTGTCTTCATCACATACCCTCCTTCGCCCACCCCAAGTGTATCCTCCTGTCCGCCTTCTTTGGAGTGCGGCGACGTGTCGCCGCTTTGGCATTTGCCGCGGAGCCGGCGCCGGCCCAGCGCGTCATCCTGAGCGCAGCGAAGGATCTCGTTGCCGTCCGACGAGTTGAGGTGCTTCGCTTCGCTCAGCATGACGGGGAGGTTCGGGTCCGGGAATGGGCTCTGGGCACGCTCGGCGGCGCACTGCCGGGCAAGCCAGCAGTGGCGCCCCTGGCAGTCCACGCTCCAACGTCACGGCCAGAAAGCGGCGACCAGTCGCCGCACTCCAAGGGATTTGAATAGTCGGCGTCCGGTTGAACGAATTCTCTTGTGGCGGACTGCGCCCCGGCATGGCCACGCGGTCAAAGCGATACACCACGCGGGGGGTATGCCAACCAACTTGACCCGAGATTTCCAGCCCGGACACGATACAATATAGGGTGGGCGATCACCGCCGGAGGACAACCGATGAGCGATTCCCAACAGCAATCGGGTGAAGACCTTTCTCGCCGGCGATTTCTCGAGCGGCTGGGCATCACCGCTGCGGTGGGGAGCACTATCGGCGGATTAGTTAATACCTCTTTGGTATGGGCGGAAGAAGAGAACACCGGTCCGGTGGACTGCGGACCGCCACCGAAGGCCGCCCCCCAACACCGCAAGGGCGCCGAAGGCTTCCCGCCACTGCCCCTGCCGGTCACGCCCATGCGGCGGACCGAGAAGAAGCGGCCCCCGGCCCCGCCGGCCCTGGTGGGCAAGATGTCCATGGGCCCGATCCGCTGGGTTACCCGCGAGGGCCAGCGAGTCAAATACCGCGACTGGATGACCGATCCGGCCGACGTGAATACTCTGCTGGACTGGACCAACCAGAAACTCGGCATCCACTACCGTTCGATCGAAGCCGACTTCGCCCATTTCTCGTTCGATCCCCGCGAGTTGCCGGCCATTCTCCTGGCCGGGCACAACGCTTTCTCGCTCGACGACAACGTCCGCGGCCAGCTCGCGCGGTACGTCATGGACGGAGGGCTGGTCCTCGGCGACGCCTGTTGTGGATGGAACGACTTCGCCGAATCGTTCCGCCGCGAGATGGAATTGATTTTCCCGGGCCGTCCCCTGCGCAAGATGCTGCCCGACGAGCCGGTCTTCTCGTCTTACTACAAGCTGGGCGATTTAACCTATAAGAAGGGCGACGGCACGGAGTACACCGAGGCGCCGTGCCTGGAGTCGATCGACTTTGGCTGCCGCAGCGGCGTCATTTTCTCGCCGCGCGACATGACCTGCGGCTGGGACGGCCACGAGCATCCCCGCGGCACGCGGATCGTCATAGACCAGGCCCGCCAGATCGGCGCGAATCTGATTACCTATCTCTTGGGCACGTACCAGCTTGGCCGATTCCTTAGCTCGACCAAGGTGTATCACGAAGCGACCGCGCCCAGCCGCGACGACTTCGTCTTCGCCCAACTGAAGCACGAGGGCGACTGGGACCCCGACCCCTCGGCCGTACACAACCTGCTGCGCTTCGCCCGGGATAACTCGACGCTCGAAGTGAAGTTCCGCCGCGAGGACGTCCGGCTGACCGACCCCGGCGCGGTGACGTATCCCTTGCTCTACATGACGGGGCATCGCGAGTTCCACTGGAGTGAGGACGAGGTGGCCCGGCTGCGGAGCTTCTTGACCGCCGGCGGGCTCTTGCTGGCCGACGCGTGTTGCGGGCGGATGAACTTCGACATGGG
>JAFGDS010000125.1 GCA_016931995.1 Pirellulales bacterium
GCATGTGAAACCTCGAAAATGCGCGAAAACATGCCCACGCAAGCGGGGGCATGGCACCCAAAGCCGAAGGAAGCACTTTTTCAACGGGCTGTTAACCGTTCCCGCCATGACCGAAGCGTCGGGCGGCGGGTCCCCTTGGCACGACACACCGGTGGACAACGCCCGGGACCGCCCGATACGCTAGTTTCGTGCGTCAGAATCGAGGGATCGTGTTGAAGGCCCGTTTTGAGTGCCACTGGCTCCGCCAGTGCTCGGAAACACAGGCGATTCAGCACTGGCAGAGCCAGTGGCACACGCTGGATAAGGTCACATCCGCATGACGCCCTACGCTAGAGGTGGCAAAAAAGGAGATGCATCATGCACGCGAGAATGGTTCAAACAACCCTGGTATCGTGTCTTCTTTTTGCTGTCGCCGTCGTCGCGGGACAAGAGCCGGGCGTCCGTGCCGAAGGAGACAGTCCCGTTTTCGCCGGAGCGAAAACGGGGACAGTCCCCCCGAAGGGCCCCAAGTGCCTCGAAGGCGAGCAGTCTTTGCCCGGCCGCCACGCGTTCGTCGTGCAAGACGCATTGAAGTTCTGCAAGCCAGCCAAGGGATTCTGGATCGACCTCGGGGCGGGCAAGGGGCAGGTGGCCATTCCGCTCATCGAAGCCACCGGTAACGCGGTCGTCATGATCGACCCCAATGCCGAGGCCATGACCGAGGGCCTGCAAATCGCGCGCGACAAGGGCATGGCGGACCGGCTGGCGGCCGTGGTGGGCGTGGCCGAGGCGATGCCGCTGCCGGACAACTCGGTCGATTTCCTCGTCAGCCGCGGCTCGATCTTCTTCTGGAAGGACCCGGCCAAGGGACTCAAGGAGGTCCACCGCGTGCTGCGGCCCGGCGGCAAGGCCTACATCGGCGGCGGCGCGGGCAGCGGCTATCCCCGTTGGGCCGTGGAAGAACTCATCCGCCTGCGCAAGGAGAACCTCGAGGGCGACGAAGCCGAACGCGGGAAACGATTCGTCGCCCTGCGCCGGCCCGAGCAAATGAAAGCCTGGGCCATCGCGGCCGGCTTGCCCTCGTTCACCGTGATGGGCAAAGGCGCGATCTCCGCCGACGATCCGCGAGTCGGTCAGGGGGTTTGGCTGATGTTTGAGAAGAAGGCGGATGAGTAGGTCAGGGTGCGTCGCGGTTGACGGATGCTCGCGCGGAGGCGCGGAGACGCAGAGGAGGGACTTTCGTGTTCTGGGACACGTCGCGGCGCGACCTTTTCGGCGCGCGTTCTGGATCAGGCGGGCATCGCACCCCCCGATTGACAGTCTGGCACGACGGGGTACCATAATACGGTGGCCGGCGTTGGGACTGGCCGGTCGTTTTGGCCCGATCGCACCAGCATGACGCAGATTGAACAAGCGCGCAACGGCGTGGTGACGCCCCAGATGGAGGTCGTCGCGCGCGACGAGGGACTCGACCCGCACGAGGTCCGCGCCGAGGTCGCCCGGGGACGGATGGTCATTCCCGCGAACCGGGCGCATCTGGCGGCGGGTCTTCATCCGATTGGCATTGGCATCGCCGCGCGGACGAAGATCAACGCCAACCTGGGCAATTCGCCCGTCACCAGCGACACGGACTGCGAGCTGGCCAAGCTGCACTGCGCGATCGGCCACGGGGCCGATACGGTCATGGACCTTTCGACCGGGCCGGAGATCGACACGATCCGTCGGCGTATGATCGAGGCGGCCGGCGTGCCGCTGGGCACCGTGCCCATCTACCAGATGGCCGAGCGGCTCGACGACATCGCCGACATGCAGCCGCGCGACTTTCTCGAAGTGGTCGAGCACCAGGCCCGGCAGGGCGTCGATTACATGACGATCCACTGCGCGCTGTTGGCCGAGCACGTGCCCTTGGCCGCGCGGCGCGTGACGGGCATCGTCAGCCGCGGCGGGTCGCTCGTGGCCAAGTGGATGACCGTCCATCGCAAGCAGAATCCCTTCTTCACCAGCTTCGACGAGTTGTGCGAGATCCTCCGCGACCACGACGTCACCTGGAGCCTGGGCGACGGCCTGCGGCCGGGCTGCCTGGCCGACGCCTGCGACGAAGCTCAGTTCGCCGAGCTGCGCGTGATGGGCCAACTGGTCCAGCGGGCGCAAGGGCTCGGCTGCCAGGTGATGGTCGAGGGTCCCGGACACGTGCCGATGGACCGGATCGAGGAGAACGTCCGGCTCCAGCGCGAGTGGTGCCACGAGGCGCCGTTTTACGTGCTCGGGCCGGTGGTGACGGACATTGCGCCGGGCTACGACCACATCACCAGCGCGATCGGCGGGGCCATGGCCGCGTGGTACGGCGCGGCGATGCTCTGCTACGTCACGCCGAAGGAGCACCTGGGCTTGCCGAACCTGGACGACGTCCGCCAGGGCGTGATCGCCTACAAGATCGCGGCGCACGCGGCGGACGTGGCGCGCGGACGCCCGGGCGCGCGGGATCGCGACGACGCCCTGAGCCGCGCCCGCTATGCTTTCGACTGGGAGGAGCAATTCCGCCTGGCTCTCGATCCCGAGACCGCCCGGCGGATGCGCGAGGAGAGCCTTTCCGCCGCCGCGGAGCCGGACGCCCGCTATTGCAGCATGTGCGGCCCGAAGTTCTGCGCGATGAAAAACACCGAGGAGATCCGCCAGATCCGGAAGTCCGAAAAACCCGGTTGACGCGTGCCACTGGCTTCGCAATGTGTGCCACTGGCTTTGCCAGTGCAAGAATGGATCTGTCTCGCGGCACTGGCGGAGCCAGTGGCACTCGGCACTGTTTCACGGCACTGGCAAAGCCAGTGGCACTCGGCCGGGTGCCATGCTCACGCTTGCGTGAGCATGTTGCGTCCGCGTCGCATGGCCACGCGAGCGTGGCCATGGCACCCGGCTCGCTTCGCTCAGAACGTGTTTGGAAAGTCGGATTTCCCATCCGGCGGCCAGTTCGGCTGGCTTGAGATGGCGTAACATGCGATGAATCATGCA
>JAFGDS010000126.1 GCA_016931995.1 Pirellulales bacterium
CCACAAGGCTCAAATAACTAAACCATCACCGATAATTCCTTCACGGCCTCTCGGATATCTGGGCTACCCTACGAAGCCCCTTCGGGGTAACGGCTTCCGGAATCCACTTGCACAAAAAAGCAATCACAACAGACCGAAATAGGGTTAACGGCGTGGAGTGGCGCCCAAGAGGTCTTTACATCTCCCCGGCCGGCTCCTTCTCCTTCTTGGCTTCTTCCGGCGGGCCGATGCCGGCGTCCTTGTTGTCGTCAAAGTCGCCGCCGTCATCCGTCAGGTCGAAGTTCACGGAGTAGATGAGCCAGCCGCCCTCGACCCATTTCACCACGAGCGGCTTGCCCGTGAAGGGGTCTTGGGTCGCGCGGGCCGGCAGCCCAAGTTCCGCCAGATCGGCCGGCGCCGGGGCGTCCGGTTGGGCCCGCCGCTGGAGGGCCAAGAGAACCCGCAGGGCGTTGATGGTTGCCTCGGTCCGCATGGCGGCGGTCTCGGTGGCCTCGACGCCGGGTATCATGAGCTGCGCGTAGATTCCCTTGAGCGGCGGCATCAGCCCCAGCGATTTCCCCTCGGCCAATTGGGCAGCCCGATCGAGACACGCCTCCATTCCATCGAGATAACAGAGCATCTCGCGACCGCGGATCGCGCGCAGGGCCCCCATGCCTCCGGCCATTGCGTCGAATTGGTCCAGGCCGTAGGCCCGCTCGGTCGCCAAGGTCTGGTGGTACGCCTTGTAGACGTCGTGCCGGGCCAACTCGTCGTCCAGGGCCTTGCGCGCGCCTTCCGAGACGGGCCCCGTCTGCAACGCGCGGTTGGCCGCGTTAATCGCCATCCCCCGGCAGGCCGCGCTGACCAGAAACGCAATGAGCGTCGGCTCATGTTCGTAGTGCCGTGCAAGCTTAAGTGTGGTAATGCAGCACCCGACCGCCTCGTCCCGTTTGCCCTGGGCCATGAGACAGGCGAACCAGTACTTCGCCAAAAGCCGCGCGGCCGCCCGCGGCGGGCCGTTGATCCGGTCCACCATTGCCTGATCCGCCCCTGCCGGATCGACCATCGGGTCGATGCCGCCGGTCGGATCGTTCACGGCGTAGGCTGGGCAGTCAGCCGCCTTCTTCAATAGCGCGAGCACGCCTGGCCGGGCCGCCACGGCCGCCCGCGTGGCCGCCAGCACGCTCTCGGGCACCACGTCCTCCGCCGGCTCGGGCGTCTCTCCCTCCTGGCCCTCGTTCTCCCGCTCCTGCTCCTTCTGGGCCTGCTCCTCGGCGGCCTTCTCCTCCTCCGCGACGATCTCGGCCTGGATCGCCATAAGGTCGGCCTCGGCCTGCCGCAGATACGTCACCGCGTTCTGCTCGGGCGCGACCGGCTCGGGCCGCAAATCGGCCAGCGACGTAGGCTGACCCCCCGCCCGGAGGTCCGCCAGCCGGCGTTCCAGCCGCGCATTGGTGATCTGGATCCAGATGATCCCCGCGAGCAGGAGCATCACCAAGCACGCCCCCAGCCCGACGGCGATGTATTTGAGCAATTTGGCGAACAACACGGCAAGGCTCCTTGTGTCGTGAGAGGCATAGACTACGCGATCTTCCCGCGGTCATCCTGAGCGCAGCGAAGGATCTCCCCTGCCATCCGGACGAGATCCTTCGCTGCGATCAGGATGACGTGTCCATAGGGCGTGCCACTGGCTTCGCCAGTGCGTTGCCACCCAGGGGCCTTCGGCCCAAAGGGTGCGGGTCCGGGGCAGAGCCCCGCAGCACTACGGAAGGCCTCCGATCCACGCCCTCCACTTCGGCTCGAATTGATCCAGCGGCGCGCCGACGAGCGTCTCAAACCGCCGGATCGGATCACCCGCGGCCTCGGCCGACGCGACGTACCGGTCCAAAGCCCCGTTGGCCAACACGTCTTCATTGAACAGCAGGTAATATGCTAGGCCCCAGGCGTGCTGGTAGAAGCGGTTCGAGGCTTCCACCCGTCCTTCGTCGCCGACGAGGAAATCTTTGGGGTCGGCCGCCAACAGCCGGGCCAGGGGCAGCCCGCCGGCGCGGAGGTCCTCCTGCAAGGGCGCGAGCACGTCTGTGTTCGGGCCGTCCAACCGCAGCAAGCCATCCTCCAGCAAGCCCGCCTCAAAAACCATCGCCAGTCCTTCGCTAAGCCACAAGGGAACGTCGCGGCGTCCCGGCGGATACACGCGGGTTTCCAGGTGGGCGTGCAGGGCCTCGTGGGCGAGCCGGCGGAACATGGTCCGGGTGAGCCGGTCGAACGTCTCGGCGTTCTCGCGGTCCACCTGGTCGAGCCGGCCGCGAAGACCGTCGATCTCGCGCATCGCCCGCTGCTTCTCGCGAAACAAGATCGCGGCGATCTGCGTGCGGTGCGTGCCCTGCCGCCGGAGCTGGTCGCCGATCTGCTTGAGCCGGTCGGAAAGCTGGCCTTCGAGTTGGGCCAACTCCGCGGCAAGCTGCTCGTGCGAGGCGTCGATCTTGGCCAACTCCGCGGCATATTGCCGCAAGGGCGTGCCCGCCGCAATCGCGCGCTCCTCGCGGAGATACACGGCCGGGTTGGCCACGCTCAGCCGGTGCTCGCCTAGATAGTCCTGGTATTCTTCCATCGAGCCGAACACGCGGATCTCCAGCGGCCGGGCTGGCTCGGTCCGGGGCGGGAGGACCTGTCGATATGCCGCAAAAAGCTGCTCCGTGCGGACCACGAGTCGCCGCGTGGTCGGCTCGTCGGTCGTGCTCGCCAGCGTGAATCCATCGCTCTCGAAGTAATAGACCGTCGCGTCGCCCTCGGCGCGCTCGGTCAGACGCACGGCCGCCAGGGCCGCGGCCTCGATCCGGGCGCGGTTGCGGAACCGGCGAATCGTCTCTTCCAGGGTGGCCCGGCCCGTCGCGTCGAGCCGCGTCGTTCCCGCGATCGAATCGCGGGCGATGGGCCGGACGAGCAAAAACATGGGCCGGCCCGGCGGGCGGTGGATTTCCGTCAAGTACAGCCACGCCCCCGGCGCCGCCTCGCTGGCCGTCTCGATCAGCCCGAAGAACTCCCGCCCATCGACGAGCTTGACCGATTCGCTCGGCGCGGCGGCCGTGGGCTGAACTACCGCCGGGAGTTGTGCGGCCGCTTGCCCCAGCAACAACGCGGCGCACGCGAATAGCCCAACGAGGCCAACCTTGAGGGCGTCATCCCGAGCGCGGCGAGGGACCTCGTGGGTGTCCGCGGAGTCAAGATGCTTCGCTTTGCTCGGCATGACAGGTTTGCTCGGCGTGACAGGCGTGGCGGGAGAGAGACGCCAAGGTGACCTCGAACCGCCCTTCATTCTACCCAACCCGAGGGGCTGTCGCAAAGAAGGCAGGTTGACCGTCGGCCCGCGTCCGACCATACTTGGGGTTTCGCCGTCCCCTATCGTCCCGAGGCCCCGCGCGCCTCGACTGAGTTCGCAGCCATGCCCGCTTCCACGCACGTTCCCGACCCGGCCGGTCGTTTTGGCCCCTTTGGCGGCCGCTACGTTCCCGAGACCTTGCTCCACGCGCTGGAGGCTCTCGATGCCGAGTACTCTCGGGCGAGGAACGATCCGGCGTTTCAGAAGGAGCTCGACGGCCTTTTGGCCGACTACGTGGGCCGGCCGTCGCCGTTGTACCACGCCCGGAGGCTCAGCCGCGAACTGGGCGGCGCGCAAATCCACCTGAAACGCGAGGATCTCAACCACACCGGCGCGCACAAGATCAACAACACGCTCGGCCAGGCCCTATTGACCATGCGGATGGGCAAGCGCCGCGTGATCGCCGAAACCGGAGCCGGACAGCACGGCGTCGCCACGGCCACCGCCTGCGCCCATTTTGGCCTCGATTGCATCGTCTACATGGGCGAGGAGGACATCCGCCGGCAGCAGCCCAACGTGTTCAGCATGAGACTGCTCGGGGCCGAGGTTCGACCCGTCGCCACCGGCTCGCGGACCCTGCGCGACGCCATCAACGAAGCCATGCGCGACTGGATGAGCACGGTCGAAACGACGCATTATTGCCTCGGCTCGGTGGTGGGACCGCATCCCTTTCCCCGGATGGTCCGCGACTTCCAGTCCGTCATCGGCCGCGAA
Organism: Pirellulales bacterium; assembly: GCA_016931995.1. Lineage (GTDB taxonomy): Bacteria > Planctomycetota > Planctomycetia > Pirellulales > Thermoguttaceae > JAFGDS01. The sequence goes on from JAFGDS010000126.1 coordinate 4,073, forward strand.
ACGCGCATGCAGTGCCTCGCGCGGCTGGGGCGGCTGCCCGAGGCGATCGTCGCCTGCGTGGGCGGCGGCAGCAACGCCGCGGGGATGTTCTTCCCGTTCATCGAGGACGAGGCGGTCGAGCTGGTGGGCGTCGAGGCGGGCGGGCGGTCCGACCGGCTCGGCCAACACGCCGCCACGCTTCTGCTGGGCCGGCCCGGCGTCCTGCACGGCAGCTTCAGCTACGTTCTCCAGGACGACGACGGCCAAACCTCCGACGTGCACAGCGTGTCGGCCGGCTTGGACTATCCCGGCACGGGACCGGAACACAGCTATTGGAAGGAAACCGGCCGCGTGGCCTATACGTCGGTGCGGGACGACCAGGCCCTGGCGGCCTTCGACCGCCTCGCCCGGACCGAGGGAATCATCCCCGCCCTGGAGAGCTCCCACGCCGTGGCCCACGCCATGGAACTGGCCGCCGGGCGCCGCCCGGAGGAGATTGTTGTTGTTTGCCTCTCCGGCCGCGGTGAGAAAGACGCCGCCGAAGTCGGCCGGCTGCGGGGGATTGAGATGTAAGATACACCGCCATCGCCGCGTTTGCGAAGCCGCAAGCGGCTCCACCGCCTACTGCATACCGCCTACTCTCCCATGTCCACCATCGACACCCTCTTCAAAAACCTCCGCGCCAAGGGCCAAAAGGCCCTGATGCCGTTTCTCACCGCCGGCGATCCCGATCTCGACTTCACGGCCGCCGCGATCCGCGCGCTGGCCGAGCGCGACTGCCCGCTGTTCGAGCTGGGCATCCCCTATAGCGACCCCATCGCCGACGGGCCGGTCATCCAGGCGTCGTACTGCCGGGCGTTGGACCGCGGCGTCACGCTCGCGGCCATCTTCGAGATGCTCAAAGGGGTCGCCCGGCAGGTGCCCGCCCCGATCGTGACGATGGTGAGCTACGCGATCATTTACCGGCAGGGCCTGGCCGAGTACGTTGCCCGGGCGAAGGCGGCCGGCGCGGCCGGCGCGATCGTCCCCGATCTGCCCGTCGAAGAGGCCCGGCCCCTGGCCGACGTCTGCCGCCGCGAGGATTTCAGCCTGATCCAGTTGATCACCCCGACCACGCCGCCGGAGCGGGCCGTCCGCATCGCCGAGCATACCACGGGCTTCATCTACTACGTTTCCGTGACGGGCATCACCGGCGAGCGGACCGAGTTGCCGCCGGAGTTGGTCGACAACGTCGCCCGGCTCCGCGAACGGACGGATCTGCCCATCTGCATCGGCTTCGGCATCAGCCGGCCCGAGCACGTCCGGATGCTCGCTCCCGTGGCCGACGGCCTGATCGTCGGCTCGGCCATGGTCCGCCGCATGGCCGAGGCCGCCGAGCGGCCACGCGAGCAGGTCCTCGCCGAGCTTGGCGACTATGTGGACGAGTTACTCGCCGCGATGAGATAAGGAGAACGACGCCATGGCAAGGCCGTTAAGCAAGGTCGCCCCGGGTTGGTGGGACTACACGACGCTCGACCGCGAGCTGATCGACGACGCGGCCCGGCTCTCGGTCGACGATCTCGCCGCGCTCGGGCGGCCCGGCTTCCGCGTCGTCATGCACGACACGCTCGAGGATTTCTACCTGACCGAAGCCCTGGAATACATCGGCGCGTGGCGTCAATCGACCGACGACAATCCGGTGGGCATTTGCGGCCCGATCGGCCCCACCGAGCAACTGCCGCTGGTCGCCCGGCTCGTGAACGAATTGGAGCTGGACCTGCACGGCGCCCATTTCTGGGGCATGGATGAATGGGTGGACGAGCAGGGCGTGCCCGTGCCGACCGATCATCCGCTGAGCTTCGCCCGGGCGGATTGGGACCTGTGCTTTGGCCGGATCGATCCGAAGCTGCGGATGCCGCCGGCGAATCTGCACTTTCCCACCGGCGACCTGGCCGCCTATAGTCGCGGCTACGACGAGGTGCGCTGCGCCGTCATGCAGGGCGGGCAAGGCGAAGTGAAGCATTGGGCGTTTAACGATCCGCCCAAACGCGAAGGCGCCTACCGCGACGAGCCGCCCTCGCCGGCCGAGTACCGCGCGCTAGCCGCGCGGGTGACCGAGCTGCACCCCATGACGATCATCCAAAATGCCCGCACGTCGGGCGGAGGCCACGTCGCGCTGGTGCCCCGCCGCGCGGCCACGGTCGGTCCGGTCGAGACGTGGAAGGCCGACAAGGTCTCGATCTGGCAGGCCGGCTTCCACGACAACCCATTCGGCATGCGTCTTACCGCGTGGATGATCGCCCGGCGGCTGCCCGACGCGGCCGTGCCCATGTCGCTTCTGGCCGACCATCCGAACGTCGAGTTCCACTACTACCGCCCCGGCGTCGGCGCCGTGGCCGCGGAAATGCACTGATCGATCGCGAACAATAAAGCCCACGGACCGTTTGGCCCGTGGGCTTTTGATGACCGAGGGGTTATCCCGGGACGACGATCAGAAGATCCCCAGCGCCGTGAGGCTGCAGCGGACGATGACGCCGGCGGCCACGACGCTGACCATGCTCATCAGCTTGATGAGGATGTTCAGGCTGGGGCCGCTGGTGTCCTTGAACGGATCGCCCACCGTGTCGCCGACGATGGCGGCCTTGTGGGGCGCCGTGCCCTTGCCGCCGTGGGCGCCGCGTTCGATGTACTTCTTGGCGTTGTCCCAGCTTCCGCCCGCGTTGGCCATGAACACGGCCACGCAGAAGCCGGTCGTCAGCGCCCCGACCAGGAGCCCCATCACGCCCGCCACGCCCAGGAGCAATCCGACCACCACCGGCGTGGCCAGCCCCAAGACCGACGGGACAATCATTTCCCACTGGGCGGCCTTGGTGCTGATGGCCACGGGCGCGGCGTAGTCGGGCTTGTCGGTGCCCTGCATGATGCCGGGCTTCTCGCGGAACTGGCGTCGGACCTCCTCGACCATGCCCTTGGCCGCGCGGCCCACCGCCTTCATCGTCAGCGCGCAGAAGACAAACGTCGCCATCGCGCCCAAGAACACGCCCACGAGAACCTTGGGGTTCATCAGATTGGCTTCATAGTAACGCGTGAAGTCGGGCATGGTGGCCCGCTTCACGCGCACCAGCGGCGCCCCGGTGGTCTTGAACCGCGCCCGCTCCCGATCGGCCTTCTTGTCGAAGAACACCTCGATCACGTCGTCCGCCTTGGCCGGACCGGCGCTCACGTCGAGCTTGTCCCACGCGGGCTTGACGTCGGCGTCCGCGATCTCCTCGGGGAAGGCAAGGTAGCCGATCACTTCCCGCTGGGCCTTGCCCTGGGCGTCCTTCTCTTCCACCACCCGCCCGATGAATTGCTGCGAGATCTTGTACAGCCCCGGCTCCGACTGGGACAGAACCGCGTCGCCCCATCGCTCGAATCCGATGCGGACTTCCTCGACGTAGGCGGCCAACAGGGCCAACGCGGTCAGCGCGGCCGACCCAATGGCGAAACCCTTGCCCGTGGCCGCCGTCGTGTTGCCCAGGCTGTCCAGGGCGTCGGTGCGCCGCCGGACCTCGGGGTCCAGGCCGGACATCTCGGCGTTGCCGCCCGCGTTGTCGGCGATCGGGCCGTAGGCGTCGGTCGCCAGCGTGATGCCCAGCGTGCTGAGCATGCCCACCGCGGCGATGCCCACGCCGTAGAGCCCCATGGCGAACCATTCCACGTCGGCGAAATGCCCCTGCGCCGCGAACCCGAACGCGGCCAGCATCGCGACGCTCACCGTGATGACCGGGAACCACACGCTCTTCATGCCGTCGGCAATGCCGCCGATGATGATCGTGGCCGGTCCGGTCAGCGATTGATCGGCCAGGTCCCGGGTCGGCTTGAATTCGTCGCTGGTGGAGTACTCCGTCCATTTGCCGATCAGCCAGCCGGCCACGAGGCCGACCACGACGCTAATGGCCACGGTCCAATACACCGGCATGAGCCACCAAGTGATGGCAAAAGCCGCCACGATGATCAGCAGCGTCGAAAGATTCACGCCCCGGGCCAACGCGGCCAGGAGGGCCTTTTGCGTCGCCTGCTCCTCCGTGCGGACGGCGAAGATGCCCAAAATCGACAGCACGATGCCCACGCCGGCCAGCACCATCGGCAGGAACAACGCGCGGAGCTGCATATCGACGACGCTCATCCCCTCCGGCACGAGCTCGCCCGTGGCAAACGCCGCCACGCCCAGCGCCGCCGTGGCCAGAATCGACCCGCAATACGACTCGTACAGGTCGGCGCCCATGCCGGCCACGTCGCCCACGTTGTCGCCCACGTTGTCGGCGATGGTGGCCGGGTTGCGCTTGTCGTCCTCGGGAATGCCGGCCTCGACCTTGCCCACCAGGTCGGCGCCGACGTCGGCCGCCTTGGTGAAGATGCCGCCGCCGACGCGGGCAAACAACGCCTGGCTGCTCGCGCCCATGCCGAAGCAGAGCATCGTCACCGTGATCTGCTCGAGGCTCAACGTGTCGGTGGTGAACATCGGCACGATCCAGTAGAGGATCAGGAACCAGAGCGTGATGTCCAGAAGCCCCAGGCCAACCACGGTCAGGCCCATCACCGAGCCGCTGCGGAAGGCCACTTGTAGGCCCTGGTTGAGCGATTTTTGCGCGCCGGCGGCCGTTCGGTTGCTGGCCCACGTGGCCGTCTTCATCCCGCACCAGCCGGCCAATCCAGAAAAGAACCCTCCGGTGAGAAACGCGAACGGCACCCACTTGCTCTGGGCCTCGAGGTAGAACGCCGCGAACGCCAAAAGGCAGACGATCACCGCGAAGAAGATGGCGACCACCTTGTACTGCTGCCAGAGGTAGGCATTGGCCCCGGTCCGGACGTAGCCGGCGATTTCCACCATCTCGGCGGTGCCCTCGTCCTGCCGCTTCATCCACAGAAAGAAATGACGCGCCACGACCAAGGCCGCCAGCGAGCTCACCAAGGCGATGGCCCAGAACACGATCAGCAGGGCCTGCGTCGTGGTCGACCCGACCGCGGGGGCCGTTGCCGGCGCGGCCCCTTCGGACGCCCCCGCCCACGCGGGTCCGGCCATGGCCGTCAGCAGCACGAGGGCGATTCCCGCCCACCCGCCACGAGACAATCGAGATAAACTCATTCTTCACCCTTTTCCTGATTCAAGCGCGCCCGGCCAGGGCTCGCCCCGCGCACACCGCGGTAGAGAGCGCCGCCCCAGCGGCAAAAGTATAAACCACGGAGTCTAACCCAAGCCTCTTGCGGCTGTCAACGCTAGCACTTCAGCGGGGGAAATGCCACCGAGACTCACCCTTCGGCGTGTTTCAGGACCACCGCCAGGGCGGGTTCCCCGCGCGATCCGGCAATTCCTTCCCGGCCCCAGCAACCTGCCACGCGACGGAGCCCCCCGCCGACGCGATGCCGACATGTCGCCCCGTCCCGCCTGACGGTACAATGGCCGCCTGTCCTTCGTTTCCGCTTGTGTCTCGTACGGAGTGCCCCCGATGAGCGAAAACACGCGGCCGCCGACACCGCGTCCGAGCCAAACCAAAATCGTCGCCACCGTGGGACCCGCCTGCGCCAGCCGGGAGAAGCTCGCCGAATTGATCCGCGCCGGCGTGGACGTGTTCCGCGTCAACGCCGCCCACGGCACGCGCGAGGAGCACCAAGACCGCCTTGACGACATCCGGGCGGTGAGCGGCCAGTTGGGCCAGCCGGTCGGCGTCCTGGTCGATCTGGCCGGTCCGAAGATCCGCTTGGGCGAGCTGCCCGACGGGGAGCTTTCGTGCCTGTTGGACCAACAGGTCCGCTTCGTCCGGGGCGAAAAGTCCGAACGCCCAACCGATCTGGTGACGACGTATGCCCCCCTGGTCGACGAGCTGGCCATCGGCGATCGCGTGGTGCTCGCCGACGGCACGGTCAGCCTCGTGGTCGAGCGGGTCGAAACGGACGCGGCCACCTGCCGCGTGACCCAAGCCGGGCTGGTCCGCGGCCGGCAGGGCGTCAATCTGCCGGGCGTCAAGCTCAGCGTGCCCACGTTGGGCGAGGAGGATCGGGCCAATGCACAATGGGCCGCCCGCGCCGGCGTCGATTTCCTCGGCCTGAGCTTCGTCCGAGCGGCCGCCGACGTCCTCCAGCTCAAGGCCCTGGTCGAAGCGGACGGCGCCCCCACCCAGGTGATCGCCAAAATCGAAAAGCCCGAAGCCCTGGACGATCTGGACGCCATCGTCCAGGCGGCCGACGGCGTGATGGTCGCCCGGGGCGATCTCGGCGTCGAAATCGACATCGCCCAGGTACCCATCGTCCAAAAACGCATCATTGCCGCGTGCCACCGGCACGCGAAGCCCGTCATCGTCGCCACGCAGATGCTCGAAAGCATGCACCACGCGCGGATTCCCACCCGGGCGGAAGCCACGGACGTGGCCAACGCCATTCTCGACGGGGCCGACGCCTGCATGTTGTCCGGCGAAACGGCCATCGGCGAATACCCCCGCGAGGCGGTCGAAATGATGCACCGGATCGCCCTGGCCACCGAGCCGGCAGGTCGCGACCGACCGCCGCGTTGCGCGAGCGACCCCGCCGAGCCGGGAACCAACCCGATCACCGACGCGGCCGCCTTCGCCGCCGGCTGCCTGGCCGAACGGCTCGACGCCAAGCTGCTGCTAGTGGCCACGGCCAGCGGGCAAACCGCCCTGCGGATGTCCAAAAACCGCCACTTCGTGCCGACCATCGGGGTGAGCGATTCCGAAACAACGCTCCGGCGGATGTGCCTGTACTGGGGCGTCATCCCGCTGGCCGGCGTGCCGACCGACGAGCCCGGCAAGATGATGCAACACGTCGTCGAGCGGATCCGCGCGGCCGGCTACCTGGCCTCCGGCGACCGCATCGTCCTGCTGGCCGGCACCGGGCTCCGCGCCACGCGGCACAACATGGTCGTCGTCCACGAGGTGGAATAGGCGATTCACAACCCGCAATGACCCCCGCCGCGCTTCTCGAGATAGCGCTGGTGGTATTCCTCGGCGGGGTAAAAGGTCCCGGCGGGCAGGATCTCGGTGATGATCGGGGCGGGGTATTTGCCGCTGGCGTCGAGGCGCTCCTTGGTCGCCCTGGCGGTGGCCTCTTGGGCGGGCGTATGGCAAAATACCGCCGAGCGGTACTGCGTGCCCACGTCCGCGCCTTGGCGATTCCGGGTCGTCGGGTCGTGGCCCCGCCAAAAAGCGTCCAGAAGCCGTTCGAAAGTGACCACTGCGGGGTCGAACTCGACCTGGACCGCCTCGGCGTGCCCGGTCCCATCCGTGCAGACATCTTCGTACGTCGGATCGGCCAGGTCGCCCCCGCAGTAGCCCACGCGGGTATTAACGACCCCCTCCATCTGGCGAAACATCTCCTCGACGCCCCAAAAGCAGCCGGCGGCGAACGTGGCGGTTTCCATCGGTTCGACCCATTCTCGTGCGATTGTGCGCCCCACGCGCCGGCGGGCCGTGCGAATACAGCCAGCCTCGGGCATAATAAAGAAGATGCCGGGGATCCGGCAAGCCAGCAGTGGTGCCCCCGTACCCGTCCGAGGGCGATGGCGGAATCGAGTTCGACCGAATTTGAGCGGTGCGCGGTGGCCAGCGGTCTGCTCACGCGGGAGCAGATCGACGAGGTGGTGGCGATGCTGCGCCCGGCCGACGGCCGACCGGACGACGACGGCCAAGAGCCGGATGCCCAATGGCTGGCGCGGAAGCTGGTCGAGGTGGGCTACCTGAACCCCTGGCAGGCCAAGCAGCTTCTGGAGGGCCGCACGCGATTCACCCTGGGGCCCTATCGGATCGTCGATTGGCTGGGCCGGGGCGGCATGGGACACGTCTTCCGCGCCGAGCACGGCGTGCTCCGCCGGTCGGTCGCCATCAAGGTGCTGCCGCGCGAACGTTCCACGCCCGAGGCCATCGACAACTTCACCCGCGAAATCCGCGCCCAGGCCGCCTTGAACCACGAGAACCTCGTTCGGGCGTTCGACGCGGGCCACGACGGCAATGTCTACTACCTGGTCTCCGAGTACGTGCCCGGGACCGACCTGCGGAAGCTCGTGCGTCGGGCCGGACCCTTGAGCATGGAGACGTCGGCCAGCATCATCAGCCAAGTTGCCCAAGGCCTGGCCCACGCCCACGAGCAAGGACTCGTCCACCGCGACGTCAAGCCCGGCAACGTGCTGGTCACGCCCGACGGCCGGGCGAAACTCTCCGACCTGGGGCTGGCCGGCCCTCTGACAGGCGACGTCCAATCCGATCCGCGGTTTGGAAAGGTGGTGGGCACGGCCGACTTCCTTTCGCCCGACCACATCCAAACCCCCTGGGCGCCCACGCCCGCCTGGGACGTCTACTCGCTCGGGTGCACCTTCTACTACGCCGTCACGAGCAAGGTGCCGTTTCCCGGCGGGACAACCGCCGAAAAGGCCCGAGCGCATTGCCAGACGCGGCCGCTCGATCCCCGGCGGTTCAACCCGCGGCTGGGCGTCGAATTCGTCGATATTCTGGCCGACATGATGGCCAAGGACCCGCAAGAGCGGATACCGACCGCCGCCGAGGTGGTCGCGCGGTTGGCGCCGTGGGTGGGTCCGATCGCGCCCTTTCCGGAGATGTACCGCGAATGGATGGCCGGTCCGACGACGCTTTCCATTCCCGCGGCCGCGCCGTCGCGGGCCGATCGGCCGTCGCCCGACGCGGCCGACACGGAGGACTTCGTTCCCGGCGTGGACGAAATCGTCGCCCGCTCCGACCCGCGCCCGGCCCGCCCGCCGGCGTCGGATCCGTCGCAGGCGACGGAACCGGCCCCGCGCCCCGTTGAAGATCGTCCAACGGACGGCGTCGCGCCGCCGGCCCGATCGCGACGACGGATTCTCCTGGCCGTCGCCCTCGCCCTCGCCGCCGCGGCGGCACTGGCCTGGCTATTGGTGTTTGGACCTTGATCCGCATGGCTTGCCGGCCCGAGTGGAAGCGAGCCGTGGATGTTGCGCCCCAAACCGCCGTCGAGTCGATGATCTCCGCCGCGCTGGACCTCCACGCCCGCATCCTCGCCCGCCTGACGTTTTTCGCCGAACAAGTCGAAACCCTCCTCGGCTTGCGCGGCGGGGACGCGGCATGACCGGAATTCCCCTTGACTTATTCGCATTTTGCGAAGATACTTGAGTTGGGAACGTTGATCCTCGCGGAGGGATGAATGCACGTCATCTCGAAGAGGAAGCTCCGCGAGTTCTGGCAGCAATGGCCCGAAGCAGAGGAGCCGCTCCGGGCGTGGTACCACATCGTGGATAAGGCGTCCTGGGGGAGCTTCGCGGATGTCCGGGCAACCTTCCCGCGAGCGGACCTTGTCGGCCACCGGGACGAGGGATCACGCATCGTCTTCGACGTCGGCGGCAACAAGTTCCGTTTGGTGGTTATCGTGTTCTTCGCCTTCGGCCGGGTGTACATCCGCCACGTGATGACCCATGCCGAGTACGATCGAGGAAAGTGGAAGGAGGACTGAATCATGGCCACCATCGACCGACCCGCGGATCGCCGGAATCGGTACATGGCCCTCGTCCGGCAGTTCCCCCTTCGCCCGATCCGCACGAAGAAATCGCTGGCCGACGCCACGAAGATGATCGACTCGCTTTTGGATCGGGCACGCCTCACCGCCGACGAACGGGACTATCTGGACGTGCTGGGCCGACTGGTCGAGGACTATGAATCGAAGGAAGTCGCGATCGAGCCCTTGTCCGACGCCCAGATGCTCCGGCAATTGATCGACGCCCGGGGCGTCTCGCAAACCGCGGTGTCGGCCGCCACCGGCATCGTCAACTCGACGATCTCCGCCGTCCTACGCGGCAAGCGCTCCCTCAGCCGCGACCACATCCGCCGCCTTGCCCGCTACTTCCACGTCAGCCCCGACGTGTTCGCGTTCTGACGTGCCCGTGCGTGTGCGGCACGGGCCATCCCTTTGGCAGCCTGGGTGCCACCACACAAGAGGCGCTCTGCCTGCCCTATCTGTTGTGGCGCCGGCGGCAATAATGCAAACCCACCAACCCAATCGTGCCCACCAACAAAAGGGTCGATGGCTCAGAACGTGTTTGGAAAGTCGGATTTCCCATCCGGCGGCCAGTTCGGCTGGCTTGAGATGGCGTAACATGCGATGAATCATGCA
>JAFGDS010000127.1 GCA_016931995.1 Pirellulales bacterium
GGGGATTGGGGATTGGGGATTGGGGATTGGGGATTGGATCTGACGGCAACGCCCAAATGCTAATCCCTAATCCCTAATCCCCAATCCCTCTCCATGCCAACACCATTTAATTATCACACCATACCAGCAGGATCGACCGATGAGCATTGCGGAATCCATGGAGAAGCGCGCGGCGCAGTTTGTCGAGCGGTATCGGGCGGTGTACGAGCAGATCGCCCGGGTGATCGTCGGTCACGACGACATCGTCCACGGCGTGCTCACGGCCCTGTTCGTCGGAGGGCATTGCCTGCTGGAGGGCGTGCCGGGCCTGGGCAAGACGCTGCTCGTGCGCACGCTGGCCAAGGTGCTCGACCTGGACTTCTCCCGCATCCAGTTCACCCCCGACCTCATGCCCGCCGACATCCTCGGCACGAACATGGTCATGGAAACGCCCGAGGGAAGGCGGATCTTCGAATTCCAGCGCGGGCCGATCTTCACGCAGATCTGCCTGGCGGACGAGATCAACCGCGCCACGCCCAAGACGCAGTCGGCCATGCTCGAGACGATGCAGGAGGGCACGGTCACGGCCTCGGGCACCCGCTACGAGTTGAAGAAACCCTTCTTCGTCATGGCCACGCAGAACCCCATCGAGCAGGAAGGCACCTACCCGCTGCCCGAGGCCCAACTGGACCGCTTCCTCCTCAAGCTGATCGTCGGCTACTCCGACCGCAAGCAGCTCAGCGCGATCATCGAGCGGACCACGCGGGGCGAGATCGTCGAGCCCGCCCGGGTGATGGACGGCCCGGAGATCCTCCAGTGGCAAGGCCTGGTGCGCGAAGTGGTTTTGGCCGGCCACGTGCAGGACTACATTGTCCGGCTGGTGCTGGCCACGCATCCGGACGGCCAGTTCGCCCTGCCCATCACGAACCAGTATCTCCGCTGGGGCGCGAGCCCCCGCGCCGCCCAGACGCTGGCCCTGACGGCCAAGGTCCGCGCGCTGTTGGACGGCCGGTACAACGTCAGTTTCGAGGACGTCCGCCGCGTGTTCCTGCCCTCGATGCGCCACCGCGTCATCGTCAACTTCGAGGCCCAAGCCGAGAGCGTCGAGCCCGATCAGATCCTGCTGGAGTTGCTGGAGAAGGTGCCGGAGAAGGTGGAGGGGTAAGACGCGGTTTCGTTGAAGATGGGTAGAACTCGCGCGGAGACGCGGAGGCGCAGAGGGAGTAGAGAAGAGGGACTCAGTTACGGACCCGTTCTCGTGAAGACTCATTCAAGGGGAACTGGCATGGACCTTCGATCAGCCATCGGAGCGTTTGGGGTGTTGCTCGTGGTAGGCGCCTTCGCACTCTCGGCCGATCCGCGTGATGCTCTGGCAGCCCGTGAAAGGGTCCCGGATGACGTCGAGCGCGCAATGCTACTCGAGGGATGGCTCAGCCAACAGCGTTTTGAACTTTTTCGATATCCTCCCGTGATTGAGTTGTCGCCAGGAGTCAAATCCTGGCTGCAGAACGTAGATGATGTTCCGCCCACTCAACTCGGGAAAGCGTTGTCCGAACGTCCAGACCGGCCTCTTTCGGCCAATGGACAGGCGTCCTCGTGCCATCGAGATGTTGGACGGTCCACACGCTCCGGCGCTCGCCGCCAAATCTTGTGTCGCCCAAACAAGCAACGCCGCGCGGGTGCCTGTGGACGCCACAAGTGCCTTATCGGGGGCAATGGTCGCTAGCTTCCAAGACGACGTCCCTCACTCTCCTTGTCGAAGGAATGATCGGCCAGAGCGGTTCGCAAATGGCCCCGATGCCGCAAAACACCCAACTATCCTTCTCCCTCTGCGTCTTGGCGTCTCTGCGCGAGCCCTCCTCCAAAAAATGAGAGTCATGCCATGACGGAGAACGAGATCGGCACGATTTGCGTTGACACGGCGATCGCCGTGCATCGGGAGTTGGGGCCCGGGCTGCTCGAATCGGTGTACGAAATCGTCATGGCCCACGAACTGTCCCAGCGGGGGTTGCCGACCGAGCGGCAGGCCCCCGTTCCCATCTCCTACAAGGGGATCACGTTCGACGAAGCCTTCCGCGCCGACCTCCGCGTGGCGGACAAGGTGCTCATCGAACTGAAATCCGTCGAGCACCTCACCAAGGCGCATCGAAAGCAGATCCAAACCTATCTGCGTCTGACGGGCTTGAAGCTCGGATACCTCTTCAACTTCGGCGAGGCGCTGATGAAAGACGGCATCGTCCGGGCCGTCAATCGGCTGGAGGAATAGTCGGTTTCCGCACAATAAACTCGCGCGGAGACGCCAAGACGCAGAGAATAGCTCCTCTGCGTCTTGGCGTCTCCGCGCGAGATTCTTTTTTGTGGGGGGCACCGCGGACCCACGCAAACCCGCCCGCTGTCGCATCCGCGTGTATCTGCGGTTTCTTCCCGGATCTCCCCTACGCCCTCGCCATCACCTCGCGGACGATCAAGAGAACCAGCGGCACGACGAACGTCGCGGCCAGGAAAAAGCCGTAGACGAACAACAGAACGATCGTCTGGCCCACGTCGGGTGGTCGCGCCTGGAGCTTGTCCCAGACGGACGACACGAGCCGGGCGACGACGTTGGGCTGTTTCTGTTGCGGAAACTCGCGGCAAACGCCAGCGGCCGTCTCGGCCAGGAGCAGGTCGGGCATTTCGTCGGCCTCGCCCGCGGCCGCGCCCGCCCAACGCGGCCGCAGCGCGGCGGCGATCTTGCTCGTCTTCCACGTGGCTTGACAACCCACCAGGACGAATCCTCCCAAGAGGCCCAGCACCCACGCCTTCAGCAGAATGGCGATGGCCACGAGCGCGAGTCCCGCCAGGCCCTGCACGATGGTCTCGAGATAGCGATTGCGCGAGAAGAGCGTCACTTGAAGGAATCGTCCTCCGTCCAGCGGGAACACGGGCAGCAGGTTGAACCCGTTGATAATCACCAAGAGCGAGGCCGGCGTCCGGTAGATCGGATCGTCCGTGGCCACCCAGACGGCCAGCAGGGCCAAGCCAAAAACCAACCCTGGGACGGGTCCCATCAGCACAACGATCGCTTCTTTGTACCCTTCCACGCCCGTCTTTTTGCCCGAAACCGCCGCGCCAAACAGCGGGATGAAAAACATCCGCACGTTGTGGTACTCGAACACCCGCATCGCCAGATAGTGGCCCAACTCGTGGAGGAACAGAACGCCCACCAGCAGCACGAGGTCCACCACGGGCTGGTTAAAAAGGCCCAGCGCGACGAAGACGGCCAACGACGCGACCAGCGTCACCACGGCCTGCGTCCAACTGGTCTTCTTGTTTCGCAGTGCGGTCAATTCCGCGCGGATCGCGTCGATGGGCCGCCGGAGGGCCTCGGCGGCGACCGGCTCCTCCGCCGCCTCGCCGGCGATCGGGGCCTCGCGAGGTTCTTCGTCAAAAGACTCAGGAGCGTAAGACATCCGGCCTTCTCCCGCAGACAAGTTGCGTCAAGAGACTTCTTTACCAAGCGGGGGCCATTCTACCCCTACTCCGCAGGCGCGGCAAGCGGACGGCGTCGTACACCGCCCGCGCCGGGGCGCGGCGGCCCCTGCGTTTCCACCGTCCCGTCGCACGCGCCGGCGGTTCTGGTGTAAGATGAGAACATCCCACCCAATCTCCCTCCGCCCTGAGGTAGCCATGCGAGTCTTTTTCCTCCCGCGCGCCGCGCTCTTGCTGGTCCTGGCCGCGACGCCCCTCGTCGCCGACGAAACGCGCCCCGATCCGCCCGTCACCGGCCAACCCGTGCCGGAGCTGGCCGTGTTCGATCGGGTGATCCCCGAGCTGATGAAGGATTGGGGCATCCCGGGCGGAGCGGTCGGCGTGGCGAAGGACGGCCGGCTGGTGTTCGCCCGGGGCTATGGCTTGGCCGACGTCGAGGCCGGCGAGCCGGTCCAGCCCGACGCCCTGTTCCGCATCGCCAGCATCTCGAAGCCGATCACGGCCGCCGTCGTGCTCAAGCTCGTCGAACAGGGCAAGATGGCCCTGGACGATCCGGTGATGAAGTGGCTCGACGCGTATCATCCCCTGCCCGGCCAAAACGTCGATCCGCGGATGGAGAAGGTCACGATCGAACAGCTTCTGACGCACACGGGCGGGTTCGACCGCGGCAAGTCGTTCGACCCGATGACCGGCGGCCGGCCGCTGGTCGAGGCGATCGGCCCAACCGCGAACCAAAGAGCCATCATCGAATTCATGCTCGGCCGTCCGCTCGATTTCGATCCCGGCGAGCGGTACGCCTATTCGAACTACGGCTACTGTCTTTTGGGCCGGGCCATCGAACAGGCGACCGGCCAGCCCTACGACGCGGCCGCGCGGTCGCTCGTGCTCGCTCCGGCGGGCGCGCGGCGGATGCGCCTGGCCGGGACGCGCCTGGCCGACCGCGCGGCGGGCGAGGTCCGCTACTACCCCTTTGAAGGCCAGCGGCCGGTCCGGTCGATCTTCGCCGACGACAAGGAGCCCGTGCCCGCGCCCTATGGCGAGTGCTTCATCGACGCGATGGACGCGCACGGCGGGTGGATCGCCTCGACGGTGGATCTGTTGCGTTTCACCACGGCCCTGGACGGCGCGCGCAAGCCCGCGATCCTTAAGCCCGAGACCGTGCGCCGGATCGAGACCCATCGGGTAAAGCGGCCGGGCGGCACGTCCTATGGGCTGGGCTGGGCGATTGCGTCGGCGAAGGGAGGCGAATCCTGGTCGCACAACGGCTCCCTGCCCGGCACGGCGACGATGCTCCTGCGCAATCCCGACGGCGTGACCGCCACCGTGCTATTCAATGCCCGGCCCAAGGACGACGGCGAGTTTTTCCCCAAACTCGAGACCGCCGTCCGCAAGGCCCTCGCCGGCGTGAAGGCGTGGCCCGAGCGAGACCTGTTCCCCGAGTTCGACTAACGGTCCACAAGACGCGTCGAGGCATCACTGCCTGGTCTACTTCCCGCACACCGCGATCCATCCGTTCGCCCGGAAGCGGCCCAACAGCCAGGCGCGCGAAAGGGGGCGCTGGCGGTCGGCGGCCAGGCGGATGAGCCGCTCGATGCGCAAGCCGGCACGGCGGAGGTCGCTGACCAGCTCGCGCTGCGAGAACGTGTGCAGGTACATCCGTGGGATGCCGCGGTAGGCGAAGAACTTGTCGCCCGGGTCGCACCGCCGGCCCACCAGCCGCGCCGCCCAATGACGCGCGAGCCACCGGCGCCCCTGGGGGTTGAACAGGTTGTACCAGACGTTGTGCACGTGGAGGATAAAGCGTCCGCCGGGCTTGAGGATCCGCCGGACGTGGCGCAGCGTCTCGCGCCGGTGCTCCCGCCCGCGGATCATCCCCAGCGTGCTGAACAGGCACAAGGCATAGTCGGCGCAATCGTTTGCCAGACAACCGAGCTGGACGAGATTCGCCTGAACGCGGTGGATGGTCAATCCTTCGATCTCGGCCTTCTGGCCGACCACCTGGAGCATGGGCCGCGAGAGGTCGACGGCCAGACAGCGGAACCCCCGTCGGGCCAAGGGCACCAGGGCCCTGCCGGTTCCACAGCCCAGGTCCACCACCCAACCCGCCCGAGGGAGCTCGTTGGCCACGACCTGCTCGTCGAACTCGAAGAGCTGCGTCAGGGCGAAGTCGTCGTCGTACTCCTGGGCGATGTGATCGGCCTGGGCATACTCCCAGACGCCCGCCGGCACGCCGGGGGGTAGTCGCCACTCGGGCAGATGAGTGTTGGGGAGAGGATTGACCAACGATGAGCGGTCCCGCGCCGGTTGAAGAGTTGCCCTACGCCCAGTATAATCCTGCATTCTGTTCCCGCCCAGCCGCCCGTCTAGGCGGGAGCTAGGCTTCGGTGGCGGCAAGAATGGGGTGTTGACCACCAGCGCCCAAGAGGGGGTATCCCTCGCCGCCGTTTGGCCGGGCTCGACGCGCCGACTACCCCGCCCCGTGGTGGACCGGGGCTCGCAATTTAGGAATAAGGAGAATTCACCGTGGCAATTCGCGTTGGCATCAACGGATTCGGCCGCATCGGCCGGCTGGTCTTCCGCGGCCTCATGGCCAAGCCGAACGTCTTCGAGGTCATGGGCATCAACGACCTTACGGACAACAAGACTTTGGCCACCCTGCTGAAGTACGACAGCATCCATCGTCGCTATCCCGGCACGGTCGGCCATGACGACGAGCATCTGATCGTCGGCGGCAAAAAAATCAAGGCCACGGCCGTGCGCAATCCCGCCGAGCTGCCCTGGCGCGAGTTGGGCGTGGACGTCGTCCTGGAGAGCACCGGCGCGTTCCGCGGGCGAAAAACCCCCGAGAAGCCCGGCTACGACAGCCACCTCGACGCCGGCGCCAAGAAGGTCATCATCAGCGCCCCGGCCAAGGGCGCGGACCTGACCTGCGTGTTGGGCGTGAACGACAACAAGCTCACGGCCGAGCACAAGTGCGTCTCGAACGCCAGTTGCACGACCAACTGCCTCGCCCCCGTGGCCAAGGTGCTCCAGGAGCGGTTCGGCATCGTCAAGGGCCTAATGACCACGATCCACTCGTACACGAACGACCAGGTCGTGCAGGACTTCCCGCACAAGGACCTGTACCGCGCCCGCGCCGCGGCCTTGAACATCATCCCCACCACCACCGGCGCCGCCGAGGCCGTGGGCCTGGTGATCCCCGAGTTGCAGGGCAAGCTGACCGGCATGTCGATGCGCGTGCCCACCCCAACCGGCAGCGCGGTGGACCTCGTGGTCGAGACCGCCAAGCCGGTCACGAAGGACGCGGTGAACGCCGCCATGCGCGAAGCGGCCGAAGGCCCCCTGAAGGGCATCCTGGCCTACTGCGAGGACCCGATCGTCGTGACCGACGTCATCGGCGACCCGCACAGTTCGATCTTCGTGCCCGACTGGACCATGGTCGTCGGCGACAATCTCCTGAAGGTCATCAGTTGGTACGACAACGAATGGGGCTATAGCTGCCGCAGCGTCGATCTGATCGAGAAGATCGCCAAGCTGTAGCCGTTGTTTCACCAAGAGCCTATCCCAGAACCCTCGCCCACCCCACAGGTCATCCTGAGCGCAGCGAAGGATCTCGTTGGTGTGGCGCGAATCCAGATGCTTCGCTTCGCTCAGCATGACAACCAGGGTTGGGTTCCGGGA
The DNA here is from genome assembly GCA_016931995.1 of Pirellulales bacterium. Taxonomy (GTDB): domain Bacteria; phylum Planctomycetota; class Planctomycetia; order Pirellulales; family Thermoguttaceae; genus JAFGDS01. Next base: position 7,129 of record JAFGDS010000127.1, read on the forward strand.
TAGGCTCCAAGGGACGACCCACGAAGCCCCCTCTTCTTCCGGAAGAGGGGGCTTTTTCGTTGTGTGCCACTGGCTCTGCCAGTGCGCCATTGAGCACTCGGCCAACGACGCATTCATTCGGCAAACCCACGGCTCGTCCCCGCGAGCACTGGCGGAGCCAGTGGCACGCGGGCGCCCCGTTTCACAACTGAGTCAGCCGCTCCAGCACGTCCTTCAGCGCCAGCGCCGACTTGAACGGGATCACGCGGTCGGCCCAGGGCCCCAGACGCTGCCGAACCGACTCGGCCGCCGCGACGAGGATCCTCGCGTCGGGAAACTGGGCGAGCGAATGGAGCTTGGCCTCGATGTATTCCGGCGTCCAGAATCCAACAATCTCCATGAGCGCCGTCCGCCCGTCGGCGTGATGGAACGAGAAGTCCGGCACGAACACGTGTTGGCCGCGGTGCAGGATCTCGCCCTCGCGGACCAGACGCCAGCCGTCGCGCGGCTCGGGGCCCCACTTGTCGGCGAACGACTGCTCGACGGTCGAGTCGAACGCCTCGGGCGGCGGCAGGTGGCTCGTCAGGCCGTCCGCGGACGAGAGGTCCAGGCCCACCGTCCAGCCCTGGCGACGCGTCCGCACCACCGCGTGCATCCGCCAGCCGCGGCACGCCACCAGGGCCGGCAAGAATCGGGCCATCGCCGCGCCGTAGCGGCGGGTTTCTCGAAGCGCGGAGGCCGGACCATCCACGTCGATCCGATACCGGCCGGGACCCTGGCGGGCAATCGTGTGCATCAGCCGCGCGAGCTTCGCGTAGCGGAGGATCGTCTTGAAGTCCTCGGTCGCCCAAATCCTCATCGACGCGGCGCCGAACAGCGCGGCCTGAACCTGGGCGACGTTGTATCGGGCCAGCAGCGCCGCCGCGTCCGGATAGCCGTCGAACCGCGCCAGGCGATGGAACTCGATCACGTCGGCGAACAGCTCGGCGTCGATGTCCGTCCAGGAACGGCCGAGCCGCTGGGCGATCTCCGCCTTCACGTCCGTCTCGGCGTGGTCGAAGAGCCGGTCGGGCGAGCGGACCAACGGATGCGAGGCCGCGGCCATGCGGAACACCTCGCGGCGCAGCGCCGCCGCCTTGCCCCGCCGGTCGCGATGGAACGCGGCCGCGTCGTCGAGCAGCTTGCAGAAGGCCTCGATCCGCCTGGCCGGACAGTCCTCTTCGTCGGCGAAGACGTTCCACACGGCCCGATGGAGCGCCTGCCGCGTAAGCCCCACGCCGCGCCGGTACACCCGAAGCATCCGCTCGGCGTAGCCCAGGTATCGGCCGTGCGTCTTTCGGGTGAGGCGATCGGGCACGATGCGTTCCCGGTCAAACTCGGCGATGGCCATTTCGCGGGTAAGCATGGTCAGAACCTGCGGCGTCGCGTGCGGTCGAAGGCGTCGCTGTCGCGGCGGCGGCGCGAGCGATGCTCTTCGGTCGTGTCGGTGGAGACGATCTCGTAGAGGACCGCGCGAGCCTTGCGCGACTTGCGCAGCACGCGGCCCAGACGCTGCTTGGCCTGACGGCCCGACGCCGTGCCGCCCAGCACGATGGCCACCTTCACCTCGGGCAGGTCCACGCCCTCGTCCAGGACGCGGTTGCACACCAGCGCGGGATAGTCGCCCCGTTCGAGCCCTTCGAGCACCTCGATCCGCTCCTTCTTGCCGCAGTGACTCAACAGACAGGGGATGAGGAATCGGCGGGAAACGTCGCGGGCCATGGCGTTCGAGCCCGTGAAGACCAGACACGGCTCGGCGGCGTGCAGCCGGAAGAGGTCCTCCAACACGCGGAGCTTCTCCTGGGCGCGATCTTCGATCGCCTTCTTGGCGTGGAAGGCTTTCATCGCCCGGCGGGCCTGGGGCGTCTTGCCCGTCTCGGCGCAGAGATCCTCCCACGCGTAGCCCGGCTGGTCGCGACGACGCTCGGCGACGAAGGCGCGGACCTGCCGCGAGAGGTTTTCGTATCGGGCTTGCTCCTCGGGCGCGAGGTGGATGGGAATGCGGATCACCTCGTAGTCGGCCAGCGTCTTGCCCCGCGCCTTGGCCAGCGGCATGTCGAAGACGATCGGGCCCACCAACCAGTCCAGATCGACCTGGCGGCCGTCGGACCGCTGGGGCGTGGCCGTGAGGCCCAGCCGCATCGGCGCGGCCGACATCCGCGCGGCGTCGCGCCGCAGAGGGCCGGGCAGATGGTGGCATTCGTCGAACACGACCAGCCCGAACCGATCGCCCAGCCGCTCCATGTGGATGTAGGCGCTGTCGTAGGTTGTCACGGAGACGGGCCGCACGCGGAAGGCGCTATCGCCGATGATCCCGGCGTCGTAGCCCAGCCGCTGGAGAATCCGCCGGTGCCATTGGTACATCAAATCGCGGACGGGGGCGACGACGAGCGTGCTGGCGGCCGCGCTGGCCATGATGGCCAGGGCCACCTCGGTCTTGCCCGTGCCGGTCGGCATCACCACGCAGCCCCGGCCGGTCCGCCGCCAGGCGTCGACCGCTTCTCGCTGCTCCGCGCGCAGCTCGAGCAGATCGGCCCGCGGCCATCGGATTGGCTCCCATTGCGGCACACGGTCTTCAACATTACAGCCCGATCGCCGGAGCCGCTCCACGACCGCCGCGTACACGATGGCGTCGGCCCGCCACGCGCCCACCCGCGCGTCCCACGTCCAGTCGGTGGCTACCAGCCCACCGGGCAACCCCGACCGGTCCGCTCCCTCCAACACGAGAGTTCCGCCGGAGAAGGTGAGACGAAGACGCGACATGGATGGATGCGGCAACGCTGAGGACGGTGGGGCATCAACGACGACACGTCATCCTGAGCGCAGCGAAGGATCTCGTGGGCAGCGCGCAGACGGAGATCCTTCGCTGCGCTCAGGATGACGGTCCAGCCCAGCATGTGAATAACCCTGAGTGTACCATCCCCGCCCACCTGCCGCGAGAGCCGGACCGTGCCCGCTGGACGAAGGGGGACAGATTGGCTACAGTATCGGAACCGTTGGGAATTGGGATTGTCGAACATGACCAATAAGCGAGTGTCGTCCAGCGCGGCCATCATCGCCCAGCAACTCCAGAACATGGTCCACATCGTCCGTGGGCAGCGGGTGATGCTGGATTCGGACCTGGCGCGGCTGTACGGGATACCTACGGCCGCACTGAACCAGGCGGTCCGGCGCAACGCCGATCGGTTTCCCGAGGATTTTGCGCATCAACTTACACAACAAGAACTTACAATCTTGATGTCACGGATTGTGACATCAAATCCCGGCTGGGGCGGTCGCCGCAAGCTGCCGTGGGTGTTCACCGAGCACGGGGTGGCCATGCTCTCCAGCGTGCTGCGCTCGCCCACGGCCGTGCGGGTGAATATCGAGATCATGCGGACGTTCGTGCGGCTGCGCCGTCTGATGGCCACGCCGGGCGAATTGGTAGAGCAACTCACGCGCCTGGCCGACACCGTCCAATTGCACGACGGACAAATCAAGGCCATCGTCCAGGTGCTCAACCGCTTGATGGAGCAGCCGGATCCGCCCAAACGCCAGGTCGGGTTCCACGTCCACAAAGACGCGGCGGAGCCCTGAAACGAGAAGTGGCACACGATACGTTGCCGTCCAGATTCTTCGCTTCGCTCAGACTGACGACAATGAGCCCGAATGACTATAGCGATCCAGAATGACAAGGACAAATCCCCAAAACGAGGACGAGATCGTGTCTGAGGAATCCGTTCTGCTGGACCAAATCGCCCAGAAGGTGGACGCAGCCGAGCGGCTGTCGGCGGCGGAGGCGGAGTTTCTGTTTCAGCCGGGGGTGGACGTACACGAGGTGGGGCGGCTGGCCGATCGGGCGCGGCGGCGGCGACTCGGCAACGTGGCCTATTACAACGTCAATGCCCATCTCAATCCGACCAACGTCTGCATCTACCGCTGCCGGCTCTGCGCCTACAGCCGCGACGCGGACGACGCGGACGCGTACGTGATGCCTGACGAGGACGTGGTCGCCCGGGCGCGCGAGGCGGCCGCGGCCGGGGCGACGGAGCTGCACGTCGTCGGCGGGCTGCATCCGGACAAGGGCTTTGACTGGTACCTGGGCCTGGTGCGCCTGTTGCACGACGCTTGCCCCGAGGTCCACATCAAGGCGTTCACGGCGGTCGAGATCGCCCGATTCGCGGAGCTCGCCCGGCAGCCGGTCGGCAAGGTGCTCGAACAACTGATCGAGGCCGGCCTGGGCAGTCTGCCCGGCGGCGGGGCCGAGATCCTCGATCCGCACGTTCGCGCCGAGATCTGCCCCCACAAGGCCGACGGCCGCGCGTGGCTCGACGTTCATCGCACGGCCCATCGGCTCGGCCTCCGTTCGAACGCGACGATGCTCTACGGCCACGTCGAGACCCTCGAGCAGCGGGTGGATCATCTGTTGCAGTTGCGGCGTCTTCAGGACGAAACGGGCGGCTTCCAGGCATTCGTGCCGCTTTGCTTCCACCCGGAAGGCACGCGGTTGGCCCATCTGGCGAAGACCTCGCCGGTGGACGACCTCCGCACGGTGGCGGTGAGCCGGCTTTTCTTGGACAACTTCGACCACGTGAAGGCGTATTGGATCACGCTGGGAATCGGCATCGCGCAGACCGCCTTGGCCTACGGCGCGGACGATCTGGACGGGACGGTCCGCTACGAGGAGATCCACCACCGCGCCGGGTCCGACTCGCCGGAAGCCCTTTCTGTCGCCCAGCTTCGCCGCCTCATCGGCGAGGCCGGCTTCCAGCCCGTCGAACGCGACACGCTCTACCGCCGCGTCGAGCGGTAAAAAACGCGAGTATCCCACCCACATCGGGAGACGCCACCATGTCCGAGAATGCAGGCTCGAACCCCTATTCTTCGCCCGACGACGTTCCGGAACCCGTCGCCGCCGAGCTGGCCGAACCCGGTCGAGGCCTCACGAACCGCGAGACGTACAACATCGTCGCGGACGTGGCAACGGGCGTGAACATCCGGGCCAAGGATAACCTCGTCCAGGCGGCCTGCATCGGCGCGACCACGGTCCTGGGCGTGGCCGTTGGCGGGCTCGGATGGTGGTGTCCCGAAGGCGCCGTGTTGGGCGGCGCGGCCGGACTGCTCGTCGGCCTGTTTGGCAGCGGGATCTTCCTGATGATCTATCGGGCGGTGAAGCACGTCCGGGGCGATCACCGATAAACGCCGCGCCCCTGCTTTGCTCAGCGCGCTGCGCCGGCCGACGTGAGCGGGAAGAGCTTTGCCAAGAGGTCGTCGCGGGGATAGCCGTGGCCGCGGTGTTGGACGAAGGCCTCGGCGGCGACCGCGCCGATCTCGTCGCCGCGCGCGGTCGCGAAGCGCCGCACGGCGTCCAGGTATTCGTCCATGCCGTGATGCGCCCGCAGCCACTCGCGCTGGCTGGCGTGCGCGGCGAGCATCTGGAGCTTCTTCTCCAGATGCGCGGAGACATCCACCCACGTGGTCGGCTGGACTCGCTGGCCCAGCGGGTCGATGCCCTCGACGGGGTCGGCGTAGTAGAGATGCGGAACGCGGGCGCCGGCCCGCACCGGCACGGTCGACGCGTTGGGCGCGGCGTAGGCGAAGCTGGCCGCGCGGGCCAGAAGCGACGCCATCTCGTGGTCCATCATGTAGTCTTTGGCCGCGTGGGTCAGCACGAGCGACGGCGCGATTTCGCGGAGGAGGTCGATGCTCTTGCGGATCGTCGGCTTGTCGTAAACGACGTAGATATCGCGCTCGTCGAGGCAGTGATACCGGGCCCCGATCAGGGCGGCCGCCTGCCGGGCCTCGCCCGTGCGCGTGGCGCTGATGTCCCAGGGCGTCTGGGTGGTGGTCCCGCAATCGCCGGGGGTGAGCGTGGCGACGTGGACCTCCCAACCCAGCTCCGCCAGCCGCGCGAGCGTCCCGCCGCAAAGGACCTCGGCGTCGTCGGGATGGGCCATGAAGGCCAGGACTCGCGCGTGTTCGGGAGGATGCATGGAGGACTCTTGAAGTGGGAGACGTGTTGCGTGATGCGGCCGGGGCAGCGTCTCGAAATCAAAGGGTCGAACCGGAGGTCGGCGGTAAGTGCCACGGTCATGCGTCGCGAAATAGAACCATAGCGGGGCGAAGATCGGTCGTCAACGCAATACCGCCTAGAGCAGATACCCTAGGGGGGTGCGTCTAGTTCGGACGCCAGGCGAGATATTCGCATAACCTGGGGCATTTTCCCGCAGTCCGGAACGGACTACTGGCTCGGATACCCGTGCCGTTTTTCCCGCAAGAAACCTCCCTATTTAACCAAAAAGCCAAGCTATCCTGTAATATCTTCCCGCCAAGCGGAAGGAGTTGCCTCACCACCATCTGGATTCTTCCGGCGCCATGACCCACGCAACCCCTGGGGAGAACGCTCCCGACTCGTCTGACCACATCGACGCTCCGCCAGTCGCCTCGGGCGGCGCCCCGCCGGCCTCGCTGCTGGGCCGAGTCTTCGCCGCCTTGCCCGAACGCCTGTTCCTCATCGACCGCGATCTCCGCGTCGTGATGACGAACAAGACCGATCTTCCCGACTATTTGCACGGCGGCTGCCGTTCGCGATGCCAGGGTGATTCGACGACCGACCCGCCGCAGCCGCCTTGCGTGCTGGCGTTCGAGTGCCCGATCAAGCGGGCCTTCCACACGGGCCAGATCTGCGAGGCGGAGTTCACGAACCCGGCCGACGGGCGGACGGAGCGGGTGTGCGCCTCGCCCATCCTGGACGAACAGGGCCGCGTCGTGCTGGTGGTGGGGCAGATCCACGACATCTCGCGTCAGAAGCAAACCGAACGCGAGATCCGCCATTACGCCGCGGCGCTGGAATCGACGAATCGGGCGCTCGAGGAGTTTTGCGAGGTGGCCGAGACGGCCAGCCAGGCCAAAAGCGAATTCCTGGCCAACATGAGCCACGAAATACGCACGCCCATGACGGCCATCCTCGGCTTTACCGAAACGCTTCTGGACGCGCACGTCTCCGAAGCCGACCGCCTTGACGCCGTGCGGACCATCCAGCGGAACGGCGAGCACCTGCTGGAAGTCCTCAACGACATTCTGGACTTGTCGAAAATTGAATCCGGCAAAATGATGATCGAGCGGATCGATTGTTCGGCCGCCGAGGTGGTGGCCGACGTCGAAACGCTCATGCGCGATCGCGCCCGACGAAAAAACCTCGCGCTAGAGGTCGTCTGCCGACGCCCCGTCCCGCGAGTCATCCACACCGATCCCACGCGGCTGCGTCAGATCCTCATCAACCTGGTTGGAAACGCCGTCAAGTTCACCGAGCGGGGCGTCGTGCGGTTGTCCGTGGATGTCGCGGACGCCGACGACAAAGGGCCGATGCTCCTGTTCGAGGTGACCGACACCGGCATCGGCATGACGCCCGAGCAGATCGGCCGGCTGTTCACGCGGTTTGCGCAAGCCGACGCGGCGACGACGCGGCGGTTCGGCGGCACGGGCTTGGGGCTCGTCATCTGCCGCCGGCTGCTCGATGAGCTGGGCGGCCGGATCGCCGTCGAAAGCCAGCCCGGCGAGGGAAGCGCCTTTCGCGTGTGGCTGCCCACCGGCGTGGACCGAAACGTCGAGCAGGTGGACTATCTCGACGTGCTCCACGCTCGCGAACGAGGCGGCTTGCGCCCGCGGAAACGCAGCGACGCGCCGTCGATCGCCGGCGCGCGGGTCCTCGTGGCCGAGGACGCCCCGGACAACCAGCGCCTCGTGGGCGCCATTCTCGGTCGGGCGGGCGTCGAGGTGACGCTGGTCGACACCGGGCTGGCCGCGCGCGACGCCGCGCTGGCCGCCCGGCAGGCCGGCAGGCCGTTTGACGTAGTGCTCATGGACATGCAGATGCCGGAGATGGACGGCTACGAGGCCACCCGCCAGCTTCGCCGGCAGGGCTACGCCGGCCCCATTATCGCCCTGACCGCCCACGCCCTGGAAGGCGAATGCCAGAAATGCCTCGACGCCGGCTGCGACGCCTACGCCCGCAAACCCATCACCAAAGACCGCCTGCTGGGGCTCGTCGCCCAGTTCGTCCACCGAGCGGCCGCCAAGGCTGGGCGAGTTTGACCGGATTTCGTTGTCGGATTGAGTGCCACTGGCTTTGCCAGTGCTGTTTGGGCACATGGACAACACTACACGGGCAAGCCAGCGGCACACTCGCGTCGTCCGCCAAATCCCCGACGGCAATGCGTGTGGCGACGCCGCAAGCGGCTCATCGCTCCCGTGACGCCAGGGGAACACCCAGCTCGGCGAGACGCCGGGCGACGTCGGCGGCGTGGGTCTCGGGATTCACCTTCTTGTCGATCGCCAGGATCTTCCCGTCCGCGCCGATGTAGAACGTCCACCGGCGGGCCCAGCGGTGCACGGCGTCGGTCACGCCGTAGGCCTTGGCCACTTTGCCCTCTGGATCGGAGAGGATCGGGTAGTCGAGGCCGAGCGACTTGGCGAACTCGGCGTTGCGTGCCGGCGTGTCGCGACTGGCCGTGAAGTAGGCCGCGTCGAACGCCCGCAAAGCGCCGCCGCCGGTGCGGAGCGACTTGCACTCGGTCGTGCAGCCGGGCGTGAATGCCTTGGGGAACCAGGCCAGCACGACGGCACGCTTGCCCACGAAGTCCGACAGCTTGTACGTCTTGCCGTCGCTGCCCACCAGGGCGAAATCGGGGGCTTTGTCGCCCGGCTTGAGATCCCCACCCGCCCCGCGGCCCGAGAAGATCCCCAACACGCCCGCGGCCGACAGCGTCGTCAACCCGATGATTACGCGGTCCATGATCGCGCTCCTGAGATTCGGCCTCGATGACACGTTCCGAGCGAAGGGAGTGGCCGACCAAAACACCACGTCCGTTGCCTCGCTCGGAACGCGCCACCCAATGTCCACTCACGAGATTCTATCCCGCTACCTTTGCCGTGGGGAAAGCGGGCGATTCACGGGCCGGGTTGGGCTTATTGGACAGTTTGGCTGGACGTCGCGCGGCGAATGCGGCAACCGTCACTCCAACGCGCGTATTGCCCGTCTTATTCGCCTTCCTTCACGTCCATTCGCGGTTGTTCTCTTTCCCCGATCTCAACCGTCCGCGTTTCTCCGCGTCTCCACGATGAACTTTCCGTCTCAATCCGTCCGCCCGCGGCCCAACTCGGCGGCAAGCTCGGCGGCGTCGTAGACGTCGCGCAGGGCCGCGTCGATGGCGCGGCAATCGACGGACACGGCCCGGGCCACTTCCTCGTCGAAGACGAAGCCCCAGACGAGGCTCTGGATGTTCCCATCGAAGACCAGCCCGACCACCTCGCCCGCACGGTTCACCACGGGGCTGCCCGAGTTGCCGCCGATGATGTCGTTGGTGGAGACGAAGTTCATCGGCGTCTGGGGGTCGAGCCGATCGCGGCGATCGATCCACGATTCGGGCAGGCGGAACGGCGGCTGGTTGTCGCGCGCGGCGGCGTAGTCATACGCGCCGCCGATCGTGGTCCACGCGGGGATCCGCATGCCGCCCTCGTCGTACCCGCGGATGACGCCCACGCTCAACCGCAGCGTGAACGTCGCGTCCGGATAGACGTCCTTGCCCGCCAGCGCGAAACGGGCCTTGGCGATCTCGCCATACGCCTGTTGCATCGGCTCCTCGACCTTCCGTTCGAACTCGGCGCGGAGCTCGCGGGCGCGGGCGTCCACCAGCCGGGCCAGGAGGATCATTGGGTCGTCCGAGGCGTCGATGGCCTTCTGCCCGCCCTCGGCCAGTTCCCGGCGGACCGCTGGGTCGTCCAGCCGCGTGCTCCGCACGAGCTCCTCCGCGCGGACGGCCGGCGACTTGCCCGCGAGAATCTGCACGACCAATTCATCGTCCGCGCCGAGCTTTTCCACGAGCCGGGCGAGCCAGTCGGCCAGCTTGATCGTTTCCAAGTCCTTATGAATCGGCGCCTCGGAAAAGAGGCTCTGCTCGAGCGAGGCGAGATTCGACTCGCGGTATTCGCGCAGTCGCTCTGCGTTGGGCTTGGCGCTCTCTTCCGCCAAGCGCACAAGCGTGCGGGCGTGCGGAAAGAGCGCGCAGTTGAATACGGTCGGGTCTTCCAGCAGTCGGTGCGGCTGGTAGATCCCGTCCCACGCGGCCAGCGCCGCGGCAATCTTGTCCCATGCAGCGCCGCACGAGGTGGCCAACGCCCGATCGGCCAGTACGGCGCTGCGCAGGGTGGCCTCGTCGGCGCGTTTGCAGGCAAGGATCGCCGGGTCCTGAAGCCCCGCCAGAGCGCCCAACTGCGCCTTCCGCGCGTTGGCGAAGCCGTATAGATCGCGCTTTGCCCGGCGGGCGTTCTCGGCCAGCCGCTCGCCGTACGCGCTGACGAGAACCTCGCCGCGGCGCAGCTCGTCGAGCCGCTCGGGTAGCGCGCGGTCGCGAAGAAATTCCAGATGCGCCACCGTGTTGAGCCGGTTCGTCCGCCCGGGATGGCCCGAAATGAACACCACCTCCTCCTCCCTTGCGCCCGTCTTGCTCCACTTCAGGAAGTGCTCGATCTTGGCCGGTTTGCCGTCCTCCCAGACGCGGAAGAAGCAGACGTCCAGATCGTAGCGGGGGAAGGTGAAGTTGTCCGGGTCGCCGCCAAAGAAGGCAATGTCCTGCTCCGGGGCGAACACCAGGCGGACGTCGGTGTACTTTTTGAACCGGTACAAGTGATAGAGGCCGCCGTGGTACAGCGCGACCACGTCGCTGCGCAGCCCGGTCGTGTCAAGCGATTCCTTCTCGATCGTGTTCATGGCGGCGAGCCGGGCCTTGTGGGCTTCTTCCGGCTCGCTTCCGGGCGGCACGGCCGCCTCGACCCGCTCGGTCACGTCCTCGATGCTCGCCAGGACGTTCAGCTCCAGGTCGTGGCAGGGCAACTCCTCGTCGGGCGTTTTCGCGTAAAAGCCGGTGGTGATGTAGTCGCGCTGGCTCGTGCTGAGCTTCTGGATGGAATCGAATCCGACGTGATGGTTGGTCATCACCAGCCCGTCGCCCGAGACGAACGACCCGGACCCGCCCAGGTTGAATCGCACGGACGCCCGCTGGAGATTGTCGAGCCACTCGCGGGAGAGCTCGAAGCCGTGGCGCTGGGCCAGCATCTTGCCGGGTGGATCGCTGAAGAGCCACATGCCCTCGTCGCCCCGCGCCGCGACGGCGCACCATGCCGTGGAGATAACGATGAAGAATGCCGTCGTCTTCCGTGCCGTCCGCATGATCGGGTTCCTGTTTTTTTGTGGAAAAATGCCAACCACTGGCAAAGCCAGCGGCACACGGTCTTCATGCACTGGCAAAGCCAGTGGCACGCGGTCGTGGCGTCCAATCACCCTACTCGGCCGCCTTTTGCCCCAATCCGGCCAGCAGGTTCTTCAGGCACGACGTCATCGCGCGGCCGTAGCGCTCGTCGGTCGCGCGGAAGACGAAGCCGTTCGGCGCCGGTGGATTCACCTCGACCGCCAGGGGCAAGCCAGCCTGGTTGTCTCCGTCGCGAAGGCCCGCGCGGATCGGCTCGAACGTGTAGACCTCGACCCGCTTTTCGGAGAGCCCTTGCTTCTCGGCGACCTCGGGCGGAAGGACGACGAAATCGCCGGGCGCCCGCTCGTGGATCTTCCTGCCCGCCGCGTGGAAGAAGGACGCGGTGGACCACATGTTCCGCGGTCCCTGGGGCGTCGGGTGCGGCCCAGTCGCCAGGAATGCGATCGGGTCGGCCGTCGATTTCGTGAGGCAGTAGACGAAGTAGTTTTGCACGGGTTTCGGCAGGGCGGGAATCACGTCCGGCTGCTGGAAAACGTAGAGCGCCTGGTAGCCGTCCTTCCCAAAACAAGGGCACCACACCAGCGGCAAGCCCGACTCGAACAGCCGGTAGTACGCCAGCGGGTCCAGGCCGACGTTCCACTCGTCCTGCTTGGGGTCGGCGGGCCCTCGGCCCACGTTGAGGTACAGCGCCTTCACCTTGGACCGAAACAGCTCCGGCTCGCGGTTGAAAGCCACCGCCACGTCGCGGCAGCTTCCCACGACGATGATGGCGACCTTCTCCTTCGACTCGCGCAGGGTGTCGAGGATCAGCTCGACGGCCCCGAGCGACTCCGGCGGCGCGTCCGGCGCCTTGTCGTCGCGCGAGGCGAGCTTCCGGCCGATGCCCGGCGCGAAGGGCACGCGCTTGCCGGTGATCTCCATCAACTGCTCGACAGCCGGTATGCCCGTCCTTTCGACTGGATCGTCGCCCAGGTCGAAAACGATCCCGCGGATATCGAGTTCGTCCAGGGCGAACAACGTGGCCAGATCGTAATGGTCGTCGGGGTCGTTATGGGGGTGGAACAGGTCGGTGGAGTACAGCACGGGCACGCGCGGCGTCTGGGCGGCCGACGTCGCGGCCAGTGCCGCCGCCAGCGCACACGTCAAGGCAACGATTCGCATGGGGAAGTCCTCCTTTGCCCAACACTATAACGCGCCGCGGCGGCGCCGCCCAAGGGCCATCAGGGAGGAGCGAGCCGTCGGGCCTGTTCGAGGGGCTTGGCCAAGGGTAGCCGGCGGGCGAGCCAGTCGGTCTGGCGGCTGGCGGGCACGAACGGCGCGCCTGGGGGGGCCAATGCCCTCAATAGCGCGCCGCCGGGACACGCCCCCCCCGTCGCGTTCAAAACCGCGCCGCGGGCATCCACCATGATCGGCGCCTTCCGCCCGGTTTGTCCCAGGCCGGCGATTCGCAGCCCCTCGCCGTCGAGCGTGAAATCAAACGCGAGTTGCGTGTACGCCACGACCTGACTCAACGTGAGCGGCTCCGCGCCGACTTCGAGACCGAGGTGTTCGGCGGCGGCGCGAAGCAGCGATCGGCTCACCGTGCCGGGGCCCGCCACCACCGCGCCTTCGACCTGCTCGATCCGTCCCTGGCGAAACCATGCCTTGCGGATGGTGACCTGCGCCGCGCCGCCGAGGGTGTGCTCGAAACGATCCGAGACGAGCCGGCCGAGATCCACGCCGCCCCATTGCGCCGACTCGATCCGGCCTTGCCACCCGTCGGCCATCCGCGCCGCGACCAAATAGCCCGTGAAATCGGCATCGTTGCCCACGTCTCCAAACGGCGCGAGCCCCCGCGCCAGTAGCGAACAAGGCAGGCGGATTCGCCGGGCGTCCAGATCGAACCAGTCGTGGGGCGGATCGGTCTGGCGATTGCGCGCCAGCCGCAGCCGGGCGGGGGCGGGCGACGGCGAGTCGGCCGGGCGGAATTCGCACCACGCCTGCGACCCAGCCACCAGCGTCTGCAACCCGCCGCGCGTGTCCACAAGCGAAATCGTCTTGTCGTTATCCTTATCGCCAAGCCGAAGCGTGACCTCGTCGGCCACCCAGCGGACGTCCACCTGGGCGTTGTCCATCCGCAGCTCGATGGCCCGTTGGGCAAGCCGGCCCACTTCGGCCAGCTCCGCCGCGTTCAGCTCGGGCGCGACGGCCGTCAACAGCAGCGTCAGCCGGGCAACGCCCCGCGGGCCGGGCGCCATCCGCCACGTGGCTTCGAGCTTGCGGCACTTCAAGATGGTCCGGCCGTTTTCGGGGTTCACCAGCTCCAGACCGAGATAGCGGATCGTCCGTGGACGCGGATGCTCGACGCCGGCCAGCCGGACGCCGAGCCCGAACCGTTGACCGAGCGCGTCGGCTTCGTCGTTCGCGTGGCTGGGCAGATGGCGCGCGATTCCCCAGCCCAGCACGCCCGCCGTCGGGACCAGACACAGCCCGACGAAGGCCGCCAGCGCCACCCGCCGCCTCACCCGATCGTGCAACCGGAACATCCTTGTTCCTTCACGAGAAATCAGAGACGGGAGAAGACCACCACGGAGTCACGGAGACACGGAGAAACCAATCGCGTCATAGAATTCTCCGAACAATGCCATCCTTGAGCACCGGCACTTTGAAATTCATCAAGAGGCCGATCGATTTGCCACTCAGCTTGAGATAGGTCATCAACTGCGCCTCGTGAACCGGCAGGATTGTTTCGACGCACTTAAGTTCAACGATTACGCGGTCATCCACGACCAGATCCATGCGATAGCCGCAATCCAAATCCACTCCTTTGTAATGGACGGGAAGCGCCACCTGACGTTCAAAAGGATGCCTGCGAAGACTCAATTCTCGGCAAAGGCATTCCTCATATGCCGACTCGAGCAAACCCGGTCCCAACGCCCTGTGAACCTCGATGGCCCCGCCGATTATCGACGCCGTCAATCCCTCATGTTCCAGCTTCATCAAACCATCACTCCCGCAGTCCCGCCCGGTACTTCTCCATTCTCTCTTTTGCCTTCTTTCTTCCTGTGCCCCTGAACTCTCCTTCTTTTCCGTCTCCGTGTCTTCGCGCCTCCGTGGTTTCTTATGACTACATTTCTCTCGCCATCCGTTCAAACAGCTCCCGCCGGGCGAGAATTTCTTGAAGGCTGTCGCCGCCGAATTTGTCGACCACCGCCCGGGCGATCTCGAACGCGACCACGTTCTCGATCACCACGCTGGCCGCCGGCACGGCGCAGACGTCGCTGCGTTCGTAGGAGGCGGATTCTGGCCGGCGGGTTTTCAGGTTGACCGATTCCAACGGCGAGGCCAGCGTCGAGATCGGCTTTTTCGCCGCGCGAATGACAATGGGTTGGGAGTTCGTCATGCCGGCCTCGATCCCGCCGGCGTTGTTCGTGGGCCGCGCGAAGCCGAGTGTTGGGCCGCCGGCCGCCGCCGGATCGAAGCGAATGGGGTCGTGCACCTGGGAGCCCAGCCGCCGCGCCGCCTTGAATCCCAGCCCAATCTCGACCCCCTTGATCGCCTGCACCGCCATGACCGCCTGGGCGAGCCGGCCGTCGAGTTTCTGGTCCCACTGCGCGTGGGTGCCCAATCCAAAGGGCACGCCCTCGACGCGAACCTCGATCACGCCGCCGAGCGTGTCGCCCTGGTCGCGGCATTGGTCCACCAGGGCGATGGCTTCGGCGTCCTGGTCCGGATTGAGCGAGTAGATCTCGCTGGCGTCGCGCAAGGCGCGGTGCTCGGCCAGCGTGCCCGGCTTGGCCGCGATCTCCAACGGCCCCAGGGCCACCACGTAGCCCAGCGCCTCGATGCCCAACGGCGCAAGCAATTGTCGGGCCAAGGCGCCGGCGGCCACGCGGACGGCCGTCTCCCGCGCGCTGGCCCGTTCCAAAATCGCCCGAACCGAACTGAGATGCTTCCGCGACCCGCTCAAGTCGCCGTGGCCCGGGCGGGGGCGGTCGAGGTCGTCCATCTCGTCGATCTTGAAGTCCTTGTTGGGCACGAGCAGGGCGATGGGGCTTCCCAGCGATTGCCCCCGCCACACGCCGCCGAGCAATTCGACGTGGTCGTCCTCGATGAGCTGGCGTCCCCCGCGCCCGTACCCACCTTGGCGCCGGACCAGCTCCGCGTTGATCTGTTCCACGTCGATCTCGACGCCGGCGGGAAACCCGTCCACCAGCGCGATCAATCCTCGTCCGTGCGACTCCCCGGCGGTCCAGTATCGTAACATGTTGATTCACCTCATGTTGCAACGTCGCGCGCGTGCCGTGGGTCCTGCGGTCGCGTGCGCCACCAGCTCGGCCAGTGCGTCGTTTCGTGTGCCACCGGCTTTGCCAGTGCGTCGTTTCGTGTGCCACTGGCTTTGCCAGTGCGTCATTTGTGGTTAATCGAATAACACTGGCAAAGCCCGTGGCACTCCCCTGGCACAGGCATGGCCCGGGGCACTCGGTACCCCGAGCGCATACCCTGTGGGCGGGAGAATTTTACCCATCTCGCCAGGTTGACGATAGGGCGATTTGCCGGGTCCCAATCGAGCCGGACGCTCGACTCGGGGTGGACGAAGAAGGTAAAATGAACTAAAGGTTCCCCGTTGGAGGGGACCCATCCTCTCGTCCATCGGAACGCCGCCATGCCGCGTCCTGAAGCCGAACTGCCCCGTACCCTGCCCACGGTGGGTGCCATGCTCACGCTGGCGTGGGCATGTTCGACCATGAGAGAGCCATGGCATGGCCACGCAAACGTGGCCATGGCGCCCTGGCCACGGCACAACCGCGCAAGCGCGGCCCGGGCGGTCCGGACCCGCATTGGAGCCGTGTTGCTTGCGGCCCTGCTCGTCGCGGCCGCGGGCGGACTCGCCAGGGCTCTGACCGTCGAACTGGTGATGAGGGACGGCCGGATTCTGCAGGGCAGCCCCGGATTCACGTCGGGGCTGATCGAGCAGCCCCAACCGCCCGGCCGGGGCGTGGTCCAGTCGATCCGTTTCCTCGACGACAACCTCCGCCGCACGTTCGTCTCCAAACGGCAGGTTCACGACGAGCGCGAGGTTCCCCCGCCCGGCAGGAACGAGACCTTCGAGATTTGGCAACGGGTCCGCACCGCCGGGACGGGCGTCGCGTCGGTGGGACCCATCGTCGCGCAGGAGCCCTTCGATCCGCATGGCCGACGCACGCTGACGATGATGACCGACCGCGGGCGGTTGGACATCGTGCAGGGCATCACCGAGTTGACGCCCTATTGGGCCAAGGTCGAGGGGATCAGTCTCGCCTGGGACATGCGGATCGCGCCTTCCTCGATCCCCGCCGACGCGCTCGACAAGATCCTCAACCAGTTTCCCGACGCGGACGGCGTCGAGCATCAAAAGAAGATCGCCCGGTTCTACGTCCGCATGGAACGCTACGAGGACGCCCTGGCCGTGCTGAAGAAACTGCTGGACGCGCATCCCGACGACGACAAGGTCAAGGCCGAGGTTGGGCAATCGCTCCAAAAGCTCCGCCAGGCAAGCGCCCAACGATTCTTGGACGAACTGAAATATCGCCGCGAGGCGGGCCAACACCGCCTGGTCCTCGAGAAGCTCAAGGCCTTTCCCTCGGAAGGCGTCGCCGGAACCATCCTTCAGGAAGTCCGCGAGCTGGTGGGCGAAATCGAGGCAATGGAGAAACAACGCGCCGCGGTCGTCCAGCAGCTTGGCCAGTTGGCGGCCAAGATCGACGACTCGGGCACGCGGATGCAACTGGCGCCTATTCTCGAGGAAATCGCGGCCGAGCTGAACGCGAACACGATGCCCCGCATGGCGGGTTACCGTCTGGCCGCGGACGACGCGGACCTCGAGCCCGCCAACAAGCTGGCCCTGGCCGCCAGCGGCTGGCTGCTGGGCGGCAACGCCGCGACGCCGAACTTGTCCGTGGCGCTATCCGCCTGGCGGACGCGCGGGCTGGTGCGCCAATACCTCAACGAGCCCGCGCGGATCAACGCCCAACCCATCCTCCAGAAGCTCGGCTCCGAGGAAGGCGCCGTGCCCAAGACCGTGGCCCTGCTGCTGGCCAACATGACGCCGCCGCGGCCGTCCGAAGAGGTCGAGGGCAAGCCGGGGTACCACGAGCTGGACATCCCCGGTTTCGACAAGGAATTGCCCGTTCGCTACGTCGTGCAGCTTCCACCCGAATACGACCCCCATCGGCACTACCCGACCATCCTGGCCTTGCACGGCGCCGGGACCACGCCAGAGCTTGCGGTGAATTGGTGGGCGGGCGACTGGGACGAGAGCGGATGGCGTCGCGGCCAGGCCGGGCGGCACGGGTTCATCGTGGTCGCGCCCGCCTGGACGACCGCGCATCAGCATAAATACGGCTATCTCGCCCGCGAGCACGCCGCGGTGCTCGGCGTCCTGCGGGACGCGTGTCGACGATTCGCGATCGACACGGATCGGGTGTTTTTGTCGGGCCACTCGATGGGCGGCGACGCGGCGTGGGACATCGGGTTGGCCCACCCCGATCTTTGGGCCGGCGTCATCCCCATCACCGCGCGGAGCGGCCGCTACTGCGCGTTCTATTGGGAAAACGCCCGAAACGTGCCCTTCTACGTCGTCGGCGGCGAGAGGGACGGACGTTGGCTGGCCGACAACGCGATTGACCTGGATCGCTACCTGACGCACGGGTACAACGCCACGGTGGTCGAATACCTGGGCCGGGGCCACGAACATTTCTACGAAGAGATCCAGCGGCTCTTCGACTGGATGAAGATGAAGACGCTCCGACGCGACTTCTTCCCGCGGGAGTTCGAGTGCGCGTCGATGCGGCCGTGGGACAACTTCTTCTGGTGGGTGGAACTGGGCGACCTGCCCGCCCGCGCCATGGTGGATCCCAGCCACTGGCCGCCGCCGCGGGGGACCTTCGCCATGAGGACGGAGAGTTCCATCCTGGCCACCAACGGCGTTCGGGTCCGCACGGGCGCGGGCAAGGTCGTCGTGTGGCTCGCCCCGGAGATGGTCGATTTCGACAAGCCGATCGCCGTGACGATCAACGGCCGGCGGATCAGCCCCGCCGATCCGGCGCTGGCGCCCAACCTCGAGGTGCTCCTCGAGGACGCCCGCACCCGCGCCGATCGCCAGCACCCCTTCTGGGCCAAAGTCGAACTGGGCGCCGGCCGAGGGTGATCGCGGCGGCGGCGCGGCGGCACAAGCGCCGACGGGACGTCCAGCGGGTCTTGCGCAAAAGGAAACGCCGGGCGTCCGTGCGAACGCCCGGCGTGTGGCGATGGCGATTGCCCCGTGGCGTGGGCATCCGGCCGGCGATCAGAACGCGTAGCGAGCCATCAACTCGAGGCGGAAGGCGTCGCCGGTGCGCTGATCGTTGTACATCGTCCGCAACGAACCGACTTCGGCGCCCAGGCAGAACTGCTTGGTCACGTCGTAAAGCAGGTTCGCGTAATAGAACTGGTTGTAGGTTCGGCTATGCGCCGCGTGCAGGTCCTGATTCACGGGATCGTCGATGCCAAAGGCGGCGTGGGTGTGCAAATCGGGACGCCAGAAGTAGTAGGTCTCGACCCAGCCGCCCGTGGTGCGGATCGTCGTGAGCGTGGCGGGGTCGATGCCCTGGGCGATGCCGCCGAGGAACGTGCTGAGGTTCTCGCCCGTCTGGAATTCGCCGCGGACGCCGAACCGTTTGGTGATGGGAACGTCGAAATCGGCGTTGAACGACCAAGTGCGTCGACGCACGTCGTCGGCGCTCAGATCGACCATGTCGTATCCCTGCTCGCCGATGTGGCCCGAAAAGCCAATAACCACCGGCTTGGCGCCCAGCCCGCGGGGACCAAGCGTCCAGGCGACGCGGCCTTCCATGACGGGCCAATCGCTGGGCTCGCGGCGGATCGTCGCGATGTTGTCGGACACGCACGAGTGGTTCGCCGACAACTGGAGCGTCATCAACTCGGTGCTGGAGTAGGGTAGATAGCGCTCCCAACGAAGCTGGGCGCGGCGATAGCCGATGTTACCCCAGTTCCAGTACACGGCGTACATCGTCGTGGTCGGGTACAACGGGGAGATCACGTCCCACGTCTGGCCGAACAGCAACCGGTAGTCGTCGTTCTTCACCTCGACGTACGCGTGCCGCAGGAGCACGCCGCCGCGGTTTTCCGTGTCGCTCGGGTCGCCCTGGAAGTCGAACTCCACCTTGCCGCCGCTCTTGGCGCAGCAGAAGGGCCAAAGCTTCGGCCCGCCCACGTCGACGCCAAACCGCGTGCTGCGGCCATCGACCATGAACACGTCCTCGCCGTGCGTGTCGGGCGAATAGACGTAGGTGGGGTAGGAGCGCCCGATGGCCGCGGTCCGCTCCGAGAAGTAGTTCATGTTGCCCCAGAGATACCCGTAGGGCACCACCGTCAGGTCGCCCTTGGTCCAGGCGTATTTCTTCGCCGTGGCGACCATCATGGACTCGACCTGTTCGAGGGTGTACGTGTCCTCCTGGGCGGGCTCCACGTCCTCCGCGCGGAGGCTGATCGGAGACGCCTCGACCCGGGGCAGCCGGACGGGATGCTCGCGGAGCCATTGGAGTTCGGCCCGCAGGGTCTGCGTCTCGCTCTCCAATTGTTCGAGCCTGGCGGACAGCGCCGCGTCATCGGCCCAGGCGGGCGCGATCCCGAAAACCAACAGCCCGATCACCGCCGTCGCAACGTACTTCATGTCTGGTTTCCCTCCATGTGTATTGCCGGAATCCACAGCCCTTCCGGGGGCGCACGGTTACAATCACCTTCCAATCCCCCCCGCGCGCCAGGATACGTCCCGACGCCGGGCCAGACGGTATAGCTCGTATCGTCCCCATTTGTGTTGAACTTGATAAAAGAACGAAAACGGGAGTTGTGGGAATCATGGGATATTTCGGTATTGAGGGTATTCACAGCTAGAGAAGATATGACCGTTGGATCCGATTTATTCGGGCCCAATTCAGTCGGCGGCCGGTCGCGGATAGAATGGGTTCTTCGCGATCCGGTTGGGGTTTGCCCCGGATTTCCAAGGAAATGGAACGGCCGTAAGATGAAGCAAGTCATCACGTTGGTGCTCGGCGGGGGCCGGGGAACCCGCCTGTATCCCCTCACGCGACTCCGCTCCAAGCCCGCCGTACCCCTGGCCGGGAAATACCGGTTGATTGATATCCCCCTGTCGAATTGCATCAACAGCGGGCTGAACCGGATTTACGTGCTCACGCAGTTCAACTCGGTCAGCCTGCACCGGCACATCCGCAGCACCTACACGTTCGACCCGTTCGACAACGGATTCGTCGAGATCCTGGCGGCGCAGCAGACGCTCACCGGCGCGGGCTGGTATCAGGGCACGGCGGACGCCGTGCGGCAGAATCTCCGCTACATCCAGCAGCCCGATATCGAGCACGTCCTGATCCTCTCCGGCGACCAGCTCTACCGGATGAATTTCCAGGACATGTTGGCCACCCATCGCCGCGCCGGGGCCGACGTGACCATCTCCGCCGTGCCCGTGCCCAGCGCGGAAGCCTCGGGCTTCGGCGTCATGCGGTTGGACTCCACCGGCCGCGTCGTTGGGTTTCTGGAAAAACCCTGCTCCCAGCGCGAGCTGGACATGGTGCGGACCGATCCCGCGTGGATCGACGCCCAGGGCGTCGCCAGCCGCGGGCGGGATTGCCTGGCGAGCATGGGCATCTACCTTTTCAATCGCGACGCGCTCATCGACGTGCTCGAGAAGACCGACTACGAGGATTTTGGCCGCGAGATCTTTCCCGCCTCGATCCGCACGCGGCACGTCCAGGTCCACCTCTTCGACGGCTATTGGGAGGACATCGGAACGATCCAGTCGTTCTATCGGGCCAATCTGGAGTTGGCGGCCCGGACGCCGTCGTTCGAGCTTGCCTCGGCCGACGCGCCGCTCTTTTCGCGGGCCCGGTTTCTGCCCCCGTCGCGCATCGACGGCGCGACCGTCCAGGGCAGCCTGCTGGCCGACGGATGCGTGATCGAGGAGGGCGCGCTGATCGAAAACAGCGTCATTGGCCTGCGATGCCGCATCGGGCCCGACGTGCTCATCCGCAACTCGATCCTGATGGGCAACGACTTCTACGAGGCGACGGGCTCATCGCCGCAAGGCGCCGCAGGCGACTGCCCACCTCTGGGCATCGGGGCGCGCACGCGGATCGAGGGAGCGATTATCGACAAGAATTGCCGCATCGGCCGCGGCGTCCAGATCGTCAACCACCGCGGCGTCGAAACGAGCGAGGAGACGCCGGAGGGGATGATCCGGGACGGCATTGTCGTCATCCACAAGGACGCCGTCGTGCCCGACGGCTGGACGCTCTAGCGTGGTGGGTTCACGCTGTTGGGGTTTGGTTCAGTGAGTGCCACTGGCTCCGCCAATGCGGGATTCCACGCAATTCCCCACGACGGCACGCACTGGCCAAGCCAGTGGCGCGCAAAAGGTGGCTTTCCGTACAATCCCACAATCCGGAATCACCACACTAGTAATGGCCCCCATGCCGCGCATTTTTCCCATTTTTCCTTTCCGCGCCGGCCTCGGACGCTGATGGGGTCACCTCAACCAGCGCGGTTGGCCTTTTCGGTTGTCCGGATTATGCCTTCAGGGCCGATATTGCTGATAGGCGAATTTGTGCCGGCCCGTGCGCCGGCCGCTTGTGGGGGGATCTCGCGACGATGTCCGGCCGCGTCCGCTTCTGGGGTCTCTTGCTCGCCGCCGCGAGTCTGCTGGCGGTCGGCGGCTGTACGTCGTGGGCCGAGTACGTGGCCAACGGATTCAAGGTGGGGCCCGACTACCGGCGGCCCACTGCCCCCGTGGCCGACGATTGGATCGACGCCGACGACGCCGGCGTGAGCGATCGCAAGGACGACCTGTGCCAGTGGTGGGCGGTTTTCGAGGACCCGACGCTCGACGCCCTCGTGCAAAGCGCCGTGGGGCAAAACCTCACCTTGCGCGAGGCCGGTTGCCGCGTGCTCCAGGCCCGCGCGGCCCGGGCCGTGGCGGTGGGCGGTCTGTTCCCGCGGCAGCAAGACGCCTCGGCGGCCTTCTCGCGAAACTCCCTTAGCAGGGCCACGGCCAACACACAATTCCTCGAAGACCGATTCTTCGACCAGTGGAACGGTGGATTCAACCTGGCGTGGGAATTGGATTTCTGGGGGCGGTTTCGCCGGGCGGTCGAGGCGGCCGACGCCGATCTGGACGCCTCGATCGAGGACTACGACCAGGTGGTGGTCACCTTGCTGGCCGACGTGGTCTCGACGTACACGGAGATCCGCACGCTCCAACAGCGGATTGCGCTGGCTCGCCAAAACGTCGCGCTGCAGCGCGAGATCTGGACAATCGCCGACGCGCGCTATCGCGGCCAACAAGTTAGCGAGCTCGACGTGGATCAGGCCACGAGCACCCTGGCCCAAACCGAGGCGCTCATCCCGCAACTCGAATTGCAGCTTCGCCAGGCGACCAACCGGTTGTGCATTTTGTTGGGTCGCCCGCCGGAAGAACTGGAACCCATTCTCGGCACGGGTCCGATCCCCGCCGCGCCGGCGGACGTGGCCGTGGGCATTCCGGCCGATCTCGTGCGGCGCCGGCCCGATGTCCGCGGCGCGGAACGCCAGGTGGCCGCCGAGAGCGCCCGGGTGGGCATCGCCACGGCGGAATTGTATCCGCACATTGCAATCACGGGCTCGATCGGCGTCGCTGCCCAGCAGGGTCCCGACCTGTTCGGAAACCGTTCCTTCCAGGGCGTCGTCGGGCCCGGAGTGCAGTGGAACGTGCTCAACTACGGCCGGCTCCTGAACCAGATCCGCATGCAGGATGCGCGGCTGGCCGAACAGATCGTGGCCTATCAGAACCAGGTGCTCGAGGCCAACGCGGAGGTGGAGGACGGCATCGCCCGATTCCTCCGCGCCCGGCAACGAGCCGGCTGGCTCGCGAAGAGCGTCGAGGCTGCCGAGAAGGGCATGAAGATCGCCGTGGCCGAGTATCGCCCCGGCGTGATCGACTTCAACCGCGTGGCCGTGATCGAGCAGAACCTCGTCCAACAGCAAGACCTGCTGACCCAAGCCCAGGGCGAGATCGCCCAGGGGCTCATCGACACGTACCGCGCCCTGGGCGGCGGCTGGCAGATCCGGCTCGAATCGCCCTCCGGCGCGGTGCCCATTCCGCCGGGCGAGTCGCCCACGCCGGTGCCGGCGCCCATCCAGGTCCTTCCGCCAACGCCGGCTCAGTGAGAACCACGTCGTCGCGAAGCCGCAAGCGGCAGGCAAGGTCGGAAGTCGGAGATCGGAATGACACTGGTTTCCCCCTTCCGACCTTCCCAAATCCCCAAATCCCTACTCCCTGCTCCGCGGCAACTCGATGCCCATCTCGGCCATGAGGAACTGCATGTCCTCCCAAACCTGGCGTTTGGCCGGCGGATTGCGCAGGAGATAGGCGGGGTGGTACGTGCACAGGACGCGGATGCCGTTGTACAGATAGAACTTGCCCCGCATCTTGCTGATGCCCGCGTCCGTCTCCAATAGGTTCTTCGCGGCCACCGCGCCCAGGCAGCAGATGAACTCGGGCTGGATCGCGGCCAGTTGGGCGTCCAGGTATTCGCGGCAGTTGGCCGCCTCGTCGGGCAGGGGATTGCGATTGCCCGGAGGACGGCACTTGAGGATGTTCAAAATATAAACGTTCTCGCGGCGCAGCGTGCAGGCTTCGATGATCCGCGTCAGGAGCTGGCCGGCGCGACCGACAAACGGTACGCCCTGCCGGTCTTCGTCCGCTCCCGGCGCCTCGCCCAGGAACACGAGCCGGGCGCGGGGATTGCCGGCGCCGAAGACGGTCTGGGTGCGGGCTTGGGCCAATTCGGCGCAGCGGGTGCACGTCGCCACCCGGGCGGCAAGTCGGGCCAGGGTTGCCTCGGCGCCGGCGTCGGTGGAGGGCGCGGTCGGCGAGGACGCGATGGGTTCAGCGACGGCTGCGTCACATGGGGTGGATGGGGCGAGGGGGACAGTCCCATTTTCGCTGGCGCGAAAATCGGGACAGTCCCCGGGCGGCGGCTTGGGCACGTGAGTCAGGCCCGCCCGTTGGAGGCTTTCCAGCCGTTGCCGGGCGATCCGGCCCACTCTGGCGCGGGTTGAATCGTGAGTATCCGTCATGGTTCCGCCCAGGAGAACGCCGTCCAGTCTGCCGCCCATCCTAACCGGCCAGCCGGCCCCTGGAAACCGGGCGGGGGATTTCCGCCAAAATGATGGGAAGACTCCCCCCAATACCCCTGCCCGACCCGACGAATTATGATAGGGGGAACCAAGTCTCGGCGCGGTGCGTATTCCTGTCGAGCGGGGCATTTCGCCTTACCTTGCGGAGTGGCGTTTCGGGAGTCGTTCATGGGTGCGCCCCAGGTGGTGATCGTCGGACGTCCCAACGTGGGCAAGTCGAGCCTGTTCAACTGGCTTGCCGGGAAGCGTCTGGCCATTGTCGACGCCACCGCCGGCGTCACCCGCGACCGGATGACGTATCTCATGCCGCTGGACGACCGATACGTCGAGCTGGTCGATACCGGCGGGATGGGTATCGAGGACGCCGACAACCTGACCGAGCACATTGAAGAGCAGATCCAAGTGGCCATCGACGGGGCCGCCGTGATTCTGTTCGTCGTTGACGCAAAAGACGGCATCGCCCCGCTGGACGAAGAGGTCGCCCGGCGGCTGCGCTACGCCTCGGCTCCCGTGCTGTGCGTGGCCAACAAGACCGACCACGAAGCCATGCAGAGCCAGGCGGACGAGTTCTACCGGTTCGGCCGGAAGATCGTCGCCGTGAGCACCACGCAAAACCGCGGCAAGCAAGAGCTGCTCGACGCCATCCTCGAACGCCTGCCCACCACCACGGACGACGAGGAAGAACTCCTGGGCGAGCCGGAGATGCGCGTGGCGATGGTGGGCCGGCGCAACACGGGCAAAAGCACGCTGGTGAACACCCTGGCCCAGAGCGAGCGGATGATCGTCAGCGAGGTACCCGGCACCACCCGGGACAGCGTCGACGTCCGCTTCGTGATGGACGGCAAGGCGTTCGTGGCCATCGACACGCCGGGGCTGCGCCGGCGGAAGAGCGTCAAGACCGACCTCGACTTCTACGGCACGCACCGCGCCGAGCGGAGCATCCGCCGCGCGGACGTCGTGCTGCTGTTCTTCGACGCGGCCCAACGGATCAGCAAGGTGGACAAGCAGCTTTGCGACTACATCGCCGAGCAGTACAAACCCTGCATCTTCGTCGTGAACAAGTGGGACCTTTTGGCCGGCAAAATGCCGACCGAGAAGTGGGTGGCCTACCTCCGCGACACCTTCCGGACGATGTGGCACGTGCCGATCGCGTTTGTCACGGGCGAGACGGGCAAGAATGTCAAGGCCCTGCTCAACCACGCCCAGATGCTCTTCAAGCAATCCCGCGACCGCGTGAGCACCGGGCGGCTCAACAAGCTTTTGCGGGCCGCCTTGGACCACAACCCCCCGCCCGTCGTCCGCCAGCGCCGCCCGAAGATCTTTTACGGCACCCAGGTGGCCACCCAGCCGCCGACGATTCTGCTGTTCTGCAACAGTCCGGGCTCGCTCTCGGCGACGTACCGCCGCTATCTGTTGGGCGTCTTCCGCGACGAGCTGCCTTTCGGCGAGGTGCCGATCAAGCTGTATCTCCGCCGGCGGGAAAGCACGGGCGAGGCGGAAGAGGTCGAAGAAACCGCAGAATGACAGGTTGATCGACAACGAAACGGGTGCCACTGGCTTCGCCAGTGCGCGAATCGGGGCATTTCCTCGCACTGGCAGAGCCAGTGGCACACAGCGTATCGCATGAACGAATTTTCTCCCGCCAGCGATCAAAACGATCCGATGGCCAATGCGGTTGGACTGCCGCGGCCGGTCAGACACGTGGCCGTCGTCGGCGCGGGGATCGCGGGCTTGGCCGCGGCGCACCGGGTGACGCAGCTCGACCCGGCCTGCGAGCTGGTCGTCTTCGAGGCGGGCGATCGCGCGGGTGGCGTGTTGTGGACGGTGCACGAGGCCGGATTCCAGGTCGAGCAGAGCGCCGACAATTTCATCACCACGGTGCCCTACGGCTTGGAACTCTGCCGGAGCCTGGGGCTGGGCGACCGGCTCGTCCAGACCAACCCGGCCTGCCGGCAGACGTACGTCGTCCATCGTGGGCGGCTCCACAAGCTGCCCGACGGATTCCTCATGATGGCTCCCACGCGGCTGTGGCCGCTGGCGCTCACGCCGCTGTTGAGCCCCTTGGGCAAGCTCCGCGCCGGCCTGGAATATTTCATCCCACCGCGGTTGGACGACGCGGACGAGAGCATGGCGGCGTTCGTGCGGCGGCGGCTGGGCCGCGAGGCGTTCGACCGGCTGGTCGAGCCGCTGGTCAGTGCCGTCTACGCCGCCGATCTGGAGCGGCTTTCGGTCGATGCGACCCTCTCCCGCTTCCGCGACATGGAACGCCAGCACGGCAGCCTGATCCGCGCGCTAAGGCGCGAGATGGCCGCGCGTCGCAAGGCGCGGCGGGAAGCGGAAACGCAAAGCGGCGCGCGATACAGCCTGTTCGTCACGCTGCGGGACGGCCTGTCGAGCCTGGTCGAGGCCCTGGTTGCCCGGCTGCCGCGGGGGGCGCTGCGGCTGGGCTCTCCCGTCGAGCGTCTGGCCCCGACGCCCGACGGCCGATGGGACGTGTGGTCGCGAGGGCGTTCGGAGCGGTTCGACGCGGTGGTGATGGCCGCCCCGGCGCACGTGGCCGGGCCGCTGTTGACGCCGGTCGATCGGGAGTTAGGCGCGGGGCTTGGCCAGATCGAGCACTCGGGCACGGCGATCGTGTCGTTGGGATTCCGCACGGACCAGATCGGCCACCCTTTGCGCGGCATGGGCGCCGTGGTGCCCGCCGCCGAGCGGAGCCCCATCCTGGCCGTCAGCTTTAGCAGCCGGAAGTACGTCCACCGAGCCCCGGAGGGCCACGACATCTTTCGCGTGTTCGTCGGCGGCGCCCGGGCGCCCGAGATGGCCGAGCTCGACGACTCGCGGCTCGTGCCGCTGGTGCTCGCCGAATTGCGACGGCTTCTGCGAATCCAGGGCGAGCCGGTGTACGCGGCGGCGGCCCATTGGCCGCGGACGATGCCGCAGTACCACGTGGGCCATCGGGCGCGGGTGGAGGAGATCGAGCGGCGCGCGGCCCGGCTTTCGGGCCTTGCCCTGGCCGGCAACGCCTACCGCGGCGTCGGCCTGCCCGACTGCATCCACACGGGCCAACAGGCGGCCGCGCGGGTGCTGGGCGCCACTGGCTCCGCCTGAGAAC
This sequence comes from Pirellulales bacterium, assembly GCA_016931995.1. Taxonomy (GTDB): domain Bacteria; phylum Planctomycetota; class Planctomycetia; order Pirellulales; family Thermoguttaceae; genus JAFGDS01. The sequence continues at coordinate 34,711 of JAFGDS010000127.1, forward strand.
GTGTTTGGAAATACGTTTTTTCTCTAGCCCAGGCGTTCACGCCTGGGGATCGAAGGCCAAAATCGGATTGGCTTTTTCCTTTCCGTCCCCTTCAGGGGGCGGAAGATCGGCGAGGCCAAAACGCGAAAGGACGCCCCTGGAAGGGGCTTTGGGAAAAACACGTTGGGGGGAATCCGTAGTCCCAGGCGTAAACGCCTGGGCTAGAGAAAACGTCTGGACGCCTCAAAGGACGGTGTCGCCTGCAAACCCCTCGTGATACGCGTTTCAAAACACGTTCTGAGAACGTGTTTGGAAAGTCGGATTTCCCATCCGGCGGCCAGTTCGGCTGGCTTGAGATGGCGTAACATGCGATGAATCATGCA
>JAFGDS010000128.1 GCA_016931995.1 Pirellulales bacterium
GGCGCCACTGCTGGCTTGTCCAGCAGTGTTTCTCCCCCGGAATCCGCGCTTTTCTCCCCCAGGATTCGCCGGCACTGCTGGACAAACCAGCAGTGGCGCCCAATTTCCAAACACGTTCGGAGCGGGGACTGTACCCTTCTGGGCGACGGCTGACACAAAATGCGGAACAGGCCTCAAAGCGGCGCGCTTCCCGCCGTTCGGTCAACCCTCCCATCGGCCCCAACCGGCGGCGTGGCGCCCTTGTGTACATTGGCGTCAACAAAGCGTAGACTCTCTCTCGTGGTCCGGCCGTCGGCGGGGCGCGGTTTCGCGTCCCGAGCCATGTAGTTGCAGAGGAAGCCGCCATGTCGTTGTTGATCTTAAGCGTTGCCGGCGCATTGGCGATCTCCGCGTTATGTTCGCTGATGGAAGCCTCGCTTTTGAGCCTGCGGCCGGGGCAAATCGCCGAGATGTCGGCGCAACGCCCGCGGATCGGAGCGATCTGGCGGCGGCTCGCCGCCGACATCGACCAGCCGATCGCCGCCATCCTTATCCTCAATACGGCCGCGCACACGATCGGAGCCTCGGTCGCCGGGGCCGAATTCGACCGTCTTTACGGCGATCGGTGGATATGGGTGTTTTCGCTCGTCTTCACGTGGATGATGCTCCAGTTCACGGAGATCCTGCCGAAGACGGCTGGCGTGCGCCACAATGCGTTCGTGGCGTTTTGGATGGCGCGGCCGCTCGACCTGCTCATCCGCGCGATGCGTCCCGTCCAGGCGGTCGTCCAGTTCATCAACCGGCCTTTTGGCGAAGTGCCGCCGAAGACCGCGGCCCCCACCACCTGCGACGAGATCACCGGGCTGACCGACTTTGCCCGGCTTTCCGGCCAAATCAGCACGGAGCAGGAGCGCATCATCAAGAAGGGAATGCGATTGGCCGCCAGCAGAGTCCGCGACGTGATGCGGCCGCGCGTCGATATCGACGCGATCAACGCGGACATGCCGCCCGAGGAAGTCGTTGGCGCCATCGCCATGTCGGGCTTCTCCCGCGTGCCCGTCTACGAGGGAGATCTGGACCACATCTTCGGATTCGTCTACATCAAGGATCTCCTGCTCGACGTGCACATGTGCCGTCCCGTCGAATTGCGGAGGCTCCTGCGCCCCTTGCTCATGGTTCCCGAGACCCTGGAGATAGACCGGCTCCTGGAGATGTTCCGCAAGGAGCAAACCCAAATGGCGGTCGTGCTCGATGAGTACGGCGGCACCGAGGGGCTCGTCACCTTGGAAGACGTTCTGGAGGAGTTAGTCGGCGCAATCCACGACGAACATCGTCGCGAGGACGCCAAGGTGGTTCGCCGCGACGAGACGAGCTGGCTGGCCAGCGGATCGACGGGGGTGGCCGACCTCCTGGAGGTCATCGGGCGCCCCGAGCTGCGGTCCGCGATCCCGAGCAACGTCAGCACGGTCGGCGGGCTGTTGCAGGCCCAGATTGACCGGGTCGCCGTCGTCGGCGACCGGACGGTCTGGAACGGTCTGTCCCTGGAAGTCACCGACGTCGTTGGCCAACGGATCGAGCGGCTTCTGGTTTCGGTCGTCGCGCCGGACGAAACGCGCCGATAGCCGCGGTTCGCTGGACCACGCAAAAGGGGGTGTTTTGCGCATCGCGCCGCGATCGCTTTGTGGCGGCATGTGGGGCGGTTACAATGGGATTGTCCAAGGTTTGCCTTGTGACCCTCGGTTGGATGCCCGTTTCCGCGGACCCCTGTCGGAATGTTCCCGCCCGAGACGCGGTCCCGCCCTTTCTTCCTTTTCCTGGTAACGGAGGTTCCCATGCGCCGTTGTTCGACATCGACTCGTCGGCAATTCCTGAAGCGGTCGGCCGCTGCCGCGGCGGGCGCGCTGGTCGCGCCGCAGTTCATTCCCCGCAGCGCGTTGGCCTCGGCCGATCGGCCGGGGGCCAACGACCGGATCGGCGTGGGCTACATCGGCCCCGGCCGACGCGCCTGGCAGCTCATGGACCTGCCGCCCGAGGGCGAGATCGTCGCCGCGGCCGACGTCGAGCTGGCCAAGGCCGAGAAGGTGGCCACGCGGAGCAAGTGCAAGTCCTTCAAGGCCTATCATGACTACCGCAAGCTCCTGGAAAACAAGGACGTGGACGCCGTCGTCGTGGCCACGCCCGACCACTGGCGGGCAATCGCCTGCATCCACGCCTGCCAGGCCGGCAAGGACATCTACGCCGAGAAGCCGCTCGCGCTGACGATCAAGGAAAGTCGGGCCATCGCCGACGCCGTGAAGCGGTACAACCGCGTGTGCCAGGTGGGCACGCAGCAGCGGTCCATGCCCCAAAACCGCCGGGCGTGCGAGCTGATCCGCAACGGGGCCCTCGGCCGCGTGCATACGATCGTTGCCAAAGCCTTTCCTAGCCCCTGGTTCATGAACCTGCCCGCTCAGGAGGTGCCGAAGGGGCTGAACTGGGACGCCTGGTGCGGCCCCGCGCCGGTCGTGCCGTTCAACAAGGATTTGTACATCCCCCGGGCAAAGCCAGGGTGGATCTCCGTCTGGCCGTTCTCCGGCGGCGAGATGACCGGCTGGGGCGCGCATGGATTCGATCAGATCCAGTGGGCCCTGGGCATGGACGACAGCGGACCGGTCGAGGTCTCCTCGACCGATGGACCCTTCAAACCGCCGACATTCGACACCCCCGTCACCCAGACGGAGCTCGACAAGTTCTTCCTCAAGAAGCACATCGTCACGTTCCGCTACGAGAACGGTCCCCTGGTGAAGCTCACCAGCGGCTCGGCCGCCGGTGGGACGTTCGTCGGCGAGAAGGGCAAGCTCGTCCTGGAGCGAGGCCGGTTCTCGTGCAATCCCGCCGAGCTGGCCAAGACCAAGCTGCCCGACGACGCGGTCCGGCTCTACGTGAGCAACCACCACATGAAGAACTGGTTCGACTGCATGAAGAGCCGCAAGGACCCGGTCTGCACCGCCGAGATCGGCCACCGCAGCGGCACGGTCTGCCACTTGGGCAATATCGCCCGGTGGCTCGGCCGGCCGCTCAAGTGGGACCCCATCCGCGAGATCTTCCCCGAAGACGACGAGGCCAACCGCTTCCTCGACGTCCCACGCCGCGCGGAGTACCCGCTGCCGGAAATCGGCTAGGGCGGCGGGCATCTTGCGCCGAGATGCCGCCGGCAGCGCGGCGCCGCCCGACGCCAGGCGGCTCAGTTTTCCAGGACCTCTTTCTCGCGGGCCTTGGCGAGGTCGTTGGCGTCGGATTCGTACTTCTTGGTGAGATCCTGGATCTCCTCCTTGATGTCGTCGCGCTCGTCCTCGGAGACCTCTTTGGCCTTCTCGGCCTGATCGACGCGGCGGTTGCCGTCGCGGCGGACGTTGCGCAGGGCCACTTTGGCCTCTTCGCAAAGCTCGTGCACGCGGGCGACCATCTTGCGGCGGACCTCGGCCGAAAGAGGCGGAACGTTCAGGCGGATCACGTGGCCGTCCACCTGGGGGTTGAGGCCCAGCGTACTCGCCTGGATGGCTTTCTCGATGTCCTTGACCGTGCCGGGATCGAAGGCGCGGATGACGATCTGGTTGGGATCGGGAGCGCCGACGGAGGCGAGCTGTTTGATGGGCACGCTCGATCCGTAAACCTCGACGCGGAGCGAGTCGACCAACCCGGGGTTGGCCCGGCCCGTGCGGATGCCCGCCAGATCGGCCTTCAACCCGTCGAGCGTCTTCTCCATCCGCTCTTCCACGTCCAGAAGAATGTCGTCAGCGCCCATGGCGAAGTCCTTGTGGTTTTGGAAGAAGACCATTTGTCATCCCGAGCATCCTGTCATCCCGAGCATCCTGTCATCCCGAGCATCCTGTCATCCCGAGCATCCTGTCATCCTGAGCATCCTGTCATCCTGAGCGAAGCGAAGGATCTCGTGGATATCGGCCGCGACGGGAGATGCGTCGCCGCGCTCGGCACGACGGGCCGCAAGGAAGACGCCGGCGCGGGGCGTTCGCGGTTCACGCCAAGTCTGGCCGGATCAGAGTGCCGACGCGTTGTCCCCCAACGGCCCGCTGGATGTTGCCCTCCTTGCGGAAATTGAATACGAGGATGGGCAGAGCGTACTCGCGGCACTTGGCGATGGCTTCCTGATCCATCACGCGGAGATTCTGCCGGTGGACGTCGTCGTAGGTCAGCTCCGGATAGAGCACGGCGTGGGGATTGCGTTCCGGATCGTCGCTGAAGACGCCGTCCACGCGCGTGGCCTTCAAGAGCACGTCGGCGTCCAGCTCGAGCGCCCGCTGGGCGGCGGCGGTGTCCGTGGTGACGAAGGGGCTGCCCGTGCCGGCGACGAGGATGACAATCCGTTCCTTTTCCAGATGGCGCCGCGCCCGGCGACGGATGTAGGGCTCGGCGACGCCGTCCATCCGGATGGCGGTCATCAGCCGCGTGTCCGCGCCGAGCGATTCCATCGCGTCCTGCAGGGCCAAGCCGTTCATCACCGTGGCGATCATGCCCATATAATGGGCGGTGGCCTCGTGCACGCACGTTTGGCCGGAGGTGAACTGCGCCCCGCGGAGGATGTTGCCCCCGCCGAGGACGATGGCGATCTGGACGCCGTGCCGCGCGGCCTGGACGGTTTGCCGCGCGATGTGCAGCACGCAGTCCATGACGATGCCGCGTTCGCGCGGGTTGCAGAAGCCCTCGCCGGAGATCTTCAACACAACCCGGCGATACGGCAGCGGGACGGCGCCCGGCGCGGGATCGGTCATTGGGCTACTCCTTGCCCAGTTCCCAGTGGACAAACCGCTTGATGGCCATGCCGGCCTCCTTGGCCACTTGACCCACCGTCCGCGAGTCGTCCTTCACGTAGGGCTGCTCGGCCAGGCATTGCTCGGCGTAGAAGCCGTGCAGCCGGCCCTCGACCATCTTGGCGATGATGTTTTCCGGCTTGCCTTCACCACGCGCGGCCTCGGAAAGGATCTCCCGCTCCTTGGCCACGAGGGTAGGATCGAGATCGCCGACGGCGACCACCTTCGGACGCATCGCGGCCACGTGCATGCAAATGTCCTTGGCCAGATCCTGGTTGCCCCCATCGATCTCCAGCAACACGGCGGCCGCGCCGTTGTGATGGGCGTAGCCGCCGCAGACGCCGTCGATACGCACCAGCCGGGCCAGGTTGAACACCTCGCGGATCTGGTTGTTCAGATCGTCGAACGCCTGACGGAGCTTCTTCTTCGGCTCGTCCGGGCAGGGTTGGTCGAGCAGGGCGTCCGGGGTGGACGCGCCGGGACCCACCGCCAACTGCTTCGCCAGGTCGCCGGCCAGCTTCACGAACTGCTCGTTGGCCGCCACCGGCGCCGACTCGCACTGCAGCTCGACCATCGCGGCCACGCCGCGCTCCGGATCCGTATAGAGGGCAATCCGTCCGCAGGATGTGGCCCTGCCGACCCGCTTCTCCATGGTCTTCTTGCCCGCCTTGCGGAGGATCTCGACGGCCTGGTCCAGGTCGCCGCTGGCCTCGCCGAGGGCCTTCTTGCAGTCCATCATGGGCAGGCCGGTCCGCTCGCGAAGCGCTTTGACCAATGCCGCGGTGATTTCAGCCATGTTCCCTTTCTCCTCGTATGCGAATAAGTCCCACCGGCTACGCCTCGGCGACGGCCGCTTCGTGATTTCCATTGGCTCTTGATGGGGCCGATTCCTGCACCTTGAGATCGCCCGCCGCGGCCCGGCCCGCCAACACCGCGTCGGCCAGATGTCGCACGATCAGCTCGATCGAGCGGATGCTGTCGTCGTTGCCGGGGATCGGCAAATCGACCTGGTCCGGATCGCTGTCCGTGTCGATCAAGGCCAGGGTGGTCACGCCCATCGCCCGGGCCTCGCGGATCGCGTTTTTCTCTTTCTTGGGATCGATGGTCACGATGCACTCGGGCAGACGGTTCATCGTGCGGATGCCGTTGAGGTTGCGGTACATCCGGCGATACTCGCGGGTGAGGGCCGACTGCATCTTCTTCGAGTACGTGGCCAGCTCCTCGCCGCCGCGGATGGTTTCCAGCTCCTCAAGCCGGGTGAGCCGGCTGCGGATCGTGCGGAAGTTCGTCAGCGTGCCGCCCAGCCAGCGGTCGCTCACGAAGGGCATCCCGCAGCGCAGGGCCTCGCGCTGGACGGTGTCGGAAGCCTGGCGCTTGGTGCCCACGAACAGCACGAGGCTGCCCCCCTGGGCGACCTGCTGCAAAAAACGCCTGGCGCGGAGCAGCCCGCGGATCGTCTCGCGGACGTCGATAATGTGGATCAGATTGCGCCGCGCGTAGATATACGGGCGCATCTTGGGATTCCAGCGGCTGGCCCGGTGCCCGAAATGGACGCCGGCTTCGATCAACTCCTTCACCAGTACAGTAGCCACGAAACTCTCCTTCACAAGGCACACCGGCTCTTGGCCCGACCCAGCGAGTCGGGCGCGTCCGGCGTTGGAACGGGATTCGGTCAGCACGGGTTCGTCACCGCCCTGGACCGTTCAGGACAGGGAATCCCTCAAGATAACAAGAAGGCCACACCCGGTCAATCCGCGAGGAAATCCCCACATGCGGGGGGATGTCCCCATGGGTCCGGCTCTGCCTGACACCTTGGGAGTGCGGCGACTTGTCGCCACTTTCTATTTCTACTGTCCAACTGATCTTGATGTAATGTAAGTGTTTTGTGTATCAAGTCTTCTGTGGCGATGGAATCCTACGGGAGGCAA
>JAFGDS010000022.1 GCA_016931995.1 Pirellulales bacterium
GGAGCGGCGCGCGTCGGACACGCGCGACGGATTCCACCGGTCCGACACGCGACGGGTCGCGCGAATACGTGTCGGTCCGCGCCCGGTTTTCCTAGCCACGCGGCGCGCCGTGCCGCCCCTTTGGCCCGCGTGCGACGAGCGCACCACGAAGGAGACCGTCCGCATTTCGTCGCGCGCGAGGGCGCGCGAGCGGGACGGTCCCCGGCAGGGGATTCGGTCGGCGCGCCGGCATCGTACACGGGGGGCGCGCGGCGTATCGGTCCGCGTCGTGGGCTCTCGACAGCCTCCGAGCGACCCATCCGACGTCGTGCCGGCGGAACGACTTTCCCTGGCGCATGCGCGTTGTGCGCGTGCGGCCGCGAAGGGTAAGCGGGTCCTTTCCAAAGGGACGGGCTCGAACGGTCGCGGCGCCGCGGGTCTCTCCGACGGCGTGCGGTTGTTTAGCCTGCCGCGTCGGGATCGCACGGGGAGCGAGACACCTGGTCGGCGGACTCCCCGGCCGGATTCGCCCGCGCCGCCGGGGTTTTTGGGTCGCCTCGTTTTCTTCAAGGTCCCTGATCGGCGCGGTCCAGCCGACGTTCACATTAACGCGCCGCGCGGCGCTATTTCAAGAGCAAGAAATGGCCAGGGGGGAGGGTAGTGGTTAGTGGCTAGTGGTTAGTGGCTAGGGATTGGGGGTTGGGGGCGGGGGGCGGGGGGAGGTCGGAATTCGGAGGTCGGAACAGGGACGGTTTCCGACTTCCCGACTTCGTAAGCGTCAGAGAATCAGCAGTGCGCACCACGGCCCGACACCACTGCCGCGCCAAATTGCAGGCCGCGATGGGCAGAGACAAGTGTGGTCAGGCGGCACGGTTACCGTTCTTTCCATAAGCTGTCATCGCTCAGCCAGTCCTCCAGAATCGTGACTCGCTTTTCCAGCAGGTCACCCAGTTCCTGAATATTCGATCCGTCGCCGAGCTTTATGTTAGGAGGCTGCTTCCCAGCCTTCATGGCTCCCTCGCCAGAAAGCCATCGTGCCCGCGGACTTCAGTATACCGCCGAATCGCGGCGATGGACAGAACACGAATCGGCTGTCGGGAGGGAGAAGATGTTCGTCGCCAGATCGGCGCGCACTACCACTTCTCAATCCGCGTCGAACTCGTATGGAATCGGGGGCGGGAAGAGTTCGGTGTTGTTATAGCAGAAGCGGAGCCCGCGGAGGAGGATCTTGCGCGAAGGACCGGCCTGGAAGCGAAACTGCCATCTCGTGGCCGATGTCTTGGGCAGTTGTACCCATTGATCGGCCGAGGTGAGCTTCCGGGCCACGACCGGCTTAAGCTTCCCGTCCTTCTCGGCCAGAATCCCAATGGCATGGGCCGCGTTCACCGTGCCGCTATGTTGGCTGTGGACGCCGATCCGGGTCAGCGTTACCTCGAGGGGAAACTGAACGTCGAGCGTGGCCCAGCCGTCGGGCAAATTGGCCGAGGCCCACATGCTGCCTGGATCGTAGTTCCGACGCGGTCCGCGGTGGTCGGGCCGGTTCGGCCTGATCGGCGTGAGCACCACGTTCGCCGCGCGGCTGCCGAGCAGCTCGCCCGACGTCGTGGTTACCTTGATCGCATAGTCCGGGTGGTGTACCGCAGGCATCACCCCCAGCACGATCGGGCGAGGGGCCAGCGTGTAGCCGGCCGGAACGTCCTTGGCCGGGTCGAAACGAAGCTTCCCAAATACCCGATGGTTCAACGCCAACGCGCGAATATCCTCCGGGATGAACTGGGCAGGTGTCGCACTTTCTTCGAACCCCTTCGTCTTGAACGGCTCGTGATACGCCATCATCGACGGCGTCGTCTTCAGGTCATATCCATACACGTCCGAGTGGACCAGCCCGAAGGCATGTCCCAACTCGTGCCGTAGCGTCGACTGAAAGCCGGGATCGTGGTCCAACTGGGGCGTGCCCATCTGAACCAGACCACCGCCCGTGTTCAGACCCCCATTGATGGTTCGTCCTCCCGCCGGCCGCTCCTGAAGCCGATCGACCAGGATCACGAAAACGAAAGGACAGTTGAATCGCGTCAGCTCGAAATGATCGAGCAACTCCTCGACTTGCTCCGGGGCGCGCATCCCGGGCGCTAGGCTGCTATAATGAGCCAACGGCTGCTTCGCCTGATAGTAGTAAGGCCTGTCCGCCCCCAATGCGAACGTGTCGCGGCCACTTAGTGCCTCGTGGTACCACTGCTGGGCCCACCGAAGATGTCGCATCAGTTTCGCCGCCTGCTCCTTCGACGGTCGCGTCTGGTCAGAGGCGACGAAGAAGACCGGAAACACCACGACCCGATCCGGCGGCACGAAGGACGCGGCGGGCCTGTCGACCTTCTCGACCACTTGGTCGGCAGCGGCACAGACACAAACAGGTAGCAGAGCTAATGCGACCAGCTTCGACAACAACGGGATCGTTCGCGTTTCCATTGTTCTCCCGCAACCTCTCATCAAATCGGATTCCACACGACAGGATGAAAAAGCCATGTCTTCAATACGGACAAAGCTGCTTATGCACGACGCGGTGTGCAAGACCTGTTCACATTAGCCGGTATTTCCCATTTGGGATGAGCCTGAAACCGCTTCAGGCATATTTTGGTCTCTATCTTAACATCGCCCCCCCGCGTCTAGCGCCTGGGCAGTTTTCCGGCCAAGATACGCAGTTTCCATTGCTTCCAAATGCCCGAGGCCCCGCTACTGAGGGAACTGAACGTCGTTCAAGGCGGCTTGCGGGCGTACTCTCCTCCAGTTAATCGAGTCCTTCTCCCTGTTGGTTGACGCTACGCACGCGCGCTGGCCAGCCGTGGCGGCGGGATTGCTAACCGCGCGATGCGGTCCAGGATCGCTGCGAACAAGTCCCGCGTCACCGCCACCTCGGCCAGTTGGAATATGACATACTTCGAGTGCCTGGTAACCTTCGCTCCGATCTTGATGAACCTCTCCCGCAGCGTCGTCAGCGTCCACTGGTTAACACTCTTGGGAACTGCCAGCCGCCGCAGGAAGTTCGCCAGGTTGTACGCCAAGGCAAACAGTTGCAGTCGTGTCTGGTTGTCCTTGGACTTGGGGACTTGAAACGGGGACGCAGCTAGTTTGGGCGGGCGTGTTGGCGCCGGGCAGGCCCGTCGATTGTGTCTGCCGCATGCGATTCGCGCCACGTCCCCGATCCCGAGCCCCGATCCCCTCACCGTGCGGCCCCTGGACCGCGAGGCGGGAGAGGGGAGAGGTGGAGTGTGGCGCGAGCGACGTTTGAGCGCCGCGGGACAACACGGGCACAATCCCAAGGAGACGGTTGGCTCGGCATGTCCACGCAGGCGTGGACATGCCGCCCGGCGCACCGGCGGAGATCGTGGCACGGGCACTGGCAGAGCCAGTGGCACGCTCGCGGAGCCGGTGGCACACGGGCGGGAATCTGGGATCTCCGATTTCAGATTTCAGATTCCGAATCCCCAGCCCCCAGCCCCGAATCCCGAATCCCCAGTCCCCAGTCCCCAGTCCCCAGTCCCCAGTCCCCAGTCCCCAGTCCCCAATCCCCAATCCCCTCGCCCCCGGCTGCGCTCCCGGTTGCGGGCGAGGGGGAGACATCGCGGGCGGTCAGTCGCCGCGTTTGGGCGCGCCGGCGTATTCGTCGTGACAGTCGGTGGCGTCGCGCCAGCCGGACGCGCAATGGGCGTCGTGCTGATCCGGAGCCTCGGACAAGGACGTCGCCTCGGGGGGCGGGTCCTGGTTTTTCTCCAACTCGGCGCGGCGATGACGCCGCCACAGGTACGCCGCGGCGGCGATCAGGCACAGGACCACCACGCCGGTCAGGACGTATTCCGCGCCCTGGATCCAGCGGGTAATGGCCTCGCCGTAGACATAGCTCAATCCGAAGAACGTGCCGATGACCATCGTCGCGCAGAACAGGTCGATCAGCAGGAAGCGGCGGAAGGGAACCCGCAGGACGCCGGCCGACAGGTAGACGGGCGAGCGGAGCCCCACGAGGAATCGGGCCAGAAAGAACACCTTCAGCCCGTGCTGCTGCAGCATCCATTCGATCTGGGCCTCGCGCTCGGGGCTGACGCAGCGGACCCACCAGGGGTGCTCGCGGATGACGCGGCGGCCAAACCGGTAGCCGAGGTAATACATCACGCAGTCGCCGGCCAGCGCGCCGAACAGGCAGCATCCGGCGGCCAGCCAGGGATCGAGCCGGCCGTGGGCGCTGAGCAAGCCGGCGGCGATGATGGGCACTTCCTCGGGCACGGGGAGTCCCGCTCCCGTCAAGATCAAGACGATCGTGATGACGAGGTACGAGCCGTGCGTGAGAAGAATTTCGGTCATCGGCGTGTCGATGGCGTCGTGCCCACGGACTCCCGCCGCGGCGCGGAAGCCGCTCTTGGGAGGGATCCAACACGGCGGATCCCCGGGTCTGTTCCACGCGGCGCCGCTCCCGCGCGTCGCGTGGGACCGGCCGCCACGTGGGCCCCGTCATTTTACTCCGATCGACCATCGGAGGTCGATGGGGTTTGGGGGAAATCCGGGGTTTGGCCGATTCTTGCCGGGATCGCGACCTTGCACAGGATTGCACGGGCAAGACGATCCCCCAGTCTGGCGGGGGTATAGGCGACCGAGCCTCATGTTCGCCACACGCGCGGCAGCGAGACAGCAAGCGTGTTGACCGCCAGTGGCATGTCCACGACAAGCGTGGACATGGTACCCGTGCCAGTGCATGCTCGAAGTTGGCTCGCGCGGGTGAAGCCAACGGCACACGACCGGCCGGGCAGATGATCCGTGAGCGTCATCCCGTTAATCCTGTCCCTACCTCGGTGACGGAAAGAAGGACAAGATGAACAAGGCGAGCAAGATGGGGACGACGTGTCTTCGGGTCTTATCTACCAGACGGCGACCTCGCGGCCGCGGCCGCTGTCGAACGTGCCCGCCACGGCCATCAACGACAGTGTGGCGCCGGAGCTGAGCCAGCAGCCCGGCTCCAGCGAGAAGGATGCCACGGCTGCCACCGCCACCAGCGCCAAGAGAAGAAGGAACAGCCGGTGGCACGACGCCTGGAACCGCGAGCCCTCCGCAACCCGCAACGCGCCGGCAAACAACAGTCCCACGACCTGAACGGCAACCACAAACCCAACAATCAGGGGGCAAGGCAACGCGACCATGTTTTTGTTCTCGCTATCTTCCGTGAGGCGCTCCGGCGGCCGCGGACCACGCGCGGCGCGACCGACAAGCGACATCCTTGTCGTGGCCGCAGTGACCAGCCATTAACGTGCCAAATCGAGCCAATCCGATCAAGGGCGCGCCCGAGAGCCGGGGGATCGAGGTCGGCGAGGGGATCCTCCAAGGACTCTCACAAGCCGAACGTCTTTGGGTGAGGGGACCCAACATCGTTGTCAACCACATTGCGGAGCAGTCGAAGCGCGACGGTTGCCGGCCAGATCAAAGGGCAGGAAGATCACCACGGAGGGCACGGAGGTGCATGGAGGATAACGGATTAGCAGAAAATAACTTATGGAGCGAAATGACCCTTGCGATTCGGTCAATCGAGCGATGACGGAAAGGGGGCAAGGTTCTTGTATCGGAACATGAGCAGTCACCATTCTCTCACCCCCTCCGTGCATCTCCGTGCCCTCCGTGGTGAATCCACTTGTGTCGTAGTGAGTCGGCATGGAACGGGTACCCGTCGAACGGGTCATCGTGCCCGCCGTACCGTGCCCCGATCAGTGCCCGAGCCCCAAGATTTCCCCTTCTTGTGTAATTCTTACAATTGCCCAACCCTTCCACTGAGCCAGACCCAGACCCAAGAAAACGAGGCGAGCCGCCGGGCGTGGGGCTCGGCGGCTCGCACTTGCGGAAACGTCGTGGTGTGTTTCCTCCTGGGTGGCACTGCTGGCTTGTCCAGCAGTGTTTCCGGCACTGCTGGACAAGCCAGCAGTGCCACCCATCCCATCGGCGGCTATCGGATGAGCTTCTTGAGCTCTCCATCCAGTTCGGCCACCTCGATGCTGCGGCGGACCACCTTGCCGTCCGCGTCGATCAATATCATCGTCGGCACGGTCATAATGCCCATCTCGTTGGCTGGGCGGCTGTCCAGCCCCCCGTCCTCGTGGATCTGCGGCCAGGGTACACGGTTTTCCTTCAGGAAGGCGTTGACGTCTTCGATCCGGCGGTCGAGGCTCACGCCGATCACGCCGAAGCGGGCGCCGTACTTGGCCGCCAATTCCTTCAGCGCGGCCATGTCCGTCTTGGCCGGCTCGGACCAGGTTGCCCAGTACTGGATCAGCACGATCTTGCCGCGGTACTGGTTCAGGTCGATCTGTTGACCCGTCACGGTTTTGCCGGAGATCGAGACGGTCTTGCCGATCGAGTCGAGCCGGCGCTGGGCGCCGGTGGCCTTCCGCGCGGCGGGGCTGTCGGGGAAGTCCTTCGTGATCCGTCCGTACCACGTTTTCGCTTCGTCCTCCTCGCCGGAGAACTCGAGCGTCATGGCCAACTGGAGCATCGCCTCGTCCGAGTCGGGCGTTTTGGGATAGTCCTCGACAAACTGCTTGAGGCTCTTGATCCAGTTCTCTTGAATCAAGGAGTAGTCGCGGTCGGACTTGGCCGCCTCGAACGCGAGCACCTGCTCGGCCGCCAGTTGGCGGAAGCGGACGTACGCGGCGAGGTTTTTGTCCGCCTCGTTCTTGGCGAGCTTTGCGTGGAGATCACCCAGCCGTTTGGCGCCGTCCGGATACGTGCCGGTCTGGACGGCCGCGCCCACGGTGTCGGCCAGTTGCCGGATCCACATCGCCCGATCCTCGGGCGTGGCGGCCGCGTCGGCCACCTGTTCGAGCAGGTCGGCCCGGCGGGCGTTCAACTCGGCCTTCTTGGCCGGCGGATTGTTCTGCTGGATCTGCTTGTCGATCTCTTCAAGATCGGCCAGGAGCTTTTGGATTTTGTCGTCGGCCGCGCCGCCGGGCGTCTTGGGCCGGTCGCCCAGGGCCGGGCGGAAGAAGACGTAGCCGGCCGCGTCGCCACCCGCCGGATCGCCCTCGACCTGCGGCGGCCCGATCACCCGCCACCCGTCGCCCACCCGGACCAGCGTGCCCACGATGACCTCGCTCGTCTTGTCGCCCGTCTGGACCAACGCGGCCACGTTTTCGTAGACCGCGAGGTCGGCGGTCGAGCCGCCGATGCCGCTGGGCACGACGCCGGGCTGGCTGCCGCTGAAGTGCAGCCACTTGCTCGACCCGTCCACGGTCTTCTGCCGCCCGGCCACGTTCTGGAAGCCGGTCTTCAGGCCGTCGAGCCGCTGCTGGATCTCCTTGCGCCGCTCGGCGCCCATGCCCAGCGAATCCAGCTCCGCGGGCGTGGGGGCCAGCCGCACGAATCGGGCGGCGTCGTTGGCGGCCAGGGCGGCCACCACCTCGGCCGTGACCTCTTCCGGCGAAATCGCCTTCCACGAGTCGATTTGCCCGTCCTCGTCCCGGTCGATGCCCCAGCGGCTGCCGGCCGTGTGGAACCAGCGGCACTGATCCGCTTTGCGGTTGAAGTCGGAGTCGATGTCGCGGTAGACCTCGAGTCCGTCCTTGTAGTAGCTCCATTGATCGACGATGTTGTCGCCGTTGGTGTCGGCGAACCGCCGCAGCACGAGCCCCTCGGGCGTCTCGACGACCCAACCCACCTGGCCATCGTTCTTTCGGGCGGAAATCGTACAGGCGGCCGCTTGGGTGGCGCCCGGCTGGTCGTATTCGACACCCTTCTGAACGGGCATCAGCTTCAGGGCATCCGCGGCGGAAGGCGACTTGTCGTCGGCCGCCAGGGCCCCGGCGGCCAAGAGCAACGTGCAGCCCCATACGCTCGGCAACAACCAAGACGTGCGTTTCATTGGCTTATTCCCCAAATAGGTGGGTGTCGTGCGCCCGACCGATCCGCGCCGGACCGGCGGCTGGACTTTGTTTTCGTCGCGGGGAGAGCGGGAACATGAGGGGATTGTGCGGGTTCTTCCGATTGCGTCGGATTTACCGCCAACTATACCCCGAGGTGGGAAAAAGGCCATGCCCGACCCGACGCTTCGGGGTTCGTGCATCCGTGCCCGATTTGTATCATCCCTGATGACTTGCATCCCAACCGGGTGACACGCGCCGGGGGTAACAGCAGGGACTAACTCGGGCCGGGCATGGCGAGCATGCAGGCGAAGAATCCTCCATGAAAACGTCCTGTGTGAGGCAACCGGCGTTGCCCATCCTCATCCTGTGGGAGGCGACTCCCGTCGCCGATCGCCCAAGATGTCGCGCCCAAGTCGGCGACAGGAGTCGCCTCCCACAGGCGTCATCCTGAGCGCAGCGAAGGATCTCCATTGCCATACGCAACGAGATGCTTTGCTTCACTCAGCATGACCACGATCGCTACGTTCCGTGCGGTTCCCCTAGCCCGCCAACGAACCCAACAACTTGCGGAACCGGGGCATCCGGGCCTCGACGTAGCGAAGCCAGGCCGGCGGATTCCAAATCTCGACGCTGACCCCGGCGCCCAGCACGATCACCTCGCCGCCGGGCTCGACGCCCAGAAACTCCCGGAATCCCTCCGGAATCACCAAACGCCCCCGCCCCGCCAGATTCACCGTTGTATCCCGGGTGGAAAGCAGCCGTCCCAAGAGCTGCAACTGGCTGACCTTGCCCTCGAACTTGCCGGCCGCCAGCTTGCCCTTGACCAGGGCCACGTCGGCCGCCAGCTTCGCCTCCCAGATCTCCGCCTCCCAAAGCCCTAGACAGCCCACCCGCTCCTTCGTCAGTAGACACCTGCCCGCCCCTCCCGCCGTCAGCGGCTCGCTCAGTTCGGTGGGGATGGACAGCCGGAAGCGGTCGTCCAGCAGGCGTTTGAACTCGCCGGTAATGAACGGGCTCTGCACACTCATGGGCGGTCATCGTGGCCTTCCCTGCCATGTTCGCCAGCGACGGTCCGTCTTAGATGTCGTTCCTCGTCACTGCCGCGTTTTGGGCTGATTTCCCACGAGCCTTGGATTCATCCTGGACTCGTTGGGCCTTAAACCCACGGATGCAAGTTTACCAATTCCCGCCGCCATGACAACCACCCCCAGCGAAAAATTTCCCTGGTGTCCTATTATGACTGCACGGCAGGAAGGTCAGCCATTCCCGGAGGGGCCAGACGCGATCGGTCCGGCCGGCGGCCATGGCGGGTGTCCGCGGGAGCCAGGGGCCGCTGGAACTTCGCTTGCGCGGCGTCCGCGCGGGCCAGCAAAAGTTGTAGGTGTACATCGTGAAGTAGGTCGCCGCGTCATGGATATGGATCCGGCCGAGTTCGTCGCGAGGAACTACCCGGAAGCCCGCCAGGGCCTGGCGGCCGCCGGGCGCACGGACGAGGACCTCGATGCCATGCCGGCGGCGCAGGTGGTTCTGCTTTACGTCGCGATGCGATACGAGCAGGCCCGGGACGCCGGTCTCAAGTGGATTCACGTACCTTATTGGATGGCGGAGAAGCCAGCGGAATTGGAGCAGAAACGTCTGGCGGACGACGTAAAACAGTCAGAGGCCGCGCGTTTCCCTACCGGCTCGAGGGCGACGCGGCGGTCCTCAAGGCCGACGGCGGGCCGGCCAAGCACGCGGCGGACCA
>JAFGDS010000129.1 GCA_016931995.1 Pirellulales bacterium
GTGCATGATTCATCGCATGTTACGCCATCTCAAGCCAGCCGAACTGGCCGCCGGATGGGAAATCCGACTTTCCAAACACGTTCTCAGGTCGCATGACAATTCGCGTTTCGAAACCGACCGCGATTCGGATTGTCCTCCTTCTGGTGTGTGTCCTAGCGGCTGTCGTGGTTGTTGCGTTCTACCAAAACGAGTTGTTCGCTCCCGCCGATTCCCTTGTAAGGGACCCCCGGTTTGTCCAGGACGTGGCGGCGATCGAGTCCTATTCCGTTCAAGTGCTCCAACCCGAGGAGATCGTCTGCACGGGCCCTGGAGCGGGGATGTGTACCGGCGAACGTCTGTTCAAGACTTCCATTCTTTCTCCCGAAGTGAAGGCATCCGCCTATCGACTGCTTCGATCCCTTGCCGCGAGGCATCACCTTCGTTCGTCGTTCCAGAGCATTCAGAATCGCACCCTGGTTGTGCCCATGTACGAGATCCTCTTCGTGCCGCCGGGCGACGACGCGAAGGCCGGTTGGTTCACGATCGAGTTCTACAACGCCTTGATGGCCCAACCATGGTTGGAGGTCAAACACAAGCACGGCGGCACGAAGGTGCAACTCGACCGACAAACCGCGGCCCAGGTCTACGGCCTCTTCGCGGATTGCATCGAGACCGAGCATCCACAAACCGCCAAGGAACTCCGCAAGATCGCATCGGGCGTGGCCCCGTCGGCGAGCGAGGGACGCTGAACGGGGCCTGCGGCGACCGCAAGCGAGCCCCGCATTGTCCACGGGTCATCGGACGCGAGAGTCCACAAGGGCGCTGCCCCAGGACTCCCTGGTTTTTTGAGGCATGACTCCGGCGTCCGATGGGACTTGTGACGAGAAGTCCTTGAGTTGCCGTGAAGACGGTTATTGCCTGAAAAGACCGGTTTATTGTCTCATCTGGCCTAACGCGCATGGGTGGGCTATTTCCACCTTTTGTAGTGTCCCAATTGACGCTACGCGCCGGACCGATAAAATGCGGGATTCTAACTCGCGTCGCGGCGGCCGGCGGGCACGTGCCCGCGGCCGGGTCTTGCGGCGGTGTTCCCGTGCGTCGGACTCCCCTCGAAACCCCTTAACCTTGGAGGAAGCTCCAGATGGCAGAAGCGAAGTCGGGACAGATCGTCAACGTCATGAAGGAAGCAAGGCTGTTTCCACCACCGAAGGAGTTTTCCTCGAAGGCGCGGATCGGGTCGATGCAAGACTACGAGAAGCTCTACAAGGAAGCGGCCGCCGATCCCGAGGTCTTCTGGGGCAAAATGGCCAAGGAAGAGCTGCACTGGTTCAAGCCGTTCACCAAAGTGCTCGACTGGCGGGAGCCGTTTGCCAACTGGTTCGTCGGCGGCCAGACCAACATTTCGTACAACTGCCTCGACGCCCACCTCGATGGCCCGCGGCAGAACAAGGCCGCGATCATTTGGGAAGGCGAGCCGGGCGATAGCCGCGTGCTCACCTACCAGATGCTCCACCGCGAGGTGTGCAAGTTCGCCAACGTGCTCAAGCAGCTCGGCGTCCAGAAGGGCGACCGCGTGGCCATGTACATGCCGATGGTGCCGGAGCTGGCCATCGCCATGCTCGCCTGCGCCCGGATTGGCGCGGTGCATTCGGTCGTGTTCGGCGGTTTTTCGGCCGAGGCCATCGCCGACCGCAACAACGACGCCAAGGCGAAGATCCAGATCACGTCGGACGGCGGCTGGCGCCGCGGCAAGCAGTTGTCCTTGAAGGCGAGCGTCGACGAGGCGCTGGCCAAGTCGCCCACGGTCGAGAAGTGCATCGTGCTGAAGCGGACGGGCTGCGACGTCCAGATGCAGGAAGGCCGCGACTTCTGGTGGCACGAGTTGATGGAGGACGCCAGCGCCGACTGTCCCGCCGAGCCCATGGACAGCGAGGCGCCCCTTTTCATCCTCTACACCAGCGGCTCCACCGGCAAGCCCAAGGGCGTCAAACACACCACGGCCGGTTACAACATCTTCGCGAAGAAGACGGTCGAGTGGGTCTTCGACATCCGCGACGAGGACGTGTACTGGTGCACGGCCGACATCGGCTGGGTCACGGGGCACACCTACATCGTCTACGGACCGCTGTCCGCGGGCGCCACGGCGCTGATGTACGAAGGCGCTCCGAACTGGCCGGACGAAGGCCGCTTCTGGGAGATCATCGAGAAGTACAAGGTCAACATCTTCTACACCGCGCCGACCGCCATCCGCGCGTTCATCAAGTGGGGCGACCACTGGGTGGACAAGTACGACCTGTCCAGCCTGCGGCTTTTGGGCACGGTCGGCGAGGGCATCAACCCCGAGGCCTGGATGTGGTACCACAAGAAGATCGGCGGCGAGCGGTGCCCGATCGTCGATACCTGGTGGCAAACGGAGACCGGCGGCATCATGATGACCCCCCTGCCCGGCGCGATCCCCACCAAGCCGGGAAGCTGCTGCAAGCCCCTGCCGGGCATCATCCCGGAGATCGTCGGCGAGGACCGCAAGCCGGTGCCCGTCGGCAGCGGCGGCTGGCTCGTCATCGCCAAGCCCTGGCCTGCCATGATCCGCGGCATCTGGGGCGACGACGATCGCTTCAAGGCGCAATACTGGAGCGACGTGCCGGGCAAATACCTCTGCGGCGACAACGCCCGCTGCGACGAGGACGGCTACTACTGGATCATGGGCCGGATCGACGACGTGCTCAACGTGTCGGGCCACCGGCTCTCGACAATCGAGATCGAGAGCGCCCTGGTGAGCCACCCGGCCGTGGCCGAGGCCGCCAGCGTCGGCCGGCCCGACGACCTGAAGGGCGAGGCCGTGGCCGTGTTCGTCACGCTCGGCGGCGAGTTCGAGCCGAGCGAGGAGCTGCGCAAGGAGCTCAAGCTGCACGTCCGCAAGGAGATCGGCGCGCTGGCCGTGCCCGATGACATCCACTTCACCATGGCGCTGCCCAAGACCCGAAGCGGCAAGATCATGCGCCGCCTGCTGCGCGACATTGCCGCGGGCCGCGAGACCGTCGGCGACACCACGACGCTCGAAGACTACAGCGTGCTGGCCCGCCTGCGGCAGGAAGAAGATTAGCAGTGCTGGGCGCCACTGCTGGCTTGTCCAGCAGTGTCAAAAACACGAACCCAAGGCGCCATGCCCACGCTTGCCGTGGGCATGCGCGTTTCTTGCGGCGCCGTGTGCCACTGGCTTTGCCAGTGCATCTGGACGGAGTGCCACTGGCTTTGCTCGTGCCTTTACGCCGTGTGCCACTGGCTCTGCCAGTGCATTTGGACGGAGTGCCACTGGCTTTGCCAGTGCCCGTAGCTCCAAATCACGGAACCAATCGACGCCGTCATTCCGAGCGCAGCGAAGAATCTCCCTCGCCACCGAGATCCTTCGCTGCGCTCAGGATGACTTGTGGGGCCAAATCCGGAACCACCGATCACCTTGTCACACGATTGACCGGTAGTAGTCGATCGAGCGGCGCAGGCCTTCGTCGAATCCGACGCGGGGTTCGTAGCCCAGGCAGGCGTGGGCCTGACTGATGTCGGCCATGCTGTGGCGGACGTCGCCCGGGCGGGGTGGCTCGTGCCGCGGTTCGATCCGCGTGCCCAACAGCGCGTTGAGCGACCGGATCAGCGTCAGCAGATCGGTCGATCGTCCGTTCCCACAATTGAACACGCGGCCAGACACGTCCTGGGCCTCGGAGGCCAGCAGGTTCGCGTCCACCACGTTTCCGATGAACGTGAAGTCGCGGGATTGCAGCCCGTCGCCGTAGATCACGGGCTGCCGGCCGGCGAGCATGGCGGTGATGAATAGCGGGATCACGGCCGAATACGGGCTGTCGGGATCCTGCCGAGGGCCGAAGACGTTGAAGTACCGCAGGCACACGGTTTCGAGGCCGTAGGTGGCCGCGAATGCCCGAAGGTAGTACTCGCCGGCCAGCTTGGCCGCGGCATAGGGCGAGAGCGGGGCAGGAAGGTCCGTTTCCCGCTTGCTCGAGAAAGGTTGATCGCCATACGCGCTGCTCGAGGCCGCGTAGACCACCCGGCGGACGCCAGCCCGGCGCGCCGCGTCCAGCAGGGCGACCGTGGCGGTGACGCAATGGGCGTGGGTGTCCAGGGGACTCTCGACGCTCCGGGGGACAGACGCCAGCGCGGCCTGGTGGAAGACGCAGTCCACGCCGCGGACGGCCTCGGCCACGGCGTCGGCGTCACGCAGGTCGGCCTCGAGGAATTCGATCCGGTCGCGAAACGGTTCGATATTGACGAGCCGGCCAGTGCTGAGGTTGTCGATCACCCGGACCGCGTCGCCCCGCTCGATCAGGACCTCGGCGATGTGCGATCCGATGAAACCCGCCCCCCCCGTGACCAGATACGTCTTCATGGTTCGTCCTATTTTTTGGTGCGCGCGTGGTTCCACCCAATGGGAAGGTGAATTCTAACCCAAACCGCGCTGCGGCGAATCCCGCCGGACATGTTTTCGTAAAACTGCCAGTCTACACAAGATACGCAAACGACTCAAATTCTTCATATTATCCGCCCGGCAAAGTCTTGGTAATCCTCAAGACTGGCGTAAGCCGAACCGATAGAGTCCTTCGGCATTCCACGGGTGTGGCTGGTGCTGCGCGGCTTGGGCCGGCCACCGGTCTGCCTGCCTGGAGAGAAACCAAGGGGTTCACGATGAGCGAATACGGTGGATACGGCGTTCCTGGCGAGGGGCTTCGGGGCGGGTCGGGGGTGCAAGCCGGTCCGCGATACGGCTATGCGACCGACATGCCGCAGGTCCTGGCCAGCGTGCCCGACATGGAAGCCGAAACAGCCGGTTTGGTCGAGCGTTCACCCCAGACGTCGCGGACCCGACGCAGTCGCGACCTTCCTTCTCCTCGACTTATGGCAATTGTTGGCGCGGTGATGCTGTTGGCCGGCGCGTTCGGGTTCACGCTGGGGCGCGCCGGGCGGTCCGATCCTTCGCCGGGGACAGAGGCCTGGGTGCCTGCCCCCCCGGCGGCCGACGCGCCGGAGGCCCCGGTGTGGCCGGGCGGGGAGGTGGTCCGAAGTCCGTCGCAGCCGCTGATCCCCGGGTCGATGCCCACGGCCGCCGATGCGTTGGTCCGGGGCTTCGCGCCGGCGCCGGCGCTTTCGGGTGTCGAGTCGCGGCCGCAAGGCGGGCTGGTACCGTTGGCGCCGTCGCAGGGCTACGCTTCCGAGCCGCTGCCGGGGCAACAATCGTCGGTGGCCGCGCAGGGCTGGAACGATCCGGCCTGGAACCGCGGGGCGCGAGCGGAGATCGCGACGCCCTCGCCGGGCGGCGCGGCCAGCCCTTACCCACCGACCAACCCTTCCTCGACTTATTCGCCGTACCCGACGGCGCCAACCGTCGCGGGGGCCCCGGTCCAGGGTCCCGTGAACGACGCCGATCGATTCACCAATCCGTACGCCCGGGCCTTGGCCAACGGCGAGATCGGCGCCCCGGCGGTGGCCGACTACTCGGGCATGCCGCCGTCGAACTACGCCGGCGCCAACCAAAGCATGAGCCTCGCCCCGGCGGGGTCTCAGGGCCAGGGCTACGGGCCGGTGGCGGGGGATCCGGAGGGCTACGGCCTGCCGAACGATCCGCGGGTGGCGTTGCGTCCAACACAAGATCCCATTCCGGTCCCGTCGCCGCCGCCGGGAGTGTCCAACGACTACTACCGCGGCGCGCCTTCCGGCGGAAACACGTATCCGTCCGCCCGCGGCCACGACGGACAGCCCTATGCGCCGGGCTCGACGTACCGCGGCGCCGCGTATCCGCCCAACAGTTCGGGAACAAGCCCGGCGGTGGTGCATCCGGCGGCGCCGGCGGCGTGGTCCGGGCCATCGGCCGCCGGCGGTTACGCTTCGCCGAGCGTGCCGGGGAATCCTCCGGCGTACGCCGCTCCGGGTGCTCCGTCGGCTTACGGGGCGCCGCGGGACGCGACGCCGTACTACCCCGGGTATTGATGGATCGCCGAACGTCAGGAAAGCGTCATGACCGTGTTGGATCGGGCATTCATCAAGGCGTATCAGCAGACCGGCGCGCCGCCCAAGACGGCGACGCTGGATTTTGCCGCGCCGGTTCCGCTCGACGCGGCGCTGGTCGAGCCGCCGGTTCCGCCGCCTCGGCCGAAGGGCCCATCGCGTTCCAAGGTGCTTTCAGCGCTGGCGGGCGGCGGCGCCGTGGCGATAACGCCCGCCGCCACCGCCGTGCCGAGGAGCCGCGCGGCCGGTCGGGTGAAGCCACGGGCGTCCGCGACCCCGAAGGCCGCGTCGGTCGGCTCCGCCATCGGTTCCAGGAAGAAAACGGGAGAACGAGTCGTGCCGTCCAAATCCCCCCGCAAGAACGCCGCGCCAAGCGGCGAGTTTCCGCGTCTGAGCGTCGCCACGGCGGTCGAACCGCCGGCGTCGCGGTTGTCGCTAACCGCCCTGGGCGTGACGCTCCCGCCGCGACCGGTCGAACCGGCCGCGCCGGCGGAGCCGGAATCCATCGAGCCCGTCGCGCCGCCGGTGGCCACCCCGCCGGTCGCCGCGGCGACGGACGTTGTCGATGTCGATGCCGCGTCGTCGTCGCCGCCCGCGCCGGAGGCGCCTTCGCCGCCCGCGGTGGCCCCGGAGGAGCCCTTCCGGCCGATGCTTCAGGTGGACAGTTACGCCTGGCCGGCGGTATGCACAAGGTTGACACCCGCGGCTGCGGCGCAGATCGACCAGTTGGCGCTGGGGTTGATCGGCGCGCCGCAGCGGCCGCGCGTGATCGGGGCCGTGGGCAGCGGTCGTGGCGCGGGCTGCACGACGCTTCTTTTGGGCGCGGCGCGGCGGCTGGCGGCGCGGGGACTTCAGGTGGTTCTCGTCGACGGCGACTGGGACAACCCGCAGTTGGCCCGCCGGCTTGGCCTTGTGCCCGAGTACGGATGGGAAGAAGCGCTCTCGGGCCGCCTGCCGGTGGCCGAGGCGCTCATCGAGTCGGTGGAGGATCAACTCGCGCTTCTGCCGTGGTGTCGGCGCACGGTGGCCTCGGCCGAGCCCGTTGCGGTTGTTGGTTTGTCCGACGCTGGAACCATTCTCGACGTACTGGCCGACCACTTCGACCTGGTGCTCGTCGATCTGGGAGCCTTGGAGACGGGCAACGAGCCGGCGAGCATGGACGGCCGGCTCGACGCCGCCGTGCTGGTGCACAACGTCCGCCTGGGGCGCGTCGAGCAGCTTGAGCGATCGCGACGGCGGCTGGCGGCGGCGGGCATCCGCGTGCTCGGCGTGGTCGAGAACTTCGCCTCCGCGACCGCCCAGCGCCGCGCGGCGTGAGAGATCGATCCGGCATGTACGAATCCTACTGGCAACTCCGGCATAAGCCCTTCGAGAACTGCGCCGATCCCCGGTTTTACTTTCCGGGGCAGTCGCACCAGGCGGCGCTGTTGAAGCTGCGTTACGCGATCGAGAACCGGCGCGAAGGGGCTCTGTTGGCCGGCGCGTCGGGGCTGGGCAAGACGCTCATTGTCACGATGCTTCGATCGATCCTGGACGACCGGTTCGGACCGTTCGTTTCGCTTTCGTTTCCGCAGATGCCCGTCGAGTCGATGATGGCCTATCTGGCCGTCCGCCTGGCCGGCGGCGCGGACGCGCCGGGCGCGGCGCGTCTGGACCAAAGCGTCCGGCGGATCGAAACGTTTCTGGCCGAGAATGCGCAAAGGGGCAGCCACGCCGTCGTCGTGGTCGACGAAGCACAACTGATCGAGGACCACCGAACGCGCGAGGCGATTCGCCTTTTGACGGGATTCGAGACGGCCGGGCGCACCGGGCTCACGCTGTTGCTGTCGGGCCAACCCACGCTGTTGGCCGCGTTGGAGCGAACGCCCCAATTGGAGGAGCGCCTGGCGGTGAAGTGCCTGTTGCGGCCGTTCACGCAAGAGGAGACGGCGGCCTACGTCGGGCATCGCCTGCGCGAGGCCGGCGCCGAGCGGCCGATCTTCGAGCCCTCGGCCATGTCCAGCCTGCGGGAGCTCACCGGCGGCGTGCCGCGGCGGATCAACCGCCTTTGCGATCTGGCCCTCTTGATCGGTTATGCCGAAGGGCAGAAGACGCTGGGGGCCGATCAACTGGAGGCCATTGGCCAGGAACTCGCGGCCGTCGTGCCCGAGTGAGGGGTGGGGCGCGCCGCCCGCGGCGGCCCGCACACTCCCCCCAATTGCGCCACTCCTCGAAATCGCTTCGATCCTTCAATTCCGTTGGAGGATTCAAGCCGGCCAGGTCGATCAATAGACAGAAGCGCCGTTAGAACGTGCTCAGAGGGTGGGTGCCACTGCCGGCTTGCCCAGCAGTGCGGGAAACACCTACCGGAAGGAGTACTGCTGGACGAGCCAGCAGTGGCACCCAGCGGTGAGCGTTAGAGTGAGGGCAGGCAAGATACGCGTTCTCGCTTGTTTGGATGCGGGCCGCCAACGCCCTCGCCATGGACCACGGAGGAGTCCGGTGCGCACACTGTCGATCAGTCGTCTAGGTATGGCGGGTCTGATCCTGGTCGCGGGGGCTGCCTGGGCGAGGGGCCAGGAGTTCCAGCGGCTTGAACGCGTGGATACGCCGCCGAAGAAGTCCGGCTTCTCCGCCTGGCTGGATTCGGTGGGAAGCGGCGTGAAGAAGGTCGCCACGGCCGCCGTGCCCGCCACGCCCGTCAAAGGCGCCCCGGATGCCACTTCGCTGGGTTCCAAGGCTCGCCCGGGCGCGGAACTCTATCTTGCCGTCGCCCGGTCGTACGAAGAAGCCGGCCGTCCCCAGGAGTCCGAGGCGCAGTTCGAGCGGTTGTTTCGCGCCTGGCCCAACCATCTGGAAGGCATGCTCGCGCAGGCCCAATTCCTCGACCGGCAAAACCGGATGAGCGAGGCCATCGCCGTGTACCAAAGGGCCGCGAGGGTCCATCCGAAGGAGCCAGCCGTCCCCAACGCCCTGGGGCTGTGCTTTGCGGAACACAACATGTTTCCCGAGGCGGTGGACGCTCTCCAGCGGGCCGTGAAGCTGGCGCCCAAGCAAGCGGTCTTCCGAAACAACCTGGCCATGGTGTTGGTCGAGACGGGCCGAACCGAAGAGGCGTACGCCCAACTGAGAGAGGTCAACGACGAGGCCACGACGTACTACAACCTGGGCTACCTCCTGCAAAAGCGGGGAAATCAAGCCGAGGCGGCCGGCTGTTTCGCCACGGCGTTGAAGCACAACCCCGCGCTGGGCGAGGCGCGCGTCTGGCTCGATCACCTCAACGCGCAAATGGCCGAATCGGAGGGACCGGGGCCGGCGTTGGCCGACCGCCGCGCGGCCCCGGTGTCGCCGAACCCGCGGCAGTCCAGCGGCGCCGACAACGTGGTGAGGGGAGTGCCTCGCCCGTCGGTCCCGGCCGACCCGAGGACGCCGGCGCCTCCCACGATCTCGTGGCCCCAGGCGCGTCCCGATGCGTCGGGGCCCCCCGAGTTGGCCTTGCTGCCGCCGCTGCCGCCGCCCATGCCGCGGAGCCAGCCTCCCGCGGCGCCGCCGATCGTGCCTGGAGGCGGACCGCCCAGTCCCGCCCCGTCGGTGCAACCGATGACGCCGCCCGCTGCGGGACAACGTGGCGGGCTGAACCTCCAGGAACCTTGGACGGCGCTGGCGCCGCCCCTGCCGGCGCAGGTGTCGCGACCGATCCCGTCGCGCGAGGCGCAGCCCGCCGACGTATCCCAAGCCTGGGCGCCGGAGCGGACCGCCAGCGCAGCGCCGCTGCCTCCCACGGTTCAGCCGACCGGCACGCCCGCCTACGGCACGCGCGACACGCGGGTGGTCTATCCGCTGCCTCCGGTGGACGACGCGCCGGTCCGGCGATATTGATCGCGGCGCGGCCGGCGCCCTGGGGCTGTCGGGTTGTGGGCTCCGCTACTTCTTCAGCATGAACCCGACGAAGAACCAGCCATCGGGCTCGGAGACGCCGAACAGGCCGGCTGGGCCCAGGTAGCGGCGGACGACCTGGTAATCGGGCAGCTCCTGGCCGTCCACCTTCTGCTGGCGAATCGCCCCGCGCTTGCGCGGTCCAAACATCGCGTTAAGCATCCGGCCGAACACGGTCTCGCTCTCGGGCATCTTGCCCGCGCGGATCAACTCATACGTGGGCCGGTACTCCTCGTCGGTCCGCGAGAACGACCGGAAGCAGTTCTTGCCCGCTCCAAGCTGTTCCATGGCCGTTTGGACGACGCGGTAGTCGATGCTTTCGGCCAAGGGGTCGGGTTTCTTGGCGCCATCGAGGATCTTCACGAGAAAGTCGTAGTGTGACGCGATCATCAAGTGGCCGTGCGCGACGGCCACCGCCTTATGGGGCAAGAGATTCTGCTGTCCCTGCGGGCCTCCCGCGCCCCGCCGCCCCGGACGCGGCATCGTCTTGGTTTCCGGGGCGAAGTCGGGCAGATCGATCACCGGCGCGTCGGGCACCTCGTGCCGTTGATCCTCGATCGTCTCCCAAATCAGCAATCCCTCGAATTCGTGGGCCTTGATCGTCGGATCGTTGGCAAAATACTTCTTGATTCCCGCCGCCAGGGCCGCCTCGTCGCGGGCCTCGATGGCCACCAGAAGCCGCTCGCTGGTGGGCGTGATGGGTAGCTCGTAGTCCGTCAGAACGGTCACCCGTTGGCCCAGGCGCGCCATCACCTCGCTTCGCAAGTCGATTTGCGGGCCGTTTTCCTCCTCTTTGAGGAACCCCAGCACGTCGTCCCACACGCCCGTGTTGGCCAGATACACCTTGAGATCCTTGGCCGAGGCCTTAATGACGTAGGCGTCGTCGTCGCTGACCACGCGCCACTGCTTGCCGGGGTCCTCGACCAAGACCGAGGCGCCGACCTTGAGAGGCAGCTCGGCCTTGTCGAACTCCTTGCCGAGCGCTTTGGGGATCGTGCCGGCGTCCAGATCCGCGCGCATCGCAAGGTCCACCTCGAAGAGGAAGTCCAATCCACCGACCAACTCGTCGAAAAGCGGCCCAAAATTGTCGAACGCCTCGAGCACGTTCCAATAGATCGTGGCGCACGCGGCGGCGTCGTTGGGAACCCAAGGCGGCGGGGTAAACTGTTGCGCGTTGGGCAGCACGAACATGTTCATGGAGACTTTGTTCTGGTACGGCGGCGGCGCCTTGCGGTACGGCGGCGGCGCGTGGATCGCGGTGCGATGGACGGCCTCGAAGCCCTCCACGCCCAGATCGACGAATCCGCCCAGGCCCTCGACGGCGTCGAATCCTTGGTTTCGCACCACGTCCAGGACGGTGGTGCCCGCGCGGCGTTTTTCCTCGGGCGTGGCCGTGCGCAGGGCTTCGACGTAGCCCAACGGCTCGATGAACCAGCGGATCTGCGGCGTCGACGGGCCCGCGCTCTTCTGGCAGCGGTCCATCACGGCGCGGAACGTCGGGGCATCGGCCAGCGATCCGCCGTCGGAGGCGGCCTGGCCGAGGTGGCGTTTCAAGATCTCTTCCATCACGCCCAGATCGTCCGACACGCCCAACAGGTTGTCCGAGAGAAAATACGCGGCCTTGCCGGCGGGATACTCCTCGGTCTCGGGCAGGTCAAAGACGATCACCGTCTTTCCCTGCACGGTCATCCCCTGTCGTTTGGCCCCCTGGCGCACCAGATTGGCCGACACCTTTTCCAGCAGCGCCTTGGCCTGCGGCGCGTGGCCCGTCACGTCCACGAGCAGGGCCAGGGCCGCCCTGTCCTTGGCCGGCTGAATCAGAGCCGCGGCCAACGGACCGCCGAACACCCCCCTCAGATCGTCCAACTTCAGCCCCAAACGTTCCCGGACCTTCGACAACCGATCCTCGAATTGCCGCCGGAGGTCTTCCGAAAAGGGCTTCATCACCGGATCGGCCATCAACTGGCCCAATTGCGTCTTCTCCCAACGGTCGACCAGTTGGGGCACATCGGTAACCAGGACGACTCCTTTCGTCGTTTTGGGCAGAAGACGCTCCACGGAAGAGGACGGTCCCGCCCACGCGAGGGTAACCCAAGCCGCCGCGCATCCCACCGCCAACACCACCCGCGCAAATATCCGTGGCACAGTACGTCTCCTAGCCGAGATCGACGGAAGCGTTCCTATAAACCGCCCAGATTACAGAACGGTTGGTGCAGTGTAGTCGTACCGCCCTCGCGACGCTAGATCGGTCGCGCGAAACCGCCGTCCGGTTTCTGGACGCCCGGCCCTCTTGCCGCCATAATCGGGGTCACTATGGAACACTTTCTGAACGAGAGCCTCGTCAACGACCCGATTCACGGGTATATCCCCTACACCTCCACGGCGGGCGTCCCGTCGGGCGAGGTGGCCGAACAACAAATTATCGATCACCCCTGGCTTCAGCGGCTTCGCCAGATTCACCAGCTTCAAACCGCTTGGTGGGTCTTCCCCTCCGCCGAGCACACGCGGTTTCAGCACGTGCTCGGGGCCATGCACCTCGCCGGACGCGCGGCCGACACCCTCTACGACCGCCTTCGCGAGGTCTGCGGCGACGTGCCCAGCCGCGGTTACGTGCGGTCGCTCTTGCGGATGGCCGCGCTTTTGCACGACGTCGGCCATGGGCCGTTTGGCCATTTCTTCGACAAGCACTTCCTCGACGACTTCGGCCTGAACCACGAAATCCTCGGCGGCGAGATCATCCGCCGAGAGCTGGGCGATCCGCTCCGGGCAATCCGGCGCAGCCCGGGCGGCTGCCTCCGCGAGAATGAAATCCTCGATCCCGCCGAGATCGTCGTTCTCATCACCCGGCCCAAACGAAACGACGCCGACGACCTTCCCCGATGGCTCCGGTTCCTTCGGAGTTTGTTCAGCGGGCTGTACACGGTGGACAACATGGACTTCGTGCTGCGCGACGCCTACATGTCGGGCTACAGCGCGCGGGCGTTCGACCTGGAGCGGCTGCTCCATTACAGCACGTTCACCGAGCAGGGGTTTACGATCCACGACCGGGGGCTTTCGGCCTTGGTCCGATTCATCGCCGTGCGCGGCGAGCTGTTTCAGGCCATCTACTTCCACCGCACGGTCCGCGCGATCGACTTGGCGTTGCAGGAGCTATTCGCCGAGAGTAAACGGCATCTGTTCCCCGGCAATCCGCTGGAGCACCTCGACGCGTACCAGCGGCTGACCGACTGGTCGATCCTGGTTCACGTGAGCGACTGGGAGCGAAGCGGCGATCCGGCGTTGGCCGAGTTGGGCCGGCGTTGGAGCGGCTTATTGCGGCGCGAGGTGGAGTGGAAGATGGCCTGCCAGCGGGAGATCTTCTTTCGTCCCGGCGAGGCGGAAGCCAGCAGCGTGCTGAGCAACGCCCGGGCGTTCGAGGCGGCGATTCGCGATCACCTTCCGCGCGCGCTGCGCGACGTGCCTTTGAAGGTGGACACGCCGCGGCACGTTCACCGGCCCGACGCCCACGCGCCCTCGGCGGGCCAGAACTTCCTGTACGACTCGGCGACCGACGCCGTGCGGCCGCTGGACGATCGGGAGCTGTTTCGGCAGATTCCGGTCAGTTCGCACGTCTGCCGCGTCTACTCGCGTCACGGCCGGCACGCCCGCGAGTTGGCCGCCGCCATGGACCGCCTCGTCCGCGCCGGAGGCGCCGACGACGCGACGAATATGTGAAAGCTGATGACGAAGAGCGACGCATACGCCAACCTGGTCGAGCAACTCGCCAGCCTGTTGGCCGGCGAGCGCGATTGGATTGCCAACGCGGCCAACACGGCGGCGCTGATAGGGGACGCGCTGGACGAGGTGAACTGGGTGGGATTTTATTTCGCGCGGGGCGACGAACTGGTGGTGGGGCCGTTCCAGGGCAAGCCGGCCTGCGCGCGGATCGCCCTGGACCGGGGCGTGTGCGGCGCGGCGGCCCGGCGGCGCGAGACGCTCGTCGTGCCCGACGTGCGCGACTTCCCCGGCCACGTCGCCTGCGACGCCGCCTCGCGAAGCGAGATCGTCGTGCCGATCGTGGCGGGCGACCGGCTCGTGGGCGTGCTGGATCTGGACAGCCCGGTGACCAACCGCTTTGACGAGGAAGACCGCGAGGGCCTCGAGCGCGTCGTCGAGACCTTTGTGGTCAACACGGATCTCGAAAACGCGTGAGCGGGCGACCTTGGGAGTGCGGCGACTCGTCGCCGCTTTTGATGTGAAAACGCAACGCCCAGGGCAGGCGAGTTACAACGACACAAGGCGGCGATGAGTCGCCGCGCTCCAAGGAAACGAGGCACGGCCATGTCCGATGCGGCAGCGACGTACGATAACCCTCTGATTACTCGGTATGCCTCGCGCGCGATGAGCGAGCTGTTCGGCCCGCGGCGCAAGTTCGGCACGTGGCGGCGGCTCTGGGTCGCGCTGGCCGAGGCGGAGGCGGAGCTGGGTCTTCCGATCGCGCCCGCGCAGATCGCCCAGCTCAAGGAGCACGTCGACGCGATCGACTTCGAGGCCGCCGAGCGGTACGAGCGGAAGCTCCGCCACGACGTCATGGCGCACGTGCACGCCTACGGCGACGCCTGCCCGGACGCCCGGCCCATCATCCACCTCGGCGCGACGAGCTGCTACGTCACCGACAACACGGACCTATTGCTCATGCGCGACGCGCTGCGTCTGGTGGCCGGGCGGCTGGCGGGCGCGATCGATCGGCTCGGGCGGTTCGCCCGGGAGCATCGCGATCGCCCGTGCCTCGCCTACACGCACATGCAGCCGGCGCAGCCGACCACGGTGGGCAAGCGGGCGTGCCTCTGGGCGTACGACCTGGCCATGGATCTCGTCGAGCTGGAGCACCGCCTGGCCGAGATCAAGGCCCTGGGCTCCAAGGGCACCACGGGCACGCAGGCCAGCTTCCTCGGGCTTTTCCAGGGCGACCACGAGAAGGTCCGCCAGTTGGAGCGGCTCATCTGCCGCAAGATCGGCTTCGACGCGAGCTACGCCGTGACGGGTCAGACGTATCCACGGAAGGTGGACGCCCAGGTCCTCGCGGTTTTGTCGGGCATTGCCCAAAGCGCGCACAAGATGGCTACCGACCTGCGGCTCCTGCAGCATCGCAAGGAGATCGAGGAGCCGTTCGAGCAGGATCAGATTGGCTCGTCGGCCATGCCCTACAAACGCAATCCGATGCGGAGCGAGCGGATCTGCTCGCTGGCGCGGTTCGTGATGAGCCTGGAATCGAGCGCCGCGTCCACGGCCGCGGTGCAGTGGTTCGAGCGGACGCTGGACGACAGCGCCAACCGGCGGCTGGTGGTGTCCCAGGCGTTTCTGGCCACCGACGCCGTGCTGATCCTCTGCCAGAACGTGACCGCCGGATTGGTGGTCTATCCGAAGGTGATCGCGGCGAACCTCGATGCGGAGTTGCCGTTCATGGCCACCGAGAACGTGCTCATGGCGGCCGTGGCGGCCGGCGGCGACCGGCAATCGCTGCACGAGCGGATCCGCCGGCACAGCCAGGCGGCCGCCGCCGTGGTGAAGCAGGAGGGCGGGCGCAACGACCTTTTGGACCGGCTGGCCGGGGACGAGGCCTTTTCGGGAATCGATCTCGGCGCCGCGGTCGATCCCGCCCAGTTCGTCGGTCGCGCGCCCGAGCAGGTGGACGAGTTTCTTGCCGACGTGGTCGAGCCCATCCGCCGCCGCTGGCCCCCGTCCGCCGTCGCCGAGGTGGACGTGAACGTGTAGCGGGGACTATCGGCGTCTTGAAAAAAGCGAGCAGGTCTACCCGGGACGTATCCCGAGCAGACCTGCTTTGGCAACGAGACTGGTCGAGCCGGGTCCGCTTTAGTTGCGGACGATGCTCCGGCTGGCCTGATACAGATTACGGCGATACATCGAGGCGGACGGATCGGCCTTGGGGGCCTTGGGCAGCGGGGCGGCCTTCTCCGCCTTGGGGGCGGCCTTCGGCGTCACCACGGTGCTTCCGCAGCCGTCATCGCAGCCCGGATCGCAGCAGCTCGGCTCGCAGCAGCAGGGATCGCAGCACTCGGCCTTGTAGATGCAGATCCGCAGGCTGCACACGTCGTGCAGGAAGTCGAGCACCGGGGTGCAGCGCTTCTTGCAGCACGGCTCGCAGCAGTTAGGCTCGCAGCAGGCCGGCTCGCAGCAGGGCGCCGGGTCGCAGCACTTCGGTTCGCAGCAAGCGGGCTCGCAGCAGGGCGCCGGGTCGCAGCACTTGGGCTCGGGGGCGCAGCATTTGGGCTCGCAGCAGGCCGGTTCGCAGCAGGCGTTTTCGCAGCAGCACGGGCCGCAGCACTTTT
Source organism: Pirellulales bacterium (assembly GCA_016931995.1). Classification (GTDB taxonomy): domain Bacteria; phylum Planctomycetota; class Planctomycetia; order Pirellulales; family Thermoguttaceae; genus JAFGDS01. The sequence continues at coordinate 16,233 of JAFGDS010000129.1, forward strand.
TGCAGGCGAACAGGCCCTTCAGGCCGGCGAACAGGTCGCACCGCTTCCTGCAGCACGGATCGCAGCAGTTGGGCTCGCAGCACTTCGGTTCGCAGCAAGCCGGCTCGCACGGGGCTGGCTCGCAGCACTTCGGTTCGCAGCAGGCCGGTTCGCAGCAGGCGGACTGGCCACAGCCGTGGCAGCCGCGGTTCACCCCCAGCAGGTTGTCCAAGAGTTCGAAGCCGAACCCTTGGCTGCCGAGGACCACGCTCATCAGGAGCGCTCCAAAGACCATTCTGACTTTCATCGAGCAACGTCTCCTTTGCAATGAACTGGGCAGCTCGGATCCCGACGGCGCGACCGCTCCGACCGGAGCACTGCGTGCAACCGGAGCTCTACGCAGGCGCCCCACAAATCCATGAGTGGGTTCTCCCATGGGCAAGAACCGACGCAGGTGGGGTCGGAGTCGGCGGGCGGGAAGGGTGGGTCAACTCCCCAGTTCACACGGTATGTCGCGCCAGGGCCGTCGGGCCGTTCCTTGACCCGATCCATTCCCATCCGGTTTGCCTGGCGCACCTTGGAGCATGCCCCGGGGGGCATACGCTCTGGTCAAGGGTCAAAGTCGATATCGGCACCCGTCCGAGAAGCGCTTGAGTCAACGGAAGGCTTTTTCACCAAAAGGCTTACCGCGATTGTTGTGTAAGCTTTGACGCGCCCGAAAGACGGGAAAAGGCTAACGGTTGTGCGGGCGTCCGACGGGTTTTTAGGCACGCAACAGACTCGCCAACCGGCATAGTCCACGGCCCTTACCCGTCCCGCGCGACGCGGCAGGGGCATCGATCCCGCCTGGCCTCTCCCCCGGCGCCGAGTGCTCGCACCGGCCGGCCCACCCTGTTAGGATGGAATGCCACGTCGTTTGGGGCCATCTGCATGTGTCATCCTGAACCCAGCGAAGGATCTCGGCAGCCGGGCGGGACTTGAGATGCTTCGCTTCGCTCGGCATGACGGTTGTGTGGAAGGGCGAAAAGAAAAATCTGTGGGAGGCGACTCCTGTCGCCGATGGTCCGTACATCGAGCCCAAATCGGCGACAGGAGTCGCCTCCCACAGGGGTGACAATGGACCCCCTTGAGGTTTTCCATGCTTAAGATCCTTGCCGCGTTGAACCACGTCCTGGGCACCGCGCTGGTGCTGCTTTTGTTGGGGTTGGTCGCGCTGGGCGGGTGGTTTGGCTACCGGGCGTACGACGCGCGGCGACAGAGCGCCGAGGAGGCCCAGCGCCAGCTTGAGCAGCGCGACGCCCGCATCCACGATCTTGCCCAACAGCTTCGGGAGGGCCAGGCGGAGATTGCCCGGCTCGGAGACGATCTCGCGACCACCCAAAAGGAAAACCGCCGGTTGCAGGCCGATCTCCAAAAGCGGCTCCGCGAGATCCAGCAACTCCAGACCGCCATCCGCCTCCTAAAGGTCGATCACCGCATTGCCCGGATCCACGTCATCTCGCGGCAAGGCACGGCCGAGGCGGGCGACCTGATTACCAAAGTGGGTTTCGTCGAAGTGGACGAACAGGGCCAGCCGCTTGACGCCATGCGCGTGTTCAATCTCGCCGGCGACGTGGTCTACGTCGACGCCTGGGTGGTCAAATTCACCGATCAGTCCGTCGAACGGGGCGATCCGCTGCGATCGACCTCCATCTGCCTCTTCCGCCGCCTGTTCGGCGAATCGCAGCAGCCCAAGGACGGCTTCGAACTGGACGCCGTGGGCTCGCGCCCGGCCGCCTACGGGCTGGGCAAGAACGTCTCGCCGAACGAGCAGGAGCTTTGGACCCGATTCTGGGAACTGGCCAACGACCCAGCCGCGGCGAAGCAAGCCGGCGTCCGCGCCGCCCACGGCGAAGCGCCGTCGATCAAACTGCTGCCCGGACGGTCGTACAAAGTCCTGCTGCGGGCCTCCGGGGGGCTCTCGATCGCCGCGGAGGAGCCGCCGGTTTCACCGCCCACGCTCTAACGCGGCCGCTTGCGGCTTCGCCGCGTGCCACGGGCCCTGCCCGTTGTGCTCGGGATGACGAAGCTTCTTCACTGGCGGAGCCAGTGGCACGCGCGCGATCACGCGGTCGCGTGAATGGGCCGCGGGACCCAACAGTTCCCGCTCCAGAACGCCACCACGCGCGACACGGACTGGCGGAACGTCCCGAAGTCCGACGATTTTGGGACGAAGGCGTTTGCCCCGGCCTCGAGGCAGCTCGCGACGACGGACTCCTCCCGCTCGATGCTGAAGACGACCACCGGCGTCGTTCTCAACCGCGGGTTGGATCGGATCCGCCGCAGGACGTCCAAGCCGGAGGCGTCCGGAAGGCGATAGTCGAGAAAGACGAGAAACGGCGGCCCCCATTCGCCCGCAAAGCTCCCCGCGGAAGGCGTCTCGCGATCGGCGCCCAGCGCGTCGAGGGCGTCCTGGCCGGTGGAGGCGACTTCGTGTCGCGTGAAGCCTCCATCGTCCAGCACCCGCTGAATGAGATGGGCGTGGTCCGGATTGTCCTCGACGATCAGGATCGGGAGCGCCTTCGCGCCGCCCTGGTCCTTCAGATCGGGATCCATCATCTCGCTGGGGATGGGCTCGGGCGTCACTTCGCCCCGCCAGACGCGGACGTCCCGCGGCGCCTCGACCCCCAGCTTCACCCGCTGCCTTCGGATCCCCAGGATTTTGACCTGGATGTCGGGTCCGATATGGACCACGCCGTCACTTCCGCGCGACAAGACAAGCATGATGTGCCCCCACATCCGCGCGCAGCCGCGACGGATCACCCGACCCGTCGGCGCCCGCGCGACTCCGAATTGTGCGCGTGTGCCACGGGCTCGGCCAGTGCATGCACCGGGCGTACCAAATCACTGGCGGAGCCAGTGGCACTCCCGCAGTACTGGCGGAAGCCAGTGGCACTCACACGAGACTCCGACCTGCACGATTCCGACTCGTGACCACCCAACGGCTCGGTCCCCCATGGGGTAAGCCGTCGGGGCACGCCGCTTTCTTTTTCAATGGACGAGACCGCCGCGTGCCGCGCCCGAACTACGTCGACGCGGCGCCGCGCGGGGACAAGGTGAAGCTACCCCAGGAAGAAAGACAATCCCGAGTGATCGTGCCGCGTGTTTGTCAATCCACCCAATGTGATCATCAAGATGCCCCAACAGTATGCAATTATATAGTTCGTAGTATGCAATACAAGCATTTTTGGCGAAAAACACGCATCGTTCGTCTCCGCTGGTGGGGGTAAACTGAGCTTGTGGGGTGGGGGCAATGTGATACCATGCCCAGGTAACCGCGCCGCCGACCTCGCAAAGGTCCAGTTCCAGGCCGGCGCCGGCCGAATAGTGAAGGGAGGCGGTTTCTCCAATCGCTCGGGCTGCAGGGACTCGCGGCTGGTGTCTGGATACGCAAGGAGGCGAAAATGAACAGGCGGCGGTTTTTGGGCAAAGTGGTGGTCGGGTCCTTCGCGGCGCTTGGTCTGGCGGGTTGTCGGGGCAGGCAGACCGCGCAGGTCATGTCGCCCACCGATCAGAGCATGGTGGGTAGCCACGCGGCCGGATCCGAGACGTTCCAGCCGCTGGTGGACACGGCCATGGCCAATCTCTTGGGCCGCCATGCCCAGGGCGTGCAGCCGGCCGCCTTCCAGCAGGGACCGCCCGCGCCGGCGCGGATCTGTTTCGTCGGCGTCGAAAACAAGAGCGCCGAGGAGATGGGCGACTTCAAGGATCAGATCTACCAGCAGATCGACACGCAGATCGTCCAGTCTCGGCTTTTCGCGCCGATAAGCCGGCGGTTCGTCGATGTCGGCCTGCGCGAGGCCCGGCTGCGGCCCGACCAGCTCTTCGTCCCGGCCAACATGCAGACGTTCACCGACGTCATGCAACGGCAGGGCCAGCCGTTCGACTACCTGCTCTACGCGACGATCACCTCGGGCACCACCCACGACAACCAGGACTACCAGCGCGACTACCTGCTGACGCTCGAGATGATTAACGTCCGGACGGGCCAATACGACAAGGAGTCGGCCACGTTGCGCAAGGGCTACAACCGCTCGATGATGGCCAAGGTCCGGAACTTCAACCCGTTCAAGTAGGCGGCTTGCCGCTTCGCAATCATGCGCAAGCGATCGACCATCCCGCCGATCCTCGTTTGCGGACTTGCCCTGCTGGCCGGCTGCGCCACGCACGCCGACCGGCTGCGCGAGGCGCGGACGCAGTTCTACCGCGGCGACGTGGGTGGCGCGGCGGCCGTGCTCGATCGCGAGATCGAACGCGGCCGGAAGGACGCCGACGTCCTGAAGCTCGACCGCGCGATCGTCCAGCTCAGCGCCGGCGACGCCCGCCAGGCCGAGCGGACCTTGCGCGAGGTCCGCGACCAGTTCGACTACCTCGAACAGAAGAGCGCCGGCGAGTCGGCCCTGGTCATGGTCACCGACGACAACCAGGGGGCCTATGCGGGTGAGGACTACGAGAAGGTGCTCATCCGGGCGTTTTTGGCGCTGTCGAATTTGATGACGGACGGCGGCGACGCGACGGCCTACTCCCTGCAGGTCACGCGGAAGCAAGAAGAGATCGTCCAAACCGGCGCCGACCCGAGCGGCGAAAATCCGAAGCTGGCCTACCAGCGCGTCGCGCTGGGCGCGTACCTGCACGGCATTCTTCGCGAATCGACCCACGCGGATTACGACGACGCGGCCCGGGCGATGGTCCAGGTGTGCAGTTGGGAGCCGGGCTTCCGACCCGGACCGACCGATCTGGAGCGGGCGCGGTTTGGCCGGCACAGCGCCCCCGGCCACGGCGTCGTGTACGTCTTTGCCCTGGTGGGCCGCGGGCCGTACAAGGAAGAAGCCGTCGAGATGCCGTCCACCGTGTCGCTGCTGGTGGCCGACCGGATTCTCAGCGAGACCGGCAAACACACGCTGCCGCCTACGGTCGCGCCGATCAAGGTGCCCAAGGTCGTGTTGGCGTTCAATCCGGTCGAGACCATCCAGGTCGCGGTCGACGGCCAGCCCGCCGGCGCGACGGAGACCATCACCGACGTGGGTCGTCTGGCCCTGCAACAATACGAGGCGATCTATCCGCACGTGATCGGTCGCGCGGTGGCGCGACGGGTCATCAAGAAGGGCATCCTCTACGCGACCAAGGAGGCGACCGGCGTGAGCCGCGACACGCTAGTGAACTTGGCGGTGGACGCGGCCGGCGTCGCGTGGGAAGCGACCGAGACGGCCGACACCCGCTGCTGGGGCCTTCTGCCCGATAAGATCCAGGTGGTTCGCCTCGAGCTTCCCGCGGGCGAGCACCGCCTGGCCCTGCAACCGCTGGGCCGCGGCGGCCCGCTGGGCCCCGCCCCGGGCACGACCGTCCGCGTGGCCGACGGCCAGAACACGTACATCCTGGCCAACTTCCCCGACGGCCGTCTCGTCGGGCGGATTCTCACCAGCGATAGCTCGCGTTAGTACGACGCGTGTTCCCTCGCCCGCCTCGCGGGAGAGGGTGGCCGCGCAGCGGCCGGGTGAGGGGACGTCGATCGAGCGAATCCGCTTACCCTCGGCAAGGCTGTCTCCCCAAACGAGATCCCCTCACCCCCGGCCCCTCTCCCGCGAGGCGGGAGAGGGGAGGCATGCGCGACGACGCCTGCGCCGATAGGACGCCCGTCGTTACGGCGCCCCGTCTTTGACCGGCACGAGGCGCACGTAATCAAGCCCAACCAAACATGCCTCGCCGGCCCGCGGGTTCCTGCCGGTGAGTTCCAATTCCAGCGCAAGCGGCCCCGCCAGCAGGTTCACCACGCCGAGGTCGAGCCGACGGGTCGGCATGTGGACGTGGGGCGAGAACAGGTCGATCGGCCCGCCGAGCGGCTTGCCGGCTAGACGACACTGCACGATGCCGGCGTCCGGCGATTTGCTGAGGACCGCTTCGACGCGGTACGCGCCGGCCCTGGCCACGGGCACTTCCAGCGCGAGCTTGTCGCCGGGCTTGGCGTCCTTCCATGAGAGCTGCTGACCGCCGCTCCACTGCCGATCGGTGAACCAGCCTTCCAGCGTCGGCTCGGCCGTGCCCGTGGCCGACAGCACCTTGAGCGATTCTCCTTCGAGGGCGTTTTTGGCCCGGAAGAACCTCTCGGGCGGGACCGGGTCAACCTGGCGGTAGCGGAAGTCGGGGACGTAGGGCAGTCCCGAGTCGGCGTCCGGCCGGCCGTACCAGTAGGCCGTCGCGGCGTAGTCCATGTACACGTCGCGCCAGTGCCAGATCTCCAGGTCGAAAAGGAAGGATTTTTGGAAGGGCACGGCGTCGAGCACGTGGAACCGGTCCAGGCACGTGTAGCTGGCGTTGCCCGGCCCGTCGCATTGCGGCTGCGCGTGTTGCGGGCTCCAGAAGGCGTCGGTGTCGGCGAAGGCGTAGCCGAAGTAGTCCTCCGTGCCGGTGCCGAAGGTGGACGGGAACGACTCGCCGTCGACGAAGAACTTCTCGTCGCCCTCGCCCCACCAGAACTCGCTCGGGTTGGCCACGACGAGGCAGCATCCGACGAACCGGCCGGTCCCTTGGGCGTTGAGCACGCGGAAGTCGGAGAACGGCCGCGTGCGGATCTGCTTGCGGAGATGCCACGAGGCGCGGAACGTCAGGGCGTCGTCCGGCACGTCTTGCCGCTGGGTCCTCACGCAAAGCTCGAACCCGACCGGCGGCAGCGGGCCGTCCACCACGAGCGCGACGACGCCCCGCCCTCGGATCGGCATGGGAAACCGGCAGACGCCGAACCCGTCGTCGTCCACGCCCATCGGGAAGGTTCGATACGGCTTGAAGCCGGGCGCGGAGCCGAAGAAATCGCCCACCGGCACGCGGACCGCGCGGCGGTCGTCCAGATCGACACAAAGGAGGATCCGCCGCAGGACGTTGGCCCGATCGAGTTTGCCGCTCGCGTCCGGCGCGATCTTCACGGCGATCTCGCGAACAACGAGGGGACCTTCCAGCGGGATTGCGACCTCGGTCCACTCGGACGGGTCGTCTGGATCGCCGTCCATGGCGAGCGTGCCGCGTCGCGACACCACCTCCGTGCCTTCCATCGACGGCCCCGCCAAGAGCGCCTTGCCCGTCTGGTCGATGAGCGCGGCGTGCTCTTCCAGCAGCGCGGGCCGGAAGGACTCGACCGTCGTGTCCGCCGGATATTGGCAAACGTTCACGTGGTAGTGATGGTCGTCCTGGCTGCACGTGAGCTTGAGGCGTTTGGCGAAGGGAATGGGCAGATAGCAGTTGTAGCCCTTGCCGCGGACGCCGGCCAGCGGCTCGCCGAGCCGCTCGATCTTGCCGGACGTGAGAGCCTTGAAATCGACGGACCAGGTCGGCTCGTCGGCGCCGTCGATGTAGAAGAAGAGGACGCCGGTGGGATTGGCCGACCAGATCCGCACGACCGCGCCCGGTCCCGCCGCGTCGGCCAGGACGAATTCCTTCTTGCCGGCTCGGGTTTCGGTCCGCGGATACCAGTTGCGGTCGGCGTTGGCGTACCAACCCTCGGGTCCGCCCGGCTGGGCCTCCTGCGCGCCGTAGCCCTTGCGGCTGTTCGGGTTGATGCTGGCAAACTGGACGCACTTGTCCTCGGGCACCGGCGGCAGCCACAGCCGGTCCAGGTCGTTCATGCGCCGGAGATGCTCGGCGAAGGTGATCTCGGCTTGCGCCGGGTCAACGATGGCGATTGATAGGGTCGCCGCCAAGATCGGCAACAGCGTTCGCATGGTGAAGGCTCCGAGTGACAGCGGATGTTGCGGTTTGAACGTATGCCTGTAGGAGGCGACTTCCGTCGCCGACCCCGTGGTGGCCGGTATCCGTCGGCGACGGGAGTGGTCTCCCACAGGCCTGGACCTTGGCGCCACGGGGGGCAGATGAGAATCCCCTCACCCCCAGCCCCTCTCCCGCAAGCGGGAGAGGGGAGTGTCGGACGCCTACGGCTGGACCCAGAAGAAGTCGAGGCCGATCGTGTGGCCGGTTGCTGGATCGTCCTCGGCGCGGAGGGTCAGCTCGTGGTCGCCTTGGGTCAATTCGGCGGGTCGCAGCGAGACGGTCCGCGAGAGGGTGCGGAAATCGGTCGCCAGATCGACGACGCGGCCGGCGCCGTCGAACTCGACCGGCTTGCCGTCGAGCATCGCCGAGAAGCGTCCTCCGCCGGGCCGGTGCGCGGCGGTGATCCGGATGGCATAGCGGCCCGCCTGCGCCACCGGCAGCTTGAACGTAAGCTCCTCGCCCTTTCGGGTCGGTTTCCAGACGAGCATCCGCGCGCCGGCCCAGACGCGGCCCTTCTCGAGCGTCGTGCCGTCCTTCGTCGTCAACGCGTCCTCGGCCTGGTGGAACGTGCTGTCGTGGGACCCCAGGGCGGCGATGGGCATCCAGTTGGCCGGCAGCTCGACGGGCTCCAGGTCGCGGTCGGTCGGGTTGACGTGGTCGTCGATGATGCCGGGCCGGCCGTAGTGGTAGCCGATCCGCGCGTACGAGAAACCCGGCGTGGGCAGGTGGCTGAGCAACTCCATGTAGAAACCGATCCGCTCGGCGAACGGCAGCGCGTCGAGAATGTGCCACCGCTGGTTGACGACGAATCCGCGGTTGGCCGGGCCGTCGTCGCGGGGCTGGCCGCAATACGGATACCCGAAGATGTCCGGCACGCTCCACGAGTAGTTGAAGTAGTCCTCGGAGCCCGTGCCGAACGTGGAAGGCCGCGCGTCGTCGTCGATGAAGACCTTCTCGTCGCCTTCACCCCACCAGCTACCGTAAGGCGAGGGGGCGGGACTGGGATTCATCATCATCACGGTGGTGCCGACGTAGACGCCTTGGCCCCGCGCCACCAGAAACGGCAGGTCCTGGGCCTCGTCTCCGCCGCCGGCACGCAGACCGTGGTCCACCCGCCACCGCGCCCGGAAGTGCATCGATCGGGCGTCGTTCCAGACGTATTCGCAGGGCAAAACAGAGCCTTGGACCGTGACCGGCCGCGGGCCGCGATTTTCAAGCCGGATCGAGCAACTTTGGGCGAAGGGCATGACGTAGCGGCAGGTCATTTGGCCGTCGGGTTGGACGGTGAACGGCACGGAGTCAAACGGGTTGATGCCCGGCGCGGCGCCGAAGAAGTCGCCGATGGGCGATTGCACCTGACCCCAGGGATGCCCGTCGCAGACGACGCGCAGAACCGTCTGCCGCAGGGCCCGGTCCACGTCGCCGGCCTGGACCTGCAATGTGAGCCGCTCGATTGCCTTGGGGCCGTCGAGCGTCACCACGTCCTTCGCCTCGCCCGGTTGGAGCGTGGTCTCGAAGGAGACCGGCTCGAGCTTCGAGCGGTAGGGCCAGCGACCGCTGGGATCGGCCAGGATCCCGCCCACCCTCGCGATCGCGGACTCATGGGTCTTCAGGTCCTCCGGCGAATACGTCGTCACCGCCGTGCCGGGCGCGTAATGGCGGACTTGGACTTCGTAGAAGTGCATGTCCTGGATCTTGCCGGTCCAGACAATCCGGCATCGCTTGGCGAAGGGTATGGGAAAGTAGCAGGCGTCGCGCTGGCGGAACGTTCCGTCGAACAGGGCAAGGTCGATGCCCGCCGCCTCGGCCGCGCGGCGATAGGGTCCGTGCAGGAATTCGTGCGCGGGTCCGTCGAACAGCGGCTTGTCGGCCCCGTCGAGCCACACGCGGATCGTGCCGGCGATGCCGGCGGTCCACGTCCGCACGATCGCGCCGGGCCCCTTCACGTCGCAGATAAGATACTCGCCGACGCCCTGGGCGTTTGGCTCGGCCAACACCTTCTCGAAGCCCGGGATGGGCTCGCCGCCGAATCCGTCGGCGTTGGCGAACCAATCCGGTCCGCCCGGCACGCTGCTGCGGCGATCGTAGGACGAATACTGCACTGTATGAAACGCCGGCTCGGGATAATCGGCCAGCCGCGCCAGATCGACCATCTCCTCGATCAACGTGCCGGTGGTGAGGGGTTCGGCGGACCGGGCCGTGCCGGCGGCCATCGCCGCCAATAACGTCAATCCCAGCGCAGTGAGCTGTCGCATCGCGTTCCTCCAAGGTCTCGGGGGCAGGAAAAAGGGGGGGCGGGGTAGGAAACGTTAGCATCCATAATACCCCACCGTCGCGGCGCGGGCCAGCCGGTCAGCACCTCCCCGGAGGGATGCTGGCAATGAGGATTCGACGCGCGGCGCGTGCGGCACGCATCGCGGCCCGGCCCGTTCGCAAATCGCAAGGTATGCGGTATGAGGAAGAGTTGCGCACCAAGCCAAACCCCGCCCGCCGGGGATTCACGTCATCCAGGAGGCCCTCGGGGCATGTTGGAAAAGCAATACGCGGACATGGCGATTCCGGCCGAGGTGAAGCAGCTCCTGGCCGCGTGCTCGGGCTTTTGCGTCCCGCGCGACCGCGCGACGCTCTTCCGCCTGGCCATGGGGCCCGAGCCGCAGGGCGACGCCTTCGAGGTGGCCTACGACGTGCCCGGCCGGGGTCGCGTGGTCGAGGCCTTGGTGACCCGCTGCCGCAACGGCCTGTCGATCATCCCGTGCCCGTCGATATCCGCGGCTTCGGCCTGCGGACTCCGCCGACCACGCGGGAGACGCCGGGCTACGGCATCCTGGGCCTGTTCCACGTATTGCCGCCGGCCCTGGCCTGGCTCTGGCGGCTCGTCGCGCCGCGCGGATACGACAACTCCAGCATCACCGAGTCGCAGGGCATGAGTAGCGAGGGCGTCGGCTCGTTCTGGCCCTTTGCCACGGGCCGGCGCGGCGATCCTCTTCGAGTTCTTCCAGCGCGAGCTGCCGCAGTATCTCGAAAAGGACCTGGACCCGATGGGCCTCAACATAAACCGACATATGCGCCCGTGTGTCCCTTCGGGCGAAACAATCGTCGAACCGCTTCAAGTAACGCGTCAACTCCGGCTTCAAC
>JAFGDS010000130.1 GCA_016931995.1 Pirellulales bacterium
GCATCTGAACTCCTGAAACGCCAACGAGATCCTTCGCTTCGCTCAGGATGACTTGCGGCGAGGGCGAGGGTTCTAGGATAGGCTCTATGAGTATGAGCGGAATGGGACGGCCAACTTGTTTATGGTTTTTGAGCCGTTGGGAGGGCGACGGCACGTGAAAGTCACGGATCGTCGCACGATTGCCGACTTTGCCGAGGTCATCCGTCCATTGGTGGATGAATGGTATCCCAGGGCCGAAAAGATCGTCTTGGTGATGGATAACCTCAACACGCACAAACCGGCCTCGTTGTACGAAGTGTTTGAGCCGGCAAAGGCGCGTCGTTTGCTGGAGCGCTTGGAAATCCATTACACACCAAAACATGGCAGTTGGCTGGATATGGCGGAAACGGAACTCGGAGTCCTGAACTCGCAATGTCTGGATCGTCGTATCCCCGACAAGGCAACCCTCGTCAGTGAGGTTGCTGCGTGGGAAAAATCACGCAACAAGGCGCACTGCAAAATCAACTGGCGTTTCACCACCAAGAACGCAAGAATCAAACTCAAGCGATTGTACCCTTCATTTCAAGTGAGTTGAGCCACTAGGTGGGATCACGAATTGGCGCGCGAGCACGCACTCTACGCTTGATCGCCAAACAAAAAGGGCGTGGTTGACGGCCAACCACGCCCTGCGTGTTTCAGACTACAGGCCCACGCGAGGGTGGACGCGGCGCTGTGCGATCTACTTCTTCTCCTCATCCGCCTTGGGCGGTTTGGGTGGCTTCGGTGGGCCGTCCTTCTTTTCGGCCTTGGGCTTGTCCGGCTTCTTGCCGTCGGGCTTCTTCTCCACCTTTTTATCGATCCGAGGCTTCTTCGCCGCGTCCTTCAGACGGGCCTGGACCGCCGCCTTGAGTTCGGCCGGGGTGAGCTGGCCGTCGGCGTCCGTGTCGATCTTGCTGAAGTGCTCCTTCAGGCGATCGGGGGCTTCCTCGCGGCTGAGCTTGCCGTCTTTGTTCGCGTCGGCGGATTTGAATCGCTCGAGGATCCGCTGGCGCGCGGCTTCCGGCGGGGCCATGCCCCGCGGGCCAGGACCGCGGTGATGCGCCGCCATTCGCTGGGCCATCGCCTTGAGCATGGCCTTGCCTTCCTCTTTGCTGATGGCCTTGTCGCCGTCCTTGTCCGCCCGGGCGAGAACCTTTTTGAACGCCTCGCGGCGGTGCTCGGGCACTTCGCTCGCGTCGATCTTGCCGTCCTTGTTGGCGTCGGCCTTTTCATACCACTTCGCCGCGCGGGCCAGAGCCTCGCGAGCCATCTCGGGCCGCGCGGGCGGACCGCCGCGATGGGCCATCGGCGGACCGCCGTGCCACGGCGGACGCGGGCCGCCATGGCCGCGCATCGCCGGCGGGCCCTGCGGGCCATGCTTCCACGATGGGCCTTGTGGTCCACCATGACGCCAAGCCATCGGCGGGCCTTGCGGGCCGCGCATCCAGGGCGCGGCTTGCGGGCCGTGCATCCACGGGGCGCCGCCGTGCGGGCCGGCCATCGGCGGGCCGCCGGGGCCACGTTTCGCCTGCGGGCCGATCGGCGGGCGGGCGGCGGGACCCTGCTTCGCCTGCGCCTGCCGGGCGTGTTGCAGCCGCGCATGCACGCGTTTCATGCCCTCGGTGAACTCGTCGAGGCTGAGCTGCCCGTCGGCGTTCTTGTCCATCGCCTTGAACATGGCCTCGGGTTTGGGGGCATCGCGGGGCGGACCCGGCGGCGGACCTTGCGCGGCTGCCCACGTCGGCACGGCGAGGATCGCCGCGGCAAGCGTCCCCAGGGAAACGAATCGTCGCATGGCACACTCCTTTGAAGAAGGGGAAAATGGGAAACGGTCGAGGTTTGGCGAGTCGTCGTATCGGACCGACTCCATCCCCATAAACCGCGCGGCGGCCGGCAAGTTCCGAAAAATCAGAGGCACTCTTTTGGGGTATTCCGTCCGATCTTGTCCAGTCCGCGGCGGATGCCTATAATCCGGCCTTGCGGGACCGAACCGTTTGGAGTGGAGAAACGTACAGTAGGGCGTCGGGCCCCTGTGGCTTGGCGAAGAGCCTCCACGTTGCGAGAATGAAACGTGGATACGATCAGCACGGCAGGCAACGTTGCCCGGCATCGGCACAGGCGTCATAAGTCGAGAGGAGCCACGTGTTTGATACGAGCGCACGCGCCGGCGGTTTGGTGAACCGGCCCGTCCGGAGTGTCGATGAGACGGTTGGGCCGTTTCCGTTTCAACCGTCAAACGCTGCCCTTCATGGATACACGCGGCGCACTCGCGGCCGCGGACGGATGGAAACGTTCGCGTAACGTATACTTTTCCGGCGGCCCGACACACCGATCGTTCGCATCGGGGTCGCCGTGAAGCCTGCAATCCTTGGGAGAGGTAAGGATGCATATTTACGGCCCAGCACATCTGCACGGCCCGCAGCCGATTGGCCCGCCGCACTCGTCGCGCGCCCCCCGGCCGGCCGCGGCGCCGGAGTCTTCCGCCCCGATCCGCGACGAGTTGGATCTCTCCAACTCCGCGCAATTGATCGATCGCGCCAAGGCCGCGCCCGACGTCCGTCAGGATCGGGTTAACGCCATCCGCGAACAAATTGCCACGGGCACGTACGAAACCGAAGAGAAGCTCCAGATCGCCCTGGAGCGCTTCCTCGACGAGATCGGCTAACGATGCCGAAGGACTACTCGCTCGGCGCGGTCGAGGTGAAGCTGCCCCCGCTGGAACGCTTCGCGCAGTTCCTTCGCGGCAAGGGGAAGCGTCTCACGCCGCAGCGGCGGCTCATCGTCGAGCAGGTCTTCAGCCACCACGACCACTTCGACGCCGACGAGCTCCTGGAACACCTCCAGAAACGCATCGCCCGCCGCCAGCTCAGCCGGCCCACGGTCTACCGCACGCTGGCCGAGCTGACCGAAGCCGGGCTGCTCCGCAAGATGACGCTCGACGGCCGCGGCGTCTGGGAACACGACTACGGCTATCCTCGCCACGACCACCTGCACTGCCAGGTCTGCAACCGCCTCATCGAATTCCAAAGCGACGAGCTGGACCGCCTTGTCGGCGAGGTCGCCCGCGAGTACGCCTTCGCGGTGACGTCGCACCGCATGTTTGTCACGGGCATCTGCGCCGCGTGCCGCCGCCAGAGGAGCCAGCGCCGAGGAACATGAGTGCCACGGGCTTTGCCCGTGCGTCGTCACGATTATCCCACGGCACTGGCGGAGCCAGTGGCACTCGGCCCTATCCCACGGCACTGGCGGAGCCAGTGGCACTCCGTCGCCACGGCCAAAATCGCTTGGGGGGTGGCCAAAAAAATCCCTTGATCCGTCCCGCGCCCTGGGCTACGCTGGCGTCCATGATGACGCTCACGCAAACGCCGGTCAACGAGCAGAAGGTGACGCAACTGCGTCGCGCGCTGGCCCAAATCCTGGCCGAGGCGCTGCAACGCGGTTTCCACGGCAGCGCCGGCGTCGAGCTGAGCGTTCAAGACGGCACCATCCAACACATCCGCCGCCACGTCGAGCGGATCGAACGCTGAAGCCGCGTCGCGTGGCGTGGGCAAAAAACCGTAGGGCGGATCGAACGCAGCGTTCGATAACCTATTTTCGTTCGTTCGCGGAAAGCGGCGACGAGTCGCCGCACTCCAAAGGTTGTCGGGCGCCGCCCGACCCACAAACCGGGTATCGCACGAGCCTGCCCTCGCGGCAGGTATCCGCACGAGCCCGCCTGGTTCCCCTTGGGGAATCCCGGCGGGCTTTTTTGTTTCTCGCACTTTTGGTGGAACGCGTCATGAGCGAGCTACTCCAGGAATACGTCGATTCGCGGGGCATGGCGATGCGGGTGGATCGCGCGGCGGGGGTGATCCGCGGCGTGAAGATCCTCGGCCGCCAGTCGCGCAACGGGCGGCTCTATCCCGCCCAAACGCTCCTCGACGCCGCGCCCTTGTACGAAGGCGCGAAGGTGAACGTGAACCATCCCAAACCGTCCGCCGGCGCGCCGCGCGACTACCAGGATCGGATCGGCTCGATCCGCAACGTGGTCGCCCGGCCCGACGAGGGACTGTTCGCCGACTTCCATTTCAACCCCAAACACACCCTGGCCGAACAGCTTCTTTGGGACGCCGAGCACGCGCCCGAGCACGTCGGGTTCTCGCACAACGTCGAGGCGCGAACCGCCCGGCGCGGCGACCAGGTCGTCGTCGAGGCCATCACCCGCGTCGCGAGCGTCGATCTCGTGGCCGACCCGGCCACGACCCAAGGGCTCTACGAATCGGTCGACGAGGCTTCGGAGGCGCCGGACGGCCAGACGTTGGGCGAGTCGCGCGGCGACGCGGCGCGGGAACCCGCGTTGGACTGGCCGGCCCTCTCGGTCGCCGCGCTTCGCCAACGCCGGCCCGATCTCGTCGAGTCGCTCCGCGCCGAGGCGGACGGAGAGCTTGCCGCATTGCGGGAGGAGCTCGACGCGCTTCGCGCGGCACAGGTCGCGGCGGCCCGGCGCGCGGCGGCGCAAACCCTCCTGGCCCAGGCCGGTCTGCCCGATCTCGACGCGGACGATCCTTCCGCCCGCGCGGTGCTCGACGCGCGATTCGTCGAGTCCCTCCTGGCCGCGCCGGACGAGTCGGTCCTGCGGGCGCTGATCGACCAGCGCGCCCGGCTCGTCCGCGCGGCGGCCCAACGTTTTACCCCGCGCCCCCAGTCCCGCGAGCAAACACCCCCGGCCGGCGCGAGCCCGCCGGATGTGGAAACCTTTGTCAAGGCGATTACGTGAGGTGCGCTGGCAGACGGTGCGAAGCCGCAAGCGGCGGATGGAGTGGAATGACGAATGACGAAGCGCCAATGACGAAGGAATGACGAAGCACGAATGACCAAAAACGTTGCACGCCCCCATCTGAAATCTCAAATCCGAGACCCCCTAGCCCCTATCCCCTAACCCCTATCCCCCCGGAGTCTCCCGACATGAGCGACAAGATGCGTTGGCGTTACGGCGACACGAATCCCGTGGTCGCGGCCGTCGACGGCGCGACGGAAATCGAGATCGGCGATCTGGTGTATCTGGACACCGACGACGCGAAGCCCGCCTCGGCCCAGGCCGATCAGGGCAGCGAGACGGCGAACCAGGAGGCGTTTGCCGCGAAGTACCTCGGCGTCGCCATGCAACGCAGCCGCGCCGGCGACACGGCGCCCATCCGCGTCGCCACCACGGGCGTGTTCGAGTTCGAGTGCCCCGCGGGCACGTTCGAGTTGGGCGACCTGATCGGGCCCGACGAGAACGCGGCTGGCAACGCCTTGCTCGCGCAGCAGGTCGATGGCGTGGCCACGGGCGCCCGGGCGATCGGCCGAGTGGCCCGTCGCGTCGAGTCGGCCGCCACGACCGTCCTGGTCAATATCCGCTCGACCGTCATGACCGGCGGCGTGTGACGCCATTGCAAAGCCGCAAGCGGCGGTCGGAGGGGAATGACGAAGCACGAATGACCAAGTGTTTGCGCAATTCCAGACCACCCAATCCCCAATCACTTTCCCTACCCCCCAGCCCCTAGCCCCCAGTCCCTAACCCCGGAGGTCCCCACCGTGCCCACCATCCGCTATCGTGAACTGAAGCGCCGCTACGAACTGGACGGCCCGCGGAAGACGGTCGAACACTTATCCGAGGCGCTGGCCAAACGTCAACTCGTGCCCGAGGATTTCAGCGTTCGCGACCTGGCCGAAGCGCTCATCCCGGACGGCCACCAGTGGGTCCGCGAGCTCGATCCCCGCAGCGCCGGCGGCGTTTCGCTCTTGGAGTCGAGCGAGGGCGTGGACTCGACGGCTTTTCTGAACGTGACGGGCCAGGTCGTCTACGCGAAGATCCTCGAGGCGTTCCGAAGCCCCGTGTTCGTCGCGTCGCAACTGGTCGATACCGTGCCCACCCGGCTCGACGGCGAGCGGATCCCCGGCGTCGGGCCGCTTGCGGACGAGGTCACGGAGATCCATCCCGGCATGCCCTACCCGCACGTCGGCTTCGGCGAGGACTACATCGACACGCCCTCGACCACCAAGCACGGTCTGATTGTGCCGGTCACCCGCGAGGCCATTTTCTTCGACCGCACCAACCTCGTGCTCAGCCGCGCCGCCGAGGTGGGCGAGATCCTCGGACTCAACAAGGAAAAGCGGCTGTTGGACCTCGTGATCGGCCAGACCAACAACTACAAGTGGAAGGGCACCGCGTACGACACGTACTACGCCTCCGGCGGGCCGTGGGTCAACGAGCTGGCCGGCAACGAGCTGGTGGATTGGACCGACGTGGACGCGGCCGAGCAGATCCTCGCCGACATTCTCGACCCGAACACGGGCGAACCGGTGCTCGTCCAAGCCACCACCGTGCTGGTGATGCCGGCCTATCGCCACGCCGCCCATCGCGTCTTCAACGCCGCCGAAATCACCTACACGGAGGAGGGCAGCGCGACGCAGACCACGGCCGCCAACCCGCTGGGCCGCTACACCGTCCGCGAAAGCCGCCTGGCCTACCGGCGGATCATCGCCTCGGGCCAGGCCGCCGCGGACGCGAAGAAGTGGTGGTTCTTCGGCGACTTCCGCAAGGCGTTCGCCTACATGGAGAACTGGCCCATCACGGTGACCCAATCCCCGCCGGGCAGCGAGGCCGACTTCAACCAGGACGTCGTCGTCCGCTTCAAAGCCTCCGAGCGCGGCGCCGCCGCCGTCATCAACCCGCGGTACGTCGTCAAGTGCACGGGGTGAGAGGGGTGGGCGGTCAAGAACGAATGACGAAGCTCCAAGGACGAAAGAATGACCAAGCTCCAATGACCAAAGACGTTGGCAGTCCCCATCTGAAATCCCAAATCCGAGACCCCAAATCCCCAAATCACTAGCCACTAACCACTTCCCCCCATGCCCATCGCCGAAATCCAATTCGACGCGGCGGCGCTGGCCGCCGTGGAAACGAGCACAGCCCCGGTCAAGCGGCTCGACGGCACGACGGTTGACGCCATTGTGCGGGCCTTCGACGACACGACGGAGGAGTACGCCTCGGGCAAATTCCAAGTGCCCCAGGACGTCGACGTGGGCGGAACGGTGACGTTTCGCGCCGCGGTCTTGCCGGCCACCGCCGCCTCGGGCAAAAACGCCGCCCATCAGTTCTCCCACCGCGCGGTGGCCCACTCCGATGTCCTCGACGGCAGCTACACCGACGAGGACAGCGGCGATAAGGCGTGCGAGGCGGCCGCCGGCGCGGTCTCGATCCACGCGTGGACCGAAACCGTGGCCAATCTCGGCTGGTCGCCCGGCGACCTGGTCGTCTTCCGCTACTCCCGCCGCCCGGCCGCCGCCGACAACCTCCCCGGCGACCTGTACCTGCTGCACCTGAACATCGAAATTCCCGTGGAGTGAAACAGAGGTCGGAATTCGGAAATCCATCGTCCCGATCTCCGACCTCCGACCTCCGAATTCCGACCTCCGACCTCCCCAACCCCCAATCCCTTACCCCCCATGTCCCTCCTCTTCGACGAGACCGACGACCACGTGGCCATCGCCGACCACGCCGCGCTGGCGTTGCCCGACGCGGACTGGACCATCGCCGGGTGGATGAAGCCCGACTCGCTCGCCGGCACGGCCAGCCAGTTCATCCTGTCGTGGAACCACTTCAACTACCTGCCGTCGCTGAACTGGTGGTTCCGCGAGGCATCCCACCCCAGCGAGCCGGGCAAGATCAAGTTCCGGATCAAAGACGACGCCGATCAACTCGAAGTCATGTCGCCAACGGCCGTGATTACCACGACCGCCTGGCATCATCTGTGCCTCGTCCGCGCGGGCGACACGTTCACCCAATACGTCAATGCCGCGGCCGCCGGCGCGGCCACCACCTCGATTATCGACGCGGTCGATCCCTCGGTCGCGTGGCTCTTCGGCGCCGTCTTCGGATTCGACGCCGACAGTTACCTCGGCGGCCGCCTGGCGGAGTGGGCCAAGTGGGACCGGGCCCTCTCGGCCGACGAGCGGGCCGCGCTGGCTGCGGGCCTCGCGCCGGCGTTCTTCCCGCATGGATTGAGTTGGCACATCCCGATGTGTGGCGACGCCGTCGAACAAGTTGCCGGATTGACGACAACAATCCAAGGCGCCGTCGCGGCCGAACACCCGCCGCGGATCATCCTCCCGCCGCCGCCGCGGTCCATGCGAGGCGCGCCATTGCACGTTCACCCTGCCCACGTCTTCCGCTCCCCCGTCGTCGCGGGAGCGTGAAAGAGAAGCGGAAAGCGGAACGCAGAGGCGGCGAAGCCGCAAGCGGCTGGCCGAGGTCGGAAGTCGAAGCCCCGCACTATTCCGACCTCCGAATTCCGATCTCCCCCAATCCCCAATCCCCAATCCCCAACCACTAACCCCCTGCCATGCCCGGACTCACCATCCCCCGCGAGGAAACGATCCATTTCGACGTCGTCACGCACAACCCCAAGACGGGCGCGGTGACCGACGCGGACTCCACGCCCACCTTCGAGGTGTTCGAGGAAGGCATCGATACGCCCATCTGGAACGGAGACCTCTCGAAGCGGACGGACAAAACCGGCCAATACCGCGGGTCGTTCGTCGCGGCTGGCGCGTACGGGTTTGACGTGGGCAAGTTCTACAACGTCGTCGCCACGGCCGCGGTGGGCGGCGTGACCGGCAAGTCCGTCGCGCTCGTCTTCCGCGTTGTGGCCGAGGAGCCCGCCGCCGGCAAGCCCGCCCTGGACAACAACGCGATCGCCGACGCCGTGCTGGCCCGCGACGTCGGCCAGGCGGAGTCGTCCGCCGCGGAGCACTCGCTCTGCACGGTCGTGCTGGCCACGCTCGAAAGCGCGATCGCCGGTTCGACTTGGACCATCAAACGAACCGACGGCGTCACCGTCCACGCCACGAAGTCCGTCACGACCGACCCGGACGCCGAGCCGGTCACGCTCCTGCGCGCGGGCAGCGGCGAAGCGACGCCCATTGCCACCGCGCTGGCCACGGCCCTGCGCCGCCGCGAGGCCGAGGCGTCCGCCGGACTCTACCGCGAAACCGACGTCGTCTGGCATCTCAACGCCGCTGAAATGCCCCGCCCGCCCGAGCCGGGCGACACGATCGTCGACGCCGCCGGACGCCGCTTCACGATTCTCTCCGTCGCCCCGGCCGCCGGCGGATCCCGCTGGCGATGCGTTGCGCGCGAAACGCAAATCGCCCCCAAACTCGATCAGCACGTCGATATCCAGCGCGCCACATGGTCCAAGGGCCAGCACGGCGCGGCCGTCCCCCGCTGGCGCGCCTGGCGCTCCGGCGTGCCGGCCAAGATCCAACCGGTCGCCTTCGACGCGAACGAAAGAACCTCCGGCGCGCCGACCGTCCGCTACGTCGTCTATCTCGACCACGACGGCGTGCTCGACGACACGTATCGCCTCCGCGCGCCCGACGGAACGCTCCTGCGCGTCGTCGGATGCCGCAAGGCCCAGCGGCTCGACGCGCTAGTGGAGGTGGAGGTTGTTGTCTCCGATTTGGCGGGAGGACCCTTCGGTGAGCATTGAACGCGCGATCCACGAGCGTTGGGCGGCCAGCCCGGCCCTGTCGGCCCTATTGGACGCCCAGCGCGTCACCACCGGCCGCCGCCCCGGCGCCGCCGCGGCCGTATGCGCGACGATCGAACGGACCGCCGCCCGATCGCTCCTGCCGACCAACGCCGGCCACGGCGTCGAGGAGATCGCGCTGCGGGTGACCATCCGGCACGAGGACTACGACGCGGGCCATGCGATTCTCGCCGCGGCCGCCGAGGCCCTCGACGGCGCGGTCCTTGCCCTGGACGCCGGCGCCCGCCACGCCCGGCTCCGCCAGATCGCCCAAACGCCCGTCCAACAACCCCACGCCCCATGGCTCTTCCACCTCGACCTCTCCGCGCGGATCTGCCCTTTGTAGAAAACGCACCGCGCCCTCCCCCCTCTCCCGCAGGCGCAACATTATGCAGCTGCTAGCACGGGAGGGGCGGTTTTTTGGTGGATCCAGGCGGCGTAGGTGAGGAATTTGGCTTGAACCCAC
>JAFGDS010000131.1 GCA_016931995.1 Pirellulales bacterium
ATTCCATCAACGTAACACCACCAGACAGCCCTACAACTCACTAACTCGCCAACACAAGAATTCCATTTCACGCTGAACCAGGACAGGCCGCATTCGCTGTGTTCCTCGGCAGTCCTCTCACGGGTGCGTTCCACCGCGCCGCGGACCGGTGTTCAAAGCAATTTTTTTAGCCACCCCGCGCGAAGGGCGGGAGGGGTGGAATAGGGGCCGGATGAACCAAAAAAGCCGACCCGTTAGCGTTCTTCCTTTCTAGGTGCCTCGATGCCGAAGTATCGCACCTTCTCCGCTGGCAATGCGATGGAGCTTAAACGATAACGACTGAGGGCCAGATTGGGACCACTAGAAATGGGACGCTCAGTGAAGAAATAGCGGTTGCGATTCTCGTCGAACGCAACAAATCGCAAGTCACTCGCTGCCCGCATTACCCCCATTGATTCCGTTGTCCAAAAGGCTGTGATAGATAGCGCCCCTTTTTCGTCAACCTCAAAAGAGAAGTTTATACCGCCGGCTGAATTATTGCCTCGATATGGCGGCGAGTACCAATACGGCTCGACCAACCAGGAATAGCCCGTACTTGGCCGAATGGCGATGCGACGGTCGAGTTGTTCCTTGCGGACTCGAAGGCCATAACCAGTCGTATCACCGGTTTTCGTGACTAGATCAATCCACAACTCCTCGTTCTCGTATTCGCTGTCACCGCAATCGAACCACTGTTTGTGAATCTCAAGTCGTGCTCGTGCCGGTATGATCTTTGTCTCCGCGATCTTCGTGAATATCTCTCGCGGCTTGTCATCCTCTTTAGGTCTCCAATCGTGCTGACGTATGGCTTTAATAACCTCTTCCACTGTCAAGCGTGCCGGCAAAATTGGGGGGTGATGATCCTTTGGAAACTGCCTATCGAGTTCTGCGTTCGCGGACGCGACGGCTTCTTCCAGCGGAGTAGCGACGGCTTCTTCCAACGTAGTAGGATGGCTCTTGCCCTTCTTGACGGGTGGCATGGCTGCCTTTTCCTCGGCTGGTGTATCGCTTGTCTTCTCTGTTGTTTTCGCACCGGCCGGCACCGCCTTGTTCGCAGCCGGCTCCGCTTGAACGACCTTCGTGCCGGCGATCAGCAGCGCGAGCAATAGAAATGTTGTGGTCAAGGCCGCAACGGTCCAACGATTGACTCGAATCATAACCTTTCTCCTTTGGTCCAAGAGATCAGCAACACGGTCTTCCAGCCTCCATTGGCAATGGAACAGACCGATTGCAATGGGATTCGGAGACACGCCTACAAGGGACTGGGACAATTCCAATAATGTCCGCGCATAGCGTGGAGCGTTACTGCGGCGAAGCACGTAGTTGTCGCAAACCTCCTCACGCGCCCGAGCCAGTTCCCGGTTCAGCAAATGCACCAGCGGATGGGGCCAGAACAACATCCCAGCCATCCGCTGCAAAAACCCAACTACCTGGTGCCGGCAAACCGCGTGGGCGCATTCGTGGACCAGAATGTCGGCCAGGTCCGGCTCGTGAAGGGTCCGCAGCACGTCTTCTGGTAGGATTACCAGCGGACGTACCAGCCCGACCATTATTGGCCGGTCCAAGTCAGCCGATGTCGCCATCGGTGGCAGTTCATTGGCTCCCAGTGCTCGCCGAACCTGGCGCAACAGTTCCGCCATCGCCTCGGAGTCGAGCGGTCGGGCTGCCTGCCGTAGCGTCGCAATCAGGTGCAGCCCGTAACACCAACGCGCCAAGAGGAGAGCCATCCCCAACACCCAGATTACCAGGGCCGCTGCTCCGAGCGCCCGTAGAATATCGGAGATAGAAGGTAGCGACGGGTTTCCGGCGAGTAGACCTTGCTTGGGACTTTCCGCTTCCAGCGGCACGCGCTTTGCCGCGACCTGCGGCGCAGCCAGCATCTCACTAGAGTTGGATTCTGACATCTGGGCTATTGGAGTGCTTGCAGACTCGGCTGGCGAAGTGGTCGGCACAGATAGTGGGAATGTGACCAGCGATATGCTAGTCGTCTGCATTACCCACGACAGCGCCGGACTTGCCAGCACACAGATGATCGCAACCAAGTAGATGCTATGACGCCAAGCCGCGTTCCAGCGACTTCCCAGCCGCGCCAAGAGCCGAGCCGCCAGAATGATGACTGTCACCTGAACGAGTACGTTGGCGACCAGGAAGGCCCAAGAATCGCCAGGGTATATGCGTAAGAGTATGCTCATGGCTCTGTCTCCCGCATCTCGATCTCCGCCTTTTCGAGCATCGCCTTGATTCGCTCGACCTCCTCGGCCGACAAGCGGCCACCTTCCAGAAGCGTGAGCACCAGCCCTTCGGCCGAACCTTGGAAAGCCGCATCTACGAGTCGATGGACCATCCGTGGCAAGACCTTCTCGCGGGGATGCGTGGCCGAGTACAGAAAAGTTCCCCCGGTGACCCGATGACGCAGCCAACCCTTTTCTTCCAGCCGCGTGACCATCGTCGAGACCGTGTTCCGCGATACGGGGCGGCGTTTGCTTAGGGCCTTCCAAACCTCGCCGACAGTCGCTTTGCCCTGGTCCCAGACAATGTTGATGATTTCCAACTGTGCCTCCGAGAGGGGCGGCAGTTCCGGTTTCGGCATACGGCACCTCCTTTGATCGTGCGCCTACAGGTGTAATTATATCGACACTTGTAGGCGCGTCAATAGACTTCACGGAATCTTTTCTGCGGCGGACATGCCGCCACCTGACCACCGCTAACGCTGGTTGTCAACGACCCGCCGGTCGCTCGACTTTGCGGTCGCCACAGACAGCGGCTCGGAACCTCGATCCACCCAGCCAGCGGGGAGTACGCCTGCAGAATGCAAAAGAGAATGCAAAAGGGTCAGAACTATTTTCATAAATAGTTCTGACCCCTTTGTTCTCGACCCCTTTGTTCTCCCTACGTCGTCGGGTCGGTCGAATACGCGGTGGAACACCTGCGCGTCCCCCTGGTCGTCGTGCTCGGCCACGAGAAATGCGGCGCGGTCACGGCGGCCCTGGCCCCCGAAAAGCCGACGGGCAACCTGGGCCGGCTGATCTCGGACATCGACACCGGTGAATCAACGGGAACGGACGACGACGCCCTGTCCTCGGCCGTTCGCCACAACGCCCGGACGCAAGCGGATCGCATGACGTCCCGAAGCGCCCTCCTGAAGATGCGCCGCGAGGAAGAGAAGGTCAAATTCGTCACCGGCATCTACCATCTCGACAACGGCAAAGTCGAGTGGCTCGCCGAGTAAGACGCTCGCGCGGCCCAGGTTCAAGAACCTGGGCTACCTGGTTTGTCTACAAAGTCGGTTATGCGTGCCCCCCTTTTTTGCCTCCCCTTTTACGCCGGCTCCCGTGGTACAGCAATGCCGTCAAGGGCAGTCCAGTCAGCAAAGCCAAGGCACCTGGCTCCGGAACCGGTCCCGGGACGTACCCGGAGTCGAATGCAAACGCGAATCCATCCAGCGGCATTCCGTTTTCAAGGGTGACTGCTGTGATTCTCGCCGTGTGATGGAAATCAGCGCCGGTCCTGCAAGCAAGAGAAATGCCGCTCCTGCCCAAGGTTGCGATTGCCGATGCCTCGGCGATGAGAGATAGCTCGAATGGATCCGAACGTCCCGTCATGGGGTCGATCGCGACTGGGAAAATCAACTCGCCGCCGACCATGTTCCACGGTTCGTCGGGGCTTGCATACCCAGTCAAGTAGCTGCCGTAGTGAAGATCCCAACTCGGGGTTATTCCGGCGTTGTATACCAGAACGTTTCCCATCGTCGGGGAACCCTGAACATGGGACGACCCACACATCTTATGGACAATACCAGCCGTCGTTCCTCTAAGCTCAAAAAAACCCCAACCACCCCCCCAGTACTCGTCGGCGAATCCGGCTGAGTCCTCCGCGAGAAACAAGGGGCAATTCCCTTGGAGCCCCACGTGGATGAACACATGGGATGGCAAGGGGCGCGATAATCCGGTTCCATCCACTACCGTGCCGGCGTCGGTCAGCAACGAAGTTGCCTTTGTACGCGTTTCCGTTCGAGGCGTGCACGATCTACTCCTTGCGGTTGCGCGGAGTATTCCTCTAACCGCGCTCGCCGATGCACCAGTATCGAGATCGTAGTCTACTATAGCTCTGGCTTCATCTATGCCGTTATCCTCATCCGATGCCCACTTGCCCCCCTCCTGCGAATCGAGTACCGCACTTGCGCTGAACCAAACGGTGTCAGCCTGCGCACATCGTACCCAAACAACCGCCACGAGCGCAATGACAGCTCGCCCGACAAGCCAAACCGTCTTCTTCATGAAGCTTCCTCCCCTTAACAGACATCTCGCGGTGTCATTAAACCTGGAAGCTTATGCTAATCAAGCCGGACACCGGGGGCAATCGCCCCGCTAGAGGGAGCCGCGTTTGGCAATAGGTCGCGATAGACCGCTGTGTGGCGTCGTTTGCCTATCCATCAACGCCGCGCGTCGGCAACGCGACCACACCTCGCGCAAGGCGCGTGCTGGAGCCCAAAGGGGGCAAACCACGGCAGCCCAGGGCAACGCCCTGGAGACAATTCCCGCGACTACGTTCCGTGTGTTGCATTTGCAGTATGACATCACCCAAACAAAAAGGGGCGGAACTCGGCAAGAGTCCCGCCCCCATTTTTTCACGTCATTCTTCGCCGCTTCTCACCACGGTCCCCTGACCGGGTAGACGCCGAATTGGTCGGTGTTGCTGGGCCAGCGGGGCGTGGGGCGGAAGGTGCCGCCGGGATAGTGGCCTTCGCCGGGGAAGCCGAGCTCGTATTGGTGACGGATGGTCGTCACGCGGGTGCTGCCGACGCCCCAGCCCCAATGGGTTTGTTTTTCGGCGGTGGGCGGCACGACCAGGGCCACGGGCCCGCACCAGCCGGTGTGGGCGTAGCCGCCGTGCCACGGCTGGCACTGCGCCCGGCGATAGGCGATCGCGCCCATCACGGTCCGCTCCATCGCGCCGGCCGAGTCGGCCAGGGCGACAGCCACGGCGGCCAGGGCCAGGAAGGAGAGAATGAAGGTTCGTTTCATGGGTATGGTTCCTTGAGGGGATCAAGTCTTGGATTCACGGTCATGCCGGAGTTGCAAATCCCACACCGCGTTGTGTCATTCTGAGCGAAGCGAAGAATCCCTTCGGCGTCCGAGATCCTTCGCTTCGCTCAGGATGACGGGCTGCGATCGTCAACCCGTGAGGTTTCGTGCTAGTCGTTGAACAGGTGGGTGAGGATTTTGCCGTCGATGGCGCGGGGAACCATGTTCGGCAGCACGGCGTGACGCCAGGTGACGCAGGTGCGGGTGGGCCGGGCGTCGGGATGGCGCTGGACGTAGCAGCGATGGTGTGGGTAGAGGAATTCGTGCGGCATGAGGGGCTGATAGGTCACCCAGGTGTGGCCAACCATCGGCGGAGTGGGCCGAGGGCTCAGATACAGTTGGGCCCCGACGTCGGCGCCGCCCGAGGGCTGGGCGTAGTAGTTGGCGAACAACGGCGCCGCCGGCTGCTTGGCATCGGCCGGCGGCGACACAACAAACGTCGCGACGACGGCCATCACGAGCGCCAGCGCGCCCAGGCGAAAGGATCGAAGGACCATTGGAGGGCTCCTTGAATCAGTACGAGGGTGGGATCCAGGACCGGGGGCGGGACGGCTAAACGACAATGGCGAAAAGGGTCGTCGGGCAGGGGTCCCGGCGCGACCCTTTCGCCATCGTCTTGCCAGCCGCAGTAATGGGTCTCGGCTTGTGACGGTGTTAGGGGTGAGTCTTTATGTGCCGGATGTAGCGGCCTTTCGGGCAAAGCCGCCTGGCCGCGCTTGGCAGAATCGCTATAATCGTCACCTTCCCCCGCGGTCGCCCCGGGCGCGGCCTTCTCGGCTCTCCAGGGATCGAGCCATACCCCATTGAACGGCTGAATTGAGAACCCCCAATTGTGGTTAAGTCGAAACGTCCGAAAACAAAGTCACGGCCCGACGATTCCACCCCCTCACTAGACGGTCTGGCCCAGGGCAACGGCCCGTCCGACGCAGCGCCCGTCCGACGCCGCCGCGCGACGGCCGAGTCGATGGCCGCCAGCCAACGCGACATCTCGGTGAGCGAGTTCTTCGCCAAGAACCGGCACCTGCTGGGCTTCGACAATCCCCGCCGGGCCCTGCTGACGACCGTCAAGGAGGCCGTGGACAACGCCCTGGACGCATGCGAGGAGGCCGGCATCTTGCCCGAGATTTGGGTACACATCGAGCCCACCACGAGCGGCCGGTTCAAAGTCGGCGTGCAGGACAATGGGCCGGGCATCCTCAAAAAGCAGATCCCGCTGATCTTTGGCAAGCTGCTTTACGGCTCGAAGTTCCACCGGCTGCGGATGAGCCGCGGCCAGCAGGGTATCGGCATCAGCGCGGCGGGCATGTACGGCCTTCTGACCACCGGCAAGCCGGTGAAGATCATGTCGAAGGTCTCCGTCCGCAAGCCGGCCCACTATTACGAAATCCAGATCGACACCAAGCACAACCGGCCGGAGATCATCAACGGCAAAGGCGAAGGCGTCGAGATCAACCCCGGCCAAGCGGGCCTGAAGACCATCGCCTCGCACGGGATCGAGTGGATCGAGGCGGACCACGGCACGAGGGTGACGATCGAGCTCGAGGCCAAGTATCAGCGCGGACGCGGCAGCGTGGACGAGTATCTCGAGCAGACGGCCATCGCCAACCCCCACGTGACGCTGCACTTCGTTGATCCGGAAGGCAACCAGCGGACGTACGCCCGGGTGGCCGAGGTTCTGCCGGCCGAGCCGAAGGAGATCAAGCCGCATCCGTACGGGATCGAGCTGGGCCGGCTCGTGGCGATGTTCAAGGAGACGAAGGCCCCGACGGTCTCGCAGTTTCTCATCACGTCGTTCTCGAAGGTGACTCCGGCCGTGGCCAGGGCGATCTGCCAGGCGGCGGGCGTGAGCACGCGGGCGCGGACGCGCAAGGCGGGCCGCCACGAGGCCGACCTGATCTACCAGGCGATCCAGGAGACGAAGATCCGCCCGCCCTCGACGGATTGCATCTCGCCCATCGGCGAGGAATTGATACTCAAGGGGTTGCACCAGGTCGTGCCGGGCGAGTTCTACGCGGCGGCCACGCGGCCGCCGGCCGTGTATCGCGGCAATCCCTTCCAGATCGAGGTGGGGCTGGCCTACGGCGGCGGCTCGAGCGCCCATCGCGTCACCCGCGAGGAGCTGGTCGAGCTGCTTTCGGAGAGCGACTCGCGGACGCTGCGGCAGTTTTTGGCCACGACGTTCGACGGGCTGGGCCTGGACGCGGCCGATCGGGTGATTACCGAGGCGAAGGTCAAGACGCGCGTTTCGCCCGGCAAACTCAAGCCGAAGGAGATCGACCATCTGCACGAGGCCCTGCGCAACGTGAACCTGCACGACGGCCAGACGATGAACATCCTGCGGTACGCCAACCGCGTGCCCTTGCAGTTTCAGGCCGGCGGCTGCGCGATCACGCAGACGGTGATCGCCACGAACTGGCGGTCGTACGGCCTTAGCCAGTCGCGCGGGTCGCTACCCCGCGGGCCAGTCACGCTCATGGTCCACATGGCCAGCGTTTGGGTGCCCTTCACGAGCGAATCGAAGGAGGCCGTGGCGTCCTATCCCGAGATCCAGAAGGAGCTGCGGCTGGGCCTGCAAGCCGTCGGGCGGAAGCTCGGGACGTATCTGCGGCTGCGGCGCCGCGTGAAGCACGAAGGCGAGCGGCGCAATTTATTCCTGCGCTATCTGGCCGAAGTGGCCACGGCCACCAGCGCGCTCAACAACACCGACCGGCAGAAGCTCTACGAGCAGCTTCTCCTGGTGGCCAGGAAGCGCACCTCCGAGGCGGACGTCAAGCTCGACGACCGCGGCCGGCCCGTGGGCGAAGCGGAACTCGACCTAGGCGCCAACGTCCTCATCGTCGACCCGGCCGAGCGCGTGACGGCGAAGATCAACGGGAATGGGGAGACGATAGCAGAAAATCACGGGAAGGAACCGCGGATGAACGCGGATGGACGCAGATAGACGCAGATGAACAGGAAAATAGATGGGGCAGGACGAACGCCGGAGATCTGAGACATGAGGGGGCAGATGAGCGCGGAGGGAATGAACAAGATTTCGGAGACCGTGATTGGGGCGGCGTTTGCGGTCAGTAATGCATTGGGGACGGGGTTCTTGGAGAAGGTGTACGAGAATGCTCTGGCCCACGAGTTGAGAAAGGCCGGTCTGGGCGTCAAGCAGCAAGAGCCCGTTCAGGTGTTCTATGATGATGTCGAGGTGGGGAATTACGTGGCGGATCTGTTGGTCAGCGGTTGCGTGCTTGTGGAGATCAAGGTCGCCAAAGGCATCGACGACGCCCATCTCGCCCAATGCTTGAACTACCTCAAGGCAACCGGTCTAAAGCTATGTCTGCTCGTCAACTTCGGAACCCCAAAGATCGGTATCAAGCGAGTGGTCAACCAACTCTAAACAATCCCTTCCTTCATCATCTGCGTTCATCCGCGTTCATCTGCGGTTCCTTTCCTCTCGCTTCCCTTTGTCGTTTCATTCCTTTGCCTAGCCAACCGAGCTGACCATGGCCAAGAAGAATTCCGCGTCCTCTTCGGAAAAAGCAAAGCTCTCGCCGCGGGATGAGAGGACGCTTGGGCAACTGGTGGGGCTGGCCGACGCGGTGGTCGAGGCGGCCGAGAAACGGCGCGATCCGCACGTCGATATCCCCACGCGGTCGCTCTCGAACGTGCGGTACAATCAGACGAAACGCATCATCGAGATGGGCCGCAACACCACCCGGCGACAGCTCTTCAACCTGTCCCAGGCGAAGAGCTTCATGCAGACCCTGCTGGTGGGCAGCGGATGCCGGCAGCTCATCGAGCAGGGCAAAACCACCAGCATCCGTGGTCTGTACTATCTGCTCAAGCACACGATCGAAGGCACGAAGGAAGAGACGTTCAACGACCAGTCGGAGTGCGACCCGGTGATCGAGGACGTCGAGGTGATCCTCAACAGCCTCCGCGAGGAAATGCACCTGTACGCGCAGAAGCGGGGCGACATGGTCGGCGAGATCGTCCTGGAGGACAGCGGCGACGAGATCGACTGCGCGCGGATGGGCTCGGGCGGATACGGCATCCCCTCGATCGTCGAGCCCGAGGTGATCCGCTTCAAGCGGTGCGACGCGAAGTTCATCCTGCACGTCGAAAAAGACACGGTCTGGCAGCGGTTCAACGAGGACAAGTTCTGGCGCAAGCACAAGTGCATCCTCTCGCACGGCGCCGGCCAGCCGCCGCGCGGCGTGCGGCGGATGCTCCACCGGCTGCACAACGAACTGAAGCTGCCCGTCTATTGCCTCTTGGACAACGATCCCTGGGGGTATTATATCTACAGCGTTATCAAGCAGGGCTCGATCAACCTGGCTTACGAGTCGGCGCGGATGGCGATTCCGGACGCCAAGTTCCTAGGCCTCAGGAGCCGGGACTTCGAACGGTGCAGCCTTTCGCCCAGTGTGCGGATCGACCTGAGCGACACCGACCGCCGCCGCGCGAAGCAAATCGCCCATTATCCGTGGTTCGAGAAGAAGAAGCCCTGGCAGAACGAGATCAAGCGGATGCTCGAAAACGGCTTCAAGCTCGAGGTGGAAGCCCTCATCAGCAAGGACATCAGCTACGTCACCGAGCAGTACACGCCGGCGCGGCTGGCGGAGCAGGATTGGCTGGATTAGTCGTGCCGATGGGGATTCACCACGGAGGCGCGGAGACACGGAGGAGGACGGGGGGAAACCGCGAATGACGCGAATGACGCGAAAGGACGAACGCAACGTTTTGGCTGAATGAACGCGTCATTCTTCGCTTCGCTCAGGATGACTTCACGGTGCGGAAGTCTGGAACACGCGCCACATCCAATGATTCGCGTAATTCGCGTAATTCGCGGTTTCCTTCCTTTTCACGGAGGAGCATGAAATGATTGGCGACGCCTCGATTCAACCGACGCCAGGGTTTTCGGATCCGAACCGGTGGGGTTCGACCGGACAGACAAAACGGCCGGCCGCGGCGGCGGCTGCCGGCGCGAGCCAGGAGAGTGATCGGGTGGAGATTTCCTCGGCCGGGCGGCTGATGGAGTCGCTCGCCCAAGGGCTGTTCTGGGGCGTCGAGCCCCGGGCTGATGGGTCGATCCGCATCGAGGATATCGGCAAAGCCTACGAGGAGCACCTCTCCTCGCTCAAGAGCCAGGTGGCCGGGCTGCTCGAGCAAAACGGCATCGACCGGTCGCAGGCGTTCCGTTTGACGGTGGACGCGGCCGGCAACGTCGTCGTGGCGGGCGACCACCCGGACAAGGAGAAGATCGAGGCCCTCTTTCAAGATCAGCCCGAGCTGGCCAACGAATTCCGCCACGTCTCGGCCACGGCCAGCCTGCTGCGCGCGGCGGACGAGTCGAAGGCGTTCCAGGCCGCCTACGCGAAAGACCCGCAAGGGGCCGTGCGGCAGTATGCCCATCTCTTCTCGGGCGTGAACAGCCCCGTCTTCGGCTTGGACGTCGGGGCCGAGGCGATTTTGGACAGCTTCGTCAAGGCGAAGTAGAAGACGGAAGACTCACCACGGAGGCACGGAGAGCACGGGGGAGGACGGGGAGAACCACGAAAGACGCGAAAGGTTGGACGTAACGGGTACTCCGAGCACCTGGTCATCCTGAGCGAAGCGAAGGATCTCCAACGACCATCGACGCAGATTCTTCGCTGCGCTCAGAATGACGGCTTCAACTGACCAAGGTGTTACATCCGCCCTTTCGCGTATTTCGCGTCTTTCGTGGTTTCTCTCTTCCTCGTCAGGGAAGAACACGACCTGCGCGGCGGCGCACATTTCCAAACTTCCGCAACGTCAGAAGTACGTCGCCATGTTGTACGCGTTCTTCTGGGGCGCGTAGGGCTTCGCTTCGGCGCGGGAGTCGGGCTGGGTGAGGATGAAGATCGATCGGCCGTGGTAGGGCTGATACAGGACGATCTCCTCGCGCGGGTCGCCGCACAGATCCACGGCGAACGCCTGCGCGGCCACGTGCGACTTCGTCGTGCCCCACTGAAGCTTCTGGCGGACGCGGTCCTCCAGATCGCCAAGCGCCGCAACGGTCCGCCCCCGTCCATCCACGAGCCGGCGGTCGATGGGCACCCAAAGCGATTGCTCGCCGTCGCCCTTCCAGTTCACCGCGCAGGGGAAGTCGGGATAGCCTTCGAAGACGGTCTGGCGGAACCGGGCCAGTTCCGAGCCGTCGGCGGCGCGGACGGTGAGGAAGTCGCCGACGTGTCCGCTCCGCAGGATAATCGCCTCGTCGCCCGGCTCATCCGCGAGGAAGTTGCCCACCCAGACGCCCTGGCCGTGCGGGACTTCCTTCCTGGTTTTTTGCCAGAGCACGGCGCCGTCGGCCGCCAGGCAGAAGGCGGGACCGGTCGTGCAGATGCTCACCAAGAGGGCCATGTCGTGGCGGCCGGGCCGCTTGAAGGCGGCCGTGCAGTCTGCGTGTCGTTCGGCCGACACGCGCCAGAGCACCTTGCCGCTGGCGTCGACGAGCACCCGGCCCAACATCACCTCGTCGCGGCCGTCGCCGTCGACGTCGGCCACTGTCGGGACGTGGCCCATTGCGTTGCCCTCGTCGTCCAGGCGCCAGAGCACGTCGAGCGAGGCGTCCAGCGCCACGGCGCAGGACGGCGCGTGTCCGCTGGCGCCGTATTTGAGCACAATGGTCGGAGGGCCGTCCTGGCCGGCGAACCGCGCGATGCGTCCGACCGGATGGCAGCGGCTCCGCCGACCGGAACGAACCTTCAGGTCAAACGGCGACGGGCGGCTTCGTTCCACCCGGCCCGTTTTGCCGTCCAGAATCACAAGCTCCGGGCGATCGTTCTCCCACAGTTCCGCGACCACTTCCGACCGACCGTCCCGGTCGACGTCGAAGATCAAGGCGATGCCGCGCAGGGCCGGCTCGTTGTATGCTCCGTCGGGCTGGTGCGAGGCGATCGACCGGTCGCCTTTTTCCCAGAGCTTTTTGCCCGCGTTGTCCAGGGCGACCAGGTAGCCGGGCGTGGTTTGTGGGCCCTGGCGGTAGAGGAGGAAATCGACCTGGCCGTCGTTGTCCAGATCGCCCAGGCAGGGAAACGTGCCGGGATACTCGCCGAGGTCGAGCTCCCGCACGAGCCGCATCGACGGCGCGGGATCGTCGGGCTCGTGTTGCGCCGTGGTTTCCGCGGCGGGGCATTCCACCGCCGCGGACAAGAGCAGGACGGCAAAAAGACAATGGTATCGGCGTTTTATCATGAGAGGGCCTTGCAGGTGTCTTGGAGGTGGTGACGGGGATCGGGCACGATGATCTAGTGTAGTGATTCCGCATTGCGGGATCGTACTGAAAGCCCTTTTTTGAGTGCCACTGGCTCTGCCAGTGCGAGCCGTCGTGGGGAATCCCGTGGAATCCCGCACTGGCAGAGCCAGTGGCACTCACTTTATAAGACCCCAACAGCGTGAATCACTACACTAGCGCGCCTGTATTATCCACAACGGGCGCGGCGTCGGTCAATCAGCCCGCGCATCGTGGATCCGCCCACCGCGTGCCGAGCATGAGGACGTCGGTTGGAGCGAGGACGTAGCGGTGGCCGGTCAGCCAGCGCAGAGGGCCAAGCCGTCCGAGAATCTGGAGCGTCTTGGCCGACAGGCCGCGAAGGTAGTGTCCGGCGCGGAAGTGAGGGCCGGAGCCGAAGTGGAGCTTGCCGAGCTGGTCGTCCAGCGGGCGTAGCGCGCCGTCGCCGGCGGCCGCCCACGCGCCGTCTTCCGTGCGGAATGCGATCTCGGGGAAGAGCGCCCGGATGCCCTCGGGCGTGAACCGCCAGTAGTCGCTCGGATAGGCGTGGATCCGGAAGGCGAACGGCGCGGAGACGCACAGTTTTCCGCCGGGCACGAGCAGCCGCGAGAGATTGTCGGCCATGGCGAACGGCCGCCAGCAGTGTTCGAGCACGCTCAGACAGAAGATCGTGCCGAACCGCCGGCCGGCCAGGGCCGCGTCGACTTGCGGGAAATCCTCCGTCAGATCCAGAACGAGGTCGACGCCCGGCCCCGCCTCGCGGTCCACGCCCAGATAGTCGCCTCGGCCGGCGAACGCCGAGCGAAGATCCTGCGTGTTGCCGTAGTCCTTCGAGCCGGCCTCGAGGAACGGACCCTCCAGCCGCGCCGCGTGACGTTGGACAAAATGAAGTTGATGGAGGGAGCCCATGGCGGTTCGCGATTGTTCCGCCACGTCCACGGTAAGCGTGGACATGGCGCCCTGCGCGCGTCTGACTACTTCGCGGCGGTAAGGTCCACCCACGCCCGATACGCGCGTTCGACTTCGGCGGGCGTTGCTTCGCCGTCCCAGAGGGCGACGCCGTAGCACAGATCGAGCGGCTTGTCGGCCCGGAGCGTCAAGGGCTCGACGTGCAGGTTGAGCGTGGCCGAGAGGTAGGCAAACGCCTCGACCATGGAGAACATCCCGGCGGGATGGCGGGGGTTGTTCGGATGGTCGAACAGGGCCACGGTGACGGGCTTGCCGTCGGCCGGGGCGGTGTAGGCCATCCATCGCGCGGGAATCACCTTCTCGTCGTTGCGGACGGTCGTGCCGGTCGCCTCGTCGGCGCTGAATCGTCGGCCCACGCGATCCATCGACTCGATGAACCGCATTCCCAGCCCGTAGTAGTGGTGGCCCTTCAGTTCGACCGATTCCCGGCCGGGCGGCGTCTCAAGCCGGGTTCGCCAGGTGAGCAGGCGCGCTTTTTTGTCGGCGTTCATGCCGACTTCGATCGCGCGTCGTTCGCGGAGCATGAGGCGGCCGTCGGCCGCGAGCCAGTCGAGCCGCTGGGAGAACCGGCCGGTGGCCGCGCCGTCCTTGGTCTGCGCGGTGACGTGTTCAATAGCCCGACTAACCTGTCGGCCCGGTTTGTCGCCGGGCGCCTCGGCCCAGAAGTCCACGTCGTCGACGCCCAGGGCGTACATCAGGCCGTGATGGTGGAGGTGGTCGTGGGGGGCGTCGCGAAGGACGTTCACGCCCGCGGGCGTGTACAGCTTGCTCGCGTAGGGCTTGTACGGCACGTCGGCGAACCGGTAATCGAGGATCGGTCTCTCGTTTTCCGAGAACGTCACGTTTTTCTCCAGCATCCTCGCTTCAATGCCCGAAGCCGGGCGCGCGACCAAAACCGAGGCAATCGCGGCGACGGCCAGGCCGAGGCAATACCATCGGGCGCGGGAGAGAATCGAAGAAGGTCGTTTGGACATGAGCGTCTCCTTTGCGGGTCATGTTGTGAGGGAAATGTGGGGCAGGAAGGCTGGAAAGACATTTCGGCGCGCGGGATTCACCACGTCCAGTAGTTCCAGGTTTTGCCGAAACCGGACACGGTCAGTCCGAGCGAAGCGAAGAATCTCCCTTGCCACCGAGATCCTTCGCTGCGCTCAGGATGACTTGCAGGGGCGAATTTGGAACTACTGACGTCCCCATTGTAGGCGATGGGGTGCGGCTTCCGCAAACGCCGCCAGCCCGCACGGCAGCCGCGAGAGTTTACCCAACCGGCGTCCTTGACCAACAGTCGAGCTTTTTCGCGGGCGGGGATCGCTTCATCGGCTTGCCTCGGGCGGGCTGGGGTGTATGGTTTCTTCGCGACCGAGGATTCGTTGCTCAGCCCAGGATGGCATAGTGGCTTACGGATGGGGCAACACTTGAGGGGGACCGTCCCGTTTTCGCTGGCGCGAAAGACGGGAAGTAGTGCCCCGTGTGGTCCTGGGAGGAGAAGCCATGCCCAGAATTGCCGTGGCCGTGGCGGTGGTGGCGATCGTTGGGGTCTCGATCGGGATCAACGTCGCTCGATTCCCCACGGTATGGGAGATGGCCGGCCAGTCGGCGACCGCGTCGCCTTCGCGCGAGTCGGCGTCGGGCGGCGCGCCGGCGCCATCGGAACCCATCGCCGATCTTTCGCAGGTCGCGCCGCCGGAGACCTACGGGCTTCCGCGGGCGGATTCGGCCCCGATCCGGCCCATTGCGTCGGAGCCCATCGCCCTGCCCGGCGGCGCCGAGGCATCAGCGGGAGTGGACGAACCGTCCGACTCGGCGCCGTCGCTGGAACAGGGCAAACCCGCGGCTAGATTGATTTCATCCAGTGGGGGTGCGCTGCCCGGGCCGATCGAGGGTGGATCGGCCTTGGCCGGGCTGTCCGACGAGACCCGCGGGGACAGCCCGGCCTTCGGATCTGACCACGCGTCCCAGTCCGAGGCGCCGCCGACAGAGAAGACGGCGTCCGCGACAACCAACCCTTCGGCGCTGGGCGACGCGAGCGACCAGACGCGTTGGCCGGCCGAGGCGTCGGCGTCGATGCGTTTCGCGGCCAAGCCCGCCCCCCCGGCCGAACTGAGCCCCTGGCAACCCAAAAAAGCGCTCGTGCCGGTTGACTGGGGATCCGAGCCCGAGGAAGATCCAACCTCGCGGGTTTTGCTCACCAGCGACGGCCGGAGGATGGAACGCCTCCCGCCGATCGACACCGGCGGCGAGTGACGCCGATAGCCCGCAGACCGTGCCACCCCGGTACGTGCCACACTTCACGCCGTCAGGCACAGCCTGGCCCATGGGTTCCGCTTAGTGCCACACGGTCCGGACCACTTCCATGGCGAGCCAGAGGAAGTGGACCGCCAGGAACGGCGCGCCCAGCGCTAAAGGCAGAAGGAAATCGTCGCCCCGGAGCCAGTCGGCCAGCGACTCCCAACGGCCGCGCCGGCGGTAAGGAATCACGGCGGTGCCGGGCCGGCGGACAAATCGCAACGCGTCGAGATCATCCTCCAACGCCGCGTCGGCGCCTGCGTCGCGCGAATCCGAGTTCGGCCGACGGCCCGCCGGCTCGTACCGCGGGCCGCGGCGGCCGAGGTCGTACATCTGACGCCGAAACGGATCGCTCAGCGCGTCAAACGCCGCTTGGATCTGCTGGAATCGCCGGCGCGCCCGGGCGTCGTCCGGATGCAGATCGGGATGGTGCTTGCGCACCTGCTCCCGATAGGCATGCTCGATTTCGGCCCGCGTCGCCTCGACGCCCACGCCCAGGATTCGGTAGTAGTCGCCCATCATCGGTTGCTCAACAACGTCCTACGCCTGCTCGGCCTTGTCAAATGCCCTGTCGAACGCCACGTTGCTGGGGGTGATTTCGATCCGCCGGACAAATTCCAGGGCTTCCTTCGCGCCTTGGTCGCGGTTCATGCCGCTGTCTTCCCATTCGACCGAAAGCGGTCCGGTGTAACCCACGTCGTTCAGGGCCCGGATAATCTCCTCGAAGTTCACGCCGCCGCGGCCCAGCGAGCGGAAGTCCCAGCCGCGCCGCGGATTGCCGAAGTCCAGATGGCTCGACAGGATGCCCGTCCGACCATCCAGCTTCACGATGGCGTCCTTCATGTGGACGTGGTAGATGCGGTCGCCGAAGCGGCGGATAAATTCCACGGGATCGACGCCCTGCCAGTGCAGGTGGCTCGGGTCGAAGTTGAATCCGAACTCCTCGCGTCCGCCCAGCGCGTCCACGGCCCGCTCGGCCGTGACCAGGTCGAAGGCGATCTCCGTGGGATGCACTTCCAGGGCGAACTTCACGCCGCACTCGCCGAAGACG
The DNA here is from genome assembly GCA_016931995.1 of Pirellulales bacterium. Taxonomy (GTDB): domain Bacteria; phylum Planctomycetota; class Planctomycetia; order Pirellulales; family Thermoguttaceae; genus JAFGDS01. Next base: position 16,652 of record JAFGDS010000131.1, read on the forward strand.
TCGAGGATTGGATGCCACCGCTCGGCCAGGAGCCTGAAGCCGTCGTCGATCACGCCCGGCGGAATGGGCGGATACGAATAGAGCAAATGCCAGATGCTCGATCCGGTGAAGCCGTTGACCACCTCGACGCCCATCCGCTGCGCCGCTCGGGCGGTCTGCTTCATCTCCTCGATCGCCCGCTGGTTCACGCCCTCGGGATTGCCGTCGCCCCAGATATAGTCGGGCAGAATGGCCTTGTGGCGGACGTCGATCCGGTCCAAAACGGCCTGGCCGACCAGATGGGCGCTGATGGCGAAGACCTGCTGATCGTATTGTTCGAGCAGCCGGCGCTTGCGGGCGCAGTAGTCGTCCTCGGCCATGGCCTTGGCCACTTCGAAATGATCGCCCCAGCAGGCCAGCTCCATCCCGTCGAATCCGAACTCCTGGCACTTGCGAGCCAGGTCCTCGGTGGTCAGGTCGGCCCATTGGCCCGTGCAAAGCGTAACCGGTCGCGCCATGGTGAACTCCTTATCTGATGGCTTGTATTGGGTGCCACTGGCTTTGCCAGTGCCGAGCGTGCCGCGGTCCAAAGCACTGGCAGAGCCAGTGGCACTCAATCCAAAGCACCGGCAAAGCCAGTGGCACTCGGCACGGCCAGCGGCACTCAAGTGACTGGCCGGCGAACAATCACTCTCATTGTGGGCCGAGCCGCGTCGGGATGCAAGCGACCGGGAGGAGGGGCAAGGGACGAGGAGTTCGTGGGAGCATGGCGCGAGGGGGCGGGTGATGCTATAATCGCGCGGGCGAGTCCGTGTCTCCCCTCTCCCGCAGGCGGGAGAGGAGCCGGAGGTGAGGGGATCTCGGGAATACAGGTGCGGCACGGAAGGCAATCGCGCTGGACGACTCGCCCTAACCCTCTCCCGGAGGGAGAGGGGACGAGCGACGGGGACGGTAATCCGGCCGCCACGGCCTTCGTGCCTCAGGCCGTGCCACCGAAGGATGGCGGCAACCAGCGGGATCAAGAAGAACCAAGATAATGAGAAGAGCCTGCATGTTCTCTCCGAAAGCCTTGCCCTGGGCAACCGTCCTGCTCGTTCCCTTGGCATGTTTCACCACCACAACGCTCGCCCACGCCAAGGGCAGGGTCGAATTGACCCTGGCCGTCGAAAAGGGCGCGCCGTTGACCGCCCAGCAGACCTGGATGCGGGAACTCAGTCAGGCGGGCGTGCAAAACATCCGGATCCGGCAGTCTCGCACGGGCGATCGGGCCGCGATCGAAGTCCGCGGGCCGGAGGATCGGCCCATCTACGTGGTCACCGGCACGCTCACCGCCGGCAACGAGGTGCTCGTGCCCGGTGGACGGTTCCGCGACGGCCAGGCCGACCGGCTCGCCCGATGGCTCAACGACGTGGCCTTGCACGGTCCGCCCGCCGAGGGCGAGCCGGCCGGGGCCTTTGGGCTCTCCCGGCGGCAGAACGAACAAGTCCGCCAGGCCCTCGCCCCGCCGGTGGCCGCCTCAACCCGGGGCAAGCCCCGCGCCGACGCCGTCCGGCAGATCCGCGATCAGTTGCCGTTGCGCCTGGAGAGCGAACCGGCCGCGGCCGAGTTGGGCAAGGATCGCGTCGCCGAAGAGCTCAAGGGACTTTCCGCCGGAACGGCGCTGGCGTACGTGCTGCGCGGGCCGGGCTACTGCCTCATCCCGCGGCGCGGCCCCGGCGGAGCGATCGAATTCGCCGTGGTGCCGGCCGGTCAAGCCAAGGAAATTTGGCCCGTTGGCTGGCCGCCCGACACGCCCCGACTGAAGCTGCTGCCCAAGCTGTTCGAAAAACACCCCGTGCGGATCGAAAACGTCTCGGTCGCCAAGGTGCTCGAAGCCGTGGCCGGCCGGCTCGAAATCCCGCTGCTACTGGATCATAACGCCCTGGCCCGACACGGCATCGACCCGACGAAGATTCTCGTGACCATTCCGCCGGGCGAGATGGACTACGACAAGGTGCTCGTCAAGGCCGTGTTTGAAGCCCGGCTGAGACGCGAGCTCCGCGTGGACGACGCCGGCAAGCCCTTTTTTTGGGTCACCAGCGTGAAGCCGTTGTGAAACACCCCCCTCTCCCGCTTGCGCAACATTATGCAGCTGCTAGCACGGGAGGGGCGGTTTTTTGGTGGATCCAGGCGGCGTAGGTGAGGAATTTGGCTTGAACCCAC
>JAFGDS010000132.1 GCA_016931995.1 Pirellulales bacterium
GACGCCGAAGAAAAGGGTCTGCCCTTCCAAGACTTCCAAGATTCGTTTCCTTCAAACAAACCACGAAAAAGTCACGGCCTCTCCGCGTGGTGTCCTGTTGGGGCGGCAGACAGCGCCCGCCCGCCAACCACTCCCCCACCAGCCGGTCATACTCGGCACGGCTGGCCCGTGTGTTCCATTTGCCCAGGTAGATGTCCCGGCCGGCCAGAGTGACCACGGCCTGCCCGGACGGCTTGTGCCGACGATACGAGGGCACCCGATCGGCGCACGAAGACAGCGGCATAGCAACCTCCTTCGCCCTCTCGATCCGGTAGTCTACCGGATTGCCGAGGAGAAACAGGCCGCGTTGCCGACCGTCGGCAGGTATCCTAACTCCAGGATTCGGCTAGGTTTACGTCAAGTGGAGCGGAGGAGAGTCGAACTCCCGACCTCTGCATTGCGAACGCAGCGCTCTCCCAACTGAGCTACCGCCCCGGGGGCACACCCGGTTCATCGACCGGGGGCGCAACGGGTCTTGAGTACACGTTCCAGAACCAAATCCAGGGCCGTCCGGCCGTGTGAGGCGAAGTGTCGTAACACGTTTGAGGCCAACGAGATCCTTCGCTTCACTCAGGATGACGGACGAGGCCTGAACACGAAACGCACGCCCTGGTTCTGGAACGGACTAGACAGAGTATAGTGGGCCTGACGGGAGTTGTCAAAAGGGGGTCTCTTCGTCCACCCCGTGGCGCTGGAAGCCTATCGGGAAACGACCCGGACGGCGCGGCCCGAGTGGGCGGATTGGTAGATGGCCTCGACCACCTCCAGGGCACGGACGGCGTCGACGCCGCCGATGGCCGCCGGGCGACGTCGGCGGACGTCCTCGGCGATCTCGGCGACGTATTCCCGCCCCATCGAGCCGCAGTAGCCTGGCGGATCGTCCAGCTCGAACTGGATCGTTTTGCGGGGCGCGCCGCCGAATCGCGGGTCGTTGCCGCAGACGAACAGGGTTTGCCGCGTGCCCTCGAACGCCGGCGCGAAGCTCATGCATCCCTCCGTGCCGCGCAGGGCCAGATAGAGGTCGCGGCCGTGGGGGTAGCTGTCCGGCACGGTGTAGCTGATGTCCAAGGCGAGGATCGTGCCCGAGTCGAACGTGCAGATCGCCATCGAGTTGTCTTCAATGTCGTAGTCGGGGCTCACGTGGACGTTGTGGCCGATCACTTCGACGATTTCGCTGCCCAGCAGCCAGCGGAACAGGTCGATCCAATGCACGCCGAGGTTGGCCATGGGCCCGCCGCCGCTCTTCTCCTTTTGGAGCATCCAGCCGGCGCGGCCCTCGACGTAGCGGTGCAGTCCGCCGGCGGCGCAGCGTCCTTCGCAGGCGACGATCCGCCCGAGCACGCCGGCGTCCACGAGCCGCTTCATCTCGCGGCAGACCGGATGTAGTCGCCAGAGATACGGCGCGCTAAAGAGCACGTCGTGCCGGCGGCACGCCTGGACGATCCGCCGGCAGCCGGCCGTCGTGGAGGCAACGGGCTTCTCGACCACGACGTGCACCTTCTTCGCGGCGCAGGCGGCCGCCGCGGCGGGGCACTCGTCGTGCGGCAGGAAGACGTAGGCCAGGTCGAGCGTTTCCTCGGCCAGCAGCTTCTTCCAACCCGCGTACGCTCGTAGGCCAAAGTCGGCGGCGAAAGCGTCGGCCAGCGCGGCGTCGGCGTCGCACGCGGCGACCACCTGCGTTGCCGCGACGGCCTCGAAGTGCGGCATGTACGTCCGCGGGTGGAGATGGCCAAGCCCGAGGATTCCGACGCGCAAGGGACGTGGCATAAAGGGGTCTCCGATCGATGTCCCCTCTCCCTTTGGGAGAGGGTTAGGGTGAGGGCTTTCGCCTGGTCCAATCCGCCGGTCGCCATTTGCCTTGTAGTTTCACGTCATCCATATCGCGCCGACATGGTCATCCTGAGCGCAGCGAAGGATCTCGTTGGAACCATAAGAGATGCTTCGCTGCGCTCGGCATGACAGATATTATCCCACACGCCAACCGCGCTCACCCCCGGCCCCTCTTCCGCAAGCGGGAGAGGGGAGACAGCTAAAACCGGCCGTCGCGGGCCTCGAAGAGGGTGGGTTTGGCCAGGGTTTCCCCTTCGCGGACGACCCAATCGACAACCCAATCGAGCAATTGCTGGTAGCCGATCCGCGGCCAACCGAGCTGTTCGTAGCCCGCCAGGCCGTTGCTCAGCAGGGCATCGGGCGCCTCCTTGCCGACGAACCGGACGGTCTTGCCCATCCGCTGGGCGAATTGCTCGCACACGCGGCGGACGCGAAGCGTCTCGGGGCCGACGACGTTGAGAATCGCCGCCGGCACCGACACGTGTTCGAGCGCCCGGAGGATCATCGCGTTGGCGTCGCCCTGCCAGATCACGTTGACGTAGCCCATTGTCAGGTCGATCGGCTCTTCGTTCCACACGCGTTGGGCCAGGTCGACGAGCACGCCATAGCGCATTTCGTTGGCGTAATTGAGGCGGATGATGGCGGTGGGGGACGGGAGCTTCTCGCAGTAGTACTGAAACACGCGCTCGCGGCCCAGGCAACTGTTGGCGTATTCGCCGACGGGCGCCGGCAGATCGGTCTCGCGCGAGCCGCCGTATTCCACCGGCGTGAGCGGATAGACGTTGCCGGTGGAGAAGACGACGATCCGCGAGCCGGCGAACCGCCGGGCGACCATGCCCGGCGCCACCACGTTCATCGCCCAGGTGAGCGCTTCCTGCCCGGTCGTCCCGAACTTCATGCCGGCCATGAAGACGACGTTCTTCGCATCCGGCAGGGCGGCCACGTCGTCGGGGTTAAGCAAATCGCAGCGGACGGTCTCGATGCCGTGTTGGCGGAGCCGGTCGGCCAGCCCCGGCGCGGAGAACCTCGCCGCGCCGATCACGCGGCGGCGGACTCCGGCGGCGTCGCTGGCCCGTCGGGCCATGCGGGCGAGGCTTGGCCCCATCTTGCCCCCGACGCCGAGGACAAGGATGTCGCCGTCCAGGCGCCCCATCATGGCGATTAGCTCGTCGGTCGGCTCGCTGAGCCGGGCGTCGAGCTGCTCGATATCCAGGATGCGGTCTCCCGCGTCACGTTTCGTCATTGTCGGTGTAGAAACTGCCGTGTTTGTCTTGCCGGCCGCTCTCGCGCGACCGCACGCGCGCGTTCACCGGCATAGTCAGTCTGAGCAAAGCGAAGAATCTCCCTGACTGCCGAGATCCTTCGTCAGGATGACCTGTAGGGACTACGGAACATGCGATAGTACCGTCCGCCGCCGGGGAGCCGCCACGCCTTTCATAATGAGCTGGTCCAGGGGGGATGACAATCCGTGATCCCGTAAAAAAAGTCAGGGATATTGCCGGAATCGTTCTCTCCCGGGCGGTCGCCGTGATAGACTGGAATCATCCGATGTCTTCGGAAAGCGAGGCCGGCAACCTTCGACTAGCGAGAGCCGATCGCCATGCGAGAAGTCCGCCGGGTGGCCCTGTTGATCGAGAGCTCGCGCAACTACGGGCGGGGGCTGCTGCGGGGAATCTCGACCTACGTCCAGGAACACGGCTACTGGTCGTTTCTCTTCCGGCCGCAAGACCTCGACATGCCCGTCCCCTCGTGGTTGGGCCGTTGGGACGGCGACGGCGTGATCGCCCGCGTCGATAGCGTGAAGATGGCCAAGGCCCTGCGTCAGACGGGTCTGCCCGTGGTCGATCTGCGCAATTCGATCGAGTCGATCCGGTTCCCCGCGGTGGGTCCGGACAACCGGGCGATCGCCCGGCTAGCGACCGACCATTTCCTCCAGCGCGGCTTCCGCCACTTCGCGTTTTGCGGCATGCCCTGGGGGCAATACCGCTACATGGACCGCCGGCGCGAGCATCTGCGGGCATTGCTCGAAGAAGCGGGCTTGTCCCTGGCGGAATTCGAGTTGGGACCCGAGCGGGGTCCCAAGGGCTGGGACCAACAGCAGGACCGGCTAGCGGAGTGGGTCGCGGGGTTGCCCAAGCCCGTGGCCGTGATCGCCTGCAACGACGACCACGGCGTGCACGTGGTGGACGCCTGCCAGCGGGCCGAACAAGTCGTGCCCGAGGAGGTGGCCGTCCTGGGCGTGGACGACGACCAGACGCTTTGCACGCTTTGCACGCCGCCGCTGTCGAGCATCAACATCGACCTGGAGCGGATCGGGTACGAGGCGGCGGCGCTTTTGGACCGTCTGATGGCCGGCGGGGCCAGTCCGGATGAGACTATCGAGTTGGCGCCGCGGGGCATCGTGGTCCGCCACTCCACCGACGTGCTGGCCACGGACGACCGCGACGTGGCCCGGGCGGTCCGCTTCATCCGCGAGCGGGCCTGCGAAGGCATCCAGGTGAGCGACGTGGTGAACCACGTGATGCTGTCGCGCAGCAGCCTGGAGCGGCGTTTCCGCGCCGTGTTGGGCCGCCCGCCCGGCGCGGAGATCCGCCGCGTCCAGCTCGACCGCGCCCGCGAGCTTCTTACCCAGACGACGCTGCCGCTTTCGGTCGTGGCGCTGCGCAGCGGCTTTCAGTCGCTGAACTATTTTTTCGAGGTCTTCCAAAAGACGCTCGGCACCACGCCCACCCGGTTCCGGCGAAGGCAGATCTGATCTTTGGAGTGCGGCGACTTGTCGCCGCACTCGAAAACGTGGCAACGTGTGCCACTGGCTCCGCCAGTGCCATAACATCCGGGGATGCGAGCACTGGCAGAGCCAGTGGCACTCGGGTGGGAGGCGACTCCTGTCGCCGATTGCGGGGTAGTCAGGCTGCAATCGGCGACAGGAGTCGCCTCCTACAATCTTGCTTCTTGCCGTCGGGCGGGGTAGGATAGTACTAATTGTAGGGTTGGGGCGGACGCGGGATCGGGCCATCCCGTTGGGCGGGGATTGGGGGCAGACCGAAGGGTAGGCTATGCGGCGTAACTGGGCGAGGAGGTTCGCTCTGGCGGCGGTCGTTCTCTGCGCGGGCTGGGGCCTGGCGGCGGACCCGCCGGCCAAGGAGGGCCCTGCGGGCGGCCAGGTCTTTTTACCCGCCCGCGACGGCGCGGCCGGCGTCGCCGCGCGGATCGCCGCCCAGGCCCGGTATCTCGGCGCGTTGGGCGATCGGGTGGAAGCGCCCGGCAAGGAGACCGGCGCGGTCGACGCGGATTCGGCCCGCGCGGTGAAGTGGGCGTCCACCTACTTCGACCGGCGCGAAGTGGACCGCGCCCGGCGGATCGGGAATTGGCCCGGCGAAACCCCCAGCGAGGCCCAGCGCCGCGACGCGCTCGACCGCCGGGTGCGCGACTACTTCCGCGACTCGCTCAAGGGCGATCTCACCGCGGAGCTGAACTGGCTCTTGCACCAGTTGGCCGGGATGACGTTGCCCTATCAATACTTGGCCGATCCCGTCCCCGCCGCGCTGGGCCAACTCGACGCGCCGCTGGAGCCGCACGAAATCCATCACATCCAGTTGACCGACGGCGGACGCGAGAAGGGCCGCTTGCTCGTGTTCCGCGCCGATACGGCCGAGGTGCTCGAGACGCCCTGGCCCCGGGCCCTGCGCAAGGCCGAGTTCGCGCCGCTTCGCGCCGAGTTCGAGCAGGTTCGCGACAAGGTTCTTGCCGCGCGAACGGACGGCCGTCGCGACCCGGCCGCGGAGGCGCGTCTCATGGCCGTTTGCGACGAGCTGTGCCAGCGGTTCAATCGGGCCTATCCCCGCGAAGTCCGCATCCAATCGTCCGCGACGTACGGCGAGTATCTCGCGGGCAAGCGATTCCTTCAGGCCCTGGCCGCCGGCGTGGTCCGCGTGCTGACCACCGAAGACCAATGGGTGTTTAGCGGCGAGTACCGCTTCGACGGCCAAAGCGTGCTCGAGTTGATCAACCACATGTGCCGCCACGGGCTCGAATTCGCCCCGTGCGCCCCGGGCGGCGAGGGCACGTATCGCGTCCTGTTCGCCAAGATGCGGCAGATCTACCTGCGCCTCGCCGCCGACGATCCCCAGCGCGAATTGGAGCGGCTTTGAGAACCTATCCCAGAACCCGCGTTAACTCACCCCGTCATCCTGAGCGAAGCGAAGGATCTCGTTGGCGATGAAGGGATTGAGATGCTTCGCTGCGCTCAGCATGACGCGCGTGTGCGGGCTCTTGGATGAGCCTTGAGACAACTCCCCTCGCCCACTTTGAGACAACTCCCCTCGCCCACTTGCGGGAGAGGGACGACTTGCATAGCGTTCAAGGTCGCCACCATGCCCATTGAAATCGCCATCCTCTCCGGCGCCCGACAGGGCGAGCGGATTGCCATCGAGGCCGACACGCTGCGGATCGGCGCCGAGCGGGCGTGCGAGGTGCGGTTCGATCCGGAGCGGGACGGCGCGATCCTTGGGCATGCGGCCACGATCCAGCGCGAGGAGGACGGCTGGCGGATCCGTAACACGGGCATCGGCGACGTGCTGGTGAATCACGCGCCCGTTTTCGGCAACGCGCGGCTCCGCTCGGGCGACATCGTCCGGATGTCGGAGCGCGGGCCGGACTTTTTGTTCACGATTGGCGCGCCGGCCCAACCCGCCGCGACGGCGCAAGGGGCGCCCGCCGCGCGGCCGGTCGCCGAGGTCGTCGTACCGGCCGACGCGCTGGGCTCCCTCGGATCGCCCCTGGACGACGCCCATCTGGCCTCGGGCCCGGCGTTGCCCAAGCTGCCGCGGAAGCGCCGTACTCCGCGTCCCGTGGTGGCGTTGGTGTTGAGCATCGCGTTGATTCTGACCAGTGGGGGATTGGCCCTGATCGGTTGGTGGGTGCATGCCCATCTTGGTCCGTCGGGATCGGCCGAGCAGGACGTGGCCGTCTCGGGCAAGACCACCGAGCAGCCGTCCAGGTCTGTCTCCGCGGCGCCTACCGTGCCGGAGAATTCGTCAACCGAGCCAATTGCATCCTCGCCGCCGGCCGAGCAGGATGCTTTGGCCCACGCCGAGCCAACGCTGCCCGCCACGGCAACAAAGGACGAGCCGGACGAGCCGCCAGCCGTGCCGGGGCCGCCCGTGCCGGAGTCGCCCACGGGTCCCTGGGCGGCGGTCGAGAGGGGTCTCCAGCGATCCGTTTATCTCTTGGTGGTCGAGCAGCCGGACGGGCGTTTTACCTATCCATTCGCCACGGCCTCGGCCGTTGGCCGCAACACGCTTCTGACCAGCGCGTCGGTGGTCAGGCAACTGGAGAACGATTTCCGCGCGAAGGGTTTTCGGCTTTGGGCGAAGAACGAGGCGACCGGCGTGAAGGCCGAAGTGGTCGGCCTGGACGTTTTCAAGGGCTGGCTCGTCACGCCCGAGCGGCGCGAGCGGATCTACTTCGATCTGGGCGGCGTCCGCGTCAAGGAGAACCTGCCCGAGCACGTCCCGCTGGCCGCGGCCGACGACCTGGCCTCGCTCGCGACGGGCCAGGAGGTCGCCTGCCTGGGCATCGCGCACGATTGCGACCCGATCGAGGGCGAAGCGGCCAACCGTTTTGCACAGCTCGCGCCGCGGGCGGCGGTGGGCAAGATCCTCACGGTCACCCGGCTGGACGCCGAACCCGGCAGCCCGCGGCTTTTGCACGTCAAGGGCTCGGTGCCCCGCAACGTGTTTGGCGCCCCGGTGGTCAATGCCGCCGGGCGGCTGCTGGGCGTCTACGCCGAGGCGGCCAATGTCCCCGACGATCCAGGCCTGAAGCTGCACTACGCGCCGGTGCTGGTACCGGAGCTGATTCGCCAGTATGTTGAGGGCAAGGGCCAGACGTTCTGGACGCCCACCGGCGCCCCGCCGGTTTTGCAGCCGCTGCCTCCCCCCACGCCATGACCATGCCCGACGCCGCCTCCTCCGACCACCTCCAGCCGCCGGTGGGAATCGACCTGGGCACGACGCTTTCGGTCGTCGCGTACATCGACCCGAGCGGCCGGCCGGTCACGCTGCCCAACCGCTCGGGCGATCTGCTCACGCCCAGCGCCTTGGTCTTCGACTCCGACGGCGTGGTCGTCGGCCGCGAGGCGGTCAAGGGCTCGGTGCTCGATCCCGACGCGTTCGCCGATGGATTCAAGCGCGACATGGGCCGCGCGGCCTTTCATCGTCGCGTGTGCGGCCACGACGTCCCGCCGGAGGTCTTTAGCGCGTTTCTCTTGGCCCGGCTCAAGGAAGACGCCGAGAACCGGCTCGGCCCCATCCGCCAGGTGGTCATCACCGTGCCGGCCTTTTTCGACGAAACCCGGCGGAAGTCCACGCAGGAGGCGGGCCGCCTGGCGGGATTGGACGTGCTGGACATCATCAACGAGCCCACCGCCGCGGCCATCGCCTTCGGCTATCACCGCGCGGCCCTCACAAGCGGCGGGCGCGACCAGGTCAAGCCGGCCGATCGCATTCTGGTCTACGATCTGGGCGGCGGGACCTTCGACGTGACGATTCTCCAGATCGACGGCGACACGCTCCGCACCGTGGCCACCGACGGCGACGTGCTCCTGGGCGGACGCGACTTCGACGAGCGGCTCTTCAACCGCGTTGCCGAGCGGTTCGTCGCCGAGCATGGTCTCGACCCCCGCGGCGATCCCCACGACGCCGCGCGGCTCTGGCTCGACGTGCAAGAGGCCAAGCACGCCTTGACCGAGCGGCGCAAGACCACCGTGGTTTGCCACCACCAAGGCATCCGCATGCGTCAGGAGATCACCCGCGAGGAGTTCGAGGACCTCTCGCAGGATCTCCTCGGCCGGACCGAGACGACCACGGAACTGGTCGTCCGCCAGGCGGGGTTGAGCTGGGAGCAGATCGACCGCGTGCTCCTGGTGGGCGGATCGACGCGGATGCCCATGGTCGTCGAGATGCTCCGCCGGATCTCCGGCCAACAGCCGGACCGATCCCAGTCGGCCGACGAGGTGGTGGCCCACGGCGCGGCGCTCTACGCGGCGCTTCTGATGACCCAGAGCCGCACGACGTCGGTGCCGGTCGCGCCGTTCGAGTTGGTGAATGTGAATTCGCACAGCCTGGGCGTGGTGGGCGTGCATCCGACGACCGGCGAGCGGGTGAACGTGACGTTGATCCCGAAGAACACGCCCCTGCCGGCCTGCAAAGTGAAGCGTTTCCAGACCGCCCGGACCAGCCAGCCCTCCGTCCGCGTCGCCGTGGTCGAAGGCGAGAGTCCCCGGCCGGAGCACTGCATCGCACTGGGCCAATGCGCCATCCGCGACTTGCCGCCGGGTCTGGCCAAGGGCACGCCGATCGAAGTGGAATTCCAATACGCCGCCAACGGCCGGCTTTCCGTCTCGGCCCGCGTGCCCTCGGTCCGCCAGTCGGCCCACGTCGAAATCGAACGCGCCCGCTCGGTCGCGCTGGACGATCTGGAAACGTGGCGCCGCCGGCTCGCCGGCGAGCCGGTCGCCTCCGACGACGGCCCGCCCGGCGCGGAGTTGCCGGAAGACGCCGATCGGGCAAGCCTGCTGAAGCGGTTGGATGAGATCTACATTTGGGCCGGCATGAGGGCGGTCGCCCTGACCGTGCCGGAGGCGCTTCTGGCGTCGCGAGAGGCCGCCGTGGCCGCCGCCGCCGCGCTGGCCGAAGCCCAGCGCAACCGCGACCGCCTCGCCCGCGCGCGGGAGGAGACCACCGACCCGCGCGAGATCGTCCGGCTCGATCCGCAATTACCCCGCGCGGAGCTGGCCCTGCAAAGCGCGAAGACGAAGTCGCGTTTCGCCCACCTGATCCTCGGACGCGAGTGTGTCGAATCCGGCTTCCTCCCGCCCGAGCTCGCCCGCTACCTGCCCGAGATCCAGCGGCTCCGCAAGGCCCTCGACGGGTGAGGGCGGGCTTTCGTCCGTGACGGGCGCTGGGTGCCATGGCCACGCAAGCGTGGCCATGCGCGATGGGGAAACACAAGGAAGAGAACTGGGTAGCACAGCTATCCGGGCCACCCCGTGCTTGGGCGGCAGACGAGCGATTCTCCACGGCGTCACGTCCGTCGATCCGGCGGCTCATCGGCCCCGTCGGCGTATTGCAGGTAATATGGACGAAGCCGCGCCGCCTCGCGCCGTCAAAATCGACTCGAGAAAAACCCTCCACGATGGGGGTTTTGCATCGGTGGATTGGGGATGATACAATGAACGACTCCTTTGTCTTTCTGATCTTCCATGGGAGTCATGCCATGTTGGTTCGCGCGTGGCTATTGATCGCGACGGCTCTTTTCGTCAGCGCGGGACACGTGCGTGGGGGAACATACATTACGGTCGATTATCCCTTCGGCAGTTCCACTCGAGCCACCGGCATCTCGGGCAACCACATTATTGGACAGTCCGCGGACCCCAACGGATGGACCTTCCCCTTTCTTTACGACGGCGCGACCTACATGGTACTCCGTCCCTGGGGCTCCTCGGCGTACAAGTATGTCACGGGCGTGTCTGGCGACAACGTCGTTGGGGGTGGTAACGATATGAGACATAGTTTTCTGTACGACGGTTCCACCTACGTGACGATTGATTATCCAGGTTCCAGTGCCACAACATGTATGGGCGTGTCCGGCAACAACTTCGTGGGGGGTTATTTCGACGCCAGCCATGTCAGTCATGGATTCGTGTACGACGGCACGGACTACCAAACAGTCGATCCCCCGGGCGCGACATCTACGACGGCCAAGGCGGTCTCCGGCAATAATGTGGTCGGGGATTATCTTGGTGACAGATTCCACGGGTTTTTGTACGACGGCTCCAACTATACGACAATCAGTGGTCCAAGCTCGGATGCCCAAACATATGCCGCGGCGGTGTCGGGCGGCAACGTGGTTGGGTGGTATTCGTGCTGGGATTATGATCTGGAAAAAACCGTCGTGCATGGATTTCTGGTGAACGGCTCCAGCTTCCAGACGCTCGATCCGCCGGGCTCCCAGGGGACCTATCCCACGGGCGTGTCCGGCAACAACGTGGTCGGCCATTACCAGGACGCGAACGGCGTCGAGCACGGATTTCTCCATAACGGCTCCGGCTACACCACGCTCGATTTCCCGGGCTCCACGCATACGGAGGCACTGGCCGTCGACGGCAATAGCGTGGTGGGCGGGTATACCGATGCCAGCGGCGTTGGGCACGGGTTTCTCTACATCGATGCGGAACTAACCCCCGGCGACGCGAATTTCGACGGCGCGGTCAACCGGACCGACGCCGCGATCCTGGCGGCCCATTGGCTCCAGCAGACCGGCGCGACGTGGTTGCAGGGCGATTTCAACGGCGACCGCGCGGTCAACGATCTGGATCTCGCGATCCTCGCGGTCCACTGGGGCCGCGGCGCATCCGGCGCGGCCGTGCCCGAACCGGGCGTGCTCGCGCTGCTGGCCGGCATGGGGCTGGCCCGGTTGGCCCGAAAACGCCTGACGGGGCAGGCATAGGGATGGTGGGGCGGCGAGAGGATGGTTTTCGCGTCGCCGATTGTGGGCCGCCCTCTCGTCGCCGTCGCGGCGCGGATTGACCAGTAATCGGTGCTAACCAATGTCGGCGCAAGCTCGATTTGTGACCATCGAGTCATCGACAATGGACTGGACCGGACGTCGCGTCACCGTGATGGGCTTGGGCCGCTTCGGCGGCGGCGCGGCGGCCGCGCGGTGGGCGGCCCGCCAGGGCGCGCGGGTCACCCTGACCGATCGGACCGACGCCGATTCGCTGGCCGATGCGGTGGCCGCGCTGGCGGACGCGCCGATCGAGGCGGTTCATCTCGGTGGGCACAATGAGGACGATTTCCGTCGGGCCGATGTCGTGATCGTCAACCCGGCCGTTCGGCCCAACAATCCGCTCTTGCGACTTGCCCAGCAGTCCGGGGCGGAACTGGCCACCGAGATGGGGCTCTTTCTCGAGCGCTGTCCCGCCGCGGTCGTCGGCGTGACCGGTTCCAACGGCAAGTCAACCACGGCCGCCATGATCGCCGCGATCCTCCAGGTGGACGGACGGCGGACCTGGCTGGGCGGAAACATCGGCCGAAGCCTGTTGGACGATCTTGGGCAGATCCGGCCGGACGATTGGGTCGTGCTGGAATTGAGCAGCTTCCAACTTTGCCACCTCGACGCGCGGACGCCCGTGCCGCGCGTGGCCGTCGCGACCAACTTCACGCCGAACCATCTCGACTGGCACTCGAGTGTGGACGATTACCGCCAGGCAAAGCAGCGGCTCTTGCTGCGGCAATCGCCCGAGGGACTCGTCGCGCTGGGCGCCGATCTGGCGGACGATCCGGCGTGGACGTCGGCCATCCGCGGCCGGCTGTTGCCGCCGGTCGATCCGGCGGCCGTCCCGCCGCTTCGCGTGCCCGGCGAACACAACCGCGCCAACGCCCTCCTGGCCGCCACGGTCGCCGCGGGCGTCGGGTGCGCTCGGGAGGCCATCGGTCGAGCCCTGACCTGCTTCGCGGGCTTGCCCGGCCGACTGGAGGTTGTGGCCGAGCCCGCCGGGCGCTTCCTCATCAACGACACCACCGCCACCACGCCGGAATCGGCCATCGCCGCGCTGGCTGCCCTGGACCGGCCGGTCTGGCTCCTGGCGGGCGGCAGTGACAAGGGCGTGGACTTGGGGCCCATGGCCGAGGCCATCGCCGCGCGTACCCGCGGCGCGGCCTTCTTCGGCGTGACCGGCCCGCGACTGTTCGACGCGGTCGCGCGGCGGAAGGCCGGTTTCCCGGCGTGCGTCGTCTCGACCATGGCGGAGGCGCTGGCCTGGTGCTGGCAGCAGAGCCGGCCGGGCGATGCCGTGCTGCTTTCGCCCGGCTGCGCCAGCCACGACCAGTTCGCCAATTTCGAGCACCGCGGCCGCGTCTTCGTCGAGCTGGCCGGCCGCCTGCCGCCGCTTGCGGCTTCGCACTCCCCGCGCGTATAATACTGGATCGGTATTATCGCACGCGCGTCATCACCAAGGACATTCCCATGAAAGTGACTCATTACGAACAAGTTCCCGCGGCGCCGGTCGAAATGGAAGGCGCCGTGCAGTGCCGGATGCGGTGTCTGGTGGGCGAGCCGGACGGAGCGCCCAGCTTCAGCATGAGACAGTTCGAGGTGGCCCCCGGCGGGCATACGCCCAAGCACACCCATCCTTACGAGCACGAGGTGTTCGTCCTGGAGGGCCAGGGCGTGGTGCTCGAGGGCGACGTCGAGCATCCGCTGCGGCCCGGCACGGTGGTTTACGTGCGGCCCAGCGAGTTGCATCAGTTCCGCAACACCGGCGCGGGACCGCTCAAGTTTTTGTGCCTGATTCCGCATCCCTTGCGCGACATGGCTGGCCCCTGCGCCGCCGCCTGCGGCTGTCAATGACTTCTCCCCTCGCCCGACATGCGGGAGAGGGACCGCGCGACCATGGCGCCGCTTGCAGCTTCGCAAGAGAAATCGCGTTCCACTGGCTTTGCCAGTGCATGAATTCGGCGATTTTTTCGGCACTGGCAAAGCCAGTGGCACTCGACGCCGTTGACCTTTCCCTGGAGCAGGTCTTGGACGTGGCTCGATGCCTTTGCCCCGAGGGGGCTTCGTAGGATAGCCCAGGGTTGCGGCGCAGCCGCTACCCTGGGACCAAAGGCAGACGAGCCGATAAACCCCAACGGGGTTTCGTGGGGAGGCGCATCCATGCCGCAATCCTTGGCCAACGCCCTGATGCACATCGTGTTTTCGACCAAGGAACGACGGGCGTTGTTGCAGGTCTCGGGATTGCGCGAGGAGATGCACCGATATCTCGCGGGCGTTTCAGCGAAGCTTGATTGTCCCGCGGTAACCGTCGGCGGGACGAGCGACCACATTCACTTGCTGGCCGACCAATCGCGGACGATCGCCTTGGCCGAATGGGTGAAGGAACTCAAGCGGGCGTCGTCCCTCTGGGCCAAAAAACGCGACCCGCAATGGAGCCTGTTTCAATGGCAGGCGGGCTACGGCGCGTTTGCCGTCAGTCATTCGCAAAAAAGCCGCGTCTGGCAGTACATCGACTCCCAAGAGGAACACCACCGCCGATTGTCGTTTCAGGACGAGCTTCGACAACTCCTGGCGAAACACAACATCACCTTCGACGAACGATACGTGTGGGATTAACTCCCGCCCACCCCACGAAACCCCGTTGGGGTTTTCGCGCGAGGGGCGGGCCCGGATCCCAGGGTAGCGGCTGCGCCGCAACCCTGGGCTAACCTACGAAGCCCCTTCGGGGCAAATGTCCGGCATCGCGTCTGACAGTTGCCCAAGAACATGGTTAATGGCGTAGTGTGGCACTCGCGCGGGCACTGGCAGAGCCAGTGGCACTCGAAACGAGCCCTCAATACGATCCCTCAACGACGCGGTCATGGAGCGACACATGACATCGGACCCGGCGGCGGAGGCGGCGCGGCTTCGCGACGAAATCCGGCGTCACGACCGGAAGTACTACGTCGAGGCCGCTCCGGAGATCACGGACCTGCAGTACGACCGGCTCGTCGCGCAGCTTCGCCAGCTTGAGGCCGCCCATCCCAATCTGATCGCGCCCGACAGCCCCACCCAGCGGATCGGCGACGAGCCGGTCGAGGGCCTCGCGCAGGTCGAGCACCGCGTGCCGATGCTCTCGATCGAGAACACGTATGACCTGGGCGAGCTGGCCGCGTTCGCCCAGCGGGCGGCCAAGCTGCTTCCCGGCGAGCCGATCGAGTGGGTCGTCGAACTGAAGATCGACGGCGTGGCCGTTTCGATCCTCTACGAGCAGGGCCGGCTCGCGCGGGGCGTCACGCGGGGCAACGGCCGGGTGGGCGACGACGTCACGCACAACGTCCGCACCGTGGCCAACGTCCCGCTGCGCCTCTCCGGCAAACGGATCCCGAGCGTGCTCGAGGTCCGCGGCGAGATCTACATGACCAACTCCGACCTGGTCCGGCTCAACGAGCTGCAGGAGAAGCGGGGCCAGGCGCCGTTCGCCAACACCCGCAACGTCACGGCCGGCAGCATCCGCCTCCTTGACCCGCGGATCTGCGCCGAGCGGCGGCTGCGGTTCTTTTGCCACGGCGTGGGCCACGTCGAGGGATTCGCCGCGAGCACGCACATGGAGTTCCTGCACGAACTGGAAGGGCTGGGCCTGCCCACCACGCCAAAGGTCCAGTGCTTCGACACGTTCGACGCGGCCGCGGCCCATTGCGAGTCGCTCATCGAGGGCCTCCACGAGCTGGATTTCGAGATCGACGGCCTGGTCTTGAAGGTGAACCGCTTCGACCAGCGCGAGCGGCTGGGCAGCACGTCGAAAAGCCCGCGGTGGATGGTGGCCTACAAGTTCGAGAAGTACGAGGCCACGACGCGGCTTCGCGAGATCCGCGTTCAGGTGGGCAAGACCGGCGCGATCACGCCGGTGGCCGAGCTCGAACCCGTCGATCTGGCCGGCACCATCGTCAGCCGCGCAAGTCTTCATAATGCCGACGAGATCCAGCGCAAGGACATCCGCCCGGGCGACGTCGTCGTGGTCGAGAAGGCCGGCAAGATCATCCCGCACGTGGTCCGCGTCGAAAAACACCTCCGCCGCGGCCGCCTTGCCGCGTTTGTCTTCCCGACAAAGTGCCCCGAGTGCGGACGGAAGCTCGTCAAGGACGAAGGCGGCGTCTACATCCGCTGTGGGAACCTCGAGTGCCCCGCCCAGCTCAAGGAGCGGCTTCGCTTCTTTGCCAGCCGCAACGCGATGGACGTCGAAGGGCTGGGCGACAAGCTGGTCGATCAGCTCGTCGGGCAAAAGCTTGTCCGCGGCTACGGCGATCTGTACCGGCTTTCGGTCGAGCGGGTCGCCGCGCTGGAGCGGATGGGCCGCAAGTCGGCGGAGAATCTCATTGCGGGGATCGCGGCCAGCAAGGACCGCGGCCTGGCCCGGCTGTTGGCGGCGCTTTCCATCCGCCACGTCGGCACGCGCGTGGCCGCCGTGCTGGCCGACCATTTTGGCTCGATCGACCGGCTGCTGGCGGCCGACGCGGACGAGCTGAGCGAGGTGAACGAGATCGGTCCCATCATCGCCCAGAGCGTGTACGACTACCTGCGCAGCCCGTTGGGTTCCGAGATAATCGCCGACCTGCGCGATCTGGGCGTGCGGATGCAATCGACCGCGCCGGCCGGCGCGACCTCCGGGGCGCTGGCCGGCAAGACGTTGGTGGTGACCGGCACGCTCTCGCGTTACAGTCGCGACGAGATCAAGGCCCTGATCGCCGCCCACGGCGGCCGGGCCACGTCGAGCGTCTCGAGGAACACCGACTACGTGGTGGCCGGCGAGAAGGCCGGCAGCAAGCTCGACAAGGCCCACAAGCTCGGCGTGCCGGTGCTGACCGAAGACCAGTTCGAGTCGCTGCTAACGCGGGATTGAATGCGCGCGTGCCATTGGCTTTGCCAGTGCGAGTTCCCACGTTGGTCACCTGCTACGGTCGTGTGCCACTGGCTCCGCCAGTGCTTTCCCATCGACCGATAACGTGTCGGCCGGGTGGCGTCGCTTGAACCACGTCCACAACGCGCACTGGCGGAGCCAGTGGCACCCCGTACTCCTCACGCTCCGCGTGAGGGCTCGGACGTCCCTGGAGCCCTGGGACCCCTTTGCCGGTCCCCGCGTCTGAGTGAAGCTGCGCAAACCCTGCGCGTTGTTCCTGGCTTGCCTCGTGGGCAAACCAGTTCATCCTCGCCGCCTGTCCGGCGGATAGTGGACGGGAGGATCGCAACGGTCGATGGGGATTGTTGCGGGGCTGGGGTCCTTCCCGGCGTGTCGTATGCGCGGCCGGCGAAGGACATCCGAGCTCCCATGGCAGTCCGAACGCGGGGAGCCTGACGCCATGCACGTGGTTCGTTTTCTGGTGTTCCTGGCCGGGGGGTGCGCCGTCGCTTGGGCCGGTCTGGCGATGCCGCCTGCGGCTTGGGCGCAGGCGCCCGGCGGACCGGAACAACCCGGGCCGGACCCGATCGCTCCGGAACTCTCCACCCAAGGCGACGCTCCCCAACAACGGACCGCCACCGAGGCCGAGCGGGATCGGATTCTCGATCTCGACATCGACCAGTTGAGCAAGGTGGACGTCATTGCTCCGTCGCTCGACATGGAAGTCTCCACCGTCGCCCGCGCGGAGAGCACGGTGGGCCGGTCGCCGGCGGCCGTGTTCGTCATCACCAACGAAATGATCCGCCGCAGCGGCGCGCGGTCGATCCCCGAGGTCTTGCGGCTGGCCCCCGGCGTGAACGTCGCGCGGATCGACGCGGCGCGCTGGGCCGTCACGATCCGCGGGTTCAACAACCGCTGGGCGAACAAGCTGTTGGTCCAGGTCGACGGCCGCACGGTCTACACGCCCGTGTTCGGCGGCGTCTTCTGGGAGGTGCAAAACCTTGTCCTCGAGGACGTCGAGCGGATCGAGGTAATCCGCGGCCCCGGCGCGACCGTCTGGGGCGCCAACGCCGTCAACGGCGTGATCAACATCCTCACGAAACACGCCAAGGACACCCAAGGCGGCTTGTACCAGGGCGGCGCCGGCACGGAAGAATTGGGCTTCCACACGGCGCGCTACGGCGGCCGGATCGGACGCGACGCCTACTACCGCGTGTATGGACAGTGGTTCGAGCGCGACGCAACCTATCGGCCGGACAGGACCTTGCGGGACGGCACGCGGCAGGCCCAGACGGGATTCCGTTGCGACTGGCGGGCGGGCTGCGACGACGCGATGACGGTGCAAGGCGACTACTACAACGGCTACAACCAGATCCCGGCGATCGTCCCCGGCTCGCTTCCGCCCGACTTCGCGGTGGAGAGCCCTTCGGACGACCACACGCTCGGCGGCAACGTCTTGGCCCGGTGGACCCGCACGCTCGACGACGAGTCGGACTGGTCGCTGCAGTTCTTCTACGACCGCGCGGTGCGGCACGACCTCTTCACGCCCTTCGATCTGACGACCGACATCGTGGACGTCGATTTCCAGCATCGTTTTCCGCTGGACGCGCGCAACGCCTTCATCTGGGGCTGGGGCTATCGCAACACGGAGATGACCGCCGGCACCAGCCCCTTCAACTTCGGCTACGATCCCCCCGAGCGAAACGACAACCTCGTAAGTTATTTCGTCCAGGATCAAATCACCCTGCGCGAGGACCGGCTCTTTCTGATCTTGGGCTCGAAATTCGAGCACAACGACTACACGGGCTTCGAGTATCAGCCGTGCGCCCGGATGCTGTGGACGCCGGGCCCCAGGCACAGCCTTTGGGCGTCGATTTCGCGGGCGGTCCGCACGCCCGCCTTCGCCGACGTGGCCGTGGAGCTGTACAAGACCCCGAGCGAAATCCTGCCCGGGCCGCTGCCCGTCTTCCCCGTGCTGCACGGCGATCCGTCCGTCCGGGCGGAGGACGTGCTCGCGTACGAGACGGGCATCCGCGTGCAGCCGACCGACGCGTTTTACTGGGACCTGGCGACGTTCTTCAATCGCTACGAGAACCTCGTCGCCGGGCGATTGGGCACGCCCTACCCGGGCACGACGCCCGGCGGCTGGCCCGCGGGCTTTCAGCCCATCGACGCCGTCAACCGCGCCCAGGGCGAGACCTACGGCTTCGAGCTGGCGGCCGGCCACACGCTCAACGAGCGTTGGCGCGCCCGCGCCGCGTACACGTTTCTTTGCATGGCGATCCGCCCGCTGGACCCCGACGTGATCCTGCTGAACCAGTCGGGCGAGAATCCCCGCAACCAGTTCGACCTGTGGCTATCCGGCGATCTGGGTAACCGCTGGAGCGTGGACTTCATCGGTCGCTACGTGGACGCCCTGCCGGCTCTGGCCGTCCCCCGCTACGTCGTCATGGACGTCCGCCTGGCGTGGCGCCCCCGCGACCGCGTCGAACTCTTCCTGGTGTGGCGGAACCTCCTGGACCAGAGCCATCCCGAATACGGCTCCGGCGACGTCTTCGGCGAATCCGGCTCCGAGATCCAGCAAGAAGTCCACGGCGGCGTCACCTGCCGGTTTTGACACGTTCTCCCGCGAGTTATTGACGCCCAGTAAACCAGCCGCTCGCGGCTTCGCGGGGGATACCGCCGGCGTGGACTCTCAAAACAACATGTCGGTAGCGTATTCCCCAATCCGGCAAGGCGGGTTATGTTAAATCCTGGGATTCGTGATCCTAGGCGTACGTGCCCCATGAATCGCCAGCTTTCGTCGTTAATACGCGTTGCCCGTTGGGCGTTCTGGGGGTGCATCTTTTTTCTTGTCGTGGGTCTGGTCGTCCGCCTTCTCTGGCGCGCGGCCCACCTCGAAACCGGCTTCTCCACGCTCCAGTGCCAATGGCGGGACGCAACCGTCGGGTGGATCGTCGGCGACCGCAATCCGATCCCGTCGCGAGAGCCGGCCGAACAGGCGGAGTTCTGGCTGCGTGAGGTAGACCGGATTCTCGAGGACCGTCCAGACGACGCCGCGTTGGCGATTGGCGCCGCGCTGGTGCTCGACGCGCCGAGCATCGACTTCATGTCGCGGTACATGAAGGCGCGCCCGGGGCCAGTTCCCGGTGGGATCATCATCGACACCGACGACGACGCAGTCAAAACCGCAAACAACGCCTTCGAGCAGGCATGCAAGGACCGCTGCCTCGCATTGGCCGCGCGAGCCGTCCAACTCGATCCCGCCAACGCGCAGTGGTGGCGGCTCCGCGCGTTGCTTCTGCGCTCGGGAGCCCTCTCCTCGGCCGACGACGCGCCGCGGACTTCGGATTGGCTCGCCGTGCTGGACGAGTGCGCCCGGCACGAGCCCGACAACGCGTTGTACGATTATCTGGCCGCATTGGCCTATTGGAACACCTCCGCGGAAGTCGATTTTTCCGGCCCCGCGGATCGCCTGATCGTCAAGGACGCCCAGACGTTCGACAAGGGCATCCGGCGGTTCGAGCAAGGTCAGACCAAACCGCATTTCTCGGTCGGCGACGTGGGCTTCACCGCCACGGCCCAGTTTCTCGTCCGCACCCGCGTGCCGCTGGTGGAACAGGCTTCCGTTGTCAATTGCCGCCCTCTCCTTTTGCGGCGGAGTCAGCTTCTTTACGGCGTGTGGCGATGGCAGCACCGCCGGGCGGAACGCGAGGCCGCCACTGGCAATCTTGACGCGGCCATGGAACTCAACCAGCAGAACCTCCGCCTCATCGCGCAGTGCGAAAGCGGGGATGAAGGCGGCAGGTATGATGCGACGGCCATAGCCTCGAAGATCGCCACGGCGTGCCAGAGGCGGGAACTTGCCGAGATGCCCGGCAGCGGCCTGGGCGATTCCGAGAAGAAAGCCATTGCCGCGTCCGTCGAGGAGGCAATTCTCCATCGCGACGCGGTCCAACTCGCCGGCCAAGCTCTGGCCGCCGGCGCGTCGGGACCCGCGGCGCCCGGCCTCCCGCTTGTTGGCGCGAACCTTGCCGTTGCCTTCTTCATGGACCTGATGCCGGCCTTTGTGGTTTTGCTTCTATTGACGGGCGTTGTTTCAGCGATATTGGCCCGATGGTCGGGCGACGCGGAGTCGTCTACGGTTGGTTTTTTGGGCTGGACGAGCACCCTGGCGCTGGCCGCCGCGGCGACGATCGTCTTCCTGGGGCTTGCGCCGGCGGAGATCATCGGCCGAAAGGTCCAGGCGTGGTTCTTCACGATAGCCCTTTGCGGAATGGCGCTGTGCGTGGTGGTGTGGATCCGATGGCACTGGCTCCGACGGCGAGCGTTCCAGTTCAGCATCCGCGCGATGCTGATTGTCACGTTGATCGTTGCTCTGTGTATGAGCTTGATTGTTATGATGTCGCTCCCCGGCGAGGTCTTCGCGCGTTTTCCTTTTCCGATGTCCGTTCCGGCGCGGGGCTGGCAGGGCATCGATCCCTCGGTATACGGCAATGTGTTTGCGCCCAATCTCGGGCCGTGGTTTCTGCCGGCGCTGCAATGGACCGCGTACCACGGTCCCGCCTGGACGCTCGTTCTTTGGGCCGTGATGCTCATTGCCCTGCACGTTCGCGCCGCGCGAAGGCGACGTTGCCGGATGGAGTCACCGCTGCCAAACCGCCAGGCGCGCTGGCTCGGGCCGTTTCGTTCGTTGAGGCAACCTGCCCTGGTGACGGCGATCCTGCTGCTCATCGCGCACCTTGCTCTCGCTCCAGGCGTCCTGAAAGCGACCGACGCATCGATCCAAAATGCCATGGCTTTCGCCCGTCACCCGGAAAGCCATTGGCGCAAAGTCAAAAAAGCTGTCGATGACGTGCTTGCCGAAAAGGCCCTGATGAGCCAACGGCAGAAGACGGCCCCATCGAGGGCCGCCGACGAGCGAAGGACGGACGACAACAAGAAGACGGATCAGCCCGACGGTCGTGAATAGGATCCGTCGCCCGGTGCCGCCCTTCTCCACCTTCCCCCAAGAACCACGACTCCCGCGGCGGTGAGGAGCAGGGTGATGGTGGCAGGTTCGGGGATGGCCGCGTAGCCGTCGAGGGTCATCGCCGTGCCGACCGTCCCGGAGAAACTGCCGACAACGTCGTAGGCGTCCGCCCCTGCGTCATATTGAAAAAGCACGCCCTCCAGCGGCCCATTGGCTAGGTTCTCGAACGTGAGCACTGGGTTTTCGGCGTCGCCCGTACCGAAGACGATGTCCCACGTGTCACCTTCTTCGGACGAGGCGAAGATGCTTAGTGGCTGATCGGCGAAGCTGCAGAAGCTCAGCGTATCGACCTCGGGGTCGAACTCGTCGACGAAGGCCACGTTGGACCAGGTTCCGCAGCCCAACTTCCCATCCGCCGATGCTACGCCCATGCCCGGCGTGACGTTATAGAGCTTGCCGAAATGGCTGATGTTGGTGATGTCGCACACCATCACCGTGATGGAGCCCACGTCCCACGTGCCCGGCTTGCTGCTGCCGGGCTCCTACCCCAGCACGTACCGCTTCAGGTGGTAGTAGGGATTGTGCGTGTTGGTTTGGGGGTCACCCGTCGCGGTGGGCGGCTCCACGATCTGCTGGACCAAATCGCTGAACGATTCTCGCATGCCCTCCGCGAAGTCGTAGTCCATCACTTCCCCGGGCGCCTGGGCTCCCGGGTAGATGTGGCGCAGCCCCAGGCCGTGCCCAACCTCGTGGGCGATCGCGTCGGCCGTGTAGGCGGGCGTGGGAATGTTGGCGCCGGCTTGGAGGAACACGGCGACCTGACCGTCCCACCGGGCATTGAAGTCCAGTCCATTCCCGGCCAGCCCAACGCCTACCTTCGTCGCGCGGCCGCATTCGGCGAGAAGGGGGATTGGGAACGCGCGACCCAGGACTGGGACTACGCCGTCTCGCTCGATCCGAAGTCTCCGGACGCTTGCCTCGACAAGCCCGCAGTGGCGCCCGCCACCTACTTCTCCCCCGCCGGGCTCTTTTCCATCGCGGGGCGGCAGTAGGTCAGGGCTAATAGGGCGTAGCCGGTGACGAGGCTGGGGTTGGATTCCAGCCAGCGGGAGTTCTTGTTCACCCAGGAGCCGTCGGGCTGCTGCAGCCGGAGCAGTTGGGCGACCAGCTCGCGACGCCAGTCGTGGCGGTTGCCCTGGGCGTCCTCGAGGGTGTCTAGTCCGGCGGCATCCAGGGCCTTGGCCAGCGTGTGGTAGTAGTAATAAAGCCCCGCGTCGCCCATGCCGGGATTGGTCGTGAGGTCATAGTGCTTCTGGATCCATTGCACGGCGGCCTTGACGCGGGGATCGTCCGGCCCGACGCCCGCGTGGATCATGCTCTTCAGCCCGGCGTAGGTCATCGACCCGTAGCTCCGCAGCCCGCCCGCCGGAGTTTCGCCCGCCTGGCTCGACCCACCGGCCGCCGGCGTGTAGTAAAACCCGCCGTCCGGATTCTTGGCGCTGAACTTGGTCGTATTGTGAGGGCCTTCGAGGTTCTGACACCGCGAGACGAACACGAGGGCTTTCTTCATCGCCTCGTCGTCGGGTCCGTTGCCCGCGGCGCGCAGGGCATCGACCAGGAACGACGTATTGGACAGGTCGGGCCGTTTGTGCGCGCCGTAGCCGGCGCCGCCGTAGCTGTAGCTGGCCGGCCCGTGGCCTTCGTCGTCGTCCCATTGCAAGCCCTTGAGGAAGCGGTCGGCGCTGGCAATCAGCTTGTCGTATCGCCCGGCGCGGTTCGCTTCGGCGAAACACAACACGGCAAGGCTCGTCTCGTAGTTGCGAACCATGCTGTCCTTGGCGTGAACCCCGCCGTCGGGCTGGACGCAGCGTTCGAGGTATTCCAGGCTCCGCGCGACCAGCGGATCGTCCGGCGCGCGACCGGTCCGCATGATGGCCGTGGCGACCAGGGCCGTGACGCCCGGCCCGGCATGGCTGGCATACGCCCCGCTGGGCTCCTGGCCCTGGCTTCGGAGATATCCGATCGCGCGGTCGATCGCCTTGTGATACGCCTGGGCGTCGACGTCCTGGGCCGCCAGCGGGACCGCGCCGAGCAAAACCATCGCCACCATTGCCGCCAGCGCGACGGCGGACCAGCGTTTGGCGGAGTGTCGCGGGATCATGGCCGTCCTCGATTCGCAAAGGTGAGTGGAGGGAAACCTCTCCAAGTATAGGCGCGCCCGGGCGGATGGAGTAGACCCTACGGACGTCCCTTCCAGAACGCGCGGATTGCGTCTCGCACGCGCAAAGGAAAGGGGCCACCGCGACGGATGGCCCCTGGAGTGTGTCGTTCGATGGGCACGCGAGGAGGCTACCTCCGCCGCGCCCAGCCCAGCAGTCCCAGCGCGCCGAACACCGACCAGACGAGCAGCGCGGCGGGCTCGGGCACGGCGTTGGCCGTGATGGCGCGCTGGAAGTAGATGCCGCCTGCCACGCCCGCGAGCTGGTCGAAGCCCGTATCGTCGCTTTGCGAGGCGTTTCCCGCGCCAACCCAGATCTGGTAGTCCGGCCACGTTCCGCCATCGAAATCCATGATGTCGGCGACGAATCCAAACAGACCTGCCGGCACGTTGCCCGGCCTGAGATAGTCGGCCTCGCTGTTGGCCCTGTAGATGATGAGCTTGCCGTCGGCAAAGGCGCCACCCCACGGGCAGTCGATGACCGATCCCGTCCACCCCTCCGGCGCGAAGGGGGTGATCGAGTCGGTGCTGGCAAGCGCTACGTCTTCGCCCCACATGGTGGCCTGATTGGACCTGCCGTCCTGCAACCAGAGGTTGAACCCCGAGAGCCCCTCTCCCGCCTCGTCCAAAGTAGCAAGCCAGGCGTTGAATCCAATCGGGTTGCCTGAAGTGCCCTCCGCATTGGGTTCATAGGTCCTGATCGCGGTGGAACCGTCGATGCGGATGTACCCGTCGCCCACGATGGGAGTGCCCGTCGTGTTCACCGTCAACGATGCGTCGGCGACGATGTCGGCCGCGTCGAACGTGACCGTGGCCACCGAGGCCTGGGCCGTTGCCGACATGAGTCCAACCGCGACCGCCACGCACAACACACTGATCAACCGTTTCACTTGAGTCTCCCTTGCGCCCTTCGGGGCGTTTCAATGGCCGCAACTTCAGTTCCGGTGCGTCCGAACGGACCGAAGCGGCAATGACACGAAAAGGAAAAAAAACACCCTCTACCCTATTTGGGCCGCTGAACCCCAGTTCCTGACAGACCAGATGGGATTTCCAGGGGCAAAAGACAAGGCAGAGCGGTCCAACGTCGCCGGCCCCTCTTTGGTGTTGCGACCGCCTGACAGTGGGGCAATGGACTCGTCCGAAAGACGCCGCTCAGGATTCCCGGGAAATCCGGGGTATTCGGAATTCCCTCTTGTCGGCTGCCTCCCCGACAAGGACTCGAATTTAACTGATGATTTTGACGCAAGTCGTTAGGTGGAAACGCAATGCTTTGATATATAACAACTTAGCATCGGTCGTTGACTCGTCGTCATTCCCCCTGATTCCCCGTCATTTTGCCCCATTTCGCGTTTTATTGTTGGGAATGTGTTGGAACTAAATCGCTCCCACAAGCCCATCGAAGAACAGCGGCAAGCCACACCTTCGGGATGTACCCCACGCGCGCCAGCTCGGCCAAAAGCCGCGCGTCGGAGAAATCGGTCTTGTCCGGGCTCTGCTTCAGCCGGGCCACGTAGCCCGGATGCGACAACTCCAGGGGCCAGCCCGCTTCGTGAATCAGCTCGTCCGCCAGATGGGCCGCCCCGTTGC
>JAFGDS010000133.1 GCA_016931995.1 Pirellulales bacterium
GCCGAAGGAGCCGGAGAAGCAGCCCGAGGCCCCGAAGGAACCGGAGAAAAAACCGGAAGCGGAACCAAAGCCGGAAGCGCCGCCCGAGGCCCCGAAGGAACCGGAGAAGCAGCCGGAATCGCCGCCCGAAGCGCCTCAGGAGCCGGATGAGCCCGAGGCGGAGCCGGCGCCCGAGGTGGAGCCGCAACCGGAGCCTCATCAGGAACCGCTGAAGAAGGCGGAGTGATCCACCGGGCATGATGCCCGCGGACGCCTGGCCGCATGGATTGGCATGGCATCTTCCTTTCCTCCCGTCGTCTCGATGCGCCGCGGTCCGTGCCGCTGGACCGTCCTGCCCGATTGGGCCGAGCGTCTTTTGGACGACGAAGGCCTCCGTTGGGCGCAGTGGCGCGCCGAGGGCGCGGCCCACCAGGTCAAGGATCGAGCTGGCCGCGCGGTCTGGCGGGTGCGCCTTGGCGACCGGACGGTATTCATCAAGCACGATCGCCGCCCGGGCCTGTTCAGGGCGATTGCGCGGCGAGTTCGCGGCGGGGCCGCGCTTCGCGAATGGCGGGCCGGCCTCGAGGCGCTGCGCCGCGGACTGCCGGCGGCCCAGCCCGTCGCGCATGGCCAACGATCCGCCGCGGGGCTGGTCTGGGAGGACTACGGCGTCATCGAGGCCGTGCCGGACGCCCTGGGGCTCGACGAGTTCGTCCGCCGCGTGCTTGGGCCGCTCCCACCGCGACAACAAAGCGTCCTCCAGCGCCGACTGTTGACGGCTCTCGCCCGGCTTGTCGCCCAGATCCACGAGGCCGGCGTCCATCACGGCGACTTCCACGCCGGGAACATGCTCGTCCGACTCGACGAGGACGGCCGGCCGCGGATCCATCTGATCGATCTGGCCGGGGCCCGGTTCTCCGCCCCTTTGCCTTGGCGCGCGAGCCGTCGCGACCTCGTGGTTCTCTTGGGCGAATGGTTCGACCGCACGACGATCGCCCAGCGGTGGCGTTTCTGGCGGATCTACCGCGCGGCGCGTCCGAATCTCGCCGTGCCCGAGCGCGAGGACGTTGTGCGCCAACTCGACGTGTTCGCGCGGCGGCACTCTCGCGGGATCGACTGGGGCCGCGACCGCCGGTCCTTGCGGACCAACCGCGATTTCATCCGCCTTCGCGACCGACGCGGAACGCTCCATGCCGCGCGGGACTTGCCCGAGGCCCTGCGGCGGCGCCTGCTCGACGCTCCCGGCCGATTGTTGCGCCATCCCGAGGCCGAACCGGTGAAGATCTCGCGTTCGACGGTTCTGGTTCGCGCGACCATGCGCGTCCATGGGCAATCCGTGCGGGTCGCGTGCAAGCGGTGCCGGTCGCGGACCGCGTGGAAGGCGTTCTGCGGACTGTTTCGTCGGTCGCGGGCGGTTCGCGGTTGGTATTGGGGCCACGCCCTGTTGGCCCGGCGGATCGCGACGGCCCGGCCCTTGGCCGCGTGCGAGCCCACGCGGCCGCGGTGGCCACGCGAGAGCTACCTGGTGACGGAGTGGATCGACGACGCGGACAACGCGCACCTGTGGGGCTGGCGGATCGCGGACTTGCCGCCGAGCCAGCGGCTGCGCCGGGCCGCGCGGGCGGCCACCGAGCTGGGCCGCCTGCTGGGCCGGATGCACGACCGGCGCGTCTCCCACCGCGACCTGAAAGCCGCCAATCTGCTGGTCCAGGAGCAAGGGGACGGCGTCCGCGCGTATCTGGTCGATCTGGACGGCGTGCGGATCCACCGGTGGCTTGGCCGGCGCCGCCGCGCGGCGGACCTGGCCCGGCTGGCCGCGAGCCTCGCCGCGCATCCCTGGGTTACTCCGGCGATCTGCTGGCGATTCCTTCGGGCGTACTCCGCCGAGTTTCCCCGCGGCGTGATCGACCTGAAAGCCTTATGGCGCGCCGTCGCCCGCCGCGCCGCCCGCCTCGCCCGGCGAAAACGCCGCCAAGGCAAGGACGTCCTGTGAACTCCTTTGGAGTGCGGCGACGTGTCGCCGCTTTTGTTTTCGTATTGTCTTCCCCGTCTTGCGTCCTTGCATCGCTCCGCCCGTCATGCTGAGCGCAGCGAAGCATCCGGCCGGCGCCTGGCGCCAGCGAGATCCGCTCCGGATGACGGGTTGAGACGAGAAAGCTCCGAGGGGCGGCGCGCCCTCACCCTCTGCCCCTCTCCCAAAGGGAGAGGGGAGACGCTGCTAGTGAAGCTCGTCGGCCAGGGCCTTGAGTTCAAGGTGGCGATCCTCCGGCACGATTTCGAGCAGCTCCATGCCGAGCTGGAAGAAGCCGGCGCCGATGGGGCTTTGGTGCTTCGCCCGGGCGCGAACGAAGGTGACCTGCGACTCCTGGCGAAAGACCAGGAACACTTCGTCCAGCGCCCGCGGCTGGCCCATCACCAGCGACACGCCCGCGGTGGAGAATTCCTTTGTCACCGTGGTGAACGCCCCGGCCGTGTTCGGCTGACCTCGATCGCTGGGCACCACCAGCACGGCCAGCGTCAACGGGTCGCGGCTCTCGCGGCGCGTTTCGTCCCGGTCGATGCTCGGCACGTTGGGGCAATGCGTGTTCAACAGGCGGATCACAAACGCCTGCACCGCGCGTTTCTTGTTCGCGGAAAACAAACCCATGGAGGCCCTCGTTGCGCACGCCGAGCTCGACCGCCCCTCAATACAAACATAGAGCGCAAAGCCCCGCGCGGGGAGACAAGGAATGCCACGTTCGAGGGGTACTTAGCCCCGCCGGGCGTCCAGCGGAGCCGGGCGGCTCCGCGAGGCGTGCCACGACTTCCACGCCGCCACGTCGAAATCGAAGTTCACTCCGCCAGTCAGGGCGATCAGGGCGTCGAGCACGGCCTGGTTGCGCACGTGCTCCGTCACGATCGTGACCTTCGAGCCCGTGGTGAACCCGCCGCCTCCCGGCACGTTGCCAAACGTGGCCGACGTCTGGCCTGGCGGCCCCGTCGTGACCTTGTGCTTGTGCGCCGTGATCAGGGCGTCGATCAGCGGCGCGACGGCCGACGCGTCGTTCATCTCCCGCAGGGCCCGGGCCGCGCGGTTCACGATGACGTTGTTCTTGTCCCGCAGCCTGCCGCAAAAATACTCGATCACCCGGGGATGCCTCGCCTTCTTCAGATGGTCGAGGCAGGTAAGGCGAACCTCTTCGTCCGGGTCTTCAATCGCGCTGATCGCCAGTGCCTCGACGGCGTCGTGCGAGCCAATGCGCGCCAGCGCCGCGGCGTACAGCGCTTGGGCCGCGCGGCGACGGTCTTCCCTGAGGTGCGTGGCCAGGGCAGGCACGGCCATGGGGTCGTTGATGGCCTCGATCGCCTGGCGCGCTTCCTCGGTTCGCGACCCGCCCAGCCAACCGCTCAAGCGGCGCACGTCGGCCAGCCACTTGCCCTGGACCTCCTTTTTCTCCTCGCGCCGTTGGATCGCCCGGATCTCCTGCGGCGTCTTCCACGAGCCCTTGTAGCGTTCCAATCCGCGGCCTCGCATCACCTCGTCTTGCGTCTGCCATTTGCCGTCGATCCGGCTGTAGCCCAACGCCGCCCGGGCGCCGCGGTGATCCGGATCCAACTCGATAATCCGGCGGAGGTGCGTCTCGCGCTGGGCCGAGAGAATCCGCTCGCGGCACCACTCCGCCACGGCCCATTGACCTTCGACTGTGTCGGGGTGCGCGAGACGGACCTGCTCGTATTCGCGTTGGACCGGCGACTGGGGCACGCGACGCTTCACCTGGTCGGCCGCCAGCGTGACCTTGCCGCCCGAAGCGGTCTGGATCTCAAAGGTCGTTCGGGGCGACTCGTCCGGATTGAGCAGATCGCCGACCACGCGGCCCCCGCCGACCAGCTCGAACACGTCCCCGACGGCCGCGCTCACCCCGCCCGTGGTCCAGGCCAACAGCCCCGCCAAACAGAATCGGGTTGCCGCGCGCATCAAACCAACCTCGCGGCCATCGCGCCGCGCAAAACAGTCATCCTGGGCGAAGCGAAGGATCTCGCGACCCCGCCTCCCTTTCAGTATACAAGCCAATCGTCTTTCGCGGCAAATGAAATAACACCAATGGGGGATCCATACTGTCGGTTGCCCCCCGCAATTGACCTGGAGTCCGGCGGCACGTTGCGGTACGCTGGCCGCGGCCGGCGGTGTGTCGCCATCGGCAAGGCCCGGGAGGAAATGGCGGTGTGGAAGGCAATCTCGATTCCGCTGGTGGTCGGCACGGCGGCGGGGCTGGGCTATTTCTTCACGCACTACGACGTGAAGCGGCAGAACGGCCACATCATCATCAGCCCCCGTGGGCCGGCCGCGGACGTTCCGGACCTTGCCGAGCTGTCCGGCGTGCCGCTCGGATGGAAGTCGATCCGCGTGGCCACCTTCGACGTCCAGCCCCTGAACCGAACCAAGCTCGCCAGCTCCCTGGTGACCTCGCACTTGGCCGAGCTGATCCGCGACTTCGACGTGGTGGCGCTTCAGGGAATCCAAGCCAGCAATACGGGCGTCCTCCGCGACCTGGTCGCCCAGGTGAACGCGCCGGGCAAAACCTTCGACTTCGCCGTCGCGCCGGAGGTCAACCGCCAGGAGGTGAGCCAGTACGCGACCTTCCTGTTCAATAGGGCGAAAATCGATCTGGATCGCTCCACCGTCTGTTCCGTCGACGACCCCAGCGGCCGCCTGCGGCAGAAGCCGCTCGTCGGGTTGTTCCGCGCGCGCGGGCCCGACGCGAGCCAGGCGTTCACCTTCCTGCTTATCAACGTCCAGCTCGAGCAGGATTCGTCGGGCGACCAGCTCGATCTTGCAAGCAACGTCCTCGCCGCGGTCGCCGAACGCTTCAAGGCCGAGGACGACGTGATCCTCCTGGGCAACTTCGCCGTCGATGCGCGCCGGACAAACGTCGCGGAACGGATCCCCAACGTGAGCTGGGCCGTGTCGGGCACCATCAGCACCACCCGCGGCACCGCGCTGCCGGACAACGTCGTCTTCAATCGCAGCGCGACCAACGAATACCTTGGCCGCTCGGGCGTGGTGGATCTCATCCGCCGTTTGAACATCGACGTGCCCGCGGCCTTGGCCATCGCCGAACACATGCCCGTCTGGGCCGAATTCAGCATCTACGAAAACGGCCAAGCCGGCCTCGTCGCGCCCACGCCGGAGTAGGCATATGCCGCGAAATCCGGAGGGCGCCTTCGGCGTGTCCACCAGAGCCGCTGAGTGCCGCGGGTTCCACCCGTGTCGAATGGCCTGGTTCACCGCGAAATGGGATCCCTGTCGTGCAGCTCATCCCTCCGGCCGGAGCGGCAACGGAATAACCTCCGGCGCCCTTGCGGCGGTCGGTCGCCGAGGGGTAGGATGGGCGTGACTGGAACGCTGGTCCAGCCTTTCATCCCGCCTCGCTGCCCCTCTCCTGGGGACACTGACATGACCCCGCCTGTCCGTTCGACCCGCCGCGAGTTTCTCAAGCGTTCGGCCGCCCTGGGGGCGGCCGTGCCCATGTTTTTG
Organism: Pirellulales bacterium; assembly: GCA_016931995.1. Classification (GTDB taxonomy): domain Bacteria; phylum Planctomycetota; class Planctomycetia; order Pirellulales; family Thermoguttaceae; genus JAFGDS01. Next base: position 5,495 of record JAFGDS010000133.1, read on the forward strand.
CCTCGTGCGGTGCTCGGGGGGGAGGGTGAGCCGGGGGCGAATGAGCGGATCGCGGTCGGGTTCATCGGCGCCGGCGGCAGGGCCGGACAACTGATGGACCAGTTGCCCGCCCCGGGCCAAATCGTCGCCGTGGCCGACTGCTTTCTCCCCCGGGCGGAAGCGGCCGCCGCGGCGCACGGGGGCACGTGGGCCGTGTATCAGGACTACCGAAAGATCCTCGACCGCAAGGACATCGACGCGGTCGTCGTGCCCACCACGGACCACGCCCGGGCGCTCATCTGCGTCCACGCCTGCCAGGCCGGCAAGGATATCTACGCCGAGAAGCCGCTCACCCTTACGATTGGCGAAGGTCGCGCGCTCGTCCGCGAGGCACGGAAGTACAACCGGGTGTTTCAGGTCGGCTCGCAGCAGCGGTCGATGGAAGTGAACCGTTTCGCGTGCGAACTGGTCCGCTCCGGCGGGATCGGCAAGATCAAGGTCGTGCAAGCAGTGAACTACACCGGCCCTGGCCGCTACGTCGGTTTGCCCGAGGAGCCCGTGCCCGACGGGCTCGACTGGGACGCGTGGTGCAACCAGACGGACCTGCGGCCGTACAACAAGAGCCTTCATCTCGGCTGGATGGGCTATCGCGACTATTCGGGCGGAGAGATGACCAACTGGGGGGCGCACGGGGTCGATCAAGTCCAATGGGCGTTGGGCAAGAGCCTCACCGGACCGACCGAGATCTGGCCGGTCACCGAAGGGCCCAACGGCAAGGTCTCGATGCGCTACGCCGACGGCACGCTCGTGCGGTTCGAGCTGGACGGCGGGCCGGTCGGCGGGGCGATCTTCGTCGGCGAGAAGTGCAAGATCGAGATCAACCGCAACAAGTTCACCACGAACCCGCCCGACTTCGTCGCCAACCCGCCCAAGCCGGCCGTGGCCGAGGTGTGGGAAGGCCCGGGCTGGCAGGCGAAGCTGCACCTGGCCGATTGGCTTGACTGCATCAAGACCCGCCAGACGCCCCGGGCGGACGTCGAGATCGGCCACCGCTCGATCTCCGCTTGCCACCTGGCCAACCTCGCCCGCGAACTGGGCCGCAAGCTCCGCTGGGACCCGGACCGCGAGCAATTCCCCGACGACCCCGAAGCCAACGCCCGCCTCACCCGGCCGCGGCGCAAGGGGTATGAGTTGCCGGAGATGGGGTGAGAAACCGGATGACCCGAAGCGTGTAGTCATCCTGAGCGCAGCGAAGGATCTTGTCGGTGTGGCGCAATGCCGGAGATGCTTCGCTTCGCTCAGCATGACGCGAGTGCCACGGGCTTTGCCAGTGCCGAACATCGCGGGGCCTAGCGCACTGGCAGAGCCAGTGGCACACGACGTTTGAGAGTCCAACCTTTTTTCGCGACAAGCCCTGTTTGGAGTCTGTGAGAATCATGAGAAGACGCTCCCTGGCCGCGTTACTATGTTTCCTCGTCCTCATTGCCGGCGTTGCCCTGGCGGGCGAGGTCAAGCCGAAGGTCGTCGACAAACTGCGGCCCGAGCGGCTCACCAAGGCGGAGCTGTCCGGCGAGATTGCCCGCCGGATCGACGATCTCATCTACAAGAACTTCATGGCGATCGATCTCGAAAAGGGGTTCCTCGATCCCTTCCGTCAGCGCCAGCCGGCCGACCGGCGGTACATCGGCATCGGCAAGGTGATCGACGCGGGCAGCATCTTCGCCGCGTACACGGGCGACCCCAAGGTGGCCGAGCGGACCGAGCGGCTCATCGAGGAGCTGATGAAAACCCGCGACCCGGACGGCTACCTGGGGCACATGCCGGTCGAGCCCGAGGGGCGGCAAAACGCCCGCAATTGGATCCTGCACGACCAGGAATACGCCCTGTTGGGTCTGGTCGATCACTGGCGCTATTGCGGCGACGCGAAGTCGCTCGCCTACGCCCGGGAGCTGGGCGATTACATCTGCCAGACGTTCCCCAAGAACCCGGAGCCGGACAAGATTTGCACGGCCGGCCTGGCCGAGTCGATGTTGGCGCTCTACTCCTGCACGGGCGAGCCGCGCTATCTGGATTTCGCCGCCAATCAGCGGCACGGCTTCTGCCACGGGGAGACGGAATGCACGACTCTCCGCGATTGGCAAAAGACGAACCTCACCAACCCGGTCACGTCGCACGTGTACGTCAACGTGGCCCGGTGCTTCAGCCAGACGATACTCTACCGCCACGAGCCGGACAAGAGCTTGCTGCAGCCGTCCGAGTTCATCCTGCGCGAGCTCGCGCGGCCGGACGGATGCCTCTTCGTGATCGGATCGGCCTCGGACGAGGAGCGTTTCTCGTACACGCAGAACGGCCGCGGGCCGGTGAGCGAATCGTGCGTCACGGCCTACCTGATCCGCTGGTGGGACAGCCTCATGCGGCTGGAGGGCGACTTGCGCTACGGCGACATGATCGAGCGGGCGATCTACAACGCCCTGTTCGCCGCGCAGGACCCCGCCGGTCGGCAACTCCGCTACTTCACGCCGTTTGAAGGACCGCGGGTCTATTTCCCCATCGATGGGTTTTGCTGCCCGGGCAACTACCGCCGCATCGTGGCCGAGTTGCCCCAGATGATCTACTACCGGACCGACGACGGCGGCGTGGCGGTGGATCTCTTCGCCCCGTCGAAGAAGACGATCGCGCTGGGCGGCGAGCGGAGCGTCACGATCGAGCAAGAGACGAACTACCCGACCTCGGGCGCGGTGAAGCTGACCGTGACGCCCTCCGCGGCAATGGAGTTTCCGCTGCGGCTGCGGATCCCGCGTTGGTGTCCGAAGGCGACGCTTGCGATTAACGACGAGCCGGCCCGCGAGGTTTCGCCCGGCGAGAAGTACCTGGAGCTTCGCCGCGAGTGGAAGCCCGGCGACGTGGTGGCGATGGACATGCCGATGCCGTGGCGGCTGGTGCGAGGGCACAAGACCCAGGACGGCCTCGTGGCGTTGCTGCGCGGGCCGGTGGTGTACTGCATCGGCACGGCGGCCAACGCCGAGCTGGTGGCGAAGTACCCGGAGCCCGGCAAACTGGTGATTGACCCCAAGTCGCTGGGCGAGCCCGTGGCCGACGCCTCGATCCGTCCCGACGGCCTTAAGGTCGTGGCCAAGGCCTGGCCGCCGGACGCCCCCACCACGGGCGACGCGCCTTTGGAAGTCGTCCTCACCGAGTTCATCGACCCCACCGGCATCGCCACGTACTTCGGCGTCTCGGACGCCGGCGGGGCGGTGGAGGATGAACTGATCGAGAGGAAGTAGGGCGTCCATTCACGGACGGACCAGACTCTGGCGTGTGGTGATGCGTCGCCGCACGCCTTCTTTTTTGGAGCCAAGGGGATCTCGACGCCCCCCGCGTCGGGAATATGCCCGTCCTCTTTGAATCCGCCCATGCATGTCAAGCGAATACATTCCTGGTAATTCCCCGCTTGCGATCCCGAGGACCGTGGGGCGCAAGGGGCGTGGAGGAACGCCAGTCTCTGACGTCTATTGGGAGGAAAAACGATGCCTAGGCAATTCACCTTATCCGTTTTATTGGCAAGCCTCGCGGCGTGGGCGACAACGGGCAGTCCGTCATTTGCCAAACAAGACGGCGCCGCGGCGCGGCTTCGCGCCGTTGATGTGCTTCGCGAGGCCCTACGCGAGGCCGACGCTCCGGACCTGTCGCCCAACGAAAAGCTCGACGTGCTCGCTCGGCGGAGCCAAACGGCCGCGGAGGCGGTCGGTCGCCAGACGTTTGCGGCGCGGCGTTTGGCCGGCGCGGTCGAAGAAGCCTCGGCCGTGTCCCGGGAAGATCCCCGGCGCGCGGTGGCGCAGTTGCGCGACGCCTTGAGCAAACTGAAGTCCGATCTGGAATTCCGCGTTCGGTCGGAGGCCGAGCTGCCCGCCGGCTTCCCGCCGCCAACGACCGTCGGCGAGGTCGAGATCAAGCGCTACCCGGCCTATCGGATGGCCAGGACCGAAACGGCGTCGAACGGGGCTTTCTGGACGTTGTTCTCGCACATCAAGCGGCACAACATCGCGATGACGGCTCCGGTGGAGATGGGCTACGCCCCTGGGGCGGAGGACGGTGCCCGGGCGAAGTCGATGGCCTTCCTTTATGGGGATCCCGGCTTGGGAACGCCGGGAACCGAGGGCGCCGTGGAAGTGGTGGACGTGGCGCCGATGACCGTGGCGAGCACGGGTGTCCGCGGGGCCCAAACCAGGCAGTCCGTCGACGAAGCCCGTCGGCGTCTGGATGCATGGCTGGAATCGAATCAAGGCACTTGGACGGCCACCGGCCCGATGCGCGTGATGGGCCACAACAGCCCGTTCGTGCCCCGGGAGCAGAACTACTTCGAGGTCCAGATCCCCGTCCGGGAGAGCGGCAAGCCGGGGGGCGAGGGAAACGATAACGCCGGTGAATAACCGGTCGGTAAGATTTTCTTCGGTTTTTTGAAACCGATCCGGCCTATCCGGCGAACACACTTGAGCGTTGGAAAAACACGGCGGCGACCCGGTCGTCGCGAAACACTTTCGATAGGGAGATTGCGATGAAAGTTCTCAGTTTGACGTTGGCCGTGGCGGCATTGGCGATTTTGGGCGTTTGGTCGGCTCGGGCGGGCAGCGGCTGCTCGTCAAGCTGCTCGGCGACGGCCGCCGAGAAGCCCAAGGACATCGTCGATACGGCGGTCGCCGCCGGGAGTTTCAAGACGTTGGCCGCGGCGCTCGAGGCGGGCGGACTGGTCGAGACCCTCAAGGGGAAGGGGCCGTTCACGGTGTTTGCCCCCACCGACGAGGCATTCGCCAAGTTGCCCAAAGGCACGGTCGAGGACCTGCTGAGGCCGGAGAACAAGGCCAAATTGGTCAAGATCCTCACCTACCACGTGGTTCCCGGCAAGGTCATGGCCTCGGACGTGGTCAAGCTGTCCAAGGCCAAGACCGTCGAGGGGTCGGAGGCGCGGATCGCGGTGAAGGAGGGCAAAGTGATGGTGGACAACGCCACCGTGGTCAAGACGGACATCCGGACCGCCAACGGCGTGATCCACGTCATTGACGCGGTGATCTTGCCCAAGTAAGGTGAATTCACCGTACTTGGGTTTGGGGGGGCCCCAGGTCGGCCCCCCCTTTTTTTGCGCGCCGTCCCACGGGGTCTGCCCGTGCACGAGACCGTCCTTGAACGAATAGCCGCGGGCGAGCCGGCGGCCGTGGACGAGTGCCTCGCGCGGTACGGCCCCCTGGTTTGGTCGCTGGCGCGTCGCCATCTGAAGCGGCACGTTGACGCCGAGGACGCCGTGCAAGAGGTTTTCATCGACGTGTGGCGCAGCGCGGCCCGATTCGATCCCGGCGTGGCGTCCGAGGCCACGTTCATCTCCATGCTGGCCCGCCGCCGCCTGATCGACCGGGCCCGCAAGCACGCGCGGACGCCGCCGGTGGAGCCGCTGGCGCGGGAGCCGGCCGCCCCGTCGTCGGACGCGGGCGGCGAGAACGTGGACGCAGCCGACGAAGCCCGCCGGGCGCGCTTACTCATGGACGGCCTGCGGACCGAGCAGCGGCGGGTCCTGCAATTGTCGCTCCTGGAGGGCCTAACACACAGCGAAGTCGCCGCGAGGATCAACATGCCGCTGGGCACGGTGAAGACGCATTCTCGGCGCGGTCTGATGCGTCTTCGGGCGATGTTGGAAACCGACGCGGACGCAACAAAGGAAACCCTTTCATGAACCATCTCCCGCCCACCTCGGCCCGGATGATCCACCACGCCGCCCACGCCCTGGCCGGCTACGCCGCGGAGGAGTTCGTCCAATCGCGTCCCGAGCTGGCCGGCGTCGTCGGCGAGGACGCCTTCCCCGCGTGGCAGAACCTGCTGACCGACCTTCTGGAGGATCTGGCCGCCGTGCTGGCCGTGGATCGGCCGCGTCTGTTCGTCGAGTACGTCCGTTGGATGCGCTCGCTCCTGGGCGCGCGGTGCGTGCCCGACGAGGCAATCGCCTCCGGTCTGGACTGCTTGCGAGGGATTCTCCTCGCGGAGTTGCCGGCGGACGCGGCCGCCCCAGCCGCCGACGCGTGTCGGCAGGCTATCGAGACCCTTCGCGATCAAACGTACTCTATCTCTGATCGGCCTCTGGACGTGGATTCGCCCCAGGGGCGTCTGGCGGGCGAATACCTGCTCGCGCTTTTGTCGGGCGACGAGCACCGGGCGACGGATCTCGTGTTGCGCGCCGCCGACGAAGGGCATTCCGTGCCCGACCTCTATCTGAACGTCCTTCTGCCCGCCCAAGAGGAAGTCGGACGCATGTGGCAGCAGGACGACGTCTCCATCGCGGAGGAACACCTTGTCACGGCCGCGACGAAACGGGTTTTCGCGCGGCTCCGCGACCGCGCCGCGAGGAAAACGCCCAATGGCAGGACCGCGCTCGCGGCGGCCGTGGCGGGCAATCGGCACGACGTCGGTCTGTGCGCCGTGGCCGACTTCCTTGAGATGGACGGCTGGCGCGTCGTGCAACTCGGCGCCGACGTGCCGGTGGCCGATCTCGCCCAGGCGGTTGAACTCTTCGAAGCCGACTTGTTGTGCGTTTCCGCGTCTCAGCATGCGCAGCTCGAATCGCTCCGGCAAACGCTCGGGGCGGTCCGTCGCGGCCCGCGCGGCGCGGCGATAAAAATACTCGTCGGCGGCCGCGCCCTGGTTGGGGCCGACGACCTGGCCGTTGAATTCGGCGCCGACGCCGTCGCGGCCGATCCGGCTCAAGCCGTCTCGCTCGGCAATGCCTTGGTGGGGCTTCCAAACGACTCCCCGTCGTGAATCGCCAGCCGCCCGTGATTGGCGAATCGCTCGCCGGCGTCGAACCGCCCGTCGCCGTTGGCGTCGATGGAAATCGCCGTTCCATCACAACGAACCAACACCCGGGCGTTGGGCCCCTCGCCCAACCGCAGCCAGCAAAAGAGCGTTTTCGGCCGCGGATCGCGATTCAGCAGATGCGCGTAAAACAGACAGCAGACAGTCGCCCCGCCCATTGCAAGGACGACCAACGTGATCGACCACTATGCCCCTTTGCTCATCGTGCGAAGCCTCGCCGGTCCATCTGCCACCCCAAACGCAAAGAATCAACAGCAGTACGTTGTCTACAACGCCTGCGTGCGAATGAACACAAAGTAGGCCACCATGACGGCGGCCAGGACGTAGGCGGGCCAGCGGACGTCGCGGGCTTGGCCGGAGAGGAGTTTGACCAGGGGATAGGCGACCAGGCCCAGGGCAAGGCCGTCGGCGATCGAGTAGGTGAGCGGGATGCCTAGGATCACGAGGAAGCTGGGCAGGGCCTCCGCCGGGTTGTCCCACTCGACGTGGACGACGTTGCGCATCATCATCGAGCCGACCACGACCAGGGCCGGCGCGGTGATGGGCGGGTAGGCGCCGACCATCGCCACGATAGGGCTGAAGAAGAGCGCGGCGACGAAGAGTCCGGCCACCACCAGCGCGGTCAGCCCGGTCCGCCCGCCCTGCTCGACGCCCGCGGCGCTCTCGACGAAGCTGGTCACCGTGCTGGTGCCCATGGCGGCGCCGGCCATGGTGGCCACCGCGTCGGAGAGCATGGCCTGGCGCATGCGGGGGAGCGTGCCGTCGCGCATGAGCCCGGCCCGCTCGCTCACGCCGATGAGCGTGCCCAGCGTATCGAACACGTCCATGAACAGGAAGATCAGGATGAAGGGGACCATGGACCAGGACATTGCCCGGACGAGATCCATCGCGCAGAACGTCTGGGCCATCGACGGCGGCGCGGCGACCACGCGATCGGTCACCGTGAAGAGCGTGGCCAGCTTCGATTCGGCGACCAAGGGCGCGGACTGGATCGACTCGGGCAGGTGCGGCAGGGCCGATTTGGCCGCGATGGCCAAAAGCGTCGAGGCAAGAATTCCTAGCACGATGGCTCCGCGGACCCGCCGGGCAAGGAGCACCGACGTGAGCAGGAGGCCAAAGAAGAAAACAACGAGGTCGGGGCTGTCGAACCGCGGATTGATCTGGAGCGAGACGGCCGGCGGCTGGCCGTGCGATTGAATCAAGCCTGCGTTGCACAATCCGATGAACGCGATGAATAGTCCGATGCCGATGGCGATGGCGTGGCGCATGCTTGGGCTGATCGCCGCGAGGATCCACTCGCGAACGCCGCAGACCGTGAGCAACACGAAGAGCACGCCGGAGAGGAAGACCACGCCCAGGGCGATCTGCCAGGCCGAAGTTGCACCGGGCTGAAGCGACCCATCGGCCAGGCCGGCGTCGACCAGCAGGCCCGCCGCCGGAATGACGGAGAACACGAAGAAGAAGTTTTCGCCCATGCCGGGCGCTTGGCAAATGGGATACCGGGCGTACAGGGCCATGATCGCGGTGGCCAGCGCGGCGGCCAGGCACGTGGCCGTCATGACCGCGCCGGGCTCGATGCCCGTGGGCCGGTGGAACAGCTCGCCCGACAGAATGGCCGGCTGCAGGAAGATGATGTAGGCCATCGTCAGGAACGTGGTCAGGCCGGCCAGGACCTCGGTCCGGACGTTGGTGCCGTGCTCGCGGAGTTGGAAGAATCGTTGGAGCATGGGGAGGAGAAGGGATTAGGGATTGGGGATTGGGGAGGTCGGAATTCGGAGGTCGGAATTCGGAGGTCGGAAGGAGAAGCGGAAAGCCGAAAGCGGAAAGCGGGGGACCGGAGGTCGAAAGTCAGAACCGCCTCCGCATTCCGACTTCCGACCTGGTTCGCGTCCACGATATTCGCTCCATGGGCCGAATAGATCAAGGGCGGTCTTGGCCGACCGCGACGGCCCGCGTAGAATGGCCCGTCCCATGAGCGATTGCGAATCCCAAACACCCCCGGAATCAGGGGAGGCTTCCCCACCTGAGCCCACTCGGTCCGTCCGAGCGCCGGTCGTGTTGTTCGTTTTGACGTGCGTGAGCACGTTTCTGGCGGGGACGGGGTTGCCGGACCTTCTTTTCCACGAGGACATGCCCGCGGATTTGGACCTCGGGACGCGCATGGGGGTGGGCCTCCGCTACGCCGCGTGCGCGATGACGATCCTCTTGTGCCACGAGATGGGGCACTATCTCCAGGCGCGGCGATACGGCGTGCGGACCAGCCTGCCGCTCTTCGTGCCCATGCCGTTCGGCCCGATCGGCACGCTAGGAGCGGTGATCGGGATGCGTTCAAACATGGGCGACCGCCGGGCCCTGTTCGACATCGGTATCACCGGCCCCCTAGCGGGGCTCGTGCCGACGCTCGTCTTCCTTTTTGTCGGACTCCTTTGGTCCAAGACACAACCCATCGACGTTGATGATCTCCGGGTCGGCGCCCCGCTCATCATGAGTCTCTTCGTGCAATGGTGGTTTGACGCAATTCCGCCCGGTTACGGCATCGAACTCCACCCCATGGCCTTTGCCGGCTGGTTCGGGCTGTTGATCACGTCGCTCAACCTGATCCCGATCGGCCAGCTCGACGGCGGGCACATCTTGTACGCCTTGTTGCGACGGAAGGCCCAATACGTGGCCTCGTTGCTTCTGGCGTTGGCCATCGCGGCGGTGATGTACGCGACGATCTACCTTCAGTACCCGGCGTGGTGGCTGATGGTTTTGATCCTGTTCATCATGGGCCCGCAACACCCGCCCACGGCCGACGACAACGTCCCGCTTGGCCCGGCGCGGATCGTGCTGGGCTGGCTCACGCTGGGGTTCGTCATTCTCGGCTTCACGCCCCGGCCGTTTTGAACATTTGCTCCCCTCTCCCACAAGGCGGGAGAGGGGCTGGGTGTGAGGGGATCATCGGCGGCCACTGGCTCCGCCGTTGCTGGATAACGGTGTACCACGGGCTTCACAAGTGCCGGTTCCACGGCTGTTCAGGATGTCTCGAAGCACTGGCGGAGCCAGTGGCACACAGGGGCGGACCCAGTGGCACACGCGCCGCAAGCATTGACAGCCTTGCGCCGCGCGGCCAGACTGGGGCGATGGTGGACGATAAAAATGCAAGCGACGTTTCGGGCGAGGGCGACCGCTGGGCGGGTCGGCGGGTGGTACTGGTGGGCCGGCTGGCCGGCATGACGCAGCGCGAGGCCGCCGCGCTTCTGCGCGCTCGCGGCGCGGTCGTGGTCGATCGGCCGGGGCCGGGCGTGGACCTGATCGTCGTCGCCGAGCGGGGGCTGCCGCTGGCGGACGAAGGCGACCTGGACGACGCTTTCGACGGCCCGACGCGCGAGGCGATTCGCGCAGGCGCGGTCGAAGTGGTGACGGAAACGGACCTCTGGGCGAGGCTGGGGCTGGTCGATTTGGGACGCGATCTCAACCGCCTCTACACGCCGGGCATGTTGGCCGAACTGTTGGGCGTGCCCGTGGCCATTATCCGGCGTTGGCATCGCCGTGGGCTCATCGCGCCGGCGCGCGAGGTCCGGCGGCTGCCGTACTTCGATTTCGAGGAGGTCGCGACGGCCCGGCGGCTGGCGCAGCTTCTGGCGGCCGGCGCGTCGCCCGCGGCGATCGAGAAAAAGCTTCAAGCGCTTCGCGATTTTTTGCCGGGCGTCGAGCGGCCGCTCGCGCAGCTTTCGGTCATTGTCGAAGGCAAACAGATCCTGCTCCGCCAGGGCGATGGATTGCTTGAGCCCGGTGGACAGATGCGGTTCGACTTCCCCACGGAATCGCCGCCGGCCGTGTCGATTGACGCGGCGCGGCTGCCCGAGGTAGCGGACGAGCAAACCGAGGAGTTGGCACGTTCGCCCGACGATCTGATTGAGTTGGCCGCGGCATGCGAGGAAGCCGGCGACTTGGCCGCGGCCGCCGAGACGTATCGCGCGGCGATGGCCGCCGCCGGGCCCAGCGCGGATCTCTGTTTTCAGGTGGCCGAGATCCTCTACCGGCTGGGCGACCTGTCGGGCGCGCGGGAGCGCTACTACGTGGCGATCGAGCTGGACGAGGATTTCGTCGAAGCCCGCGCGAATCTGGGGTGTTTGTTGGCCGAGCAGGGCGAGATGGAGTTGGCGGCGGCCGCGTTGGCCGGCGCGTTGGCGTATCACCCCGACTACGCCGACGCCCATTACCATCTGGCCAAGACCCTCGAGCGGCTGGGCCGCGCGGACGAGGCCCGGCGGCACTGGCAAGCCTTCCTCGACCTGAGCCCCGAGAGCCCCTGGGCGGCCGAGGCCGCGGACCGGGTGAAGACGACGTAGGGATCGTCGCGTCCGCTTCCGGCGCGATCCAGGGCCCGACGGTGTGTGAGCCTGCCAGAAATCCCTCCAAGAGAAGGGTTTTAAGGTATTGGATCTGCGGGATTCTGATTTACCCAAACATCGTGTCTTCGCTAAACATTCAATTCCAATCTCTTCCGAAGGATCGAAGGCGGCGTGCAAGTGCTCGCGATTTCTTGACTTCCCGCCTTTCCGGCCCGCGTCGCCACGCGCCGCTGTACACTTGCGTGGGTAAGATGGGCATGGGGTGGCTCCTTTTCCGCCCTGGACGGACCGACGGCGGCAGAGATATGATACGCTTCCTGGCTCGGTTCACTTCAGCAAGGTAACCAGGGCGCTTCGATGTCCACCACGATGTTCTACGAGCGCAGCGCCACCCGGACATGGGGGGGACGCCCGGCCGGCCGCTGCTCCGATAAACTCCTGGCCCAATATCAGGGCATTACCGACGAGAAACGTCTCAGTTGGACCGAACACCACCGATTGATCCGCCGGCTGGGCTCCGGCGGGCAGGGCGTGGTGTATCTCTCCCAACGCCGCAGCGCCGACGGATTCACGCTGCCCGTGGCGCTGAAAGTCTTCTCGCCCGAACCGTACACCGACGATCGGGCGTACGACGAGGGCATGGGCCGCATCGCCAAAGTGGCGGCCCACGTCGCCCAAATCCAGCAGGACAACCTCCTCGACGTTCACAACTGGGTCGATCGCCACCGCATTCGCCTGATGGAGATGGAGTGGGTCAACGGATACGACCTCGACCGCCTCTTGAAAAGCCAGATGCTCGAGTGGGTGCACGGCCGGGTGAGCGGCCGGCGCTGGACCTACCTGAACGAAGTGATCGTGACGGCCGGACCGGTGCAGCCGCGGCTGAAGCCGGGCATCGCCATCGCCATTATCCGCGACTGCCTGGCCGCGCTGGCCGCGCTGCATCGCGAGGGCATCGTCCACGGCGACCTGAAGCCGTCGAACATCATGATCAAGCGGACGGGCAACGCGAAGATTGTCGATATCGGCTCGGCATTCGCGCTGTCCGATCCCCCGCCCGTGCGGACCTGCACGCCCGCCTACGCCGCGCCGGAGATCCTCGAGAATCGCGAGTGTTCGCCGCGGTCGGACCTGGCCAGCCTGGGCTACGTGCTCATCGAGATGCTGGCGGGCACGCCGCCGTTTCCCGGCCACGCCGACTACCGCGACCTGCTCGAGGCGAAGCGGTTTCTCGCCCAGCGGCTGACCAGCATCCTGCCGGAGGAGGTCTGCTGCAATCAGCTTCTGATGAGCTTCATCTGCGGTCTGATTGCCCCCGATCCCGGCCGTCGCTTCCCGAACGCGGAAGCCGCGGAGTTGGTGAAGGAAGGGGCCGCGAGCTTCCATCGGCAGTTGGTCAAGGGCGATCTGTCGAGCGAGTACGACAACGAGATCCGTCTCTGGCTCGAGGAGCTCGAGGACTACGACCAGCCGATTGCGTCGGAGTGAGTTTTTTGGGCGCCATGGCCACGCTTGTCGTGGCCATGCGGCATCTTTCCCCCACACAACATGCCCACGGCAGGCGTGGGCATGGCGTCCAAGCATCCGATACGCCGCCTACCCCGGCGTGTCCAGGCAGGGATCCTGGCCCATCTGGCGCTGCATCTTCTTGCGTTCCTTCTCGAAGTGCATGAGCTGCTTGCGGTCGCGGAAGTGGCGGCGTTCGACCTTGCGCTGGGCCCGGCGGAAGACGCGGGCGTAGTGGTCCAGCGGGCCGTTGGCGGACTCGCCAATGGCTTTATACTTGCGGGCTTTCTTGGGCCCGAGGCCGCTCTCCAACAGGTCGTCGTCCAGCGACAGGTACTGCCGGTACGTGCCCGGGTCGCCCTGGCGGCCGCAGCGTCCGATCAACTGCTGGTCGATGCGGGCGGAGTCGTGCATTTCGGTGCAGATGACGTGCAGCCCGCCCAGATCGAACACGCCCTCGCCGAGCTTGATGTCAGTGCCGCGGCCGGCCATGTTCGTCGAGACGGTCACCTTGCCGCGCCCGCCGGCCAGGGCCACGATGTCGGCCTCCTCGGCGATCCGGTTGGCGTTGAGCACGCGGTGCTCGATCCCCAACCGCGTCAACATCCTCGAGAGGAGCTCGGACTTGTCGATCGACCGCGTGCCGATCAGGACGGGCCGGCCCTGCTGGTGCATTTGGGCCACTTCTTCCGCAACGGCCTCCCATCGGGCCGAGGTGTTGGGGAAGACTCTCGTTGGGAGATGCTGCCGGATGACGGGGCGGTTGGTGGGCACGGGGATGACGTGGCAGCGGTAGATCTTGGCCATTTCGCGCCGCGACGACCGCGCCGTGCCCGTCATGCCGGCCAACCGTTCGTAGCGGAGAAAGAAATCTTGCACCGTGATCCGCGCGGCCTGGCCCGTGGCCACCGTGACTTTCACGCCCTGCTTGGCCTCGACCGCCTGATGGATCCCGTCGCGCCACTTGCGGCCTTCGCCCAGGCGGCCGGTGAATTCATCGACGATCACCACCTCGCCGTCGCGGACGACGTACTGGCGCTCGTAGGTATACTCGCGGGCGACCATGATCGCCTGTTCGAGATACTGGTAGATATTTACCATGCCCACCGCGTCCATGGCCGCCGGCTTGGGAAGCGTCCGGGCCTTGTGGCGACCGGCGCGGGTGAGCTCGGCCTTGCGCTTGTCGTGGTCGTATTCGTAGTCTTCGTCCTCGACAAATTCGGACACGATCTGGGCGCTCCACTCGTAGCATTCGACGGCCAGCTTCTCCTCCTCGGTGGGCAGGGCGCTGATGATCAGCGGCGTTCGGGCCTCGTCGATGAGAATGCTGTCGGCCTCATCGACCAGGCAGAAGAAGGGCTCGCGCTGAACCGGCTTCTCGCCCGCGCCGCGGCCGCCTTGACCGAGCATCCCGCCCAACAGGTCGTTTTGCCCCTCGCGGATCCGCCGCAGAAGCAGCCGGTCGCGGAGGAAGTCGAAGCCGAATTCCTTGGCCGTGCCGTACGTGATATCGCAGGCGTAGGACTTGCGTCGCTGCGGCTGGGGCATCTGGGTTTCGATCACGCCGACCGACAGACCCAACGCCTCGTAGATGGGGCGCATCCATTCCGCGTCGCGCCGGGCAAGATAGTCGTTCACCGTGGCCAGGTGCGCGCCCTTGCCGGTCAGCGCGTACAAGTACATCGGCAACGTCGCCGTGAGCGTCTTGCCCTCGCCCGTGCGCATCTCGACGATCGACCGGTTGAACATGGCGATGCCGCCGAGCACCTGCACGTCGAAATGCCGCATGTTCAACGTGCGGCGGCCCGCCTCGCGGACCAGGGCGAATCCCTCGGGCAGAAGCTTGGCCAAGGGCACGCCGCTGCGTGCCTGATAACGCACCGAAAGGCTTCGCTTACGAAGTTCGTGATCCGACAGGGCGACAAGCTCCGGCTCGAGCGCGGCGATCCTGGGCAGGATCTGCGCCCAATGCGCGAGGCGGACCTTCACCGGCCCGCCCGGCAAAGCCGCGATGCGTGACTGATAACCCGCCGGAAGATCGCTCACGGTTTGCCGCTCATTCGCGCGTTTGACAGCATGGTTGATAATCGGGAGGGCGAGGCTTCCGCCGAGCCGGCACCACGGAGGCGTCCGAAAAGTCGTCGCTCGCCGTCCCCTCTCCCGCAAGCGGAAGAAGGGAGTATGTGCCAACACACTCCGTGGGGATTATACCACACGGAGCCCTACAGCGGCCGGATCTGTTCGACCCGGTAGACCGGAGCGTAGCCCCAGTCGATCTGGCTGCCGGTGCGGAGCTGGCCGCGGACCTCGACGAAATCGCCCGCCGCGAAGTCCGCCAGCGTCGTGCCCTCGGCCAAGGCGACACTGCCGCCGTATCGGTCCGGGTTCCCATCGATGGGGATGTAGCGGAGCTTCCACCGCCGATCGGTCCGCGAATACTCGATCTTGCCGCGAAGCCAGCGGTAGGACGGATCGTGGGCGTAGCTTGCCGCCTGCTCGAAGGCGACTGCCTGCACGGCGCCGGGCGGCGGGGAGGACACCGGCGACGTCCGCGAGGCCACCGGCGCGCCGGTCCGCGCGCGGGCCATGCGGGTCCGCGTGTCGGGCAGGTCCATGATGTCGATAACTTGACCGGGAATGTGTAGGTCGCGGCGCTGGCCTGTGGACGTCCCGCCCGACGACGGAGCCGCCGCGCCGCGGGTGTTGGAGTCGGTCACCCGTGTCAGCGCGGCGCCTTGGCCCGCGCCGGTCGGCGCGGCCCAGACCTTGGGCACGTCGGCCCGCGGACCCCCCGGGACCGCCGTGGGAGACGCCTGGCGAGAGGTCAGGTTGAGGTTGGCGAGCGACGCGCCGGCAAATTCGGGCGGGCGCACCCGCGTGCGAGGCCCCAGGCGGTTGTTGTCCAACGCCCGTGGCCGGCTTGCCGTCAAGAAGTTCCGCGTCGCCGCGCCGTTTGTGTGGCTTGCCCCCGCCGGCCAGCTTATGCCACTGGGTTGCACGGAAGGGCCGGGCGACGGCTGGCGTCCCGCGGGAGGCGACTGTTGTTGTCCGGACGCCGGAACCGGCTGAAGGCCTGGGTTCGTGCCACCCGACCCCAGCGCGCTCGCGTTGGCCGGCGCCGCGGGTGGTGGAGAATACGGAGAATACGGATCGCCGGACGCGACGCCCGACGCGGGTGGCGGCACCCGTGTCGCGCCGAGAAATGGATCCGGCGCGCCGGGGGATCGCTGGTTGCATCCGCCGAGGACACACGCCAGCACGGCCCAAACCCACGGTCGTCTCATCCGGTGGACTCCCTCCCACCCCAACGGCCGCCCAAGAGCCAAAGACCGTCTCGACAGACTCTCCCCCGCCGCCGCTGGGTGCGCTGCGGTAGAGTACCGTTTTTGTCGGCTACGTCCAGACCGATTCGCTGCGCTACGCGGGTCGGCAGGCAGATTGGATGCCTTTCGGGACCGTCGTATTGGCGGGTTTATGCCACCAGGTAGTCGGGATATGGGAGGTCGGGCGTCAATTGCGTGGAAACCGGTTTGCCTGCGTCGAAGGAGACAGTCCCCTTTTCGCCGACGCGAGAATGGAAACGGTCCCCGCCGCGCAAGGCATGACGGGCGTACCGCCTCCAGCCCACCCCCTATCCCAGGCAACCAGACGCTGCGCGAGGGGAGAGGGCGTTGGTTCTGCCATCCCTCACACTTGAATCACGCGGATCCGCTCGTCGACCAATTCCTTCAGCGGCGCTTCGATCGTCATCCGCAGCGTTTGCGCCGCGCCGGCGCAGCCGGCGCACGCGCCGGCCATGCGGCAATAGACCAGCGTGTCCTTGATATCCACGATTTCGACGTTACCGCCGTCCCGGTTCAACAGCGGTCGGACGTATTCGTCGACGACCCGCTCGACCCGCTTGGCGAATTGATAGGGCGACAGCTCCTTTCCATCGCCGTCGCGCGGGCGGACTGGCGGCGCCGGCGCGCTGGCCTGCGACAAGATCGGCAGCCGCGAATTGTCCGGTCCCCAGACGTCGTTCAAGATGTCCCGCAGTCCGCCGGGCACGTGGTGACACGCCATGCAGGCGCCGCCCGCCTTGATCGCGTTGGTGATTTCGGGAATCGTGCGCAGATTCAGCTCCTTGATCTTCCGCCGGATGTAGGGCTCGGTGAGCGAGAAGCACTTGCAGACGACGCGGCCTTCGTCCTGCTCGTCCGCGCGGACGTCGATGCCGAGCTTGGCCAGATCCACGCCGCGACGCTGGGCCCAATTGAACACGGCCGACTCGAGGGCCTCGGCCCCCATCACCGAGCAATGAATCTTCTGCTCCGGCAGACCCTCGAGGTACTCGACGATGTCCTTGTTTTGAACCCGTAGGGCTTGGATCGGCGTGAAACGTCCTTTCTCGATCAGACGGCACATCGCCTCGGAGGCGGCGATGGCCGACGTGCAACCGAACGTGAGATAGCGGGCCTCGGTGATGACGTCCTGCGTCGGATCGGTCGGGTGCCTCTTGACGCGGAAGGTGAACCGCATGGCGTCGCCACAGGCCAGCGACCCGTGCTCACCGACCCCATCCGGATTCTCCACCTCCCCCAGATGGGTACCCGGTCTCCCATGGATGGCATCCATGAAGAGCCGTTTGGTCTTTTCGCTGTATTCCCATGCCATGACGCCACGACCCCCGCAGGTTCTCGATTTGCTGCCCACCCGTGCCGCGCCCCACCGCGGCCCCGTTCGGCCCAACCCGGTCAGTTCTAAGGGTTTGCAGTGCTCTGGAGTGTAGCATGACGGCTCGCCGGCGTCGGCACAAGGGCCGGCAGGCGGGCTCGGACGCCTCCCAGGGCAATCGTAGTCTCCGTGGCCGAAACGGCAAGCCGATAATCCCTCCTATTGACGGGGTAAATTCCCCATTGGGGGCCGTTGGCGGCCAATGTGAGCTATTGTTCAAAAGGTGTGCGGGGCGGTGGAGGCGCCGGCCGGTCGGACAACAATAGTGCGTTGCACGGGCAACGGGATGGACCGCGGCCGGCTCGGACGTTCTCCGTCCCGCGGGGCGCCCTCCGAGATTCCTCCCGCGCCGTTGCGGTCAAGAAAGACACGTTCCGAGGCGATTCCGCCATGGCACGCCGCATCATGACGATACTGGCGTTTGGCCTTTTGGCCGTCTCGCTGCTGATCGTCTTGATCGTGGGCCGCCAAACCCACGCGCTTGTCGCCGGGCAGTTCGACAATCAGGGCCAGCAGAATGCGGTGTTGGGCGCGCGGATAATCCAGCGCGAGTTCGCCCGGGCCGCCGCACACGGGGCCACTCAACCGTCGGCGGCGCCGTCCGACTCCCACTTGGCCGCTCCCGAGGGGGCATGGAACGCCGACCGGCATCTTGAGATCGGTCTGGCCGAGGCGTTGGACGCCTTCCTGAAGAGTCCGACGATCGCTTACGCTTATCTCGTCACGGTGGACGGCTACGTTCCCGTCCATTCCGACGCGAGCCTCGGTGGCACGTTGATCGACAAGCCGGTTGCCGGCGGGGGCGCGGACAACGTGGACGCCTCGCCCGCGGCCGTCCATCGGTGGACGGTGCATGGAGTGAATGGACGGGAATACTACGAATACGCGGCGCCGATCCGCGCCGGCGATCGGCTCTGGGGATGGTTTCGCGTCGGCATGCCCACCGCGTTGGTGACGGCCGAATTGTGGCGTCAATGGGCGTTGCTCGCGGGGACGACCCTGTCGGGTTCGCTGCTCTTGGCCGGATTGTCGTACGTGGTCGTGCGGCGTCATCTTCGCCCGTTGTCCGAACTCTCCGCGGTGACCCGCCGCATGGCCGAGGGCGATCTCGAGGCGCGGAGCACGCACGCGGGTCCCGACGAGCTGGGAGAACTGACGGAGTCGTTCAACCGGATGGTCGACGCCCTTCAGTTGCGGGAACGGCAACTCACCGAAAGAAATCGCGCGCTGGAACGGCAAATCGCGGCGCGGCGCCGCGCCGAAGAGGAGCTGACGCAACACCGCGACCACCTCGCGGAACTGATCGGCGAACGGACGAAGGAGCTCCAGACGATCAACCGGCAATTGAGCGTCGAGATCGTCGAGCGCGAGGCGATCACGGACGCGCTTCTGAAAAGCGAGGACAAATACCGCAACCTGGTCGAGCGGGCCAACGACGGAATCGTGATCGTCCAGGACGACGAAATCCGCTACGCGAATCCAAGCATGACGAAGCTCTTGGGCCGCACGCTCGAGGACACGCTCAACCATCCCTTCGCCGAGTGCTTCTCGCCGGCCTGCCGCGACACGATGATCGAGCGGTACCACAAGCACATGGCGGGCGAGAGCGTGCCCGCGGTGTATTCCGCCGAACTGCAGCGCGCCGACGGGCGGCGCGTCGCGGTCGAGGTCAATGCCGGTCTGGTGACCCACGACGGCAGGCCCGCCGACATGATCGTCCTGCGCGACATCACGCTCCGCAAGCAGGCCGAGGACGAACTCCGCGCGGCCAAGGAGGCGGCGGAGGCCGCCAACCGTTCGAAGAGCGAATTCCTGGCCAACATGAGCCACGAGATCCGCACGCCCATGACGGCGATCCTCGGCTTCATCGACCTTCTGACCGAGGGCTGCGCGCCGGAGTGCCCCTACCGATCCGAGGCCCGAAATTCGCACGTCGAGACAATCTCCCGAAATGCCGAGCACCTGCTGCAGATCATCAACGATATCCTCGACCTGTCGAAGATCGAGACGGGCAAGCTCGAAATGGAATCGCTGCCCACCAACCCCGTCGATCTGCTTCGCGACGTCGAAGCGCTCATGCACAATCGCGCCGAGCGGCAAGGTCTCCGGCTCGCGCTCGAGTTCGAAACGGCGCTGCCGCTTACCATCACCACCGATCCGACGCGGCTGCGGCAGATTCTCGTGAACCTGGTGGGCAACGCCGTCAAGTTCACCCGCCAAGGCAACGTCCGCGTTGTCGCGCGATTCGTCCCCCAAAAGGCACGCCGCTACGGTGATCCGCTTTCGGGCTATCTGGAGTGCGACGTGATCGACACGGGCATCGGCATGACGGCGCAACAGATGGAGCACCTGTTTGAGCCGTTCACGCAGGCCGATTCGTCGACCACGCGGCAATTCGGCGGGACCGGGCTGGGATTGGCCATCAGCCGGACCCTGGCGGAACAGTTAGGTGGATCGATCACCGCCGAAAGCAAGCCGGGCCTGGGAAGCACGTTCCACCTCCGCGTCCAGACGGGGCCACTCGACAAGGTCCCCATGATCGTACCCCAACCCCCCCCAACGGCCGCCGAGGGCGCGCCCGAGTCGCCGGCGTCCAAAGGCAAGCTCCGCCTCCAAGGTCGCATCCTTTTGGCCGAGGACGGCCCCGACAATCAACGGCTGATCAAGCTGGTCCTCGCCAAGGCCGGCGCCAACGTGACGCTCGTCGAGAATGGACTCATGGCCGTCGAAACGGCCACGGCGGCCGCGTTGGCGGGCGAGCCCTTCGACCTGATCCTCATGGACATGCAAATGCCCGTCATGGACGGCTACGCCGCCACCGCGGCCCTCCGCGCCGGGGGTTATCGCGGATCGATCGTGGCGTTGACGGCGCACGCGATGGCGCAGGATCGCGATCGCTGCCTTCAGGCCGGCTGCGACGATTACACCACAAAACCCATCCAACGCGAAACGTTCCTGGCCACGGTCGCGCGCTACACCCCCGCCGCGGCGTCTACCCCGGCGAAGGAACGCGGTTAGCTGGCGTCCCTTGCCCCCAAAGCGTTCCTTCTCCGACCACCCGCGTTTCTCCGCGGTCTCCGTTGCTCGAACTCGTCGAGCAGGCCGACGGTCCACCCTGGCGGGAGGGGGCGTTCGCAACACAGGGCGGGGAATGACGCATCTCCAGCCGGGTAGCCGATGACACCCGGCGGGTCTACACTAGAAGGCAGTGGCGCCCCGGATCGGCCGGGCGCCTTTCCCGCACTTTGCCACGAGCGAGACGCCCTTGGTCGTCAGCGAATCGTCCGCCCAACGGTATACCCTGCGGGACCCTGACGTGCGGCTGATGCTCGAGGTCCGCGACGACAGCGCCGCGGCCTTCGAGGAGCTGATGTTGCGCTACCAGAGCCGGCTGGTCAACGTTCTAACGCACTTGGTGGGCAGTCGGGATCAAGCCGAGGACCTTGCCCAAGACGTGTTCTTGCGCGTCTTCCGCGCGCGGAAACGGTACGTGCCGGCCTCGAAGTTCTCGACGTGGCTCTTCACGATCGCGAATAACGTGGCCGCCAACGCCCGCCGGACCCTCTCGCGGCGGCAAGAGGTGAAGCTGGACGCCCGCGGCAGCGGCCCCTTGGGCGCGCATCCGCTCGACGTCCTCGCGCAGGCCAGCAGCAGCCAGATGCCCACCCGACTACTGGCCAAGGCCGAAGCCCGCGAGGTCGTCCGCCTGGCCCTGGGCGCCCTGAACGAACGGCAGCGTCTGGCCGTGCTGCTGAACAAGTTCGAGGGGATGAACTACGCCGACATCGCCGAGGTGATGGAGATCTCGCCCCAGGCGATCAAATCGCTCTTGTGCCGCGCGCGGGGACACCTTCGCGAAGTGCTCGAGCCCTATTTTGAAGAGGGCCGGCGACCGAACGTCAAACCGAACGGGGATGAACCATCGCCATGACCAACCTGCCCGAACCACCCGACCCGGCCTCGCTCGATGAGCAGCTCGTCGCTTATCTCGACGGCGAGCTCGACGAGCAGTCCCAACGCCAGTTCGAGGCGTATCTGGCGTCGGACCCGGCGCTGCGCGCCCGGCTGGAGCAGATGGGCAAGGCGTGGAACATGCTCGACCTGTTGGACAGGCCCGAGGTGGACGAGACGTTCACCGAGACGACCCTCGAACTGGTGGCCGTGGCCGCCGAAGAGGACGCCTCGCGCCGCCTGGCCGCGTTACCGCGGGGTCGGCGGTGGCGCTGGGCCACGATGTCGGCCGGAGCCCTCCTGGCCGCGGCCGTCGGATTTGCCGCCGTGGCCTTGCTGCGCCCCGATCCAGACCGCCGACTCCTCGAAAACCTGCCCGTGCTCGAGGAGTTTGACGAGTTCCGCCGGATCGAAAACGTCGAATTTGTCCGCGAATTGCGCGCCGCCAGGTTCTTTTCTCCGGATCGTGCGGACGATGTGGGCAGCGCCGCCGCGCCCAACACAACCGCCTCATCCACGGCTGATTCGGCCGATCCGCTGGCCGCGCGGCGCGAACGAATCCGCGACATGACGCCCGAGCGCCAGGCTCGGCTCCAGGAGAATCTCCGCCGTTTCGACCGGCTCGATCCGGACGCGAAAGACCAACTCCGCCGAATCCACCGCGAGTTGGACGACGCGTCCGACGCCGCCGACCTGCGCGCGGTGATGCGGCGCTACGCCGCGTGGCTCTCCTCGCTGCCGATGACCACGCAGGGTGAACTGGCCGAACTGCCGCCGGACCAGCGGATCGAGCGGATCAAGGGATTGCTCGACGAACAGGCGGACGCCCGGGGGCTGCAATCGTGGTGGGCCGACTACGTTCCGGCCATGCTCCGCCACCTGTCGGAGGCCCAGCGCGAGCGGCTCCGCGGCAACCCGGAGCAATGGCAACGGCCCGATGCAATTCGAGTGTTCTTTGGCGCGCTGCACAAAACGGACGAGCGCAGCGAAGCGTTGGACAAGGCGCTGGCGGACCTTCGCCGCCGCGTGTCGCCCCGCCGCGCGGCCTGGCTGGCGAAGCTGCCGCCGGAACGACAGCTCGAATGGGTGGGCACGGAGAGCCGCGAACGCTTCTGGCAAGCGATGCTCGCGCGGTCCCTCGGCGGGCCGCTGACGGAGGTCGGCGACGAACAGCTTGCCGAGTTCTTCAGCCGGCAGTCGCCCGAGACACGCGACGCCCTGCTGAGCCTGCCCAGCGAGGAGATGTACGAGCGGCTTCGGGAGATGTACGGCCGGGATCTTTTCCGTCGGCAGCCCGGTCCACGAGGCCAGCGCGGCGGGCACCCCGGAGGCATGCCGCCCGGCGCGCCGCAAGGTCCCCCGCCCCCCGGTCTCCCCCACGTCCCGACCAAGACTCCTCCGGCCGGATCGCCGCGATTCCCGCCCGGCCCGCCCCGCCAGCCGGGTCAGTGACCTTCGGCGCAGCCTTAGGCTTCTTCTCCCGCTCGAAAACAACAGCATAGGGCGATGCGCCCGCGCCCCGGTGCCAGGCGCAGTCGTCGGCGGGCGCTCGTTCGTGCGAAGCCGCAAGCGGCGGTCCAAGTCGGAAGTCGGTTCCATCCCAATCCCC
>JAFGDS010000134.1 GCA_016931995.1 Pirellulales bacterium
CTGGCCCCAACGGGGCCTCTTACAACACAATCCGCCCCGCCTTGCGGGGCAAGCCAAACCCACGCCCTACGGGCGTGGTCGATTAGATCGGGTTGAGAGAAAAAACGACCAATGACCAAGTCTCCATGACCAAGGGAATGCCCAATGACCGCGCACCAATGACCAAGGATGATGGTCTCATGCGCGCTCGCCCACATGCGTCTGACAGGCGTGCATCGCCCGTCATTCGAGTTTCGTTCCTCGTGCTTCCTTGGTCATTGGTGCTTGGCTACTCCCTGGTCATTGGCACTTGGTCATTGAACCTTCTCTACTCCACTCCCTTCAACATATCGGTCCGATGGTTCAATTGGGCCTCGATGTCGTCAATCCGATTGAGCACGTCGGGAAGGACGTCGGCGATCGGGTCCTTCTTGGACGGCAGCGACTCGATCAGCTCGGCGAGGTTTTCGACGTCGGCGAAAAGGGCGACGTCGTGGGCGTACACGCGTTCCAACAACGCCTCGTCGACGCGCACGAGATCGAAGAACCCGCTGTAGCCCTGCATCGCGCTGCGGAGCTGCCAGATGATTTTGTCCAGCCGTCCGCGGACGCGGTCGATCGCGGGCACGAGGTCGATCTGGCCGGCGTCAAGGAGCGGCCGGGCCGCCTCGTCCAACGCCCGTTTGGCCCGCTGGAGCCGGTCGGCCATCCACATCCGCGCCAACTCGTCGCTCTCGCGGCGGTATTCCTTTTCCAGATAGCCCCGGAAGCCGGGTACGCGCCGCAGAACGTCCTCGACGAGGTTTCGGTCCCGCGCGTGTTCTCGAGGTTCCCGCATGGCGTCGCCTCCACCGAATGCGTTGAGACGGAAAGGGCCAATAATCACTTCGCCGTGCGCCGCGAAGGATTGGAGTCTCGATCTGCCGCAAAACGCATCATACCGCACCGGGCGGGCGGGGGAATCCTCCCTGTAATCACCCAAACCCCCAGGAGAGGCATATCGGCGTACTGCACCGACCGGAGGATTCGTCTTGGCACGCGCTGGCCGGTTTTGCTATAGTTCGCCCGCTTATCGTGGGGGATGGTGCAAAACCGGGGACGCGCGGCATGGTTGGTCCAACGCATCGACGACGCGATTTCCACAAAGGACCCTCCCTGGGGTGGGTTTATTGGATTCTGCTTGGGGTTGTCGGGCTGGGGCTCTCGGGCTGCGCGAGTGGACCGGACGGTACAACGGCCTGGCGGTGGCCTTGGTCGACGGCGCCGGAGCGGATTCCAGGCGTGGTCCCGCCGCACGAGCGGATGGCCCATCTGAAGGAGTTAGCCAAGAACGCGGCCGGGGCCGGCGTGAAGCGGCAGGGGATTGCCCAGCAGTTGGCCGAGGAGTTCCGCGCCGAGGACGACCCCCTCCTTCGCGCCCAGCTCGTGCGGACGTTGGCCGCGTATCCCTGCCGTGAGTCGGCCGACGCCCTGCGCGCGGCGCTGGAGGATCCCGTGTCGGACGTGCGGATCGCGGCGTGCAAGGCGTGGGGCGAGCGGGCCAAACAGGGCGACCCGGAGGCTGCCACCCTGCTCGGTCAGCGGATCGCCTCCGATGCGGATACCGAGGTCCGCCTGGCCGCCACCCGCGCGCTGGGCCAGACGCGCGACCCGGCCGCGCTGGCCGGACTGGGAATCGCTCTGGACGATCAAGACCCGGCGCTGCAGCGTCGAGCCGTGTTGGCGCTTCGCGAGACGAGCGGCAACACGGAGTTGGGCTACGACGTGGGCAAATGGCGTCAATACGTCCAGGCCCGCGCGCCGCGCGCCGAAGGAACCGCCGAGTTGGCCCGACGACCCGAGGGCGCGCTGTAGGGCCCATCTCACGTCCCCCCGCTCCCGCGAAGCGAGTCGTCCGCGACGTCTCGGGGCGTGCTCGGGACGACGTCCGGGAGCCCGCGCGGCGCCACGCCCCTTTGGAAGCCCATTTGCCGTTGCGGCGGGGCGGAAAAAGTCTTACGATGGCGCAAGATGCAACGGTGCCCGCCCCCTAGCGCGCCAGCCGCGAATGAAGCCGCTCCGACTCACCGAACAGTTCAAGACGCTGCTGCAGACGGCCATTGGCCTTGCCGGATCGGTCGGGGCCCACACGGTGCTTCTATTGGCCGAAGGGCCGGCCGATTGGGCCCGCGTGGCCAAGCTGGTCGGGGGAACGGGGCTTCTCGTGGCGGGCGACTCCAGGCACTACCTGGAAGGCGCCAAGGAAGCAGGCCTCGCGACCGTCCTCCTGGACATGCCCGAAAGCCCCGTTCACGAACAGCTCACCCAGGCGCTGCTCGAGGCCGTCGCCGACGACCTTCTGGCCCCCGGCGCCACGGTCGTTGCGCTCTATAGCGGCATTGAGGCCGGGCTGATCGACTCGATGAGCGTGATCAACCTGGGCGAGCACCTCGATCGGCTCACGGGCCAGGACCTTCGCCAGCTCGAGACGCGGGTCCCCTTGGACACGCTCAAGATCGTCGTGGATCTGGCGGTCGAGATCGGCCGCGACGGCCGCGAGGGCCATGCCGTGGGCACCATGTTCGTCGTCGGCGACGCGCGGAAGGTCCTCTCCTGCAGCCGCCCCGCCGGCTTCGATCCCGTCAAGGGCTACAGCCGCAAGGAACGCAATCTCGACGATCCGCGGGTCCGCGAGGGCATCAAGGAGATTGCCCAAATGGACGGGGCGATCGTCGTCTCGGCCGAAAATATCGTCGAGGCCACCTGCCGGTACATCGACTCGCCCGCCACGAACCTCACGCTCTCCAAGGGACTCGGCGCCCGGCACTGGGCGGCGGCCGCGATCAGCCGGGCGACCAAGGCCGTGGCCGTGACCGTCAGCCAATCGACCGGCACGGTCCGCATCTTCCAGAACGGCGAGGTCATGCTCCGCATCGAACCCATCCACCGGCGACCCATGGTCTGGAAGGAGTTCGAGTACGAGCCGCCCAGCAGCGAAGGCTGAGCGCACTCGACCGGCCCGTTCATCATTCACGACTCGTTCAGATCGATGGTTCGCGGCGACGTGGCCACGTTCGGCGGCACCACGGGCGTCGGCTTCGCGCCGTCGTGAAGGAACGTGCGATTGCGGCCGGTCCGCTTCGCCGCGCGGACGGCCTCGTCCAACCGCCCCAGCAACGTCTCGCACGTGTCCTCGGGCACGGCGTCCGTCACGGCGCAACTGGCCGTCGCGTTGGCCTTCTCGCCGCCGTGAACCACTTCGGCCGAGTCGAGCGTCTGGCGGATCTTCTCGACCAACGGGCCGACCCTGTCGGCGTCCTCGTCCATTCCGCAAAGAACGAGCCGTGTGCCACCCACGCGACAGACGGAAGCGCGTTCGGCCGCTTCTTCCAGGATGAGCCCCGCCAGCCGGCTCAGGAAGCAGTCGCCCGCCTCGCAGCCAAATCGCCGGTTGAGCTTCCCCAGTTCGTCCACGTCGACGGCCCCCAGCGTGAGCCGGCGGACCCGTTGCGGATCCTTCTTCCACCAGTCGCGAAGGCGCATCGCCAGGGCCAGGCCCGTGGGCAAGCCCGTGGTCGGGTCCTCGCCATGGTCCACGGCCATCGCCTCGAAGGTACCCTCCACCTCGGCCAGCGCGACGGCGACCTCGGCGAGCCGGTCGCGGATGCCGTCCGACGCCGCCAGCAGGTCGTCGAACTTGGCCGCCGACTCCTGAATCGACAGGTCCAACCGTTGGGGATCGAAGGCCGCGAACGTGACCACGGCGTCCTTGACCACCTTGGACTGCCGGTCGATCGCATGGGCAATCCGTTTGTAGGGCGATTGGAGCGCCTCGTCGTCGAGCAGGGCGGGCTCGAACGTTGCCAGCGCCGCGGCAAAGCCGTCCGCCACCTGCCGAACCTCGTCGATCATCGCCGCCAGACACACCTCGATCAGGCCCGCGTCGTGGCCCTCGACCGCCGCCAAAAACCGCTTATGGGCCGCGTGAAGTTGCCATCGGCCTTCGTCAACGGTGTGAACGAACTCTTCCAGTGCCGCGTGGCTGGGAGTCCTGTTCACCTCAGGCGCCGAAGGCTTTGCCGCGGCCTGGGACTGCTCGATCCCGCCCGCCCCCGAACGCGATCCGGCGCCGGACTGCCCCGGCCCGCGCGAGTCCGCGTATTTCGCGAGCGAATCAAGCACGTCCTCGTCCGGCAGCATCGTCATCGTGGGCGCCTGGGACACCCGGAAGCCGCGACCCAGATAGCAGCCCAGGGCGAATCCCCCCAACAGGTTCGCCACGACGATTATGAAGAAGTACCACATCGGCCAAAGCTACCCTCCCCAACACTCTACGCCATGGGCGGAGCCTCGGGGAACGAGACTTCAAGCCTATCCCAAACCCCCATCCCTGCTCGCGCGTCATCCTGAGCGTAGCGAAGGATCTCGTTGGCGATAAAAGAGTTCAGATGCTTCGCTTCGCTCAGCATGACGGTGTTGTCCGGGTTCTGGGATAGGCTCTTGGACCCCATGCATGGGGGGGCAATTGGCGGCAGCACGCCCCGGCTCACCAATTCAGCTCCGTGGCCTCCTCCCAGTGGGCATAGAGCGCGGCCAGTTCCGCTTGCGTCGCCTCGATACGGGCGTTGATCTGGCGGACGCGGTCGCCGTCGCGGTGGGTGTCGGGCAGGGCTAGCGCGGCGTGCAGCTCGGCCAGATCCCCCTCGTGCCGGAAGATGTCCGCCTCGATCTCGTCCACTTTGCGGTACGGAAATCGCCGTTTCGGACGCTCGGACGCCGGCGCGTCCGCCCCCGGCGGCACGCGGGCTTCGGATGGAGGCATTTCTCGCGAAGGCGCCGGCTCGACCGGTCCGCCCAAACCCTCGCGGACCAGATGCGCGTACGTGTCGTAGTTGCCTTCGATCGCGCGGAACCGGCCGGGCTCGACGACCAACAGGTGATTGGCCAGCCGGTTGACGAAGTAGCGGTCGTGGCTGACGAAAACCACCGTGCCGTCGAACCGCGCCAGCGCCCGCTCCAGGGCATCGCGCGCCCAAAGGTCCAGGTGGTTGGTCGGCTCGTCGAGCACGAGGACGTTGGCCTCCAGCGCGGCCAACCGGGCCAGGGCCGCGCGGCAGCGCTCGCCTCCGCTCAAGCGGCCCACCGGCTGCGAGGCCACGTCGCCCGTCAGGCCGAACCGGGCCAATAGATCGCGCCGCTTTTGTTCCTCGACGAGCCGGCCCTCGGGACGGATCGCCTCGACGACCGGCTGGGCGTCGTCCAGCGCGGCCAGTTGCTGGTCGAAATAGGCGATATCGACGCCCTGCCCCAGCGTGACGCGTCCCGCGTCCGGCGGCGTCCGACCCAGCAGGCATCGCAAGAGCGTCGTCTTGCCCGAGCCATTGGGGCCCAGAATACCCCAGCGGTCGCCGCGGATCAGCTCGAAATCCAGCCCGGCAAAGAGCGGCCGGTCGAACGCCTTGGCCAACCCGACGGCGCGGAGCACGATGTCGCCGCTGCGCTGGGCGGCGGGAAAGGCCATGGGCGGGCCGACGATCTCCCGCGGCGGCGGCACGCGCTCGATCCGTGAGAGCTTCTTGCGACGGTCCTCGGCCTGCGCGTGTTTCTGACCGTAGGCGTTGCGGCGGATGAAGTCCTCGGTTTTGGCAATCTCCTCCTGCTGCCTTTCGTACGTGCGGCGTTGCACCAGCAGGCGATCGTCTTTCTGCCGCCAGTAGGCGGAGAAGTTGCCCCGGTAGCTTTCCACCGTGCCGCGAAATAGCTCGATCGTGCGGTTGGTCACTTTGTCCAAAAAGTAGCGGTCGTGGCTCACCACGATCACCGCGGCCTCGCCCGCGGCGAGGTAATCCTCGAGCCAGGCGGTGGCCTCGATGTCCAGATGGTTGGACGGCTCGTCGAGCAGCATCAGATCCGGCTCGGCCAGGAGGAGCTTGGCCAGCATGAGGCGGTTCTGCTCGCCGCCGCTGAGCGAGGCCACCGGCTGGGCGAAGCTTGCGCGCGAGAACTCCAGCCCATCGAGCACCCGCTCGATCTTGTGATCGAGATTGTACGCGTCGTGGCGGTGCAGCTCCTGTTGGAGCCGGTCGTATCGGGCAGCCAGCCGGTCGTGCTCGGGGCCTTCCGGCTGGCGGGCAAGGGCCTCGGCCACCTCGACGGCCTCGCGGCCCAGGGCCACCAGCGGCGCCAGGGCGTGCCGGGCTTCGTCCCAAAGCGTCCGGTCCGGCTCGAAAACCGGTTGCTGCTCGAGATAGCCGATCCGCACGGCGGGGTGCCGCTCGCAGCGGCCGGAGTCGGCCTCCTCGCGGCCGGCCAGGATCCGCAGCAGGGTCGTCTTGCCGCTGCCGTTGGGCCCGACCAGCCCGATCCGCTCGCCCGGGCGGACGTCGAACGTCACGCCGTCCAGCACCGGCTCCGGCCCGAAGTGTTTTCGAACGTCCTCGACCGAAACCAGCAACACGGCGGCGGAATCCCAAAGACAACCCGAGGCCAGCCCACCCTCAAACCCGGCCCGAGCACGGCCCACATGATTCGCAAATAAGCCCCAAACCTCACATTGTAGACAACCCTGGCGAGGGAGGAAACCCGCTAGGTCAGACTGTGCCCGGCCTCCTTTGGAGTGCGGCGACTTGTCGCCGCACTCCAAATCGCCAAGGCGGCATCAGGAACCGTCCCAAGCGGGCGCAAGACCTCCGGCTCTCGGGGATGGGCTCTCGGGCCACGGCCAGGTAGAATGACGCGCCTTGGCAGCGGTACCCGTCAGCTTGGTCCGTCCAACGATCCATGTCACGCGACGTTGACTCAGCACTGCTGGACAAGCCAGCAGTGGCACCCTGACCACCTGATATCGATCGCCAGACGGACCGCTACGCGCTCAACAGCAAGGGCCCATCCCATGGCACCGCCCCGCATTTTCGTCGTCGGCAGCGTGAACACGGACATGGTCGTGGTCGGGCAGCGGATTCCGGCCCCGGGGGAGACGGTGACCGGAGGGCGATTCGTGTTGGCCGCCGGGGGCAAGGGGGCCAATCAGGCCGTGGCCGCCGCACGGCTCGGGGCCCGCGTCACCCTCGTGGCCAAGGTGGGCAACGATCTGTTCGGCCGCGAATCCATCGACCGGTTCGCCCAGGAAGGCATCCGCACCGAGCATGTCCTTCGCGACTCCGCGCAGGCCACGGGCGTGGCCTTGATCCTCGTCGACGCGGCCGGCGAGAACGCGATCTCTGTTGCCCCGGGGGCGAATTTCGCGCTAGCGCCCGAAGACGTGGAGCCGGCCTTGGCCGAACTTGGCCCGGGCGACGTGGTGCTCTTGCAGCTTGAGATTCCGCTGCCGACCGTGGCCCACGCCGCGCGGCTGGCCTCGGCGGCGGGCGCCCGAGTGATCCTCGACCCGGCCCCCGCCGCGCCGCTGGACGACGCGATCCTCCGCCACGTGGACTGTCTCACGCCCAACGAAACCGAGGCGTCGCGATTGACGGGCATCGAGGTCCGCGACGTGGCCTCGGCCCGGGCCGCCGCCGAAAGGCTCCTGGCCGACGGCGCGAAGAGCGTGATCGTCACGCTCGGCGGCGCCGGTTCGCTGGTGTGCCAGGGCGACCGATGCGACCACGTGCCCTGTCCCCGCGTCGACGCGATCGACACAACCGCGGCGGGCGACGCCTTCAACGGCGGACTGGCTTTCGCCTGGTCGTCGGGCAAGTCGCTGGCCGACGCCGCGGCATTCGCCACCCGCGTCGGCGCCTTGGCCGTCACCAAACTCGGCGCCCAGCCCTCGCTGCCCACCGCCGAGGACGTCTCGCGATTCGCTCCGGCCTAGAGCGGCTCGCCTTGGGCGCCACGCCCACGCTCGCCGTGGGCATGTTTTCCCGAGGAATACCATGCATGGCCACGCGAGCATGGCCCTGGCGCCCGCCACGATTTCGCGAAATGCGGTCTAGAGCGGCGGCCGCGCACGAAAACGGGGCGCGCGGTCAACCGGCAAACCGGCTCGACCGCGCGCCCCAAAAATCCACTCAACGCGACGTGCCGCCCGTACGAACACTGGCGAAGCCCGTGGCACACGGCGGCGGTGCGCCGGGGGTTAGCGCTGCTGGCGCTGCATGACGCCCGGCATGACGCGCTTTTGCACGTCCGTCTCCAGCACGCCAAAGGTGGCCTCGTGGCGCTGGACGGTCAGGGTCAACGCGTGCAACATCCGCTTGGCGGTGTAGAAATTGGTGATCAACCGTTGGGTGATCGGGATCGGCTGGGTCGGAATGCCGAACGGCTGCGGGTTGAGCCCGAAGTCGATAATCAGCTCTTCCGGCGTGCCCGTCACGCGGCAGAAATTCGCATAGCTGGCGATCGCGTGCGTATCGTCAATCTCGACCTGCTGGCGTTGCGGCGGGCCTTGGGGGGCCGGCGCGGAGGCGGCCGTGGGCTCGGGGCCGGTCTCGGGGGTCATGTCCTGGTCCTTCTTTTCTTCTTTGGCCACGAATAGCTCCTTTTCTCTGGGACTCGACAAAAGTGTATCCAACGAACCCCATCCGGCGACCGGCGCCGGCGGGCGGACGCGCAACCTAAAAGGGAATAGTGTATCCTACCCCAAAACTCGGGATTGGACAGCGGGAGGGGCGGAAAACCGTCCGGATGGGACGCCCCCCCGTGGAATCGATTCGACCCGCAAATCCGAAACCAACCCAATTCGTCCCCCTCGTCCACGATCGCCGCATCTACCGCGAGCTTTCGCCCATCGACGCGGGATAGACCGTTTGCACGGAACCGCGGATCTGGGTATTCGGCGCGGGCTCCTGCCCGCCCGCCGGCTGCTCGACAAAGGGATTGCGGATCCGCAACGGCCGGACCGGGCTCGCCTGGAGCCGCGGGCTGCCGGCCCGGGGAGCCGAAAACTCGGCAACCGGCGGCCAGGGGAAGGGGCTCCAGCCGTAGGGCCGGGCGATCGGCCGGCTGTAGTAGACCGGCGGATGCACGGCGAAGTACGGCGGGCTTTCCCCAACACAGCCCGAACGGGACCAGACGCCACCCCATGCCCAATCCCAATAAGCCCCACCGCCAAACGCCGGGACGCCCGTGCTGAAAGCCGCCACCACCAACGCAAGTCCGAACGAGACACGAATCCTCATCGAAGCCACCTCATGTTGCGCCCATCGGGAAACCTCCGACCAAACCGCGACCCATCCTACTCCGCATGGATGCCCAAACAACCCTCCCCGCATGGGGGAGCGGGGGGGCTAGTGTAGTGATTCACGCTGTTGGGGTCTTATTCAGTGAGTGCCACTGGCTCTGCCGGTGCGGGATTCCACGCGATTCCCCGCGACGGCTCGCACTGGCAGAGCCAGTGGCACTCGCCCCACGCCATCACGCCGGCGGCACGTCCCGAGGCACGGAACCCGCGTTGGGCGGTTCGCTCGGCTCGTCCGCGTCCTGGGCGTCTGGGGAAACGGCGTCCGGCACGCCGCTGTTGGGCAAGTCGGCGGGAGCGTTCTTGCCGGGCGGCGCCGGCGAAGCGGACTCCAGTTCGGGCATGGTATAGGGCAGGTTGGAGCCGGGTACCTTGGGGATCTCGAAGACGACCGTGCCCAGATCGTCGGCCGATTCCCGGCGACCGCACCCGCCCAGCGCGCCCCAGCACCCAACCAACGCCAACAACCACCCGAGGCGGACCATGCCTTGTCACTCCCCGTCAAGTCGCCCGTGATACAATGCGGTTCCCCCGTGGCACGGCCGCCCTCGGCCGTGCATATTGCTCGGCACGGCCGAGGGCGGCCGTGCCACGGGACAAAATTCGCATGACGATGTCGTCCAGGTTCCAGGATAGGTTCTCATTCTACCCATCTCGCGGCCTTCGCGCCACCCCGTTCCATGGATTCCGCCGAACTAACCGACGCGCTGAAAACCGAGGCGCGGCGGCTGGGCTTCGCCCTGGCCGGCGTCGCCCCGGCGATTGCGCCGCCGGAGCACGGGCGGTTGCGGGCGTGGGTGGCCGCGGGGTGCGCCGGCGAGATGGGGTTCTTCGCGTCGAGGGCGGAAGCCTACACGCACCCGCGGCACGTGCTGCCGGGCGCGCGGAGCCTCCTGATGTTGGGGCTGCCCTATGACGCCGTTGAGCCGTGTCCCGCTGGCCCAGGACAGGGGCGGATCGCCCGATACGCCTGGGGAGCGGACTATCACGGGCTGATCCGCGCCCGACTCGACGAGCTGGCCCGGTTCCTTCGCCGGCTCGCGCCCGACGCGCGGACCCGCGGCGCGGTCGACACCGCGCCGCTGCTGGAGCGCGAATTCGGCCAGATGGCCGGACTGGGTTGGATCGGCCGCAACACGTTGTTGATCAACCCGGAGCTCGGAAGCTGGTTCTTCCTGGCCGCGCTTCTGACGACCGCCGCGCTTGTGCCCGACGGACCGTGTTCGCCATCGCGAGAGGACGGCTGCGGCCCATGCCGCGCGTGCGTCGAAGCCTGTCCGACCGGAGCGCTCTCGCCCGACGGCCAGGTGGATGCGCGCCGCTGCGTGAGCTACCTGACGATGATACACGCCGGACCGCTCCCGCCCGAGCTGCGCGCGAAACTGGGCGATCGCCTGTTTGGCTGCGACGCCTGCCAAGAGGTCTGTCCCTGGAATCGGGCGCAATCGACGCCGGCGCCGTCGGTGGACGCGGCGTTGTCCCCCATGGACGGCGCTAACCCAGTCGATCTTGTCGAGCTGTTGGGTCTCGACGACGCGGCCTTTCGCGCGCGGTTTGGCCCAACGCCGTTGGGCTGGGCCGGGCGAGCCCGCGTGGTCCGCAACGCGTGCGCGATTCTGGCCCATCGACCGACCCCCGCGGCCAGGCCCGCGCTGGCGGCCCGCCTGGCCGTCGAGACCGATCCGGAGGTCCGCCGCGAACTCGAAGCGGCGCTGGCGGCGACGACCTCGCCGCGATTGTAGGAGGCGACTCCCGTCGCCGATGGCCTGGGATCGAGATTCCATCGGCGACAGGAGTCGCCTCCCACAGATAGAGTCGCCTCCTACAGTTGCCGTCGGGTTTTGTCGGGCTTATCGACGGAAAGCGGCGACAAGTCGCCGCACTCCAAGGGGCCGATTGTTGCTTTGCGCGGCCCAGTCTGTATGATGGGACTGACCGTGTGAACCGAGCGCCCAGCCGCTTGCGGCTTCGCAACGCGGAGGCGCGGTCCGTGGCTCTCGTCGGAGGTGCAACCCGTGCGAGTGACAATGACGTGGACAACGAACCGCGAGGTAAGCACATGAGCACTCTGACAAGAAGACGGGGGCGATTCGTTCTAGCGGCGATCCTCGTAGCCCTGGGCGCGCCGCGCTGCGCGCTCTCGGAAACGACGTGGACGGAAGCCTTCCGCGCTCCGCCGGCCGAGGCCAGGCCGTGGACGTACTGGTGGTGGCTCAACAGCAACGTCACCCGCGAGGGAATCACCCGCGACCTCGAGGCCATGAAGCGCCAGGGCATCCAGGGCGTGATGGTCTTCAACGCCGGCGGGGGCGACACGCCCAGCGGGCCGAAGTTCCTCAGCCCCGAGTGGAAGGAACTCTTCGCCTTCGCATTGAGCGAGTTGGACCGGCTCGGCATGGAGGCCAGCGTCAACCTCTGCGACGGCTGGTGCGCCGGCGGACCGTGGATCCCCGCCGAGGCGGCCAACAAGAAGCTCGTGTGGTCCGAGCTACAGACGGACGGGTCCCAACGGCTCTCGAAGATCCTGCCCGCGCCCAGCGCGTTTGACGGCTTCTATCGCGACGTGGCCGTGCTGGCCTATCGCGAGAAGACGCCCCGGCCTGTGCAACCGGCGGCGGTCCGCACGAATTCGCCGTACCATGGCCCCGATTATGAATATGCGTGGCTGCCCGACGACGCGGCGGACGGCGACCCGAACACGATGTGGCGGCCCCGCGTCGCGCCCACGGCCGAAGCGCCCGTATTGCTCGATTTCGAATACTCCGAACCCTTGACCGCTTCAAGCCTTTATCTGGCAGGTGACGCCAAAGGCGGCCCGCGAGCGTGCGAGCTTCAGGCGTCGCCGGACGGCAAGACGTTCAAGACCGTGCTTTCGTTCGACGCGCCCGCCGGAAAGCCGCAAACGCTGGGTTTCCCCGAGACGACGGCCAAGGTGTTCCGCCTGGTGATCCGCTCGGTCCACGGGCCCGACGCCCGCGTGGCCGAAATGTGGCTCTTGCGCGCCGACGACGAGCCGTACTTGCGCCCCGGGATCAAGTGGTGGCTCTTCAAGTCCGGCAACCGGAGCTTCTGGCACCAACCGCGGCAAGGGCCGGCCGTCATGCGGGAGGAATACCCGCCGGACGGCGCGGTCGATTGCCAGAGCGCCGAGGTGGTCGATCTCACGTCGAAAATGGACGCCCAGGGCAAGCTCGAATGGGACGTGCCCGAGGGACGTTGGACAATCCTGCGTTTCGGCTACACGCTCGAGGGCCAGCGGACCCGCTGCTCCTCGACGGTGATCGGCTACGAGGCCGACATGCTCGATCCGCTGGGCATCGAGACGCACTTCAAGCATTGCGCCGAGCCCATTCTTGAGGCGGCCGGCGCCCACGTCGGCAAGACGCTCAAGTTTTTTCACGTGGACAGCTACGAGATCGGGGCGGACGTGCAGGGCCAGCAACCCACGTGGTCGGCGGCGTTCGTCGAGGAATTCCGCGCGCGGCGCGGCTACGACCCGCTGCCCTATCTGCCAGCCATGGCCCGGCGGATCGTGGATGATCGGACCAAGACCGCGCGGTTCCTCTGGGACGTGCGGATGACGATCAGCGACCTGATGATCGAGCGGTTCTTCGGACGACTGTCCGAGCTGGCCCACGCCCGGGGCGTCGGGACGCACTGCGAGACGGGCTACGGGACGTATCCGCATCCGCAGTTCGACGGCCTTCGCGCCGCGGGGCAGAACGACGTCACGATGGGCGAATTCTGGTGGGGCACCGACGTGATGACGCTGTCGGATCACTACGCCAACGCCATCCGGTCGGTCGCCTCGCCCGCGCACGTCTACGGCCGGCGGATCGTCCAGGCCGAATCGTTCACCTCGTGGGTCCATTTCCAGGAATACCCCGCCACGCTCAAACCGGTTGGCGATCGGGCCTTCTGCGACGGGCTCAACCGCGTCATGTTCCACCAATACACGCACCAGCCGAACGAAGACCGGCCGGGCTACCAGTACTTCGCCGGCACGCACATCGACCGGCACGTCACCTGGTGGCCCATGGCCAAGCCGTTCCTCGACTATCTGGCCCGATGCCAGGTGTTCCTGCAAAACGGCCGGTTCCACGCCGACGTGTGCTACTTTTACGGCGAAGGCTCGGCGAAGTACGTGCCTTCAAAGCAGTTTCTTCTGCCGCCGCTTCCGCCGGGCTACAACTTCGATTGCGTCAACGCCGACGTGCTTCTGAATCGGACGACTGTCCGCAATGGGCGGATCGTCGTCGCGGACGGGCCGAGCTACCGCCTGCTCGTCCTGCCGACCGAGCGGACCATGTCGCCCGCCGTGCTGGGCCGGATTGGCGAACTGCTCGAAGCGGGGGCCGTCGTGCTGGGCGACCGACCGCTGCGGGCGCCGGGTCTGACCAACTGGCCCGCGTGCGACGAAGAGCTTGCGACCCTGGCCGGCGCCCTTTGGGGCGAAAACCCGGGCCCAAGCGGCCGGCGCACCGTGGGCAAGGGGCTCTTGGTGTGGGGCCAGACGCCCGGCGAAGTGCTCGCCGAAATCGGCGTCCCGCGGGATTTCGAGGCCGGCCCCGGCAACGAGGGGTTTGACTTCATCCACCGCACGATCGACGGGGCCGACGTCTATTTCGTCGCGCATCAGGCCGACGCCACGAAGGCGGTCGAGTGCGTCTTCCGCGCAAGCGGGCGTCAGCCGGAGCTTTGGGACCCGGTGAGCGGCGACTCGCGCGATCTGGCCGAGTTCTCGATGAGCGACGACGGCCGCATCGGCGTGCCCATGACGTTCGCGCCGTATCAAAGCTTCTTTGTCGTCTTCCGCAAGGAGCCCGCGGCCGTGCTGGACGGCTGGCGGTTCTCCCCGCTCATCAAGCCAGTGGCCGAGATCGCCGGGCCGTGGACCGTGGCCTTTGATCCGGCCTGGGGCGGGCCGGAGCAGGTGGTCTTCGAGAAGCTCGACGATTGGACCGCGCGGCCCGAGGAGGGCATCAAGTTCTACAGCGGAACGGCCACGTATCGCAACGCGTTCGACCTGCCGGACCCGCCGGCCGGGGCGGGCCCGCGCCGATTCCTCGACCTGGGCAAGGTGAACCACGTCGCCCGGGTGCGACTCAACGGCAAGGACCTCGGCGTCCTCTGGACCGCGCCGTGGCGGGTGGACGTGACCGACGCGATCAAGGCGAAGGGCAACCGGCTCGAGATCGAAGTGGTCAACACCTGGCTCAACCGCCTGGTGGGCGACGCCCATCTGCCGCCCGAGAAGCGACTGGCCAAGACCAACGCCCGGTACCCCGTCGGTCAACCCCTGCTGCCTTCCGGCTTGCTTGGCCCGGTGACGTTGCAGGTTGGGGATTAGCGCGTGTTCCGCATAATCCTCGCGGGCACGTAGGGTGCCACTGGTTTTGCCAGTGTATCAACAGTCTCGCCGGACAAGCACTGGCAGAGCCAGTGGCACACGGCGAGCGTGAGGGTGTCCAGGAATTCCGGACTCCGAAAATGGCGAAACGCGCTCTCTTCGCGCGAAGGTCGCTCCGGGCCGTCCTCACGCCGCCGCGTGGGGGCCGCGGCGGCGGGGCATGAGCTTGCACAGGAGAATGCCGCCGAAGTAGAGAAACGTCAACGGCACGGCCATCAGCAACATGCTGTACGGATCGGCCGGCGTGAGAAACATCGAAATGATGAAGATCACCAAGATGGCGATGCGGAGCTTCGACCGATACGCCTCGACGCTGAAGATTCCGATCCGCTCCAGAAACAGCATCACCAGCGGCAATTGGAAGCTGATGCCGAAACCGATCGGCAGCACGAGCACGAAACCGAGCCATTCGCTGATCCGCGGGTCGAGATCGATGCCCAGGCCGCGGTTGAAGCTGAACAGAAACGCCAGCACCGGCTCGAAGACGAAGAAAAACGCCGTCGCCGCGCCCAACAGGAACAACCCGAGGCTAAACGGCAAAAAAACGTGGACGTATTTTTTCTCGTGCGGATACAGCCCGGCCGCCACGAAGGACCAGATTTGGTAAAAGATGTACGGGCTGGCCAGGAGCGTGCCGACCAGAAGCGACGCCTTGACGTAGATCGAAAACGCCTCGTGGACGCTCAAGCCCTTCGCGCGGATCCGCGAATCCTCCTCCGTCGGATGCCAGAGGAATATCCGGATGAGCCCCTGGCGGGTGTAGAGGGGCTCGACGTCCTCATCCGCTTGCCCCGTGGAGCCGCCGTTCGACGCAACGCCGTTGGCGGCCGCGTCGGCGCCGTCCGGCGCGACGGGTCCTGCCGCCGGGGGCGAGCCGGCCGGCGGCAGCTCGATCTCGCCGAACCGCTCCGGGTAAACCCGCTGCAACTCGGAAAGCACCATCCGCGGATCGACCAGGGCCTCGGTGGGCAGAAGGTGCTCCTCGGCCACCATCGAGGCGATCCGCTCCGGCGAGGCCGGCAAGGGCTCGCCCGACGCCTCCATGGCCGCCAGCGCCTTCCGGGTGTCCTCAGTGGCCTGGTTTTCGTAGTAGCTCGTCAGGGCGTTCTCCAACGGCGATTGGATGAAATCGACGACCGAACCGCCGATGAACAACCCCAAGACGCACCCGGCCACCAGCGCCAACACCGACTTGAACAGGCACCCGCGAAGCTCCTCGAGGTGCTCCCCGAAGGTCATCGTGCTGCCGGCAAACAGGTCTTCGTCGGAGGGACGTTGTCGCATGGGCCGCGGCGCGCGGGACGAGAGGATGGGCGCGGGGGGCTTCATGCCCTGGCCGCCGTGCCCTATAGTAAGCCCTGTATCATAGCACTGCGGGGGCCGTGCGGCAACAAACGGGCGGGGAGGAGACTCACGCGATGATCCCCTGGCATCCCCTTCGCTTCCGACCACTCTACAAACAATACCTGTGGGGGGGGCAAAAACTGCGAACTGTCCTCGACCGCCCGCTCGATCCGAACGGCGTCTTCGCCGAGTCCTGGGAAGTCTGCGATCACGGGGCGGATCAAAGCGTGGTCTTGGCCGGCCCTCTGACCGGTCGGACATTGCGCGAGCTGGTCGTCGAACACGGCCGCGAACTCCTGGGCGACGCGGGCTGGCGAGCGCGGCAGGCTTTGCCTTCGCGACGTTTTCCACTGCTGCTGAAGTATCTCGACGCCCGTCAGGATCTCTCGCTGCAGGTGCATCCCAACGACGCGATGGCCGCCCGGCTCGATCCGCCCGACCTGGGCAAGACCGAGGCCTGGGTGGTGCTCGAGTCGGAGCCGGGAAGCGTGATCTACGCCGGCTTGAAGCCCGGCGTGGACCGGCCCGCGCTGGCCAAGGCGATCGACGAGGGAACGTGCGCCGACTGCCTGCACCAGTTCGAGGCCCAGCCGGGCGATTGCCTTCTGATTCCCGCCGGAATGGTCCACAGCCTGGGCCGAGGCAACCTCGTGGTCGAGATCCAGCAGTCCAGCGACACGACCTTCCGTCTGTTCGATTGGAACCGCCTGGGACCCGACGGCAAGCCCCGCGCCCTGCACGTGCAACAAGGACTCGATGCCGTCGATTTCCGGCTTGGGCCCGGCGCTGCGCGGCGGGGGCTTGTGCAACCGGAGAACGGACCGGCCGAGCTGGCTCGCTGCCACGCGTTCGTGCTCCACCGCCACGCGTTGACCGTGCCGCGGGTACTGGGCGGCGACGACCGATTCCGGATGTTGACCGTTCTGGAAGGCGCTTTGACGCTCGACGGTGACCCGCTGGACGAACCCCTCGCGCGCGGCGGCTCCGCCCTGCTGCCGGCGGCCGCGGGACCCGTCCGCGCCCTCCCGCGCGGCCGGGCCGTTTTTTTGGAGACCCATTTGCCGTGAGCGCGGGCCAGCGACGACGGGCGTCGGCCACCGCCCCCTTCCGGGGGAAATGGGAGGGAAAGCTGCTCTTCCCGTCGCGTCGCGCAGCGTCTACAATCCGGCACGCTCTCCTTCCCCAGCCCGGTCCGGCGGACGCGGCGATGCTCAGGCGAATCCTTCTTTTGTCGTCGGGGTTTGTGGCCGTGCTGCTTTGTGGATGCCCGACGACGGGCTTGCCGAACCTGTGCCACCCGGGCACGGCCGCCCAACAGCGGCTCTGGGCGGAGCAGTTCGATCCGTACCCCGCGACGGACGTCGGACCGGACGTAAGCGGCCTCCGCCCCCGCGGATTCGAGCGGTCGCCCTCCTACCCCCCGCCTCCCGTCGCCCGCTAGTCGCTAGTACCGGGGCCACCGTCGCCGCGATCGGTTATCCCGGGCGGAGCATTGGTCATCCCGGGCGAAGCGTTGGTCACCCTGGGCGGAGCGAAGGATCTCGTTGGCGCCAAAGCGTTTGAGATGCTCCGCCTTGCTCGGCGCGACGGACGTGCGTCCGGGGGTCCGGGGCAAACCCGACGCGCCACGGGGCTGTCATCCCTGCCTGGGGTATGGTAGGGTGGGAGTTCCGACGACGAGGACGGCATCGACCTTCCCGCGGCGGTCGTCCCGGTTTTCGCACGGCGAAAGTGGGATCGTCCCCTTCGATGCGATGCCCTTTACCCTTCACCGCCATGGCCACGCCACCTCGCCGACGTCCCATGAAGAAGGCCGCCCCGCAAGGACGCCCCGGCCCCCGCGCGTCGAAGGGTCGGCCCTCGACGAAATCGCCCCAAGGCCCGCGCCGGCCCGACCGAGCCCAGGCATTGCCGGGCGAGCGGCTACAAAAAATCCTGGCCGCCGCGGGGGCGGGTAGCCGGCGGCGGTGCGAGGAGTTGATCCGCGCCGGCCGGGTCGAGGTGGACGGCCGCGTGGTGAGCCAGTTGGGTTGCCGCGTCGATCCGGCCAATCAAGAGGTCCGGCTCGACGGCGTTGCGCTCCGCAGCCCCCGACGCGTGTACCTCGCCGTCCACAAGCCGGATGGCGTGATCTCGACCAATCGCGACCCTTCGGGCCGGCCCCGCGTGATCGACCTGTTGCCCAACAAGGACGTGCGGTTGTTTCCCGTCGGTCGGCTGGACCTGCACAGCGAGGGCTTGATCCTGCTGACCAACGACGGCGCGCTGGCCAACCGGCTGACCCATCCGCGTTACGGTGTCGAGAAGACGTATCGCGTGCTCGTGGCAGGCAACCCCGCGCGGGAAGCCCTGGCCGAGCTTCGCCGCGGCATCCACTTGGCCGAGGGTACGGTTCGCGTCTCGGTCATCCGCGTCCGGGGAAAATACAAAAAAAGCACCGCGTTGGAGATGGTCCTGCGCGAGGGCCGCAACCGCGAGATCCGCCGCGCCATGGCCAAGCTGGGCCACAAAGTCCTCCGCCTGATCCGCATCGCCGTTGGCCCCGTCCGTCTGGGCACGCTCGAGCCGGGCGCGTACCGCCGCCTCTCGTCCGCCGAGATCACGGCCCTGCGCCGCGCGGCCGAGTGCGTCGCGGTGAATAAGCCGAAGGATGAAGGCCAAGTCGCGGCGCCGCGGGCGGGGCAGGCCAAGAAGGCCGACGCCGCCGGCGAGCGAAAACGTGCAACACGGCCCGGCACGGCGTTGGGCCGCGGCTCGGGTAAGGTGACGAAGAAAGGGCAGGGAAAGACGACACGAAAGTAGGCAGGCGTCCACAATGAGGTGTCCGGTTGGGCGCCACGGTGGCTTGTCCAACAGTGGCACACTACGGCAGGACCAGCACACGATCAGGTGGTGGACATCCTCCATCGCGAACGGTACAATTTGGGGGAGATGCACTCTCCCAAGCGGCGGCCGCCATGAATCGTTCGGACTTCCTGAAGCTCGTCCGGCTCCGCTTGGCCGATGCCCGGATCCTGCTGAAGAATAGCAAACACGAGGGGGCTTATTATCTGTGCGGCTATGCGGTCGAATGCGCGTTGAAGGCGTGCATCGCAAAGCAGACGAAACGATATCAGTTTCCGGACAAGGAAACCGTCAACAAGAGCTACACGCATAATCCGACCAAATTGGTACAAATCGCGGGCCTTAAGCCCGCGTTGGACGCAGAGATCAAGAGGGACCGGGACTTTGAGGCGAATTGGTCCGTTGTGAGGGACTGGTCAGAGGAAAGCCGATACGAGTGGCATTCCGCCAAAGAGGCGCGAGATCTCTACTCCGCGATTACGGGAAGAAAACATGGCATCATGCAATGGCTACGGAAACACTGGTAGGCGCTGACATCGAGTTGGGCGCCGAATTAATCCGACGCTTGGACCGCGCCGATTTCGGCGTGCATGCCGCGCTTTGGCTCTTCCGAACCGAGGAGGAGCAGTGGCGGCTGATGATTGCCACGCCGCGGTTTGACGAAGAAGGTCCGAAAAGGGCCTATCGGCGCTTGCAGCGAGTCCTGCGAACGAGCAAGCCGTCTCTGGAGTTATCGTTGCTTCAGATCGGCTTGGTCAGTCCGGAGGATCCGTTGATCAAGACGCTCGGTCTGGCCGTCAAGACGGGAGACGGCATCTCACAGATCCGTTTTTCGCGGAACACCATCAACGGCGTTTATATTCCGGACGCGTTGATCTACCGCGTCAAGTAAACCCGTGCCCGCGTTTCCCACTCCCTTCTCTCGTCTTCAACGCCATGTTGGATCACAACCTCATTCCCCACTACGCCGACCGCGTCTGGCAGGGCACGGTGGCGGTTGAAGAAAACGCCTCGCTCGCCCGCGACACGTACCGCGTGCGGATTCGATGTCCCGAGTTGGCTCGAGCGATCGTGCCGGGGCAGTTCATCATGTTGCGGTTGCCCGGGGCAAGCGATCCGCTCTTGGGCCGGCCGCTGGCCTTGTACGACGTGGTCCGCGACGCGGCGGGCGAGCCTGCCGGGTTGGACATCGTCTACCTCGTGGTCGGCAAGATGACCGGGCAGCTCTGCCGGCTGGCGGCCGGGGCGATTCTCGAGGCGTGGGGCCCCTTGGGCAACGGATTCGCGCCCGCGGCGGCGGACCATCTGATCATGGTGGCCGGCGGGATCGGGCAGACGCCGTTTCTGGCGTTGGCCCGCGAGGTGCTGGGGCAATGTCACTACGGCGACCCGCCGCGCGACGCCCCGCGGATCGCGAAGGTGACACTGTGCTACGGCGCTCGATCGGCCGATCGGCTGGCCGGCGTCGAGGGCTTCCGGCGCGCAGGCGTCGACGTCGCGCTGGCCACGGACGACGGCACGGCGGGCCACCACGGCCTGGTGACCGACCTCATCCGGCCGGCGGTCAAGGCTACCGAAGGGGCCTGCCGCCTGGTCTGCTGCGGACCGGAGCCGATGCTCGAAGCGGCCGCCCGCATTGCCCAGGAATTGGACGTGCCCGCCCAGGTGTCCCTCGAATCGCCCATGGCCTGCGGCATTGGCATATGCTTCAGTTGCGTGGCGAAGATCCGCGACGCATCGGGCAAGTGGGACTATCGCCGCACGTGCGTCGAGGGCCCCGTTTTCGACGCCCGCGACGTGGAATTTCACTGACGAACGTGTGCTATTCCTTCCGACTGATTGGTTTGCGAAGCCCCACCAAGTATTCACGCAACCTCGACCCACCCTACGGCGACGGGCCACGGGTTTACGACGATGACTTTGCTGTACAGCGAATCCTGCTTCTTGCAGCACGAGACGGGCAACCACCCGGAGCGGGCCGCGCGGATCCGGCTGATCCCCGAGCGACTGGAGTCGGCCGGTCTGCTCGCGCGCTGCAAGCGCCCCACCTGGGAGCCGGTCGCCCGGCATCGCCTGACCGCCGTGCACGCGCCGCGGTACGTCGACGAGGTCTGGTCGCTGGCCAAGTCGGGCGGAGGCGAGCTGGACGCCGAGACGATCGTCAGCCCATGCTCTTACGACGTGGCCTTGCTGGCCGCGGGCTGCGTGTGCGACGCGGTCGAGCGCGTGGTCCGGGGCGAGGGCCCCCGCGCGCTGTGCCTGGTCCGCCCGCCGGGACACCACGCCCTGATGAATCGCGGCATGGGATTCTGCCTCTTCAACAACGTGGCCATTGCCGCGCGGATGGCCACCAGCGAGTTGAACCTTGATCGCGTGCTCATCGTCGATTGGGACGTACACCACGGCAACGGCACCCAATTCACGTTTTGGGAAGACCCCCGCGTCGGGTTTCTCTCGATCCACCGTTGGCCCTTCTTCCCCGGCACCGGCAGCGAGGACGAAACCGGCGGCGGGGCCGGATTGGGCACGATCCGCAACCTGCCGGTCCCTTTCGGCATCCAACGGGACGAATACCTCGACCGCCTAACCGATGCCCTGGAGGACTTCGCCGCCCAAATCAAGCCGCAGTTGGTCCTTCTTAGCGCGGGCTTCGACACGCATCGGCGCGACCCGATCGGCTCCCTCGGGCTGGAAACCGAGGACTTCAGCCCGCTGACGCGGCTCGTGCTCGACGTAGCCGACACGTTCGCCCAGGGACGCCTCGTCAGCGTGCTCGAGGGCGGTTACCACCCCGAGGCGATGGCCGACAGCGTCGAGATCCACCTCGCGGAGATGCTCGGCCGCGACGGCTGACTCGCGCCCCACGGGGGCCGGACCGTCGGCCCACGATTCGCCCGAGATCCTCGCGCCTCGGCCCGCGGACCGTCATGGAACGCGCGTCCGGCGCGTGGTAGGATGGAAGGCAAGCGAGGTAGTCCTCGGGCGGCGGCGTCAGACGGAGGGTCACGGGTATGTTGGCCGGAGTCGGAGTGATCTGCTTCACCGGCAGCTACGCGGTCGCGCTCGCCTTGGAGCTCTCCCGGCTCGTTTTTCGCAGCGGGATCCGCGGGGCATTCCTGCTGGGTTGGGCCGCGGCGGGGCTCGTCGCCCACTCCGCCTATCTGTATCACGAGGCCCTTCGGGTGCCGGGCTCGCCCCTGTCC
This sequence comes from Pirellulales bacterium, assembly GCA_016931995.1. Taxonomy (GTDB): domain Bacteria; phylum Planctomycetota; class Planctomycetia; order Pirellulales; family Thermoguttaceae; genus JAFGDS01. The sequence continues at coordinate 21,938 of JAFGDS010000134.1, forward strand.
AGCACGCGCGATTGGTATCTCGTGGCCTCGTGGCTGCTCGTGGTCGTCTATCTGTATCTGACGTGGTGTCGGCCGCGGGTCCCCTTCGGGTTGTTCGTGCTGCCGCTGGTATTGGGGCTCATTGGCGTGGCGGTGTTTCTGGCCGACGCGTCGCCCAACCCGCGCGGGCCGGCTTCGACCGCGTGGGGTGTGATCCACGGCGTGTCGATCCTGCTGGCCACCGTGGCCGTGCTGGTGGGCTTTGTCGCCGGACTTATGTACATGGAGCAGGCCCGGCGGCTCAAACGGAAGCCCGCGACGCCGAGACGGCTCCGGCTGCCGAGTCTCGAATGGCTCGGCCGGTTGAACTACCGGGCGATCGTCCTGGCGGCCGCGGCTCTGGGCGTGGGCGTGGCCTCCGGCATGGTCCTGGTGGTGCGAAGCCGGGAGGGCCGCGTCCCGTGGTCCGACCCGACGATCGTCAGCACCTGGGTGGCTCTCGTTTGGCTCGTGGCGGCGGCGCTGGTGGCCGCGGCCTATCCGCCCGCCCGAACCGGACGCCGCGTCGCCCACCTGACCGTGGCCAGCTTTGTCGTGCTCGTGGCCGCGCTGGGGGTCGGGCTGCTTTGGAAGACCCAGCACGGAGGACGGCACGTGCCCTTCGTGCCGCCCCCGGCCGACTGTCCCGATGTTCGCGCCAGCGAAAAGGGGACTGTCCCCCTCGCCGCCGTCGGGAAAGTCCCCGCCCACGGACCCGCTCACGGAGGCCCGCCATGAGCGTGCGGATGATCGGGTGCAGCCATCGCGACGCGCCAATCGAGGTCCGCGAGCGCGTGGCGCTGGGACACTGTCAATTGACGCCCGCCCTGGCCGCGTGGCAGGAGCGTTTTGCCGCCGTCGAGGCGGTGGTTTTGTCGACCTGCAATCGCGTCGAGTTCTACCTGGCCGCCGACGATGCGGCCCTGCCCGAGACCGACGCCGTGGCGGCGTTTCTGGCCGCCTTCCATGGCCTTGCGCCGGAAGAGGTCCTTCCGCATCTGCGACGGAAGGACGGTCGCGAGGCCGTGTCGCATCTTTTCCGCGTCGCGGCGAGTCTGGATAGCATGGTGCTCGGCGAGGCCCAAATCCTGGGCCAGGTGAAGGACGCCTACGAGCGGGCGCGCCAGCAAGACGCGGTGGGCCCAACGCTGCACGGGTTGTTTCAAGCGGCGCTGCGCGTCGCGCGATGCGTGGCCAGTCAGACCGAGCTACACCAACACCGCGTGAGCGTTCCCAGCGTCGCCGTGGGCGAATTCGCCCGGCAAATCTTCGATCGCTTCGACGACAAGAACGCCCTGGTGATCGGCGCCGGGGAGATGGCCGAGGAGACCGTCCGCTACCTGCGCGAGGAGGGTATCCGCGACCTCGTGGTGGCCAATCGCAGCGCCCAGCGGGCCGAGACTCTCGCGGAGCACTGGAACGCGCGCGCCGCGCCCTGGAATGAACTGGCCCGCGCGCTTGCCGAGGCCGATCTGGTCGTCAGCGCCACCGGCGCCGGCAGGCCGATCGTCAGCGCGGCGGAGTTTTCGGCCGTCGAGGCGGCGCGGGCGGGCCGGCCGCTGTTCATTCTCGATCTGGCCGTGCCGCGCGATTTCGAGCCGACCATCGCCCAGCGGCCCGACGTGTATCTGTACTCGATCGACGACCTCCAGTCCACCTGCCAAACCAACCGCCGTCATCGCGACAAGGAGCTGCCCAAGGCGGACCGCATCGTCGACGCGGAGGTGGATCGCTATCTGGAAGAGTCGCGCCACCAGACGGGCGGGCCGATCATCCGCCGGCTCCGCGAGGTGTGGCAGCAGCCCAAGGAAGAAGAGCTCGAGCGGCTCTTCCGAAAGCTCGCGGATTTGCCCGAGCCGGCTCGGGCGGAGATCCGCCGATCGTTCGACCGCCTGATCAACAAACTCTTGCACCCGCCGTTGGAGTCGCTTCGCAACGAGTCGCGCCGCGGCACGTCCTCGGCCCTGCTGGAAGCCCTGGCCAAGCTGTTTCAGTTGAAGGATTGAGCGGCCGCCCTGAAATCCACCGTATTATCCGCACGCGAAACAGCCGCCCTTGGCCGTCCCGACCTAGGCCGCACAATCGACGGCGGCTGCGCTGCGCGTTGGGCGGGACGCCGCGAAGGACGCGGTTCGCGGCTCACTCCTTGTCGCCATCCTCCTCCTCGTCCTCCTCCCAGTCCTCATCGTCGTCTTCCCAATCTTCTTCTTCTTCTTCTTCTTCTTCCTCCTCCTCCCACTCTTCGTCATCGTCTCCCCACTCTTCATCCTCTTCGTCGCCTTCCTCCTCCTCTTCTTCCTCCTCCTCTTCCTCCTCTTCGTCGTCTACTTCTTCCCACTCATCCTCTTCAAAGCCGTCGTCGTCACCTTCTTCCTCTTCTTCCTCTTCTTCCTCATCATCTTCATCCTCTTCCTCGTCTTCGTCCTCGTCTTCGTCCTCGTATTCCTCTTCGTCTTCGTATTCGTCGTCGTCTTCGTACTCCTCCTCTTCCTCGTCCTCGTATTCCTCATCGTCGTCGACGAGTCCTTCTTCCACCTCGTCTTCAAACTCGAGCGAATCGTCCTTTTCGTTGTCCGGCCAAAGGTCGGCGTGGGGCACGACGACCGCGGTGGCCGAGACGCCGACGGGGGGATTCTTCGAGAAGAAACGGTGACAGGCTGATCGCTTCATTACTAGTCCTCGTCCGTTTGATAAAAACCTTTAGGGGGCTCAGTGGTCGGATCGTTAGAACCGTTCGAAGGTGGATCGCGTGGTGTTGTTTCGGGATCGGACGCGGCGTCGGCGCCTAAGCCATTGTTCCACGCGCTGCCGCGGGCGGCGGCGAACCAGTTCCTTTTTGGTAGCTCGTCGAGATTGCGAAGTCCGAAGACTTGAAGAAAGTATCTTGTCGTTCCATAAAGGAACGGCCGTCCCAATTCCTCGGAGCGACCGACGATCCGCACTAGGTCGCGTTCCATGAGTTGGCGGAGGATCTCGCCGCATTGGACGCCGCGGATCGCTTCTATTGTCACACGGAGCACGGGCTGCCGATAGGCCACCACGGCCAGCGTCTCCATGGCCGGTCCCGACAATCGTACCTCGACCGACGCGGAGTGCAAGCGTCTTAGCCAGGGCGCCAGTCGGGGACGCGTCAGCAACTGGAAACCGCCGGCCACTTCGGCCGCACGCAGGGCACTTCCCTCCTCATCATAAAATCGGTTCAGCGCACGAACCAGTGTACGCGCTTCGGTGCCGTCCGCCAAGTCGGCCAGTTGGGCCAGCTTCCGACTACCCAGCGGCTCCCGGGCCAAAAAAAGGACCGCCTCGAGCCTGGCCAACGCCGCGGAGCGAGCCCCCACGCCGGCAAGACTCTCTTCCCGGCGGCGGGGCCCAATCAGCCAAGTATAGCGAGGCGGACGGCGGCCGCCAGAGCCGCACGCCAGGGGGTGCCGATAACGGTCGGCAGTGCTTCCCAACGTTGCCGCCACGCAGCCCGACGATGGCGTTCGAACCGCACCCAATCACCCACCCCCTCGAATGACTGGTGCGCTGCCGGTTCGCCAGGCCTCCACGTCGAGCAGCACCCGGGTCATGGCCCCGATCGGATCGCGGTCGGTGGCCTCGAACTGCCGCGACAGGTTGGGACCGGCCCCAAGCGAGACGCGGCAATGAAACCGGAACAGGGCCTGTTCTGTTCCCCACGATTCCAGACGGTGGTAGTCGGCCCCCAATTGTCGCAGACGCGCGTGGATCTGCGTGAAGCGGTCCACCTGTTGGGTTGAACCCCATGGCTGCGCCGGATTGCCCGACGCGTCGGCCGCGGCGCCGATCGGCCCCAAACCGGCAGGCCCTTGCTCCGGCGGGGCAATCGGCACGAGGTCGCGCCCGTTGCCCGTCGAGTCGTGACCGATCCCGCTGGCCAGTGGACGATAGGGCTCCGCCAGCGATGAGGCGGGCGCGGCGGCCGGAGGGGTAACGGGGGCGTTCCGGTAGGGTGGATTCGAGGGGACGGGGGCGTCGTAGCCAGCGGTCATCGGGCCCGGCGGCAATGCGCCGGCTGCCTCCGTCGGGTGCAGCATGCCGCCACCGGCCGCGACCACGGGATCGCGGATGACCGCGGCGGGATGGACGCCGCCCGTCGCTGGCATTAGACCGCTTGGCGCGGCTGCGGGGTTGGGCATGTCGATCCGCGGAGGGTCAAACTCCCCGGCCAACGAGGTCCCGCCCGCTTGGAAGAGCGGCGCATCGCCAAACGACTCGTTGGCCGCCGGCGAAGCCCCCTGCCATCGGTCGACGAGCGAGGTCACCATCGTCGGAAACGAGGTTCCAAACACCGCAACCAGAGGAATAACGATAAGGCACGAGAGCATCACAACGGCTCGACATGCCACCGTGGCGGAACTCGGCATCCGTGTCTTCCCATCCTTGCGAAAGCGGCCACGTGGTGGGGCGTCTCGACGCGACTCGGGACCCTGCCCAAACAACATCCTCCCCGTTGACCCCAGGGGGGGTACATCATACCGGTCACCGCCGCCCGTGGGCAATGCCAATCTAGGCCATGGCGAGGCGGGCGGGCTAACCCGGCCAGAAGGCCAGCAGCAGCGCGCCGCCAAGCATCGGGAGGGAGAAGAGCAGGAGGATTCGGCCAAGGAGACGGCGGTGCGCCGCCACCCCCACGACGGCGGCCTTGAACGTCAGATTGGCCATGCCCGCAATGACGATCAGCCGCCATCCGTCGGCGGCATGGACGTCTCCCGCGCCGACCATTCTGGCCGCGGATAACGTGATCGCGTCCATGTCGGTCAGGCCCGACAACGCCGCCACGGCGTAGAGCCCCTGTTGGCCCACGAATCGCTCCGCGGCGGCCAAGGCGAACAGAACCAAGGCGTACATGGCGGCGAAAAAGACGGCCGACTTGAGTTGGGTGGGGTTGTCCTGCTCGGGCATGACCGGGGCGGGTTCTCTCCGGACGTGATACCACACGACCAAGGAGGGCAGGGCGGTCAACGCGAGCATGATGAGCACGGGCCCCGCCGCCGCCGCGAGAAACGGCGGCGAAACCACGGCGATTTCGACGAGCACCCGGCCAAAAACCACGGTCGAGGCGATGAGAATGACGATGGCCGCGCCGGCGGAGGTGATCTGCCCGGCCCTGGCCTGACGGGAATAGCTCACGGTTGTCGCCGTGCTGGAGATTGCCCCGCCGAGCAGACCGCCCAACAGGATGCCCGCGTTGTGACCGAAAAACTTGTAGACAATGTACCCTCCGAGACTCATGCCCACGATCAAGACGACCATGAGCCACGTCTGGAAGGGGTTGAAGACGTCCAGTGGACCGAACGTCCGGTGGGGCAATACCGGCAGGATGATGCACGTGATCAAGACAAACTGCATGATCGCCTTGAGATCCCGATCGCCAAGCGTTCGCGCCGCGCGATGCAGCTCGGGCTTGAACTGGAGCAGCACGGCCACGCCGCCCCCGACCGCAATGCCCACCGACAAGGGCGCAACGACCAACAGCGCGCCCACGGCGTACATCAAGAGCACGGCCGCATCGGTTGTCGTGCCGGGCAGCTCGTCGTCGCGTCGGAGCCGGGTGGACCTGGCCGCCACCAGAACGACCCCAATCCCAAGCATCCCCGCCGCGACGACCCAGCCCCCGAAGGCCCCGCCCAGCATGGCCGAGACCGTCCCCAGCACCGTGATGAGCGGAAACGTCCGCAGCCCCACGGCCGCCGCCGCGTGTTCCCGCTGAAGGCCAACCAGGAGCCCCAATAGTAGGGATATGCCCAACTGGCCGAAGGATTCCGCTGTCGGGGGCATGGCATTGATCGGCGAAGGGACGCCGCGGCGGGGATAGGGTTTGCGCGGAGGTACGTCAGTACAAGTGTAGTGCATCCGGCAGGCGAAGGCGCCGCCGGGATAGACCCCGCGGGCGAGGGAAATGCAACGCTCCTCCCCTCGCCCGCTTGCGGGGCTCGGGATTCGGGACTGGGGACTGGGGAATCGAACGGTTCCTCCGCTTTCCGTCTTCCGTTTTCCGACCCTTCCCCCGCAAGCGGCTGGAAAGGACGGAAGTCGGGAAACCACTTGGTTTTGCCGCCTCCTCGTCCCCGGCGGCGGCACCTGTTACCTGGGACTATTGGCTTGTTTCGCGGCCGCTGGACGGATAGCATGGTGTGTGCCCTGGCGGTCGCCCGTCGGCCGGGGTGGTCAACGGTTATCGCTTTTCCTTGTGTCGATTCCCGATGTTTGCTCGCAACGAAAGGAGAGTGGAACCATGAAAGCGGTGTTGTACGTCATTGCCCTGGTTGTTGTGTTGACGGTGCTGGTCGCGTGTGAACCGGCCGTGGCCGGTCAGGCGCGCGCCGTGGGATGGTCCCGCCCGGCGGCGCGGTGCGAGAGGTGTTGCTATTGTGACTGGTCCGCGTGGGAGGAGCGCTGCTACCCGTACCATCGCGACCCCTTCGGTCTGCGTCAGTTCGACCGCACGGTTCCGTTGCTTCCGACGTACGAGTTCGAGCCGAACATCCACGATTGGCGTCCTTGGCTGGCGCATTAGCCGTCGTAGCGGCCCGAGTGCCACGGGCTTTGCCCGTGCCGTCCTCGGGTAGTCAACAATGGGCACTGGCGGAGCCGGTGGCGCGCCGGCGGGTGGCCGAAACGCATTTCCAAACACGTTCTTAGCCGGCGTAGGCGGCCACCTCGGCCAGCGCGTCGTACATGGCCAGGACGTTTTCGGCGGGCACTTCGGCCTGGACGTTGTGGACGGTGTTGAAGACGAACCCTCCGCCGGGCATGAGGGCCTCGACGTTGCGGCGGACGTCGGCGCGGACGTCCTCGGGCGTGCCCTGGGGCAGGACGGTCTGCGTGTCCACGCCGCCGCCCCAGAAGACGATGTGCCGTCCGAAATCGCGCTTGAGCGCCCCCGGATCCATGCCCGACGCGCGCGTGTGGACGGGGTTGAGGACGTCGATGCCCATGTCGATAAAGCTGGGTAGATACGGCCGGACGTTGCCGCAGGAATGGAAGAAGAAGTAGCCCGGCTCGCCGGGCCCGCGGCGCGCGGCGTGTTTCCGCTTGACGAAGCCGACCAGCTCGCGCAGCCGCGGCTCGAGGAGCGTGCGGTACGTTTCCAGCGAGATCAACTGGCTCTGCTGCGTGCCGTAGTCGTCGGTCTCCACCACAACGTCAACAAGGTCGCCCACGGCGTCCAAGACGAGCGTCCAATATCGCTTTTTGAGTTCCAGAATGGCGTCGAGAATCGCCTCGGCGGCGGGCGTGTCGGCCAACAAATCGCAGAGGAAATTGGCCATGCCGCGGATCCGCTGGCCCATCTCGAACATGCCGGCGCAAAGGCTCTTGCACAAAACCACCTTGTTTTGCCGGCGGTAGCCTTCGGCGCGGGCGCGAAGGCCCTCGATCCGCCGCGGGTCGTCGGCCGCGGGCCAGCGGTAATCGGCCAGCGCCGCGGGATCGGCCAGCGCCCCATCCAGCGGAAAACCGACCTGCGACCACCAGAATCCGCCCTCCTTGATCTTCTCCTGCGTGAAGCCCCACTCGTCGACGTGGACCAGCCGATCGCCGCGATCCTCGACGCGTTCGAAGCCCTCGTTGTGGCTCGTGAGGGGGAACAGCCCGCGGGTGTCCACGTCGAGTCGCTCAAGCAGCGCTTCGCCGGGGAGAACGACTTGTTGCACAACGTCGGCCAATTCGACCGGTTCGGGGTCGATCGCAAGCCGCCGGCAGAGATTGCGGTAGGCCACGACGTGGATGGACGTGACGTGCGACCCGCCCAGGTCCAAGGGCACGCGGTCCGGCTCTTGATGAGCCAGGGCGGCAAGCAGACGTTCTCGGGAGTTCATCGGGCGATGCGCTGCGCGACGGCACGAAGGAACTCGGGCGTGGTGCCGCAGCAGCCGCCGACGAAGGCCGCGCCGGCGCCGACCAGCTCGGGCACGAACGCGGCGAACTGCTCGGGCGTTTGGCGGTAGGTGGCCTTGCCGTCGACCATCTCGGGCAGCCCGGCGTTGGCCTTGATCCAGATGGGCCGGCTGGTGGCGGCGCGCAATCGCGCGCAGATTTTGACGAATCCCTCGATACCCTGTCCGCAATTCGACCCGATGACGTCGGCCCCGGCGCTCTCCAGCGCGCGGGCGGCGTCCTCGGGGGTTGTGCCCATCATTGTCCGGTCGCGCTGGGCGCCGGAGTCGAAGATCATGCAGCCGACCACGGGCAGACCCGTCCGCTTGGCGGCGGCCACGGCCAGACGGGCCTCGGCCGGATCGGACATGGTCTCGATCACCAGGGCGTCGGCCCCGGCGCGGGCGAGCGTCTGGGCCTGCTCGTCGAAGGCCGCCTCGACCTGTTCCGGCGGGACGTCGCCCATCATGAGCATGACGCCGGTGGGCCCCATCGAGGCGAACACGAGGGCGCGGCCGTCGGCGGCCTCGCGCGAGACGGCCACGCCGGCGGCGTTGATCTCGGCGGTTTTGTCGGCCAGTCCGTGCCGGTCGAGGATGAAGCGGTTCGCGCCGAAGGTGTTGGTCAGGATCACCCGGCTTCCCGCCTCGACGTACGCCGCGGCGACCTCGCGGACCTTGGCCGGCTCTTCGAGGTTCCACGCGTCCGGACACGCGCCGACCGGCAGCCCCCGCGCCTGCAATTGCGTCCCCCACGCCCCATCCGTGACCACCGTTCCCTCGGCGAGCAGCCTCTCGATCGTGTCGTGCATCGGCGTCTCCATTAAAAAAAGGGGATAAGTCCCATTATTAAGTGGAAGGTGGATTGCCGCCTGCGGCGGCCCAGGATTGAAGGATACCTGGCGAGGGAGGGAGCCGGACTGCGGCGGCACTCTCTCCCATTGTCGCATGCGCGGCGCCGATTGACAAGTAGTTCGTGCCGCCCGGATCATGGAGGTTGCTAGAAGTTGAACCAATAGTGAACGAAGATGGTGTTTTGTTTCTTGTCCAAGGCCACTTGAAAACGATTATCTTTCTCTCCAGCGAGCGTTTGGGGACAGGCGAAGAAAGTAGTATCGTCATCGTCTCTGGGCGACCACCACGGAGGAGTCTCCACGCCCGAAAGGCGACTACGTCCTTTCAGCACCGGCCAATTGGGGTTGCTTATCCGCGTGAGCTTCCATCGGTCCTTGAGGTGCTCGAACAAGCCTGGCGTCGCGTCCATCCGCCACACGAACTCGGGGTCCCACCCTTGGCACAGACAGTGGACCTGGATTGTGGACGGGGCTATCGTGACTCCATTGGGTTCATCAACCAGCGACTTCAGTGGGTCTGGCCAATCGTCACGTGACGGCACGGGACCCGTGTTGCCCACGAGCATGGCGCGAAAGAAGCTCGTCATGGCACGATCGTATACGACGTATCCCGCCAGAAGAACGGCCGCGACCGCGGTGACAACGAAGAGTGTGCGAAGGCGAAACTGGAATCTCGGTCGTGCGCGGGTCATTGCTGGCGATGATTCCTTGAGGACGAAGCTCCGCGAACAACGGCGATGAGCGGGAACAGGGAAAGGGAAGATTTTCAACACGCGGGTTCAAGGAGACCGCTGCGCGGGTACGCCGATTGCCTGTCAATCGGCGCAGCACGAGCGGCAAGAGGGGCCGTGGCAGAAGCAAACTCTTCCTGGGCTTACGGCCCCCGATAGCAAAACCATCGCGGCCACCCGCGCATCGGATGTCGATAATTGGACTTATCCCCTTTTTCTCTCAACAAGCTCCTCCTGGGCCCAGGGCCCCCCCAATAGCAAAACAATCGGGGCCACCCGCGACCCCTTTATCGCCTTATTTCCCTATTCGGGAAGCGCGGGCATGAAAACATACACGGCCAGGATCATAATGCATGCGACAATGAAAGCCGTCAAATAGCTGACTTCCATTTGCCAACCAAGGCGAGCTGCCGTTGTTTTTGCCAGAATCGGCATGCATGCGATGCAACCACACAAGAATGGCTCATACACGGCATTGCCCAGACTCTTCCCCGTGTTGTGGACGATGACAAGGCCAGTCCAAAGAAAGAACGGCACAACGAGGAGAACGAACTCCCACCATCTCCATGCAATTTGACGACTGCACAACGCAACGATGGCGCAGACAACGGCGACTGGAAGAGAATAGAGGGAAAACAGGAATACGATCAACGGAACAAGAGTCATTTCGGTCTCTCATCTCGGTAAACACTTGGTGCGCGGACAATCCGTGGGGGAACGGCGGCCTCGAAACAAGGCGAGTACCACCGATTGCCCATCAATCGATGCAACCCGGGAATTGCCTCACGCGTCCTCACTCGCTTGGCCGTCAATAATTGGACTTATCCCCTTTTTCCGCGTCCGGCAGCTCGTATTGGTCGAGCTTCTTATGGAGCGTGTTGCGGTTGATGCCCAGGCGGGCGGCGGCTTTGACTTGGACGGCGGAGCATTGGGCCATCACTTGGGCGATCAACTCGCGCTCCACGCGGTTGACGATCCGCGCGTGCAGGTTGTCCGGCTCGGGGCCGGCCGCGGCGATGCCTTGCTCCACCAGGGCGGCGGTGAGGGTGTCCATGTCCACGGCGCGGCCGATCCGCTGGCGGCGACGGCCGAGGACCGTCTCGGGCAGAAGATCGCGCGAGAGCTCGTCGCCGGGGGCCAGAACGATCGCCCGCTCGATGTAGTTTTGCAGCTCGCGGACGTTGCCGGGCCAGTCGTAGTCCTGCAGGGCCTTCATCGCGTCCGGGGCGATATGGGGTACGTGACGGTCGTTCGCGTCGTTGTATAGCCGCATGAAGTGGCTCACCAGCGCCGGGACGTCCTCGCGGCGCTCGCGCAGGGGCGGCACGACGATGAGCACGACGTTGAGCCGATAGTACAGGTCCTCGCGGAACCGCCCGGCCTCGACCTCCTCGTGCAGATCGCGGTTGCTCGCGGCGATTACCCGGGTGTCCACGCGGATCGTCTGCGTGTCGCCCACCCGCTCGAACTCGTGCTCTTGGAGCACGCGCAGCAGCTTCACCTGGAGCTTGGCGGTGGTGGAGTTCACCTCGTCGAGGAAGATGGTGCCGGTGTGCGCGGCCTCGAAGCGCCCGATGCGGTTGTCGATCGCGCCGGTGAACGCGCCGCGGACGTGGCCAAAAAGCTCGCTTTCGAGCAGGTTTTCGGCCAGGGCGCCGCAGTTGACGCGGACGAACGGGCCGCTTCCGCGCGGGCTCAGGCGGTGCAGGGCGTTGGCAATCAGCTCCTTGCCCGTGCCGGTTTCGCCCAACAGGAGCACCGACGCGTTGGACGCGGCGACCTGGCGCGTGAGGCGGTAGACCTCCCGCATGGCCGGGCTCGCGCCGATCAGCTCCGGCGTGGGCGGCGTGGCCGTCGATTCGGCGTATCGCGGGGCGGAGGGCATGGCGATGCTTCGATCGATCTGGGAGAAACGAGCGACGGCAGAATGCGCAAGTCACAATGACCAAGCGTCAATGACCAAAGAAGCACCAAGTCCGAAACCTCAAGGATGAGATGCTGCGTTGGTCTCCAGGGATTCTTCGGCCATTGATCTTCTCTTGGTCATTGTGATTTGGTCATTGGTCATTCTCGCTCTTCGCCCTGCTGGGCGCCTCGATCGCGTCGAGGATGCCGCCGAGCACGGCCTGGGTGTCCGCGTCGGCCTGGGCGCTTTGGTTGTAGCGGGCGTATTGCAGCAGGATCTCGTCGGTGGTAAGGAGGATACCGTGCTTGTCGGTGCTGGCCAGGAAGGCAGCCAGAGCGGCTTGGCGCAGGGCCAAGGGCTGCGTCCGCCGGCTGGCCAGATCAACCAGGGCCTTTTGGCCGCGGGGCGTGCCCATCTGGGCAAGGGCCGCGACCGCTTTCTCGCCTAACTGCGGCGCATGGAGCGCGGATAAGACCGACGCCTCCGCGCGGCGGACGTCGTAGACCGGACCGGCTTCGCCGCCCAACTCGGCCAGCCAACCGAGCGCTTCGGCCGCCTGGGCAAGACGGACATCCGGCGCGACGGCCGCGTCGCGCGCAAGGGTCTGCAATCGGTCCACTTGCCACCGCGCGGCCTCGCCGTCGTGCGGCCGGGGGAAAACCTCGGCCAAGGGGTCGCCCTGCGCGGCCCGGCGGGCGCGATTCCGCCGATCTTCGGTAGCAAGGATGCCCACCGGCAGGCAAGCCGTGCGGCAATCGTGTCGAAGCTGTTGCACCAGGAGGTGGATCGGCGGCTGGTCGATCCGCGCGTCGACCAGCACGAGTTCGTAGTCGGCCGAGGCGAGCAGCTTTTCGAGCATCTCCCGCCCGGTCACGGCGGTGTCCACCTCAAAGCCTTGTTCCACGAGAAACCCGCCAATCGCGCGGGAGTCCTCGGTGCTGGGGCCGGCGACCATCGCCCGCCGCGCGCCGGTCGAGGTGGCCAGAAAGGCCAGTGCCTCGGGCAGGTAGCTCGATCCGGCGAAGGAGCGGACCGGCTGGAGGTTCATGATCGCTCGCGCGGCGGCCAGCCGCACGCGCCGGTCGGGCGACCGCAGCGCGCGGGCCAAGGGGCCGGGCCGCGGACCGCCGCCGAGGGCCATTTCGGCCGTGCCCACGCGACCTAAAATCCGCGCCGCGGCGGCGGCCGCGGGAGCGTGATGGTCCGCAAGCGCGCTGGCCAGCGCCGTTTCGATCGCCTCGGGGCCGAATTCGGCCAGCGGCGCCGACGCCGTGCCGGGACCCAACGGCAGCGGAGAGTCCAAACCCGTGGTGTAGGCCAGCTTCTCCAGATTTGTCAGCAAATAAAGCTGTCGGACGTCCGCGTTGCCCGGCTCGATGGCCAACGCGTCGCCGGCCAACTGGGCGGCGAGCACGGCGCCGGCCACGGCGGGCGGCAACCGCCGCGCGACGCCGCGGCCCGCGGCCGCGTCCCACTGCCAGAGCGTGGCCAAGCCGTCGCCGTCGGCGCGGACCTTTCGCCGCCGGTCGTAGTAGTCGCGGGCGCGCTCGGCCAGAATCGCCGCGGCTTCGGCCGGCGTGGGCAAGGGCCCCACCAGCCGCAACAGCGCCCCCGCGGCCGCCGCGCGGACCTCTTCGTCGCTCTCGGGCGACGCGAATGGGGCCAACAGGTGGATGCTCACTTCGCTCGATCCCGCGTCGGCCAACACGCGGATCACCTGCACCACCAGATCGCTGTCCGGCGCGGCGAGGTATCCGGCCAGCGGCAGCGCGGCGTCCTCGCCCAACGAGCCCAGCGCCCCGCGGACGGCCGCGTGCTCGGCCTTGCGAGCGGGATCGGCCAGCACGGCGACCAGCGGCGCGACGGCGGCCGCCCCCGCCTGACGAAGGCCCGCCACCGCGCGGGCACGGACATCGGCGGCCGGGTTTTTCAAGTCGTCGATGAACTGCGTGATCCGCTCGGGGGCTTCATGTTTGGCACGCGCGGCGGCGAGCACGGCCTCGCCCAGCGTCTTGGCCTCGGGCGCAAGCTCCGACCGCGTGGCCAGCTCGGCGAACAGGGCCGGACCCAATCGGTCGGCCAGGCCGGCCAGTTGCTCGGCGTCGAGATTCGCGTCGAGCACCTTCTTGAGCTGCTCCTTGGCCAGATCGGGCCGGCCCAGATCGGCGAGGATCTTCGCCGCGCGGGCGCACTCGGCCGGCTCCTCGGGCCGCGTGGCCAGAATCGCCTCGACCGCCGGGTCCTTCGGGGCGAATCGATCCGCGGCGGGCGACGGGGCCGGCCGCTCGGCAGGCGGCGCCGGTTGTTCCGCCGGCTGCTGCGCGACGACGATCGGTCCCGTCGCGATCAGCCACGCCAGCGCGGCAAAAAACACGATGCCGAAACGCAAACGAATCATGGTCGATCTCAATGTCGTGCGCCGAAAGAGACAGTCCCCTTTTCGTTGACACGAAAATCGGGTCAGTCCCCGATTCATCCACTTCCCGCGTTCATACCCAGCCGCTTTTTCCACGTCGCCACCTGGGCGGCGACCTGCTCGGGTCCGGTCGAGCCGTAGCTCGTCATCGCCCGCACGGCCCGCTCGGCGCCCAGCGCGTCGAACGCGCTTTGATCCAACTCGGCATGCGCCGCCTGGAATTCGGCCGGCGACAGCCCGCTCAAGGGCACGCCCTTCTTCCGCGCCAAACGCACCAACTGGCCAACCAGCCCATGGGCGGTTCGCTGCGGGACGCCGCGCCGGATGAGATGCTCCATCAGCGTCGTGGCGTCGAGGTAGCCCTGCTCCAGCCTGGCGGCAATCGCCTCGCGATCTAGTTCCGCGCGCGACACGAGCGGCGCGGCGATGCCTAGGCACGCCTCGACCGTGTCCGCCGCGTCGAACACCGGCGGCTTGTCTTCCTGAAGATCGCGGTTGTACGCCAGCGGCAGGCCCTTCACCAGCACCAGAAGCGTCTGCAAGGCGCCGATCACCCGGGCGGTCTTGCCGCGGATCAACTCCAGGCAATCCGGGTTGATCTTCTGCGGCATGATGGACGAGCCGGTGCAAAACGCCTGCGGGAGGCGCAGAAAGCCGAACTCCGCCGTGGACCAGAGGATCCACTCCTCGGCCCAGGTGCTCAGATGTTCGGCCACCACGGCCAACGCGAAGACGAACTCGAGCAGGAAGTCGCGGTCGCTGGCGCTATCGAGGCTGTTGGCCGTGACGCCGTCGAACCCGAGCCGCCGGGCGACGTCCGCGCGGTCGATTGGCAGGCTCGTGCCGGCCAGCGCGGCCGTGCCCAGGCTCAACACATTCACGCGCCGCCGCGCGTCGGCCAGTCGATCGCGGTCGCGCTGGAACTTATCGCAGTAGGCCAGCCAATAGTGCGGCGCCAGGACGGGTTGGGCCCCTTGCAGGTGGGTGTAGCCGGGCAGAATCACGCCGGCGTCCGCCGCGCAGCGACCGACCCAGGCTTGTTGGAGCGTGGCCAGCCGGTCGTCGATCCGGTCAATCGCGTCGCGGACCCAGAGCCGCATATCGGTCGCGACCTGGTCGTTTCGGCTGCGGCCGGTGTGCAGCTTGCGGCCGACGTCGCCCAGCCGCTCGACCAGAACCGCCTCGATATGCATGTGGATGTCTTCCCGTTCGATGGAAAAGGGGAAGCGATCCTGCTCGATCTCTTGGCGGATCTGGGCCAGGGCCTGCTCAATTTGTTGGCATTCCGCCGCGGTGATGAGGCCCACCTTGGCCAGCATTTGGGCATGGGCGATCGACGCGGCGATATCGTGCGCGTAGAGTCGGCGGTCGAAGCTCACGCTTTCGGTGAACCGCTCGACGCGTCGGTCCGTGGCCTCGTCAAACGCCCCGCCCCAAGCCTTGCCCGTCACAGTCGGCCCACTCCAAAACGGTTCCCGGTTGGAAAAGAGTTCCAAGCCATTCACTCTAAACGGGTTACGTGCTCCTGTCAACGCGGGCGTCGCCGGCGCTCTCCCACAACAACCCTGGTTCCCACTCCCGCCCCCCAATCCCCAATCCCGAACCCCGAGTTCCGAGTTCCGCGATCCCGCTTGACGCCCTGCCGGGCGATTGCTAGGGTGAATGGTCTTCACTGGACGCACTGCGTTCCACACTCTTGGGGGATTAGCTCAGTTGGGAGAGCGTCTGGCTGGCAGCCAGAAGGTCATCGGTTCAAGTCCGTTATCCTCCACTCCTAAGCCCCGACGTGACAACGAGTTACGTCGGGGTTTTTTCTACCACTTGGGCGGGTGGTGGTCGTGGTGCTACGCTCGCAAGAAAAGAAAATCCGGCCGCATGACGCCGACCGGGCGCGGTTTCCCGAAGAGCTGCGCGTGCTTCGCCGCTCCGACGGGGATGGTAAACGTCAACCGTCGTGGCTCGGTGTGCCGTGCCTCGCGGCGGTCATTCCACCGGCAATCGCCTCCACTCCTCGATATTCCGCCTCTCCACCTCCTCCATCCCCTTCCGCTTGGCCAGGAAGTGCTCGTACTTCTTGCGATCTTCGTCCGACCAGGCATTGGCCTCGACGTAGTCGCCGCAGAAGGGAACCAGAAGGTCGATCCAGCAGGCCAGCTTGTCCGTCTCCTCGCGCGAGAGCCGCGCGTCGCCGTGGCCTTCGTTCACGAGGGTCATCAGGCGGCTCCTCGCCGCGCCGGCCGCGTAGGGCGGCAGCATGGGCGGGGCCGATTGGGCACTGATCCAGTTGACGATCGGGCCGTCCGGGTCGCCTTGGTAATAAGGAATCGGCTGGTCCATGCCGGTCGTCGTCCGGCTGGCCGTCAGGACAAGATACGCCCGGTTCCACCGGCGCTTCGCCGCCCGATCGAGCACCTCGGCGCCCAGCAGGCTGAAGGCAGCGTCGCCCGGCTTGTCGGACAAAGCCTCTGTATCAGAAAGCAGTGGAAGCGCCGACGCCGCCGAGGGCTCGACGTTGTGGCAACGCGTGCAATGGCGGTCCAGGATCGGCTGGATCTCGCGGCGGAAGCTGAAACCGCGGGCCGGCCCATAGAAACCGGCAAGTTGTTCCGCGCCCGCCGCGAGCGCCAATGAAGATGAAACCATCGCCGGCGGGGCCGCGTTCTTGTCTTCGTGACAGCCCACGCACGAGGCCGTTTCGCCCGGCTGAAGCGTCGTCCAGCTCCGCATCGTCTGGATGGCGTAGCCCCGCTCGTCGATCACCTGGAAATAAACGGGCGTGCGGGCCGGGACGGCGAAATACACGGACCCGTCGTCGCGGATCGTCGCCTCGCCCAGCACGGTCTTCGGGTCCCATGCGCCGTTGCCGATGGCGATGGGCGTCGAGATCATCGCCTCGCCGCCGGGACCGCGATTCTCGTTGCTGCCGACGCCCGCCGGGCGATACTCGATCGCCACGACGCGAAGCTGCCTGGCCGTCCCGCGCGGCACGCCGGCCAGCCCCGGACCTTCGTACACGTCCTGCACGTAGCAGAGGCCTTGCGTCTGGCGATAATCGACGACGCTGGCTCGCACGGGCGGTTCCGACCGGGGCGCGAGCGGGACGGGCTGGTTGCACGAGATCCGCTCGTCGCTGGCCAAGAGTTCCCGCCGGCCGTCCCGGTCCATCCAATAGATGGCAAACGGCCCGGTGGCCCCGTCCGGCTTGAAGGCCACGAGGAACTCCGTCTCGCTCAGCGGATACGGATACTGGAACTGGTCGCCCGATTGGGCGTAGAAGTCCACGCGCACGGCCTCGGGCTGGCGCGGCGGGGCGATCAACTGGACGCCTTCGTTCTCCTGCCGGCCGCGCGAGGGATCGACGAGGCCCAGCCAGCCCTTTTGCAGTGTGTGGTGGCCCGTCAAGATCGCGACGACCTTGCCCGTGCCGGGGATCGCCCGCGCGTGCACGAGCGACGTGGGAAACCACGAGTTGTTGCCGTAAAGCTCCGTCTGCCGCGTGCCGTCGGGGTTCATCTCGAACAGGCCCTGCACGTACATCTGGCCGCGGTCGCTGTATTCCCAGCGGGTGTAAAGGACGCGTCCGTCGGGTGTCACCGTGGGATAGTTCGTGTGCACCTGGTCGAACCCGAGCCGGCGGAGGTAGCGGCCGTCCGCGTCGCAGGTGTACAGATTGCTCACCTCGGTCCACCAGCAATCGACCGTCTGCACGCACCGGGTCGAGCTGAAGATGATCTGCCCGCCGGGGGCGTACGCGCCTTCGTAGTCGGCAAAGCCCAGGCCCGAGGTCAACTGCCGCACGCGGCCGGTCGCCACGTCGTAGTCGTAAAGATGAAAATCGTCCTCGTCGAGCGATTTCTTCCAGGCAAAGAGGATGCGGCCGCCGTCGTACGACACGTCCGGATCGCGCAGCACGCCGCCGGGATCGTCCAGAAGCGCGCGGACCTCGGCGAAGAGGCCGTTCATCGTCAACAGGCACAGACTCCCGCCGGGCACGAATGTCCGCTCGTGTTGCGCGTCGGACTGGCCCTCGGTATAGGCGTAGTGCGACCCGCCCAGGTCGTAATGCTTGGTGAAGACGATCCGCGGCGTCTTTTCCTGGACCGTACGCAGCCGGGCCGCGCGGCGCTTGATACAGGCGTCGCGATAGAGCCGCTCCCATCGCGGGTCGTCCGGGCCGACGTTGTCCAGTTCGACGAGCCTCGCCCGCAGGTCGTCCCCGCCGGTGGCCAGTTCCTCGACAATCGCCCCGATCGCTTCCCGATAGGACGTTCCCCGCTCGACGCCGTCCTGCGCCCGCCAATCGGCCAGGACTTCGCCGGGCAGGTCGGCGACCGCTGCTTCGACCGGTCCGTGTTCCGGATCGTGGCTCGTCGTCTCGCCCCGCGCGCCCGCGACGAGGCCCAGCGCAACCAGCACGCCCCAACCGATCGCATGTCGCACGGGCATTCTCCACTCCGCGATGTCAGTGCAAAACAAGAGGGAAGACGTGCCGGCCGCGTCCCGATTCGCCTGGGCGAGGGCCGAAGATCATCCCCTCTCCCCTCGGGAGAGGACTAGCGTGAGGGCACACTACGCCTCCATGGTAGCAGAAGGCGGCGGGGGCGTTCAACATGCCCGGGTCGAGACCGTGGAGCGGCGTTCCGTGGTCTAACCGACACAAGACTCTTTCTCGTACCAAGGAAGGTCCATTTGCCACAACTCCGAATGTATCCGTGAGATATCTGCTGCGGCAATCGCGGAGATGCGCAAGTCGAGACGACTATCACTCGGACACTCTTCAGAGCCCACGCGTATCATCCGATCCTCCCAGTATGATACGGTAGCTTCCTCGCCACAAGATCCGCGCAATGCAGCGCGAACATTCCTTCCGTCCGCCCGTTCGACGTTTCGGCCTGCAGTAGAGCCTTTGACACGGAGAAGATTGTGCATCCCGCGCTCACCACAAAATGTCATAGTCGCGAGTCTCACCGATGTATCATCGTTTCGGCCAAGGAGCCAACAATGAAAGTTGATGAGGTAGGGGTTTCGCGGCAGTATTTCCTTGTCCCAGCCGTGAGGTAGGTTGCCGGCGGCTGCCCTGCCAAAAGTCGTCATGAATGAACTCTCGTCACTTGCTTGGACTCCCGTCTCCGGGAACGCTGCCGGGTCATTGGCGAATCGTCTTCCATACTGAGACGCGACATAGTCACTTGCCAATAGGCTCATCAATTCAGCAAACTGGTAGAGGAATAGGGGATCGTGCGTAACGAAAACAACATCAGTGCCCTCGATAATTGCGTAGATCATTCCGTTCACCAAGAGTTTATCGCCGGCAAAGAGCAATGGATCGTGCTCATTCACCTCACCGTGCTCCGCCAAACGTCTTGCACGAATACCTCCATAGTGACAGGCAATCACCTCCATTTCTCCGGGGCCACATTCGCGACCGTGATCTTCACGCACGCGGTTTCGAATTACCTTTCCGAATTGCCTTCTCAAGGCGACAAGCGCGAGGTAGTATCCGAATCCGTATTGATACGGGACATCACCCCAGGAATCGAAGACCAACATCTTCTCCAATGCCGTTCGTTCGCCGCACGTCAGACCCTGTAACACCTCTGCGTCGAGGGTCGACTCACGAATTGAAGTAGACGAAATAAACCGTCTCGAAATCAGCTCCCTTCTGACGCCCTCCGGAAGCCCAAGAACTACGCCTCCGTCAACAACAAACGGAGCAGCATTGTCAAAGAAGCGAATTGCCCTCGCAAACTCCGTCCAGTCGATGCTTTTCCACTGCGGCTCGGCTGCAAAGCTGAGTCGCATTGGGAGGTAGAAATCGGCCAGTTGCATTCCAGGCGTTCCAGCAACGTCTTTGCAGAGCGATACGTCGATGCCTACTGCCCGAAACCTTTGGACTTCCTGCAAGGCGTACTCTAGATCGACGGACGGGCCCGCAAAGGGCCCTAACGCAACGTGCCGGTCGTACCCCACCAGTGCGCGGCCGCACATCTCGTGAGCAAAAGGCGGAGAGATTGCCAAGTGGCAGTTCCGGCCGTCGAGAAAATCGCAATTGCAGCCGCCAGTTTTGCCTTTGACCTCAAGAAGTCGTCGCATTTCTCGCGCCACGCGGAAGTCAAGACGCGCGAACTTCATTCTTGCGTCATCACCCGCAAGTCGGTGACAGGCGATTGTCACTGGGCTGGAGTGTTCGCGAAGAAGCCATTCGGCAAATCGTCGAGGCAAGTTAAGAACTGACCTCCTGCTGCCTTCGAAGCAGTCGTTTGCGATCTCCTTTTCAACATTCGACGTGTACTCAATTAGGTTCTCCGGAGTGTCGGCATAAGCCTCAGCAATTAGCAGGCATCTGAAGTGCGTGTCGAGAAGGTAAATGAACTTGCGGAATTGTTCCAGAGGGTCACGGTCACGGGTCAAGATTATGGTTTCACTGCCAGTCAGAACTGCATGAGTCACCGCCGTCACGACCAAGTCTTCATCGGCCGCGAAATTGGGCTTCATGTGATCCGCGAGCCCCTTCTTGGCCAGCACGGCCCCTCGATCGCCCAAACGGCTCTGGAGAATGGACGTCAACGTCTTGTCCGACGACTCGCGGTTGTCTTGCTCAGTGCGTCGGACCTTGAGGTGAATTCCAACACACTTTCGGGCCGACAGAAGTGAAACGTAATAGCGTACCGCACTGTGGATGTCATCCGGCCAGCTGTCTTGATTGAGGAACACAATAGACGAATTGCCACGTTCCTTTGCAGTAACGAGGACATCTCGGAAATGCGCATTTGCAAAAGGAGCAGCAATCCAATCGCGAAGTTCTCCCCAAACGAGCGGAGTGATGACGATCGTCCTTGTCAGAAGCGAGTCGAACACCTCCAATGGAATTTCGTGACGATGAAGAAAAGACGCGTCGAGGAAGAAGGTGGCATTGTCTGAGGTGGACTGAACGACCTCTGTCGAGAACTTCTTCCACGAGGTTGGGCCCTCTTGACTGTTCCAGCAGAGCGCACCGATCATCAGCCGATTGGGTGCTGCGGGAACAACCGGCATCACAATTTCAGTCGCGTCGGGGCGACGTTGATCGAAGAAACTGAGTGTACTGTCTCTGCGCATGGCTCTACCAAGAAGACGTGATATTGTTGTCTCCGGTTCGCGCGCCTGCGACGAGCGGGGCACGTCTTTTCAGGTCCCCCTCAGGCTGCGTCAAACAGTCTACCTGACCGCCAGTGTTGCTCCAAGTCTTTGCCCCGAGGGGGCACCCTATGTTGGCCTAGGGCAACGCGGGGAAAAAAGCAGATTCCGGGGGCGCCACTGCTGGACCGGCCAGTAGTGGCACCCCCATTTCCGCCGTAACGCATTCCCGAACACGTTCCAACGTGTTTCCCGCGGGGGCAGTCATGCCGTGCCACCGGAGGGCGCCTCGGCGATTCGTCGGGCAACCTCGGCCGGCTCGAATGGTTCTTCCACGCGCACGAGGCGGCACTCTGGCAGGCTGCGAAACCAGGTGAGTTGACGCTTGGCGAAACGGCGGGTGTTGCGTTTCACGAGTTCGACGGTGGCGGCCAGGTCCCGCTCGCCGCGGAGGTGTTCGACGGTCTCGCGGTAGCCGACCGCCTGCAGGGCCGTCTTGCCGGGCGGGCGCTGCAGGGTCAACAGGCGGCCGACCTCCTCGACCAGCCCGGCGGCAAACATCGCGTCTACGCGGCGGTCGATCCGCCCGTACAGCGCTGGGCGCGGCCAATCGAGCACGAACGCCCGGCAATTCTCGGGGGAAATCGCGCGGTCGAACTGGCGCTGCCATTGGCTGATGGGCACGCCGGTTTTCTCGAAGACTTCGATCGCCCGGATGATCCGCCGCGTGTCGTTGGGGTGCAGCCGCGCGGCGGTGGCGGGGTCGACGCGGGCGAGCCGGGCGTGCAGCAGGGCCGAGCCCTCGCGCCGGGCTTCCTCCGCGAGCTTCGCCCGGAGGGCCGGATCCGCGGCCGGTCCATCAAAAACTCCCCGCAAAAGCCCCTTCAGGTAAAGCGGTGTTCCGCCGACGAAGAGCGCCTCGCGCCCGCACCGGCGAATATCCTCGACGCACTTCTGGGCGGCGGCCACGTATTGGGCCAGGCTAAACTCCTCGTGCGGATCGACCACGTCGATCAGGTGATGCGGGACGTCGCGGCGCTCGAGGGCCGTGGGCTTGGCCGTGCCGACGTCCATGCCCCGGTACAGGGCCATGGAGTCCATCGAGACGATCTCCGCCCCGATCCGCCGGGCCAGTTCCACGGCGACGGCCGTTTTGCCCGACGCCGTCGGGCCGCTGAGAAACCAGCAATCCAGAAAATCCACGGCGCCCTCGGCGGAGATCCCAAAAAGAGACACTGTACTTGGAATCAACCCCGGGAGCAACACCGCGTCGACGCGTCATCCTGAGCGCGGCGAAGGATCCCGTTGACGCTGCCCGCGTTGAGATGCTTCGCTTCGCTCGGCATGACGGGGCCCCGGGCTTTGAAACGGGCTCTCACACATCCCGTTTATGGCTGAAATCCCAAATGGCCGGGACGGCGAAGATGGAGGCGGCGAGGATGCCGGAGAGGATGACGCCGAAGAAGGACAACCGCCAGCCGAACTGGTGGGCCATGGCGCCCATGCCGATGCCCGAGGCGAACGTGCCCATGTAGCTGAAGAGCCCGACGAATCCGTTGGCCGACGCGGCGGCCTTCTTCGTGGCCATATTGGCCGAGATGGGACCCAACAGACATTGCGGGCCGTACACCACGAAGCCCATGCCGCAAAGCAACACGGTGTACACGGCAGCCGATTCGATGGGCAGCATCCAGAACAGCAGGGCGAGCACGGCGTAGGCCAGCATGAAAAGGACGCAGACGAGCGAGCCATTTCCCTTGAACACGCGGTCCATGAGCCAACCGGCGGCGAGCATGCCGCCCACGCCGGCTGTTTCGTGCGCCGCCACCAAAACGCCGCTCTGGGCAAGCGTCACGCCCTTCATCTCGGGCAGAAACGTCGGCCCCCAGTAAAGGACTGTATATCGGCCAACGTACACAAAGAAACTGGCAATGCCGACCAACCACACGCCCGGGTTTCCAAATACTCTTTTCGCCAAGAGCGCTCTGAATCGGGCGTTCGAGATCTCATCGTCCGTGCCGTGGTCGATCTCCGGCCTTTGTCCGTAGATCTCCTCGACGGGCGGCAGGCCCAACGACTCGGGCGTGTCGCGCATACGATTCAAGAGAAACAGCACGCCGGCGAACCCGATCGCGGCGGGAAAGAAGAAGAACATGCGCCAGTTGTGCCAGGGGAATACGGCCAACGCGCTCGCCAAAAGGAATACGAATGCCGAACCGATATTGTGCGAGGTATTCCAGATCGAAAACCTGAATCCACGTTGGGAGGGTGGGTACCAGTTGCTCAGACTCTTGATACAGGGGCCACAGCCCATTCCCTGAAACCAGCCGTTGGCAAGCCAGATAACACCGAAAACGACGGCGGTGCTGGTCATGCCGAAAAGCAGGCTCGCAAGCGAGCAAAACCACAACCCAATCGACATGAATATGCGAGGATCGGCCCGATCGCCCCAGACGCCGTTAAGAAACTTCGAGACGCCGTAGAGAACGCCGTGCAAGGTGAGGAACAGCCCAAGCGTGAGCTTGGTCACGCCGAGGTCGGCCTCCATGCCGGGCAGGGCCATGGAAAGGTTCGTCCGCACGATGTAATACATCGCGTACCCGGCGATGCTGGCGTACAGGATGCGGAAACGCCAGTAGCGGTAAGCTGCGAAGACCTCGGGCGAGACCGCCACGCGGTCGGTCGAAACGTCCCGTGCCGAACCGGTTGCGTTCAATGCGCGGCCTTTCGCTTGAATAGATATGCAACGGCATCGCGTCGTTGCGCGATTCAAAGAGCGAGTATAGCCGCGCGCGTCGATTCAATCAAACGCGCCGGGTGCGTGAATGAATATACTCAACGCCGGGCACCGCGGCTTCATCCGCCGGACGAGAATTCCCGGTTCGGACTCGACCACCGAATCCGGGCGACAATCACCCGGGGCGGAGGGCCTTGTTTGAATCGCGGGCTGCCCTCGATGACGTTCTCGCCGACGACGACCCACGTCTCTCGCGGGCCGACGTCGGTCACGCCGAAGTTGCCCAGGCAGGCGCCCTCCTCGGGAATCAACACGCGCTCCGACGCGCGGACCACGCAGAGCCGCTCGGGATCGACCCTGGCAATGAAGAGCGGCGCGCGATGACGCATGATGTGGTCGTTGTTGGCGCCCTTGCGGGTGTGGACCAGGAACAGGCCGTCGCCGTGGGCGACCCAGTGCTGCTGCGTGTTGTAGCTGCCCAGCGGCTTGCCGTCGTCGAACGTCCAGGGGCGGATGGGGTCGAAATGGATGCCATCGGTCCCGCGGGCAACCCAGCCGCCGTCGTCGTTGCGGAGCGTCAGGAAGTATCGCCCTCCAAACCGCGCGATCGACGGCTCGACGAGTCCGCGATTCTTGTCAAGGCTCAGCTCCGTGCCGTGCTCCTTGTAGCGGAGCGTCCGGCCGTCATACGCGCACAAAGCGACGATGCTCGTGAAGGCGGTCTTATCCTCGGCGCGTCGGTAGCGCAGCGGCAGAAGCACGTCGCCGTCGGCCTTTTCGCACCATTGGCAGCAGCCGGACCCCGGCTCCTTGATGGATGAGCCCGCGTGATCGCGCTCGGGCAGGTCCAGGAAATTCAGCCCGTTCCACTCGTTCCGCTTCGGATCGTAAACGGAATAGGCCACGCGGACCCGCGGTCGGTACTGTGTTTTGCCGTTGGCGAAGTCGAACGTGAGGCCGGTCCCCAGCACGGTTTGGGTCTTGGCGTGCCACTGCGGCGTGAAATCGCCGATGACGATCTCGAAGCCGTCGGCGGCCCGCGCGCGCCGCAACGGCTCGATCCGGACGGGCTGGCTCCACGTTTCGCCCAGGTCGCGCGTCTCGATCTGGAACTGGTCGCGGTAGTCGTGGGTCGTGGTGCGGAAGGTCTGCTGCGCCGTGATGAGCACGCGGGGCGGGTTGCCCGGCACGGCCGCGCCGCGGCACTGCATGAAGCACCAGTCGCGCGTGCCCTCGGCGGGGAAGACCCGCGTGATTGTATAGTCGAGGTCGTCAGCCGTGGCGCCGCTGGCAGCGGCGAGCACGACGAGCGCCAGCGCCGCGAGCAAGTGCCGCGCGAAGCGACACGTCCAGGTCACTGGATCAAAAGCGTGCATTGGGTTGTCTCCACGGAAGCCCACTTTCCTTGCTGGAGAAATCAGCGTCGCGGCGCGTCGGAACACGCCTTGAGGCATGCGGGTATTATAACCCCTTTGCCCCGGTGGCAGGATGCCTGGCAACTGCCGCCAACCTCCGCGGCCGCGCCAAACCGGACAACCCAAACAACCGGGAATCCTTCGCCATTTTGCCGGCGCGTTGCTTTTTTGCATCGTACATTTGTGGTGATTGGTCATCGTGTTCTTTGTTTGCCCCTCGAAAACTCCGCCCGGCCAACCTCCCCATGCCGACCGCTTCGTGGACAAGACGTTTGGTCGTGGCCGCGGTGCTGGCCGCGTGTCCGACCCAGGGGCCCATGGCTCTGGCATTGGACACGAGACGCCCCGTGGGCTGGCCGCCGCCCGTGGGGCCCGTGGCGCCGCGCGGGGGCGAGCCGTCGCCCGCGGCGGTTTTTGGCCCGCTTCTGGGCGCGGAGGCGACGCCCGGACGGCTCGAGGCGGCCCTGCTGGCCGACGCGGCGGATGGACGCCTGGACCGCTTCTCGCTCCTGGCGGCGGCGCTGGTGGCCGGCGGGGTAACCGATCCGGGCACCCTGCGCCGCTACGAAAATCGCGTTGCCGGATACGTCGACGAGTTCCGCCGCTCGCCCGCGGCTGCCGCGCCGCCGTGGCATCGCGCGCGGGCGCTGTTTGAGTTCATGCACGGGCGGATCCTGCACGCCGGCTACGGCACGGATTGCACCGATCTGGCGATGACGTTGGAGACGGGCCGATACAACTGCGTGAGCGGATCGGTGCTGTTTTGTCACATGGCCGGCGAGGTGGGCCTCGTGGCGCGGGGCGTGGAACTGCCCGGCCACGTGATGGCCCGCCTCGTCGCGCCCGCGGGCGCCGTCAACGTCGAGACGACCTGTCCCCGCTGGTTCACCCTGATGGAAGACGCGCCGCCGCGGGAAATCCTAGGCGTTTCGTCGAGCGCCGCGTCCGCTGGACCCGCGGGCGGTCGCGAGATCTCGGGCGTGGCCCTCGTGGCAACGGTCTACTACAACCGCGGCGTCGATCTCTTGGCGCGCGGCGAGTATGCCCGGGCGGTGACGGCCAATCTCCGGGCCGTCCAGCTCGATCCGTCCAACCGCACCGCGCGGGGGAATCTGCTGGCCTCCGTGAACAACTGGGCCATCCACGAGGGCTCGCAGGGTCGGTTTGCCCAGGCGGCTCGTTTGTTGCAGGCGGGTTTGGCCTCGCAGCCCGACTTCGAGACCTTCGCCGCGAACTACGTGCACGTCCATCGGCAATGGGCCTCGACGCTTCGGGCGTCGGGCCGTTGGACCGAGGCCGCCCATCTGGTCCGCCGCGCCGCCGCCGACCCCCTCCTGGCTGGCAAAATCGGCCCGTAAGGGCCGATTCCAGGTCCCTCGTCGCACTTCTACACGTTATCCTGTTTCCACGCGTCATCCTGAGCGCGGCGAAGGATCTCGTCGGCATCGCAATTCCTTCCGCGACAACGAGATCCTTCGCCGCGCTCAGGATGACGTGATAGGGCGACGATGCATCGACGCAACGCGGCGTCGCTGCCCGGCGGTAACCCCTATCGCGGCCGCCATTTGACAACCCGCCATTCGCAACGTAGGTTTTCGTTGGTCGGCTCGTCATCCGATCTTGGTGGGCAAACGACTCGTCTTCCGTGGATCTCTTCGCGCACCGCTTGCGCCCAGGGCGCAGGACCATAGGATCTCTCCGCACGGCGGGCGGACGACCCGCCGTCGGTCGATCGATCCGGGAACTGTGCCGGCTCGGCCCCAACACGGCCTCACCCGGGCGGAACCACGGTGGAGAAAGGAGCGCCGATGAACGCACTGGTCACCGACATACAACACGATCTGGGCCGCGACCAGGCGGATCTCCCGCTTCCGGAAGACGACGTGCGGCTCACGGTGTCCGGCCTGCTTGCGACGCTCTATCCGCGCGTCGACCAACCCGAACGCCGCGCCGAACAACGATTTCCCTTTCCGTACCTCGTTCACCTGACTCCGGTGGGCGAGGACGACCTGGCGCCAGTCGGCGAGACCGTCGTGGTGGTCGGCAAACACCTGTCGGAACGCGGGCTGGGGTTCTACCATCCCAAGCCGCTGTCGTTCCGGCGGATGATCGTCTCGATCGAGACCGGCAATGGCGGCTGGATCGGCCTGCTGATCGATCTGACCTGGTGCCGCTTCACCCGCCAAGGCTGGTACGAAAGCGGCGGCCGCTTCCTCCGCGGCGTCCCCTCGCCAATGAGCAGGCGGGGGCGGTGACGCCCCGTGGCTCTTCCCTCTCCCGCCCTCGTGGGAGAGGGTTGGGCGCCATGGCCACGCTTGCGTGGTCATTTCGTTGCTCCCCGCGGGAACACATGCCCACGGCGAGCGTGGGCATGGCGCCCCGTTTCGCGACGGAGGACTTACGCCTCCGACCGCGACGTGCGCTGGTAGGCGGGTGGGCCGATGAGCGCCTCGATCTCGTCCTCTTCGAGAGTCTCTTCCTTCTCCAGGGCGGCGGCCAGCGCGTCGAGTTTGTCGCGCTGGGCGCGGAGGGTTTGCTCCGCGCGTTGGTCGGCCTCGCGGAGGATCCGCACCACCTCCTCGTCGATGAGTTGGGCCGTGTGCTCGCTGAAGTGGCGCGGCTCGGCCATTTCCTTGCCCAGGAAGGGGTTCTCCTCGCCCATGTGGAACGCCACGGGACCGAGCCGCTCGCTCATGCCCCAATGGGCGACCATCCGGCGGGCAAGCTCGGTGGCTTGGCGCAGGTCGTTTTCCGCGCCGGCGCTGTATTCGTCGAAGACGAGCTTCTCGGCCGCGCGGCCGGCCATGATGAAGTCCAGCCGTGCGTGGAGTTCGCTCTGGCTGATATTGACGCGGTCCTCCTCGGGCAGAAGCTGGGTGACGCCCAGCGCGCGGCCGCGGGGAATGATCGTCACCTTGTGCACGCGATCGGTGCCCTGGGCAAGCCAGCCCAACAAGGCATGACCCGACTCGTGGTAGGCCGTCATCGACTTTTCGCGTCCCGCGAGCACCTCCTCGCGTTTGGCGCCCATGAGGACCTTGTCGCGGGCGTGCTCGAAGTCGTCCATATCCACGGCGTCCTTGCCTTGGCGAGTGGCCCAGAGGGCGGCCTCGTTGACGAGATTGCGGATATCGGCCCCGGTCAGTCCCACGGAGCCGGCGGCCAGCCGCTCGAAATCGACGTCGTCGCTCAAGGGGACGTTGCGGGAATGGACTTTGAAGATGGCCAGGCGGCCCTTGTAGTTCGGCCGATCCACCGTGATGTGGCGATCGAACCGGCCGGGCCGCAAGAGCGCGGGGTCGAGCACGTCCGGACGGTTCGTGGCGGCCATGACGATGACCGACTCGTTTTGCGTGAAGCCGTCCATTTCGCTGAGGATCTGATTGAGCGTTTGCTCCCGCTCGTCGTGCCCTCCGCCCAGGCCCGTGCCACGGTGCCGTCCCACGGCGTCGATCTCGTCGATGAAAAGGATGGCCGGCGCGTTGGCCTTGGCGTTGGCGAACATGTCGCGGACGCGGCTGGCGCCCACGCCGACGAACATCTGGATGAACTCGGAGCCGCTGATCGAGAAGAAGGGCACGCCCGCCTCGCCGGCCACCGCCCGGCCCAGCAGCGTCTTGCCCGTCCCCGGAGGACCCATCAGGAGCACGCCCTTGGGCACGCGCCCGCCGAGTCGTTGAAACCGCTCGGGATTTTTAAGAAACTCGACGACCTCCTCGAGTTCACGCTTGACCCCTTGCAGGCCGGCCACGTCGTCGAAGGTGACCGCCTGATGGCCCGACTCGTACCGCTTGGCCGGGCTCTTGCTGAAGCCGGCCAGCACCCCCCCGCCGAGGATCTGCTCCCGGGTGCGCCGGAACATGAACCACACGGCCGCGATCAGCCCAAGCATCAGAAGGAAGTAGATGAGCAACACCCAGCCCGTGTTGTCCGACGGCTTGGCCGCCGAGTACTTCTCACCCAACTTCGCGCGCAACAGCGCGTCAAACTGCGGATCCTCCAGCACCAGCGGCGGCAGGATCGCGACGAATTCCTCCTCGAAATGGGGCTGCTTGCCGTCCTTGTCGGGCTTGGCCTCCGGATCGACCGGCGGCTCGCGGAACGTGCCGTGGGCCTCCATTCCCTGGATCGTCACCTCCGTGACGTTTCCGGTCTCGAGCTCCTTGTGGAACAGCCCGTAGGGCACGGTCGACCGATCCGTCGGCCCATGGTTGACCCACAACATCAACCCCACGAGCCCCACCACCAGCAGGATCCAGAACGTCGTGCTGTTGCCGCCGACGGGGCGCGGACGGGGTGGGCCACTCTCGGGAGCCTGTTGTGATTCTTTTTTCGGGTCTTCCATGGATTTCCTTTTGTCCGATTCTTACCGACACACGCCGTCGCCCCGCCCTCCCGCCGGAGAGGGGCGGTTCGCGAGGGGATCTTCCGCTCCGATCGAGGACGACCCGTACCCAGTGCCCTTCCGCGCAAACCCGGACATGGTGCCCAAGTTGGGGGCAACAGGGAATTGTACGCCATCGGCCGATTCATTTCGACCGACACCGCAGGTAAAGGAGTACCTCTTTTCTACTGATTCCGTCGGGCAGTCCGTCCCGCGTCGCCAGGTCTGGCTCTTCCTGGCCGGGCAAAACCACCCGGCGAAGTCGCTCCATGGCCCGCGGATCGAAACACAACTCGACCGGCACGGGCCGGCCGTCGGCGGCGGCCTGGATCGCGTGATCCACCAACGTCTCCCGCGGCAGGCCGCGGACGCGGACGCATTCGTCCAAGGAAAAACCCGCCGCGAGCAGCCGCCAGGTCCAATAGGAATCCCCCTGCTCCGCCGGACAAGCCGGCGAGGCTTCCCGCCGCGTCCCCACGTCTGCCTGCGGCGCCGCATCCCGCGCCGGCGCCGCCTCGGCGGTCGCCCGCGTTTCGGCCGCCTCGCGAAGAAGGGCCAATAGCGCGGGCCCATGCCGCCGGAGCTTCGCCGGGCCGATGCCCTTGACGGCCAGCAGGGCCTCGGGCGATTGCGGCCGCCGCCGGGCCAACTCGTCCAGCGTGGCATTGCTCAGGACGTAATGCGGCGGCAAGCCAGTCGACTCGGATGCCTCGCGCCGCCAGGTCTTCAGTCGGGCCAGAACGTCGGGGTCGATGGCCGACGGTATTTCGGTGGAAGGCTCCGAAAGCGGCTCGGCGGGCGCCTCGCCCTCCCGACCGTCGCTGCCGCCAGACGGCAAACCGGCGCGGCGGGCGCCCGTGAGCTTGTCCAGCAGATCGTCCGGGATGGGCAGGCCGGATTCGATGCTGGCCGCGCCCCGCATCACCTCCGCGCCCCGGTCGGTCAGATGCACGACCGGCAGATTCGGCTCGACGTACGTCTGCGCAAGATGGCCGGTGACGATCAGGGCGTCGACCAGCGCGGCCGCCTCCGGCTGCGTCAGGTGCGCGAGCAATCCGTACGTGCTCAGCCGTTTCATGCCGAGCTTCTCCATCCGGGCGGAGTTGCTGCCGCGGAGCATTTGGGCAATGAGGTTCTTGCCGCAATCGCAACGCACCTGCTGTTGGACGCGGGCCACGCCGCTGAGCACGATCCGAACCGTCTTGAGCAGCTCGGAGTCCGTCTCGACGGCCGGCGCGGCGACGGCCGCGGCCCGCGGGCGGACCCGGCAATTGTCACAATGCCCGCACGCCTCGTCGCCCGGCTCGTCGAAGTACTCGAGAATGGTCCGCTGCCGGCATTGCCGCGTGGTGGCGAAGAAGATCACCTGCCGGAGCTTGTCGTACTCGGCCGCCTTGCGGCTCTCGAGCGCCGCGAAGTCGATATCCAATTCTTCGGGCGCGACGTCGCGGCGGATCATCCGGATCGCGCGGCCGCGGAACGGCGGCACGTAGGTGAAGACGTCCAATTCGTTCAACTGGCGGAGCGTCTGGCCGAGCGCGGCCGGATCGGCGTCCAACTGGCGCGCCAACGCGTGCAGGCGGAAGGGGACCAACTCATTGCGCCGCGGGCCGACCATCCCCTGGACCGCCTGGAGCACGCGGCGCCGGGTCGTCGCCTGGCGAGGCAGCAGGTCCACCAGGTTGGGCAGCTCGCTGTCCAGCCGCACGGCGGCCATGTTCTCCGAGGCGACGAGCCGTTCGAGGACGCCGGCCGCTTCAAGCAACTGCTCGCACGCGCCCACGCCGTCGGCCGCGATGGGCAGACCCAGCGACTCCTTGATTTCCTGCTGCGTCAGCTCGACCGGATCGTTCTTTTGCGCGGCAAGGCATTCGTAAACCCGCTCGACGTACTCCCGCGCGGGATAGGCGCTTTCGATGAACCACTCCTGGAGATGCCGGTCCGCGGGATGATAGAGCATGACGCAGCGCGAGGGCTTGCCGTCGCGGCCGGCGCGGCCGGCTTCCTGGTAATAGCCTTCGAGCGTGCCCGGCAGATTGTAGTGAATGACGAAGCGGACGTCGGGCTTGTCGATGCCCATGCCGAAGGCCGTGGTGGCCACCACGATTTCCGCGCGGCCCTGCATGAAGGCCTCTTGGGCCGCCTTGCGCTGCTGCGGCAGAAGACCGGCGTGGTATGCCTGGGTGGGCCGCCGCGTCCGGCCCGCGATCAGCTCGGCCACGTCCTCGGTCCGCCGGCGCGTCGAGGCGTAGACAATGCCCGAGCCGGGTGTCTCGGCCAACACGCGCAGAAGCAGCTCGTCCTTGTCGCGTTCCGTGCGCGGCGCGAGAACCTCGTAATCGAGGTTGGGCCGCGCGAAACCGGTGATGAAGATCTTCGGATCGGCCAGATCGAGCTGCTCGACGATGTCGCGGCGGACCGCGTCGGTGGCCGTGGCCGTCAGGGCGATGGTGGTGGGCTTGCCGAGCTTGTGGCGGAAGTGCCCCAGCCGGGCGTAATCCGGTCGGAAATCGTGCCCCCACTGGCTGATGCAGTGCGCCTCGTCCACCGCCAACAGCGCCAGCCGCACGGCGCGGACCGCCTCGAGAAACCGCTCGCTGCGAAACCGCTCCGGCACGACGTACACGATCCGGTACCGTCCGGCGGCGATCTCGTCCAATCGCTCGTGCTGCTCGGACACGGAGAGCGTGCTGTTGATGTAAGTGACGGCGACGCCGCGCGATTGAAGCTGATCGACCTGATCCTTCATCAGGGCAATCAGCGGCGAGACCACGAGCGTCAGCCCGTCCATCGCCACCGCGGGAAGCTGATAGCAGAGGCTCTTTCCGCCGCCGGTGGGCATCACGCACAGGCAGTCCCGCCCGGCCAGCACGGCCGACACGACCGCCTTCTGGCCCGGGCGAAACGCCGAGAGTCCAA
Organism: Pirellulales bacterium; assembly: GCA_016931995.1. Taxonomy (GTDB): domain Bacteria; phylum Planctomycetota; class Planctomycetia; order Pirellulales; family Thermoguttaceae; genus JAFGDS01. The sequence continues at coordinate 54,335 of JAFGDS010000134.1, forward strand.
ACCGCGGCAAATACGCCTCAGGTTGCGCGAGGTTCGCCTGCTTCACGTCGTGCTCGCCGCGGCAAGGAGAGGAAGAACGAGACACCGTCCATGGCGGGCATTATCCCACGGGACGCCGCGGGCGACAACGGCCTCCGCTCACCGCGTGGCGGGCGACGCGGCGTGGGAAAGCCAGTGGGGGGCCGGCGGCGGGAGGGGAACGGGCCGTTCGGCGGGCGGCAAGGCCACGTAAAACGTGCTGCCGCGGCCGGGCGCCGACTCCAGCCAGATGCGGCCGCCCAGCCGCTCGACGATCTTCTTGACGATCGAAAGGCCGGCCCCGGTGCCGTCGTACTTCTTCCGGCTGTGAAGCCGGCGGAAGAGCGCGAAGATCTCCTCGTGGTGCCGCGGCTCGATCCCAATGCCGTTGTCGCGGACGAAGATCGTGCACGGGTCGCCGAGGCTGGCGCCGATTTCGACGCGCGGCGCGGCGCTCTCGTTGTACTTCAGCCCGTTGGAAATCAGGTTGGCCAGCACGGTGCCCAACAGCGCCGCGTCGCCCAACACGACCGGCAGCACGCTGACGATCTCCACCCGCGCGCGGCGGCGGTCGATCACGGCGCGCATGGCGTCGAGCTGCCCCTGGAGGACCTGCATCAAATCCACCTCGTGACGCGGGTTCTCGGCGCGGCCGACGCGGCAGTAGGTCAGGACGTGATCGATCTGGTCGGCCAGCCGCTCGCACATGGCCACGATGGCCTCGAGCCGCCGCACGCCCTCCTTGTCGATTTGATCCTTGTAGTCCTCCAGGAGGATCTCGCAATACGCTTCGATTCCCTGCAACGGCTCCTTCAGGTCGTGGGACGCGATGTAGGTGAAATCGTCCAGGTCGCGATGGATGGCGTCGAGCCGCGCGGCTCGGGCGGCCAGCTCGGCGGTTTGCCGCTCGATCCGCGCCCGGGCGGCCTCGACCTCGCGGGAATTCCGGAGCAGCTCCGTCTCGATTCGCTTGCGTTCGACGGCGTGGCGAATGGTTCGGGCCAAGAGGCGGCCGCCGAGGTCCGCCTTGGGCAGCCAGTCCTGGGCACCCTGCTGGATGGCTTCCACGGCCAGGTCCTCGTCGTCGGCGCCGGTCAGCACGATAATGGGCAGCGACGCCGAGACCGCGCGCAGTCGCGCGAGGGCGTCGAGCCCCGGCGACTCGTCCAGCGGGAGGTCGAGCAGGGCCACGTCGAAACGCTTGCCCTCGCCCAGCAGGTCCACCGCCGATTCCAAACGCAATACGTGCGTCACCGTGAACCCGCCGCCGTGCGGCTCCATCGCGCCGCCCAACTTGTCCAGTACGAGTGTGAAACGTCGCGCGTCGCGCGGATGAGGCTCGACGAGCAGCACCCGGGTTTGGGCCTTCCTCGCTCCCTGCCGCATGGCCGTTCTCCTCGATGCGGACGCTTCGTACCACCGCTGGGCGTGGCCAACCGGGCGCGTACGCCCCGCTTCTTTCTTCGTCCAAGACCGGTGGTCTGGACCAGACTCCCGGCCGTATCCGCCCCATCCGGAACGGTCGCCGCGGACGGACCGGGAAAAGCACCCGAACGAGGGGGCGGGAAGATCGGCCTGGGCGCCATGCCCACGTTTGTCGCGGGCATGTTTTGCCGAGAAATGCCATGCATGGCCACGCAAACGGCCATGGCGCCCGCCACGATTCCGCGAGACTCGCTCTACTGCGGCGCGCCTTCGAGGCTCTCGCCCAGCTTGTTGAGGGCTTCGGTTTCGATCTGGCGGACGCGCTCGCGGGTCAGCCCGAGCGTCTCGCCGATCTCCTTGAGCGTGCGGGGCTCGTTGTCGTCCAGGCCGAATCGCATCTTCAAGACGGTGGCCTCGCGCTGGTCCATGGTCTCCAGTTGCCGCAGCACGTGCGTGAGGTTGTCGTGATCGACCAGTTCCTCCTCGGGCGTGCGCACGCGCTCGTCCATGACCATCTCGCCCAGCGACCAGCCGGCTTCGGCCTGGTCCGTCTGCGGAGTCAGGTTGTAGATACGGATGGCCTTCTTGATAATGGGGAGTTTCTTGCGGGGTAGCCCGAGGATGCGGGCAACCTCCTCGGGCGTGGGCGTGCGGCCGAGCTCCTCGGCCAGGCGCGTGCTGGCGCGTCGCCACTTCGAGAGCAACTCGACCATGTAGGCCGGAATGCGGATCGTCTTGGCCGTGTTGATCAGCGCCCGCTTGATCGACTGCTTGATCCAATAGCTTGCGTAGGTCGAGAATCGGGTACCCATGGCGGGATCGAACCCCTCGACCGCGCGGAGCAGGCCCAGATTGCCCTCTTCGATCAGGTCTTGCAGGCCGAGCCCCTTGCCCGTGTATCCCCGGGCGATGTTGACCACCAGCCGGAGATTGGCGCGGACCATGCGGTCGCGGGCGTGGATGTCGCCGTTGCCGATGGCGATGGCCAATTCCTGCTCGTCGTCGGCCGACAGGAGCTGCGTCTCGTTGATCTCGCGGAGGTACGTCTCCAGCGGCGACTGGACCGAGGCGAGGGAAGGTTTTCGCTGCGTGGCGGGCATGGTGCGGGCATACCGTGAGTGGACAAAGGTAATTCAACCAGACACCACTATCGACGCGCGGGCCCCGTCTTCTGCACTCCGGCGCCGCCGCGGAGAGGTGGGGCGGATGTGCGCGAGGTTCGGGCAATGCCGAAAAGAACGGCCCCGCCGGTGGTAGGCCGGCGGGGCCGTGCAAAGCGATCCAAGCAAACCGCGCTCGCGGCGATCGGAGCGGTTCTCCGGTCGTCCGCGCGCGGCGGTGGGTTACGACGATTCTGCCGATTCTGCCTCGTCCGAGCCTTGCGACGCGGAGCGAGGCTTGATCAGCGGTCCGCTGCTGTCGCCAACGCCGCCCTTGAGCGTGGCGGGATCGACGCCGGGCGACGCCGCCTCGGCGTGGCCCTCGGCTTTCTTCTTGGCCTCCTCGGCCTCGGCCTCTTCGGCCCATTCCACGCGTTTGCGCGACAAGCCGATCTTCCGCTCGTCCGGATCCACGCGGAGAACCTTGACCTCGATCTCCTCGCCCACCTTGACGATATCCTCGGGGTCCTCGACCTTGTGGTCGGCCAGCTCGGAGATGTGCAGCAGGCCCTCCAGGCCGTCCTCCAGCCCGACGAACACGCCGAAGTTCGTGATCTTCGTCACCGTCCCCTTGACGATTTGCCCAAGCTCGTACTTGCTCGGGATGTCCTTGTCCCACGGATCCTCCCCAAGCTGCTTCAGTCCCAGGGCGATCCGCCGGCGCTGCTGGTCGACCGAGAGGACCTTGCACTCGAGCGTCTGGCCCTTTTCGACCACCTCGCTGGGATGGCTGATCTTGCGGGTCCACGACATGTCGCTGACGTGCAAGAGGCCGTCGATCCCCTCCTCGATCTCGATGAACGCGCCGTAGTTGGTCAGGTTGCGGACGATGCCGCTCACGAGGCTGTCCGGCGGGTAGCGATGGGAGACCTCGTCCCAGGGGTTCTGCTGGGTCTGTTTCATGCCCAGGGAGATCTCTTGCTTTTCCTTGTTGATGCCCAGCACGACCACCTCGATTTCGTCGTCGATCTGCACGAGGTCGCTGGGATGGCCGATCCGCTTGGTCCACGACATCTCGCTGATGTGGACCAGGCCCTCGATGCCCTCCTCCAGCTTCACGAAGGCCCCGTAGCTCATCACGTTGACGACCGTGCCGCGGATGCGCGAGCCGACGGGGTACTTGCCTTCGACCTGCTCCCAGGGGCTGGCCGTTTTCTGCTTCAGGCCCAGGGCGATCTTTTCCTTCTCGCGGTCGATGTGGAGAATCTGAACTTCGAGCTCCTGGTCGATGGCGACCATTTCGGAGGGATGGTTGATGCGGCCCCAGCTCATGTCCGTGATGTGCAGGAGCCCGTCGATGCCGCCCAGATCGACGAACGCGCCGAATTCGGCGATGTTCTTGACGATGCCCTTGCGTCGCTGGCCGATCTCCAACTCGTCGAGCAATTGGGCTTTCTTCTCGGCCCGCTCGGCCTCGATCAGCGACCGGCGGCTGACGACGATGTTGCGCCGGGCCTCGTCGATCTTCAGCACGATGCACTGGATCGTTCGGCCGATGTAGTCGCCGATGTCGGCCGGGCGGCGGATGTCGACCTGGCTGGCCGGGAGAAACACGTTCACGCCGATGTCCACGAGGAGACCGCCCTTGATCTTCCGCGTCACCTCGCCGGTCACGACGTCGCCCTCCTGGACGGTCTCCATGACCTTCATCCAGGCTTCGATCTTCTCGGCCTTCCGCTTGCTGAGGCTGATCATGCCGCGGGCCTCGTCGATGCGGCCCATGACGTCCTCGACGTCCTCGATGAGGACTTTGATCTGTTGGCCCCGCTCGGGCGGCGGCTCGTCGTCCTCCCATTCATTGCGGAGGATCACGCCTTCGCTCTTGTAGCCGACGTCCACGAGCACGTAGTCGCCGTCCACCCGGAGCACCTTGCCCTGCACGATCTGGTTGACGGCCACCTCTTGGCTGCCCCAATTCAGATCGTCCGGCATGTTGCCTTCCAGGGCAGCCTCGAGCTCGCGCTGCCATTCCTCCTCGCTAAGATCCAAGCCTCGAATTAGGTTACGGTTGACCATAGTCTTGTTGGTTGCGACCTCGATGGGTGATGACGCCCGGTCGTTGCGACCGCCCGCCCGCGACGGCTCGGCGCCGCCGGACGCAACACCCTCTGGGGAACGAAAAAGAATCCGCGTCCGTGCCCGGCCCCCCAACGCGAGGGACAACCGCGAGCGTAGACGAATCGGTAAATGTAACAGGTCTGGCGGCCTCTGGCAACGGCACCGCCGCCGGCACCGGGACCCGTGGACCGATTAACGGCGCGAAGGCTCCGGACGAGGTGACGCGCTACCCTCCGTCAGGCCGCGGAGAACGGCCAGGTCCCCAATCCCGCCTCTCATGCCGTGTGGCGAAGCCGTCTGGCGGCGTCGGGCCGCCCGTCCCAACAGCCGAATTGGGGTCCTCGGGCTGCTTGACACCCTGTCGAGCCGACGTTAGGTTAAAAGTCTTCTGGGGGCCCACCTTTGGTGTGTCCCTGCTGCCTGGGGGGGTGTTCCGCCATGGATGCGCATTTCGTGCGCGGGTGGCGGGATGGGTGTTGTCGCGACCGGCCGTGAAGTGGTGGTCGCCGATGCGTTGGTGACGAACGCGTCGGCGAGGTTGCGCATGGCGCCGCGAATCTGCAATCGCGGCGCCGGACGGTGGTTTCGCACGGCGGGGGAGGCTCGTGCGGAATTATCCCGGTCCGTTGGGCATGAGTCCGGAACGCTCGTGCCGAAAGGAACCCGCGAGGGAGAAGATGCCCGTGCAACGCGCTACATCGATACGCGGCGGCATCGGCGCGGCGCTGTGCGCGACGGCCATGCTATGCTCCGTCGCGGGGGGCTACACCACGACGAGCCCCGAGGTGGTGGGCATGATCTCGCGGGCGTTGCCGTACCTCGAGGCCGCCGGCGACAGCCGGCCGGGCGGCATGGCCGTGATCGGGCTGGCCCTGGTCAAGGCCCGGGTCCCGCTGGATCATCCCAAACTGAAGGAGGTCGTGGAAACGATCCAGGCGGTCGTCGCCGATTCACCCGATCCCACCAAGATGAATCTCGACGTCTACAGCAACGGCCTGTGCATCATCTTCCTGGTGGCATACGACCCGGACACGTACGCCAACGAGATCCGGGCGCTTTTGGCCTCGCTCGCCGCCAAACAGAAGCCGCACGGCGGATGGGGATATCCCGAGCTGGACACCGGCGACACGTCGATGACCCAATACGGCGCGTTGAGCACCTGGGAGGCGAAGCAGGTCGGTTTCGCCATACCGCAAAAGTCGGTCGAACGCGTGGCCGACTGGCTCGTTCGCACGCAGGATCCCAGCGGCGCTTGGGGTTACCAGGGCAAGACGTCGCCCAATTACCAACCGGTTGCGCAAGAAGGGGTGCGGCCGTCCATGACGGCGGCCGGCTTGGGCAGCACGTACATCTGCGCCGACCTCTTGGGATTCATGCCGGAGGCGGTCGATCGCAACAACGCCCCCGCCTTGGCCCTGCGCGAGGTCTCGCGCAAGGAAGCCTCTCCCATCCAGAGGCGCGAACAGGTCCAGACCGCGTTCAATCCGGAACTCCTTCGCAACGCCCAAAAGCGCGGCAACAACTGGTTGACCGATCGCCCCCCCGTTGACCAAAGAACGCACGGATACACGCTCTACTACCTTTACGCCCTGGAACGCTGCCAGAGTTTCCGCGAGTTGGCCGAGGGCAGGGCCGATCGCGATCCCGCCAAGGAGGAAGGGCCCGTTTGGTACAACGACGGCGTCGATTGGCTCCGCGCCAACCAGCGCCAGGACGGCACTTGGGAGGCCGGGTGCAGCCAACCCATCGACACGTCCTTCGCCGTCCTCTTCCTCCTGCGGTCGATGCACCACAGCATCCAGCGGGCGCGGGGCTTCGGCGACGGGCTGCTGGTGGGAGGGCGAGGGCTGCCCACCGACGGCAACCTGGTTACGGTCGAAGACGGCAAGGTGGTGAGCAAGCCGAAGCAAAGCCCCTTCGAGGCCCTTCGGGCGGCGATGGACCGGGACGACTCCGACGCCGAGGCCCTGGCCGCCGCGGCCGCCCGCATCGACCAGATGCCGGCCAAGGAAAGCCGGCTCCTGGTAAGCGAATTTCGCCGGAAGATCGAGACCCTTCTGGCCAATCCGGACGCGGAGAAGCGCGCGGCGGCCGTGAAGATGCTCGCCCGCGGCGGCGACGTGGACAATGTCCCGCTGCTGATTCTGGCTCTGGAAGACCCCGATCTCGACGTGGTCCTCACGGCCCGCGACGGCCTGTGCCGGCTCACCCGCAAGTTCGAGGGCTTCGGGCCGTCCGACAATCCCACCGACCTGGAGCGCGCCCGCGCCGTTGCCAAGTGGAGAGCCTGGTATCTCTCCATCCGGCCGGACGCGGAGTTTTGAGCCATGGCTGACGCCCCGCCTTCCACTCCCGTCGCCCGCGGCCAAGGCAACCGGCTGTACCGGCTCGAGGTCTCCCGCTACGAGCAGGTGGCCAGCATGTTGTTGGCCCTGCTGGTGTTCTTCGGCGCGGTGGTGACGATCATGGTCGTCGTATGGCTCACGGGCAAGATCTTCGCCAGCCATGCGGCCGTGCCGTTCACCATGGAGGAGATCGGCTCGGACGAGGATCCCATGGGCCCCGGCGACGACATCGAGCCCCCGCCCCCGCAGGAAACCGACCTGGAGGAAGAGGAGATCGACGAGATCATCGAGGCGGTCGAGGATGTCGTGGCCACGCGGTCGGCGATGCTCGAACGCCGCGTCTCCGGCACGGGCACCGGTCGGGGCGGCGGCGGCACCGGCACCGGCCGCAAGGGCAAGCCCCGCCGCTGGGAAGTCAGCTTCGCCAAGGGGCTCACGCTCGAGGAGTACGCCAAACAGCTCGAGTTCTTTGGGATCGAATTGGGCGTAATGATGCCAAACAACCGTGTGGAATACGCCTACAACCTCACACGATCACGCCCCAGCCGACGAAGCGGGACGATTGAAGAAGAAAACGCGAGGAAGCGTTTCTACCTCACCTGGCGTCACGGCGAGTTGCAGGAGGCCGACCGGCAGCTTCTGGCCCGGGCGGGAATCCAGGCCGGCCGGCGGATCATTTTGAAGTTTCTGACCCCCGAGACGGAGCGGAAACTCTACGACCTGGAGAAAACCTACGCCAACGGCCGCGAGGTCCGGCGGACGCTCTTCAGCGTTGTGCCCGACGGGGAAGGCTATCAGTTTCAAGTCGTGCGTCAGTGGGAACGTTGAGGAGATCCTTCGCCGCGCTCGGGATGACGGAGACTTGCCCTGAATAATTTCGATACCCGCCGATCCGCGGGGCCAGTCCCGCCGGATCGCTCGTTTGTTTTTTTTGACCGTTTCGCGACTTAACCCGGACACCTCGAACCATGGACTTCTCCGCTGTCACGAATTTCGTCGGCAACATGATTTACGCCGCCTTGGCGGTCGTCGCGTTGTGGGGCGCGTTTTGCGTGATCGTCGTCTGGCGGCGCGTGGGCCAGACGCGTTTCCGCAACGAAGAGGAGCAAGAGGCATTCCTCGACTCGCTGGACGAGCACCTCACCGCCGGCGACTTCAAGGCCGCCACGGAGATGTGCGACCAGGACGATCGAGCCATGTCGCAATTGGCCCTGCTGGCCGTCACCAAGAGGAGCCTGGGCTACCGCAAGATCCGAACCCTCATCACGGACCGCTTCCAGCGCGACGTGCTGTCGGATCTCGAATACCGGCTGAGTTGGGTCTACACGGTAATCAAATCGGCGCCGATGCTCGGGCTGCTGGGCACGGTGCTGGGCATGATGGGGGCGTTCGGCAACCTGGCCAGCGGTCAGAAGGTGAACACGGTCAAATTGGCCGACGACATCAGCTTCGCCCTGATCACCACGGCCCTCGGCTTGACCATCGCCATCCCGCTGGTCATCTCGACCGCCTACATCAACGTGCGGATCCGGAAGCTGGAAGACCTGGTGGGCGTGGGCATGACGCGGTTGTTGGAGACGTTCAAGGCCGTGCTGTCGGGCGCGCACGCCGGCGGGGAGAAGTAGTCCATGCCCGAGCAACCCGCCGCCGTGCCCCCAACCGATCCGACCGACGATCTCCCGCTGGACGATGCGCCGCCGCTGCCGCGCAAGCCCTTCAAGGACACGGCCGACCTGGACATCACGCCGATGATCGACGTGGTCTTCCTGCTGCTGATCTTCTTTCTGGTCAGCTCGACGCCGGATCAGGACACGTCGGTCGAGCTGCCGCCGGCGCAGTACGGCCAGGGCGTCAGCCAGCAGACGTCGGTGATTTTCACCGTGGCAAAGCGGGAGGGCGACCGGCCGGCCGCCGTCTACTTGGCCGACGGCGCGGTCGGCTCGCCGCTGCCGGACGATCCCAAGCAGCAAGAGGCGGCGGTCGTCGAGGCGGTCGAAAAGGGCTTCCTCGGCGGCGGTAAAACCAGCGTGTTGATCAAGGCCGCGCGCGACGTGAAGGAGGCCGCCGTGTACCAGGTGGCCCGGGCCATCGGCAAGGCCGAAATCGAGGACGTCAAACTGCACGTCGCCGTATTCGAGGAAGATTGAGACATTTATGTCCTCCCCTCTCCCGTTTGACGGGAGAGGGGGCGGGGGTGAGGGGGCAAAAAGCCCCGCAACGCGACCGAGCAACTTTCGAGTGGTAGGAACAAGTTCGTGTCGATACAGTTTTCTTGTTCGCAATGCGGCCAGGCCATGCGGGTGGACGATCGCCACGCGGGGGCGAAGGTCCGCTGCCCTCGCTGCGGCGGTCTGACCGTGGCGCCGGCGGCGGTCGAGCGCGCCGCGCCGGCGGCCAAGGCGCCTCCGCCGCCCTCGCTGGACCCGGACGACGAGGTCGAGCCGGTCGATTTTCGCAAGAAGGACCGCGAGGAAGACGAGTTGGACATGACGCCGATGGTCGACGTCACGTTCCTGCTTTTGATCTTCTTCATGGTCACCGCGGCGTTCAGCCTGCAGAAGTCGCTGGAGATCCCCGCGCCGGACGACGATAAAACGGTCACGCAACAGCGGATCGTGGATCCCGAGGAGGGCAACGTCGTCGTGCGGATCGACAAGGACAGCACGGTCTGGATCGACGAGAGCGAGGCGCCCAGCAAGCAGGACTTGTTGGTGAAGCTCCGCGAGGCCCGGCAGGGCGTGCCCGGCAGCGACTCGCCGCCGATCAACAGCCTTCTGGTCATGGCCGACGGCGAGGCGCGGCACGAGGTGGTCGTCATGGCCCTGGACGCCGGCAACGCGGTGGGTATGGAGAAGGTCAAGCTGGCCATTGTGGACGAGGACGATTTTTAGGGACCGCGGCGCCGGGCTAGTGAAGACCGTCATGCTGAGCGAAGCGAAGCATCTCGATAACCTGTTCGCCAGCGAGATCCTCCGCTTCGCTCAGGATGACGAGTTTAGCCGGCCACGGGTGAAGAACAGGCCCTGAGAGCATAAAGGTATCGGAACGAGTCCCATGATTTCCGCGGAACAATTCATCAAGATGCTGGCCGAGAAGGACCTGCTCCCCTCGGGCGCGGTCCGGAAGCTGCTCAAGCAGGTGGCGCAGTCGGACAAACCGATCTCGGCGCGACGGGTGGCGAAACACCTGGTTGAGAAGGGCCTCCTGACGCCGGCCTTGGCCAAACGCCTCCTGACCCATCCCGGCGAGGAGGGCGCCGACAAGGCGGCCGCCGCGCCGGCCCCGCCCTCGGCCGAGCCGCCGGAGGAGGAGCTCGGTTTCGCCCCACTGCCCGGCGAAGAGAAGGCCGATGAGGACGAAGACGAGGACGTGCTGCTGTTGGACGAGCCGGCGCCGAAACCGGCGGCCCCGGCGCCCGCGCCGCCGGCCGCCCAGGCCGCGCCCACGGCGTCGCAACGCAAGATCTTGCCGACCTCTCCGGCCGCCGAGCCGATGGGCGTCCAACCGGAGCCGCCGCGACGCGACGCCACGCCCGCGGATATTGCCTCCGTGGATGTCGTGTCCGGCGAGATCGTCGCGGGCGAGGTGATCCGGGGCGAGGTCGTCCCCGATCCCGGGAAGCCCGCCGGAAAGGCGGCCGCCGCCGAAGAGGACGAGGACGCGTGGAAGAGTCGGCCGAAGCGGATGTCGGGCCTGGCCGGCCTTTTACAGGCGATTCTACCCCGCCGCGACCGAAAGCGCAAAGACAATGAGTGGGATTCCACCCTCCTTTTAGTTGGCGGCGGCCTGCTGCTGCTTCTGGTGATCGTCGGTGGGGCCGTGGCCTGGTCGCTGTTGGGCCAAAGCGGCGACAAGATGCTCGAGCAGGCCAACAAGTTCTACGAGGAGCAGTCGTATACGAAAGCCGTCGACCAATACACGCAATACTTGGACAAATACGCGGCCGGCGAGAAGGCCAGCTTCGCCCGGGCGCGCCGCGGCATGGCCAAGCTCCGGCAAGCGACCGAGGCCAGCGCGAATCCCGTCAAGTCGCTCGACGTGGCCAAGGAGGTGCTCGACGAGATCAAGTCGGAAGACGCTTTCGGCGAGGTGAAGCCGGAGCTCAAGGGCGTGTTGCCGCCGATCGCCGAGGCGTTGGCCAAGCAGGCGCGCGCGAAGACGAGCACCGAGCTCGTCGAGAGGGCCCGCGAAGCCCTGGCGCTCATCGAGAACCCCAACATCATCCCCGCGCAGCAGCGGAACAAGGCCCAACTGGACGATATCCGCGCGTCGCTGGCCTTGACCGAGCGGGAGATCGCCCGCGACGGCGAATTGATCAAGGCGGTGGCCGCCATCGAGAAGGCGACGGCCGAGAAGAAATCGGACGAAGCGTACGCGATCCGCAAGACGCTCCTGAAGACGTATCCCGACCTGAGCGACAACGCTAGACTGGCGGAGGCCATCCTGAAGGTCTCGGCCGCGCAGCGGGTAATGGTCCAAATGGTTGCGGAGGCGAAGCCGGCCGAAACGGCCGCGCCGGCGCGGAGCGAGACGCCCACCGTGGCCCTTGCCCGAAACGCCCTGGCTCGCGAGGCCCGCGGCGCGCAGGGGCAGGTCGCTTTCGCCCTGGCCCAGGGCGCCGTCTACGGACTGGACGCGGCCACGGGCCGGGTGCTCTGGCGGCGTTTTGTCGGCGACGATGCCGACGGCGTCAGCCTCCCCCGTCCGCCCGTGCCCCTGGGCGCCGAACCCGCCAGCGACGCCCTGCTGGTCGACGTCGCGGCGAAGGCGATCGCGCGGGTGGAAGCGGCCACGGGAAAACCCCGGTGGCAGTTCGTCGTGGGCGAGCGATTCACGGCCGAACCGGTCGTTGACGGCGAGCGGATTCTCCTGGCAACGTCGTCGGGGCGGATCGTTTTGGTCGAGGCCGCCTCGGGTAATTCGCCGGGGTTCCTCCGCGTGCCCCAGCCGCTGCGCGTGGCGCCGGCGGTCGACGCGCGCCGCGGGCGCCTGTATCAAGTGGCCGACCACTCCAATCTGTACGTGCTTAAAAACGATGGGACCTGCGAGACCGTCGTCTACCTTGCCCACGAACCCGGCAGCGTCACCACGCCGCCGGCCGTGCTGAGCGATTTTCTGGTGGTGGCCGAGAACCGCGGACTGGACCGGTCCCTTCTGCGGATCTTCACCCTCGACGAGAAAGAGAAGACGCCGGCGTTCAAGGAGCTGCAGAGAATCAACCTCGAGGGCCGAGTGGACGCGCGGCCGCTGGTGGACGCGGCAAGGCTCCTGGTCACGACGGATCAGGGCCGCGTGGTCGCTTTCCGTCTGAGCGGCGCCGACGCCCAACAGCCGCTCGAACAAATTGCCCAGCAACAAACCAGCGACCGGCGCGACGTGGTCCGGTTTCCCTTGCTGGCGCAGGATCAGTTCTGGATCGCCGACGACCACCTGACGAAATACGTGCTTCAGGCCTCGATGGGCAAGTTCCACGGAGCGTGGACCGCCTGCACAAATAGCGCGTTTCGCCAGCCGATTCTGAACCTGGGTCAGACCCTGTTCGTGGCGCGGCAGCGCGTCGGGCTGCCGGGCGTCGTGGCCGCGGCGATGGAAATGGATCAGCCCAACGTGCTCTGGGAGACAACGCTTGCCGTCCCGCCGGTGGGCGAGCCCCTCGTGGACGAACGGGCCGGCCGCGTCGAGGTCGTTACCGCGCTGGGAAGCGTGATCGACGTGCCCGTGGACCGGATCAAAGGCTCCCTCGTCTTCGACGAGGCCGTCGTCTCGCTCGACGTCGCCGAGGCCCGCCAGGTCGTGCGCGACGCGCTGCGGCTGCCGGGCGGACTCCTGGCGCTCAGCGCCGGGCCGGGCGGCGAGGCCGTCGCGGTCTTCGATCCCAAGGTCACCCCCAAGCGATTCCGCAACGTGATCCTTCCCAACCCCATGGCCGCCGCCCCGGCCGCGCTGGCCGAAGGGCTCCTGGTCCCCTGCCGCGCGGGCCAGGTCCTGCTGATTCATCCGCGAACCGGCGGCCAAATCGCCGAACCCTTCCAACCCGAGCTGGCGCCGGCCCAGCAGGTGGACTGGCGCTCGCCCGCGGTGATCGATCCGGAGTCGGCGGTCGTCTCCGACGGGCAGACGCGGCTCTACCGTCTGGGCGTGAAAGACCAGCCGAAGCCCCACCTGGTCGCGCTCGACCAGGCCGAGATGCCCGGGTCCATCGCCTCCGAGCTTGCCGTGGTCGGCGAGGTCGTCTATGCGGTCGACGCCAGCGGCAACCTGCGGCACTTCACGCTTCCGAAGCTCGCGGAGGGCGAAGCGGTCACGCTCGGCGGCCTGCCCGTCTGGGGACCTCGCCGCGTCGGTTCGCTCGGCTTCCTGGCCACGGAGGACGAGCAACTGCTGTGCCTCGACGGCCAGGGCAAGGTCGTCTGGAAGGTCGCGCTGCCGCACGGCCCGTTGGCCGGGACCCCGCTGGTCGTCGGCGACGAGGTCATTTGCACGTCGGTCACCGGCGTGCTGTGGAGGGCGGAGGCGGCCACGGGCAAGGAGGTGGCGCGGCGGGAAACGGGCATTCCGCTGGCGGCCGGCCCCGTGCCGCTGGGCGACCGCTTCCTCCTGACCGGCGCCGACGGCGCCCTCTACCTCGTGAAGTGAAAACCGATGATCAAGGTCCGTGACATCTTTTTGCTCTGTCTGGCGCTAGCGGCCGTTGGGGGGACTGCCGCGCGATCGTGTGGGCAGGTCGCGCCGGCCGACCCGGCCGGCGCGGAGACCTCCTCGCTTCCGCTGTTCGAGCAGGAACCCTACGACCTGGTGCTCCTCAACGAGCAGGATGGGTCCGGCAACCCCAAGGCGCTCAAGGTCGAGCCGCTGCCGCTGGTGGGCCGGCGCGTGCCGAAGAACCCGTCGCGCACGGCCAAGCTCGAGCTGCGGCTCTGGGAGGATCCCCAGCGGCTTTTCGAGATCCGCTGGAGCGCCATCCGCGACGTGCGGCTTTTCGAGCAGATACTCCTCGACAAGGCGATCGAGTTGGCCCGGGAAGGGAAACGCGAGGAAGCCTTCGACTACTTTCAGTTCCTCCAGCAAAAGCATCCCGACTGGCCGGGCGTCAGCGAGGCGATTCAAGACTATCTCTATCGCGAGGCCGGGCTGCAGCACACGCAGCAGAAGTACGCCGCCGCGCTGGGCCTCTTGCGCGAGGTCTTCGCCCGAAATCCCAAATACCCCAATCTCGACCGCGCCCTGGGCGCGGCGAACGAGAAGCTCATCGAACAATACGTCGCGGCGGACGATTTCGCCTCGGCGCGCGAGCTCATCAAGACGCTCCTGGCCCAATATCCCGAGCACGGCGTGGCGGTCCGTTGGGAGCTGCGTCTGAAGGACGAGGCAAACCGCCAGTTGGCCGCCGCCCGCGAGGCCCTCTCCGCCAGGAAGTTCCGCGAGGCGGACGAGGCCGGCCGGCGTCTGATGGAGATCTGGCCCGACACGCCGGGCGCCGCCGAGACGATCGCGACCATCCAGAAAGAGTATCCACGGATCCGCGTCGGCGTCCGCGCCCTGGCCACCGCGGTCGAGCCGCGACACCTGGACGATTGGGCCATCCGTCGCGCAAGCCGACTCGTTTACCGAACGCTCACGGAATTCGCCGGGGCGGGCTCGGAGGGAGGGCAGTACGTCTGCCCCATGGGCGTCCTCGAATTGGATCCGCTGGGCCGAGGACTGACGTTCCAGATCCGCGCCGGCGCGAACTGGTCGCAAGGGCCCATGGTCCTCACCGGCACGGACGTGGCCCGGCGGGTGCTGGCCATGGCGGAGCCGGGCAATCCGGCCTTCGAGCCGGCCTGGGGCGATCTGCTGGCCGGCGTCGCGGTTCGCGACGTCTACCGCGTCCAAGTGGACCTGGTGCGCCCGCACGTTCGCCCCGACGCACTGCTGCAAACGGCCGTCCCTCCGCACGCGCGACCGGCCGGGTCTCAGGAGCCCATCCTCTCCAATGGGCCCTTCGTCGTTGAATCGCGGGATCCCGACCGCATGGTGTTTGTGGCGAACGAGCGGTACTTCGCGGCCGTCAAGGGCCAGCCACAAGAAATCGTCGAGGAGCGACTCGTCGACGACCGCGCGGCGCTGCGGGCGCTGCGCGAGGGACGCGTCCTCGTCCTCGACCAGGTCTTTCCATGGACCTTGGCCGATTTCCGCGCCGTGCCGGAGATCGAGGTGCGCCGCTACGCGGCCGCACGCGTCCATTGCCTCATCCCCAACGTGAACCGGCCGCTCATGGCGCGGCGGACGTTTCGCCGGGCGCTGATCTACGGAATCCATCGCGACGCGATACTGAATCATCTACTTGGCGGACGCCAGGAGCCGGGCTGCGAGGCGATCAGCGGACCGTTTCCCAAGGGCGACTCGAACGACCCGATCGGTTACGCCTACGACTCGACGATCGCGCCGCGACCCTACGAGCCGCAGTTGGCCGCCGTGCTGGCCGGCGTGGCCGTGGCCGCGCAGGCCGAGGCCGACGCTAAACGAAAGACCGCGACCGGTGGAAAACCGGCCGCCGAGCCGCCGGCCGCTGCCCCCGCCGCGCCAACCGAGACGGCGCCGGCCCAGCCCGAAGCCCCCGCGGCGGACGCCGCGAACAACGAAAAGAAACCGGCGGATCGCAAGACGGTCTCCTTCTCCGTGCCGTTGACGCTGGCCCATCCACCCGACCCCGTCGCCCGCGTCGCCTGCGCCAAGATCAAAGAGCAACTGGCCATCGTCGGGATCCAGGTCTCGCTGGTGGAGCTTCCGCCGGGGCCGGTTGTCCGCGTGCCCGACGACGCGGATCTCCTCTACGCCGCGTTGCCGCTGTGGGAACCCGTCGTCGACGCGCCGCGCCTGCTGGACGCCGACGGTCCGTCCGGCGGGGCCAGCGCGTACATGCGGCTCGCCTTGCGACAGCTCCGCCAGGCCACCGACTGGCAGCAGGTCCGTCCCCAGCTTCGCGAGATCCATCGGATCGCCCACTTCGACGCGGCGGTCATCCCCCTCTGGCAACTGGTCGATCACTTCGCCTGCCACCGGAGCCTCTCCGGCGCGGGCGGGCGGCCGGTCTCGCTTTATCAGAACGTCGAACAATGGCAAGCGGCCCCTCAAGCCGCCGCGGAGGCGAAATGAAGCGGGCTTTCCTTCCGAGCACCCTCGTCGTCGTCCTCGCGATCGTCCGCGGTTGGCCGAGCCCCGCCGCCGCGCAATCCGTGTGGGAAATGACCCCCTACCGCGTCCAACTGATCGTGGCCGTCGAACCCCGGCTGGCTGCGGGCGGAACGCTCGAAGAGGATCTCCGCCGGGGTCTGGTCGAACGGATCGAGGCCGTCGTGGGCGTGCTCTGGGACGCCTCCGCTCCGGCGCCCTCGCCGCGGCTGCGCCATCGCGTCGTCACGGCCCTTGACGGGCTTCAGGTCGACGATCTGCCCGACGAATCGCTCAAGGGCGACAAGGTATTTTGCATTGCCGTCGGGCCGGGACCGGCCGGCGGCCAGGTGGCCGTTCGCGAACTGGACGTCCGGACCCGCGTGTTTGGCCCCGCCGTGCGTTCGGACGTCCTCCAGCCGGCGAAGTATCGCGACGCGGCGTTGCGGGCGGTGTTCAAGACGTTCACGCCCTTGGCGACGATCGTCGAGTCGACGGGGAAGACGGCGTCGTTGCGGCTGCGCGGCGCGGCGCTGCCGTTGCGCGAGCCCTCGCTTCAGACGATCCGCCGCGGCGACGTGCTCGTTCCGATGATCCGATACAACGACCGCGACGGCAACGTCCGCAAGGTGGGGCCGATTCCCTGGACGTATCTCGTGGTGGACCAATACGACCAGCGCGCGTTCCAATGCACGGTCTATTCGGCCCTGTACGGTCCCTTGAGCGGCCGCCGGCGGGGCCGCGTCGAGCAGTTGGCCCTGCTGGCCAAACCGGTGGGTCGTTCGACGCGGGTCGTGCTGACCGACCGCAACAAGCCGAACGTCCCGCTGGCCGGCTACGAGGTGTACTCGCAAGCGCCGGGGTCCAAGACGACGACGCTCCTTGGCCAGACCGACGCGTCCGGCGCCGTGATCGTGCCGGCGACCGACCACCCGCTGCGGCTGCTCGTGGTCAAAAGCGGCGCCTCGCTTCTGGCGCGGCTGCCCGTCGTGCCCGGGCTCGAACCCCAGCTAACGGCCGACGTCCCCGGCGACGACGAGCGCCTTCAGGCGGAAGGATACACAACCGGCGTGCAGGAGGACCTCGTGGACGTGGTGACGCGTCGCCAGATCCTCATCTTCCGCGCGGAGAAGCTGATCGATCAGGAGCAGTACGACAAGGCGGAGCAACTGGTGGAAGAGCTGCGCGATCTGCCGAAGCGCGACCAGATGTTGCGGCAACTGCGAGAACAGGAAGAGAAGTTCGCGTCGGCCGATCCACGGGCGAAGAAGAAGATCGAGGAGCGCTTCGAGGAAACGCGCCGGCTGTTGGACCGGTTCCTGGACACGGCCCCCATCGAGAAGCTGGACCGCGAGCTGACCGCGGCCCGCAAGGGAGAGAGGGCGCCCGCCGCGGCGCCCTCGTCGCCGCCCGCCGGCGCCGCGCCGGCCCCCGCGAATCCTGCTCCGGCCGCCGGCGCCGCGCCGGCGCCCGCGAATCCCGCGCCGGCTTCTTCCAGTGCCGCTCCGGCGCCCGGCGGCGCTGTGCCGGCCCCCGCCCCGGCTCCCGCGGCCGGGCGCTAACGCCGTCAGGGTCGGGATGGCGTCCTGGGGTCGCCAGGGCATGGAGAGCGCCGCGATTACGACAGCCGCGGCCGCTTCCTGGACGGGACACCGCCGTACGCGGCGTGGCGTTGGTCGGCGGGCTCGGTCAACTTCAGCAGTTGCGTGCCCATCTCGAGGTCCGCCCGTTTGGCCGCGTCCGCGTTGACCGTGAAACGAACGCGATCGTCCTCGCGATAGAACGTCACGGCGCCGCCGTCTTCCAGGAAGCCGGGGCTCTCCCCCACGAGCAAAAGCCCGCGGGACGGCAGCTCCCGCAGCGCCGTCTGTTGCTGATCGGGATCCAGGTCGCCCGAGACAAACAGGATCTGACACGGCCGGCGGAAATCGGCCAACGACGCGAAGTGACGGATTTCGATTTTTCGTCCTTGAAGCGTCTTCTTCCTCGCGATCTCCCGCAGCACCGCGCCGAAATGGTCGGGTCCCAGCACGCCGATCACGAAAGGATCGTCCGGATGGGCGAACGCCGACGACGGCCAGTGCGTGTTGCAACCCAACGCGTAGAGATACACGGCCTTCAGGACGTACTCCTTGTCGTCCGGGGCCGTGGGCTCCTGGGCGTGGGCGACGGCCAGGCAGCCGCCCACGACCGCCGCCGCGGCAAGGCACCACCGCGGCCAAAACGCGCGCCCGCGGCGCCGCGGATCGCGCGGCGCGTGACGGGGACACGTCGCCATGGGCTTCCGGTCGCTTCTCATGTCATTTCCGTTGCACTTTCGCGGTCGGACGGCGCTACCGGCGCCAGACGATCTGCGTGTACACTTCTTGTTGGACCTCCGTGTAGAAGTTGTTGAAGAAGTCGTCCTTGAGGAACTCCTGGTGGGACGAGCCGCCGTACAGATTCCGCCCGACGACGGACCATTCGAGATGTTTCGAGGGCCGCCACGCCAGGCGGACGTCGCCCACCACGTACGTCGGAACGTCGCCGGTGCCGGTGTTGATTCCCTCGACGTACCGCGCGGTCATGTCCAATTCCCAGCGGGCGCCGAGATCCCAGGACGAGGAGAGATAGTACTGATTGCGCGGCGTTTGCCGCTCGAGCTCCTCCGGCGAGGTCGAGCCGAGGATCGGCTCGAAATCCAGCGACAGGAAGGAGTAGCAGCCCATCAGCTTCCACCGCTCCGTTACCGCGTAGTTCTTTGTCAGCTCGAATCCGTAGACCTTCCCGACGCCGTGGTTGGCGAACATGATGGGCACCAGCGCGGTGCCTCCGGGCCCTGGCTCCCAGGGGCCGCCGTAGTAAGTCACGGATTTGTTCCGGTATTCGTAAAGAAAGACGGACACGTCCCACGAAAACCGCTCCGTGACCTGCGACCGGTACCCCAGCTCCCACGCCAACAGCTCCTCGGACTTCATGTCCGGGTTGCCCTTGACGTAGGGGAAGACTCCCATTCCGGGGTTGGGCGGCACGCCCCAGGGTAGGATCACGCCGGAGGCGTTCAGCTCCGCCTGCGACGGCGTGCGCACCGCGCGAGACACCGACCCCCACGCCGCGCGCCGCTCGTCGGGCGCCCAGAGCAGCCGGATCGTCGGCTGGTACTCAAAGTTCGACCAACTGCTATGCTCGAATTTGCTGCCCACCGTAAGGTACCAGCGGTCTTCCGCCAGCGCGATCCGGTCCTGAATGAAGTAGCTGACCCGGTAGTCCGACCGCTTCGCCGGGATCATGCCCATGGTGACCATCGTGCCCGGCAGCGGGAACATCGACGTGATCTGGTTTAGCGTGTCGCTGTGCGTATCGCGATATCCGAAACCCGTCACGAAGCTGTGCCGCTTGCCCAGGGGAAACCGGTAGTCGAAGTCCAGATCGAAGGTATTGCGATCCTCGGCGAGGTCCAGATCGAGCCAGTGACGCTGCGTGCGGTCGTAATAGAGCTGCAGGTTCCAGTCCGATTCCTCGTCGAGCCGGCGATGCCAACGGACCAACGCGTTGCCGCCTCCAATGCGGGTGCGGGTGTTCGTGTACTCATGGAATGGGGGCGCGTACACCGGCCTGGCGCCTTGGTCGCCGTCGTAGCCGTTGTAGCAGTCGCCCTGGAAGGTGAACGTGTCGTCGGACGACGCCTTCCATTCCGAGCGGAACCCGATCTTGGCCTGGCGCCAGTCGTCCGACGCCCGGCCGTCCGACCGGTAACCGGTTTCCCGCTCGAACCACTTGCCGTGGACGCGATAGTGGAAGTCCGTCCCGCGGGCGGCGCCGTAGCGGAAGCCGGCGAAGCCCTGCTGGTACGTTCCCACGCCGCTCTCGACGTAGACCCCTTGCGTGTCCTGGGCCTTTTTCGTGATGATGTTGATGATGCCGTTGACGGCATTGGAGCCCCAAAGCGACGCCCCGGGGCCGCGGATCACTTCGATGCGATCCACGTCCTCCAGGAGCAGCTCCTGTTCGTCCCAGAAGACGCAGTTGAACAGCGGGGTATACACCGACCGGCCGTCGATTTGCACCAGCAATTCGTTGCTGAACCGCCAGTTCAAACCGCGGATGGCAATGGCCCATTTATTCGAGTCGAGCTGCGCCACCTCGACGCCCGGCGCCATCCGCAGCGCGTCGGGGACGGTTTTCGCGCCGCTGCGGCGGATCATCTCGTTGGTGATGACGAACACCGCGGCGGGCGTGCGGCCGATCGTGCCCTGTTGCCGGGCGACCGTGCTGACCTCCGTGCCCAGCGTGGCCGCGCCGGTGGCCGTGCCAACCTTCACCTGGGCCAACTGCGACACGTCGGTCTCGGCCATCTTCAGCAGATTGTCGAGATCGGTCGCGTCCGCGGACGCCTCGGGCGGGGCCGGCGCTACGCCCGGCTCCTCGGCCGCCGTCGGGGCGGATAGCCACGCGACGATCAGCACGCCGAAAAGCCATTCCGCCGCGCGCGAAGAGCACATGATATGGAAGCCCACCCGTTGAAGAACTTGCTCCGCGTTGACGCCCCAAGGGAGTCCGCAACTCCCGAAGGAGCGTCAGCCCCCCTCCAGGCCGGGCCCCGGCGACAATGCCGTGAAAGCCGAGCGTTCTCCCGCCCTTGGGAGCCCTCGGTGTCCGCCTTTTCCTTCGGCCCGCTTTCCTGGGCAAATCGAGAGGATCCGGCTTAGCCGCTACAACCGGATCAATCGGATCAGTGTCTTTCCGCGCCGGAACAGCCGCGAGGGTGAAAACGGTCCCTCGCCGCCTTGGCGGCAATCCGCTCGACCTCGCCCTAGCAGCCCGTTGAAAAAGTGCTTCCTTCGGCTTTGGGTGCCATGCCC
>JAFGDS010000135.1 GCA_016931995.1 Pirellulales bacterium
GGACGCCCAATGGCGGCTCCTGTTCGCGCTATCGCGATTCGGTGGTCTGCGGTGTCCATCCGAGCACCTTGGCTTGCGGTGGCGGGATGTTGATTGGGCCGGTGGCCGAATCACGGTTCACTCCCCCAAGACGGAACACCATGAAGGCGGCGCTTCCCGCCAAATCCCTATCTTCCCCGAGCTGCGCCCCTACCTGGAGGAAGTCTGGGACCAGGCCAAGCCGGGCGACGAGTACGTCATCACACGATACCGGGACACCAACCAAAACCTTCGCTCCCGACTGCTGGACATCATTTGGGCAGCGGGCCTATGCGAGTGGCCGAAGTTGTACCAGAATTTGCGATCCACTCGGCAGACCGAATTGGCGGAGACCTACCCGATGCACGTCGTGTGCGAATGGATCGGCAACAGCCAAGCCGTGGCGGCCAAGCATTACCTCCAAGTGACCGACGAACACTTCGCGCACGCGGCGCAGAATCCTACTCCAAACGCGATCCAAAGCGCGGCACAGAATCCGGCACAGCACGCGCACGAAATCACTGGTAAGGCGAAGAAGCCCGACGCGAAAAACCCTTGTTTTTCCGAGGTTTTCGAGGATTCGCGAGAATGCACAAGCGTTCAGGTGGGCGTAGCTGGACTCGAACCAGCGACTTCGACCTTGTAAGGATCGCACTCTAACCAACTGAGTTATACGCCCAGAAGCCGTGGCTTCTGGAGGTCAGTCTACCCCGTGGGGGGATTGATTGTCAATGTGGGGGGTGGATTGATCGAGAATCGCCTCTGTGGCATATTGGTAGTTATTGGTGACGCGGTCGGAGCCAGGGAGGGGGTCGGTCTGTCGTGCGGATCGTCGCGCGACGGACGGGGGAGCGACTCATGGAACCGGTTGTTCGCGCCGTTGTCGGCATGGTGTCCGGTTTGCCCGCGGATGCGGCGCCGTGGGCGTTCGCCGGTCCTTCGGCCCGCGTTCCGCTCGTGGCCGCCGCGTGGGCGAATCCCTTTTTTTGGGCGTCGGCGGTCCTGGCCGTCGCCTGCGGTCTTCTGGCCGTTGGACTGCTGGCGTGTCGTCGGCGCCTGGCGCGCGACGCCGCGCGGCGGATCGCGGAGGCGGCTCCGAGGGCGGAGCGGAATCGCGACAGCCAGTTTCTCGACATGGCGGGCGTTATTCTCGTGGCGATCGACCGGGACGGAACCATCGCGCTACTGAACCGGCGGGGGCACGAGATCCTCGGCTACGACAACGGCGAACTCGTGGGCCGCAACTGGTTCGAGACGTGCGTGCCCGAGGAGGAACGGGACTCCGTGAGGGCCGTTTTTTACAACGTGTTCGCCGGTCGGCTCGAGCTGGCCGAGCGTCACGAGAATTCCGTGCTTTTGCGATCGGGCCAACGGCGCTGGATTGCCTGGCACAATGCGCTTCTGCGGGACGACGACGGGTTGCCCGTGTGGTCGCTCAGTTCGGGCGAGGACGTCACCGAGCGACGCCACTACGAGCGGGAGCGGGAATCGCTCGTTCGCGAATTCGAGTCGCAGAACGCCGAGCTCGAGCGTTTCACGTACATGGTTTCTCACGACCTGAAAAGCCCGCTGATAACCGTAAAGGGTTACATGGGTCTGTTGCGGCAGGATATTGCCGGCGGCAACGCCGAGGCGGCGGAAGACGATCTCGCGCGGATGTCCAGCGCGGCCGACCGGATGGAGTTGCTGTTGGGAGAGCTTTTGGAGCTATCGCGGATCGGCCGGCTGGTCAACCCGCCGCGGGATATCGCGCTTTCCGATCTTGCCCGCGAGGCGGTCGATCTGGTGGCCGGACAGATCGGTCAACGGGGCGTGGACGTCGCCATCGCCGACGATTTGCCCGTCGTGCACGGCGATCGGATGCGTTTGTTGGAGGTGTTTCAAAACCTGGTGGACAACGCGGTCAAGTACATGGGCGACCAGCCCTGCCCGCGGATCGAGATCGGCGTTCGTCGGCAGGCGGGCCCATCGTGCGTCTATGTGCGGGACAACGGAATCGGGATTGAGCCCCGCTATCACGAGCGGGTGTTTGGTCTGTTCGACAAGCTCGACGCGCGGAGCGAGGGGGCGGGCGTGGGGCTTGCGCTGGTCCGACGGATCGTCGAAGTGCACCAGGGCCGCATCTGGGTCGAGTCGGAGGGAACGGGACGGGGGGCGACGTTTGTCTTGTCTCTTCCCGAGGTGGAACCGGCAGCCTCTCAACGGAAGGACGTTCTCTCATGAACAACACGCCGCTAAGGATTCTGCACGTCGAGGACAACCCAGACCACGCCCACCTGGTCCACCGCACGCTCGCGCGTCATCCGGTGGCCAGCGAGATCCGCCTGGTCGAGGACGGGGAGGCGGCGCTGGACTATCTGTTTCGGCGGGGGAGGTACGACGACCCGGACGAAAGCCCCCGGCCGCACGTCATCCTGCTGGACCTCCGCGTGCCCAAGATCGACGGCCTGGAGGTGCTCCGCGTCGTCAAATCGAACGATCGCCTCCTGAACATACCCATCGTCATTTTGACGTCGTCGGAGGCCGAGAAGGACGTGGCGTTGGCGTACGGCCTCCACGCCAACAGCTACCTGGTCAAGCCGGTTGGCTTCGACAAGTTCAACGAGATGCTCGAACAGCTTGGCTTCTATTGGCTCGGGTGGAACTACTACGCGTCCGAAGTCGCCGCGAATTGACACCCCGTTCTCGCCTCTCCCTTTGGGAGGGGCCGGGGGTGAGGGCCGGCGCGCCGCGCGTGCCAGTGGCTTTGCCAGTGTTCGGGACACGGTGGGTTCCGCACGGGCAGAGCCGATGGCGGACACCGCCCTCACGCTTACCTGGACGGGGGAAGCGGCTTCGCATTCTCAAAAGCGTTACTTGCCCCAGTCGCGCCGCTGCCGCGAGCTGGCGATCTTCATCGCCTTGCGGTATTTGGTCACCGTGCGCCGGGCGACGGTGATGCCGTGCTTGGCCAGCTCCTCGACGAGCTGCTCGTCGCTAAACGGCTTTTGCTTGTCTTCCTTGTCGATGATCTCCTGGAGCTTCAGCCGGACCGCGTCCCAGGCGACCTCCTCGCCGTCCGCGCTGGTCGTGCCGCCGACGAAGAACCGCCGCAGCGGATAGATGCCCCGCGGCGTCTGGATCCACTTGTCGTCGACCGCGCGGCTGACCGTCGTGACGTGCACGCCCACGACGTCCGCGATCTGTTGCATCTTCAGCGGCTCGATCGCCTCGGGGCCCTTGTCGAGGAAATCCCGTTGGTAATCGACGATCGCCTGGGCGACCTTCGTCAGCGTGCCGCGCCGCTGATGGATCGAGTCGATCAGCCACTGCGCGGCGTTGAGCTTGCGCTTGATGTACTCGCGGGTTTCCTCGGTCGTGTCCTTGCTCAACAGCAGCTTTCGGTATTGCGGGCTGATGAAGAGCGTGGGCAGCCGGTCGTCCTCGAGCCGGACCTTGTACCCGCCGCCCTCGACCGGCTCGATGAACACGTCCGGCGTCACGTTGGGAACGTACGCCTCGTGGAAATCGGCGCCGGGCTTGGGATTCAGCTTGCGGAGCTCGTCGAGCGTCTCCTGGATCAGCTCGATCGAATAGCCCGTCTTCCGCGAAATCTGCGGCAGACGGTTGTGCTCCAGATCCTCCAGGTGATCCGTCACCAGCGTGCGGACCTGCTCGAACAGCGGCATGCCGGGCGCAAGCTGCAGGAGGAGGCATTCCCGCAGGTCGCGGGCGCCCACGCCCGCCGGATCGAGCTTCTGCACCACGGCCAGCGCCTCGCGGGCCAGGGCCAGGTCGGCCTCCGTGGCGTCCACCCCCAACAGGTCTTCCAGGCTGCACGGCAAGTAGCCGTTCGTGTCCAGATTATAGATGATCCGCTCGGCCATCGACCGCACGGCCTCGGATAGCTCGAACCACCCAAGCTGATCGTGCAGGTAGTCCTCCAGCGACTGCGGCCGCGCGGTCATGTTGGCCATCGCGTCCTGCTTGCGCTGGCCCGCTTCCTCCTGTTCCGCGCGCGACGGTCGCGAACGCTCGTCGGAGTGGTCCGGCCACTCCTCGTCCATGTTCAGCAGCCGCTCGAAGTCGTCCTCGTTGTTCTTCGTCTCGTCGATCACCAACTCGCGCTCTTCCGCGGTCGGCGCGTCGGGCAGCTCGACGTCGACGGGTTCGGACGGCAGATCCGGATCCTCCTCCCGCATCTCCAAAACCGGATTCTCCTCCATTTCCTGCTCGATCCGCTCCTGCAGGGCCAGGATCGGCAGTTGGAGTATCTCCATCGACTGGATCATCCGCGGAGCCAGTATCTGCTTTTGAACCTGTCGGAGATCTTGACTAAAAGAGAGTCGCACTGCTGGTTTTGCACCTGGTTGCGGATATGCCTACGGTCACACGGTTAAGCGTCCTGCAACACTTATCAAAGAGACATTGTTGTTGAGAGCCTTACAACAATGTGTTGCCACCCCCCAAAGACATCTGTGTGTATCTGTGTTCATCCGTGGTTCAATCCCTCTTCGCCGCGTTGCGTTTTCGCGTCAAAACGCCTGCCGGCCGGACAGGGCGTCGGAAAGCATTTCCTTGTTAGCAAATTCTAGCACACTCCCGCTGGTGATCCCCCGGGCGAGCCGGGTGAGCCGGACCGGCATGTCGGCCAGCAGATTCGAGATGAACAGGGCGGTGCCGTCGCCCTCGACCGTCGGATTCGTGGCCATAATCACTTCGGAAAACCCGCCGCGGCGGACCCGCTCCACCAGGGCGTCGATGGTCAATTGGTCGGGTCCCACGTCGTCCAACGGCGCGATCCGCCCCAAGAGCACGTGATACAGCCCCCGGTAGCAGCCCGTCTGCTCGAGCGCCATCAGGTCGCGCGGCTGCTCGACGACGCACAGCAGGTCCTGCTGCCGACCCAGGTCGCGACAGACGTCGCACTCGTCCTGCTCGGCCAGATTGAAACATTGCCGGCAATACCGCACGTTCTCCTTCACGTCGCGGATGGCCTCGGCCAGGGCCAGGGCCTCGGCCTTGTTCACGTGCAGCAGGTGGTAGGCGAGCCGCTCGGCCGACTTTTTGCCGATGCCGGGCAGCCGGGCCAACTGGTCGATCAGGTTCGCGACCGCGTGGGTTGCCTGCGTCAACGGGTGGTCTCCTTCGTGCTTATGCGAAGCCGCAAGCGGCCTGGGAACGGTCCCCTTCTTCCTTCCTATTCATCCACCGGTCCCGATGCCCCGCCGCCGAGCAGCTTGCCCATGGCTTCGTCCAAGCCCGGCACGTTCAGATTGCCGGCCAGCGATTGCATCGCCTCGGCGTGAAGCTGTTTGGCCTTGCCCAGCGCCTGGTTCACGGCCGTGACGACGAGATCCTCGATCAGTTCGCGATCACCGCCGGCAACGAGCGGTGGTTCCATGCGGCAGGCGAGCACCTCGCCCGCCCCGTTGACCTCGATCTCGACCATGCCTCCGCCGGCCGCGCCGGTGGCTCGTCGGCACTTGAGTTCCTCGGCCAGGCCCTGCATCCGGCCGCTGATCTCGCGAGCCTGTTTCAGCAGCGATCCCAATCCGGCAAGTTCCTTGAACACCGCGTTGGTTCCTTGTTGTTGCGCGTCATCCCGAGCGCAGCGAAGGATCTTGCCCCATGCCTCGGGACCCGAGATCCTTCGCTGCGCTCGGGATGACGCGATTTGCTTAGGATGATTGCCCTGCCAGACGCCCCACTACGTCGGCGGCCGCTTGGGCGGTTCGGTCACCCGGGTCGGCTCGGCCCCGAACAACTCGCCCGCGCGGCGAACCAGGGGATGCTCGGCCACTTCGAGGAGGCGTTGGCTCGGGTTGGCCGGCCGCGGACGCGCCGACGTGGGTTCCGCATCCGACGGCTCCGGGCCGTCCAGCCTGAACTCGACCGTCACGTTCTGGCCCGTCACCTGGGCAAGCCGTTGCTGGAATTGGGCAACTCGCTCGGGTCGCTGACACGCCGATTTCTGAAAAGTATACCCCGGTTTGAAGAAAACCACCAGGCGATTTGGCGCGGGAGTTGCTACGCGGTCGAACTGTTTGGCGTTCTCGCCCACCAATCCAGGGCACTGGGCGGCCACGCGGCTCCACACCTCCGTGGCCGTTTCGGGGGTAAGAGCCAGAACGGCCCCCGCATGGGGCGGGGCGTCGGGGGGCACGTCGCCCGGTCCGGCGCCCGCCGTGGGATCGGCGCTTGCTGGGCGGTCGGCCGAGGCAGCCGAAGCCGCCGCCGCGTGGCCCGGGCCGACCGGCATAGGTCGCGTCGAAGGGCTCGCCGACGCCGCCCGGCCCTCCAATCGCGCGATCAGCGCCGGCAACTCGTCGAGGTCCTCCAACGTGCAGATCCGCGCGATCGCCAGCTCCGCGAGGATCCGCGCCTGCGTGCTCTGGCGGATTCGCGCGAGCGCGTGATCGAGAATCTGCATCATCGCCAGGAGCGTGTGCAGGCCGAGCTGCTTGCCGGTCGCGGCCACCTGGTCGCGGCTGCCGGGCGAGGCGTAAAGCAACATGTCGCCGGGACAGCCGACCACGGCGGCCATGCAGTCCCGCAGATAGCCGAAAAGCTGTTCGAGCAAGAGCCCCACGTCCACACCTTCGATCAAGGCGGCGTCCAGCTCGGTCAGGGCGCCGGCCACGTCCCGCGCGGCCAGGCGCGCCACCAGTTGGGCCAGCCGCGTCTCGCCCGCCGTGCCGAGCATCCCGTGCACGTCGGCCAGCGCGATCCGCTCGGGCGCGAAGGCCAGAAGCTGCTCCAAGAGGGATTGGCCGTCGCGCATGGAGCCGGCGGCCCGTCGGGCCAAGACTTCAAGCGCTTCGGGCTCGGCCGAAACGCCCTCGGCCGCGACGATCTGGCCCAGCCGCGCCGCGATCGAGCCGGTCTGGATGCCGGCGAAGTCGAACCGCTGGCACCGCGACAGGATGGTCACCGGGATCTTGTTCGGATCGGTGGTGCAGAAGAAGAATTTGACGTGTTCCGGCGGCTCCTCGAGGGTTTTCAACAGGGCGTTGAAGGCCTCGCGGGTGAGCATGTGGACTTCGTCGATGATGTAGATCTTCAGGCGGGCCCGGCTGGGACGGATGTTGACGTTCTGGCGAAGCTGGCGGATCTCGTCGATCCCCCGGTTGCTCGCGCCGTCAATCTCCAGCACGTCCACGTCGTCGCCCGAGCTGATGCTCTGGCAGATCTCGCACCGGTTGCACGGCACGGCGCCGGGGCCCGATTGACAATTCAATGCTTTGGCGAAGATCCGCGCGGCCGAGGTCTTGCCCACGCCCCTCGCGCCGGTGAAGAGATACGCGTGTCCCACGCGGTTGGTCGCGATCGCGTTGGACAGGGCCCGGGCGACGTGCTCCTGGCCGATGAGATCCTCAAACACCTGGGGTCGATACCGCCGCGCGACCACGACGTAATCCGCCCGCGAGGGCCCGGCGGGCGGCGGCGGATTGGAGGGTGAGTCGGACATGGGTCGGCGAGCGAAAACCGGGGTGTCAACAAACACCACCCTGTGCCACGGGGCCTGCCAGTGTTTTCCGTCAGTGTGCCACGGGCACTGCCAGTGAATGGCATCCCAGCGCGTGTGCCACTAGTGGCTTCATCCCGACGCGTGTGCCACTGGCTTTGCCAGTGCCTTCATCCCGACGCCACACTAAAAAAACACTGGCAAAGCCAGTGGCACCCAAGGTGAAGTCCCACCTCGGCCCCCGACGAGAGGCCCGCCACACATGAGTCAACCGCTTATGGCTGCTGTCTTTCGACCCTGACCAGGTTCGCGGGTCCCCATTGCGGGGGCCCCTCGTCGGAGGCCGACGGAGCGGGGCTAGATGCTTCTTTGTACGCCATGTGGCCCCGTGCGTCAAAGGGGCGGCCCGTCGGAAACAATCCATTCGCGAACGCGCGCCTCTACGCCGTGATGCCCTTGGTTAGGGCCATGAAGGCGGTTTCGAGGTTGAGTTCTTCTTCCTTGAAGAGCGTGAGCTTGTGGCCGGCTTTGACCAGCTCGGTGGGAAGCTCGCTGTAGTCGGTCGCGCCCTCGACCAGCGCGGTGTGGATCCGGCCCTCGCGGATCTCGACGCGATCGACGAGGCGGCTGGTCTCGAGCAGCCGGGCGGCGGGTTCGGGGTCGCCCGCCACGCCGATGATCAACAGCGGCTGGCGGCGGACTTTTTTCATCAACTCGCTCACCTCGCACGAGTCGAGCAGGATGCCCTTCTCGATGATGCCGACCTTGTTGCAGATATCCGCCAGCTCGGGCAGGATGTGGCTGGAGACCATGATCGTTTTGCCCAGCTTGCGAAGCTCCTTGAGCAGCCCGCGGATTTCGATCCGCGCCCGGGGATCCAACCCGCTGGCCGGCTCGTCCAGGAGGAGCACCTTGGGATCGTGCAGCAACACCCGCGCTAGTCCGAGCCGCTGGGTCATGCCGCGGGACAGGCTGGTGACGAAGGCGCCCCGCTTGTAGCCCAAATCGACCAGATCGAGCGCTTCGTCGCAGACCTTGCGCCGGGCGGCGCCCTTGATGCGGTACGCGGCGGCGAAGAATTCGAGATACTCGATCACCTTCATGTCGTCGTACACGCCGAAGAAGTCGGGCATGTATCCGATGAGGCGTCGGATGTCCTTGGGATGGGTGTAGATCGAGTATCCGCCGACGTAGGCCTCGCCCCAGCTTGGCTGCAGGAGCGTGGCGAGAATCCGCATGGTCGTGGTTTTGCCCGACCCATTGGGCCCAATGAACCCGAACAGATCGCCCTCGGCCAATTCGATGGTGAGGTTGTCGATGGCGCGGAGCTCGCCGTAGGCTTTGGTGAGATCTTGCGTTTTAATCATCGGTTGGCGGCGTCCGGGCGGTTGGAATCGTTTCTTTTGACGGGCAATACGAATCGGAAGGCGACGAGCCGGCGGTTTTCGGGCTCGACCAGCGGCCGGCCGTCGCGCACGAGCGCGGCGACGGGCTTTTGGTCGCGCGGGGCAAAGCCGACCAGGATCGCGCGGCCCGGGCCAAATACGAGGTTTCCGCGGGTCGTCCCGAGGAGATGGCTGGCGTCGACGAACGGCTGGTATTCGTTCGAAAGGCTCGTGTAACGCGCGCCCCCGGTCGCGTCGAAGAACATCATTTGCCGCAACACGTAGGCCGCGTCGTCGCTGGAGACGTTGTAGGGCGTGGACTCCTCGCGGAGCCGGTCGCCCCGCTCGTCGCGCACCAGACGCCGGCCGGTCAGAAGCGTGCCGAGCTTCGCGCGCTGGCCGACCGCTTCAATCCGCAACGTCTTGCCCGGCGCCAGCGTGCCCAGATCGTACACCCAGCGATCGTACGCGAACAGGCAATTCTCCAGCGGGAAGGCCAACGAGTGGGAAAGCGTGCCGGAGGGCAGTTCATCGACCTCCGCGAGATCGGCTTCGATCGCGCCGCGCCAGGAGGCAATCCAGCGGGCGGTGAGGCTTTTCGTGGACGAAACCTGGACGGGCATGCCGGAGAAGGAGTCCAGCGCGGGCGCGAACGCGTACGTCCGCCGCGACGGCGCCAGCCCCGTCGTATTCGCTTGCATTCCACCCAACCCACGGCCCGGAAGGCCCAGCCAGGAGAAAAGGACCTCCGCGCCGGGCATGCTTAAGGGGACAGTCCCATTATCGCTAGCGCGAAAACCAGGGCAGTCTCCGGGGGGAAGATGCGGACGAAGCGCGAGGTTGTACGTATCGGTTCGCGGGCTGAACAGGTTCGCCCAGGTTGTGCCCCGGACGAAACCGCTGGACACGTCCACGTCGACCAGATCGACCTGATTGACCCGGAGGGCGTCGCCCTTGAGCCACGCGGCCAGCCCGTACGCGGCGGCGCATGCCGCGACGACCACCAACGGGAAGGTTACCCACGTCCATTCGAACCGCCCGAGCCGCCGCAGCAGAAAGTAGTCGCCGGGCCCGATCAGGAGGACGTACAGCAGGATGCCAGCCACGACCACGCCGAATCCAACCGGCCGCACGCCGGTGAAGCGGTCCAGGCAACTCCGCAACTGGCCGGTCATGTCGTCGTAGCCCTCGCGCATGATCGTCGCGCCGAGACTCCGCTCGACGTCGCCCGGCGCGATCGGCAGGCCCAATAGCTTGGCCATCGCCGCGCCGCGATCTTTCCACCCGTCCCAGGGCGCCTGATCCAGATCCGTGGCCACGAAGACCACTTGGCCGAAGCCCCGCGTCGCGCGCACGACCAGCGGCAGGTCCGCCTGGGCGACCTCGACCGTGCCTTCCGTCATGTCGAGGCGGGGCACGCGCAGCGACACGTCCTCCGCCTGAACGGGGTTGGCCCCGCCCAGATGCGTCTCCATCGCCGTCGTCCACCGCAAGCGTTCCATCCGGTTGAACTTGCCGGGGGCGAACCGCGCGAGCGGATGGGCCGGATCGAGCACCTCTTGGCCCCGCGAACCCACCAGAAGCACCAGCGTTCCGCCCATCCGGACCCAGCGATCCAACGCCGCCAGGCGCGTTTCGGTTTCCGCCGCGGTCGGGCCGAACGTTTCGGGACGGCTCGTTGAAAGCACCAGCGCGGCCACGCCCTCGTAGCCGTACCATCGCGTGGGCATGGCGTTGACATTGTCGAGCCGCGCGAGGACGGGCTCGTTCCCCGGCAGCTCGGGAACCAGGTCCACGGCTTCGGCCACGCCCGCCCCAACGGCCCCGACCTCCACGATCAGTTTCCGCGCGGCGCCCAGCGCCGGCGGGAAACCGTCGGGCTCGGCCCCGCCCGCCGACGCCTGAAACGTCCGCTCCGCCGCGACGCGGCCGTCCACGACGAACCGCACGCGGCACTCGGGCTCGACCCGGCCAAACCGGGCAAACATCGCAACGGTCGTCTCTCCGTCGGGCTCAACCCGGCACGGCGAACGCGGATCCGAGGGAATCTCGGCGGGAACGCCATCGCCGTCGGGCACGGTGAGCACGATCTCGCCCGACTGGGACCAATCACCGCCGCGAAGCGTCACCACCACGGGCGTCCAACACCCTAGCTTGTACCAACCGCCCAGACCCACCCGAATGCCCGTGATCTCCGGTGGGGCCGGCTCAACCGCGCAAGCGGCCGGCGCGTGCGCCGCCAGTAGAATCGCCAGGCCGATCGCCGCGCGCCTCATGGCTTCCCCGAATCCGAGCAGGTGCACACAAACCGGCCGCAGCCGGGACAACCGCTGCCGTATTTTCGGATCACCGCCTCGCTCAGGTCCACGCCCACGACGTTGGCAATCGTCGTGAGCCACGCCAGCACGTCGGCAAATTCCCCGAGCCGATCCTCGTGCGAGCCGCTTCGCAGCGCGGCGGCTAGCTCGCCGATCTCTTCGACGAGCCACATGAACGTGCCATCCACGCCCCGGGCGACGTCCTTCGTCAGGTACATGTCGCGGATGAGCTGCTGGAACGCCGCGAGGCTGATTTCCGCACGCGGGGTATCCCCCTCTGGCGTGGCATGGTCGTTTGTCATGGCTGGCGCCTGGCCGGGTGCGGCGGAGTAGCTTGTCTCATTATGCCGCCCGATGGGTGTATCGGCAAAGGGGCAGCGGATCGTCCCCCTCCTTGTGGCCGTGTGCCACTGGCTCTGCCAGTGCGGAACCGGGCATTCCCCGAGCACTGGCGGAGCCAGTGGCACACGCAGTGTCCACTCTGCCCTCACCTCTATCTCCTCCCATGGGGGGAGGGAGGAGAGCGATTGTTACGCCGCGCATCCAGGAATTCCACCCAGGCGTTGCCCCCGTGGGAACGAAACGGCGGTGGGCGTCGTCCTACCGGAACAGGAGCCGGTTCCCCGTTTTGTCCGCAAAGGAGTTTGCTCATGCGATCCGCTCGATACCGCGTCGTGGTGCTGGTCCTCGGGGTTGTGGTGTTGTCGCTGGGATCATACTGCCGGGGGGGCACGGCTGCGGAACAGGGCTTGGCCGACGTGCCCTTGGCGGATGAGAGAATCCGCGAACTGATGCAGGACGGCGACTATGCCGGCGCGATTGCGGCTATCGACGCGGCGACCGCGGCCGAGGACGCCCCGCGCGACTATCTGGCCTATCTCAAGGGCCGCGCGCTCTTCCTCCAGAAGAAATACGACGAGGCCGTGGCCGCGTTCGCCGAGTTGGAGAAGCAGTCGCCCGAGGGGCCCTGGGTCCGCAGGGCGCGGTTTGGCCGGGCGGTGGCCCTGGCCCGCAAGGGCGATTTCCGCGCCGCCGAGGAGATCTACCGAGCGGAAGCGGTGTACCTGCTCTCCATGGATCGCAAACAAGAGATCGCCGACATCTATCTGGAGTTCGCCGACAGCTACTTCAAGCCGCCCAAGGACGTCGAGAAGCCAGACTACCAGAAGGCGCTCGATTTTTACACCAAGGCGTTGGCCGTGGGGCCGAAACCGGAGAAGCAGGCCGAGGTCGAGCTGCTGGTGGCGCAGTGCCAACAGCAACTCGGCAAGCTGGACGAGGCCGTGGGGCTCTTCACGCGATTCACCAAGGATCACCCGGATAGCAAGCTCGACGTCGAGGCCCGATTCCGCCTGGGCGAGTGCCTGCTGGCCCAGGGCAAGCTGAAGGAAGCCCGCCGGGCGTGGCAAGACCTGCTGGCCAAGCACGCCGACGACGCGTCGGAACGGATCGCCGAGGCGGCCTTCCATCTGTCGCGAACCTGGCGGATCCCCGAGCCCGCCGGCGACGCCGAGCTGAGCCTGGGCGTGGCGTCGCTCGACGCGTTCCTGAAGCGGTTCCCAGACCACAAGCAGGCGGGCGCGGCCCATCTGGACGTCGCCAAGAGCTACCTGCACCGCGGCCGGCACGAGGACGCGGTGGCCGTGCTCAAGCGATTTCTGGCCGACGAGAAGTACCGCGATCGCGAGGAGGCGCCGGACGCCCGGAATCTCTTGGGCCTCTGCTATCAGTTGCAGAAGAAGTTCCCCGAGGCCCTGGGCGCGTGGAAGGAATACCTGGCCAATCATCCGGCGCACAAGGCCTGGAGCCAGGTCCAGCAAGAGATTGTCAACACCGAGTACCTGATGGGCCAAGAGGCGTTCGCATCCAAGCGATATGAAGAGGCGCGGAAACTCCTCGCGGAATTCCTCTCGAATTATCCCTTGGACGGCCGCGGGCCACGGATCCTTCTCCTCTTCGGCCAGATGAACCGCGAGGAGAAGAAATGGGACGAGGCGATCGGCGACTACCGGCGGCTCGTGTCGAAGTATCCGGAGATAAACGAATCGTCGCTCGCCCAATTCTCGATCGGGTCCATCCTGGAGGAGCAGGGCAAGCTGGAAGAGGCCCTCGAGGAGTACCGCAAGGTGACCTGGGGCGACCGCGTCGGCGCGGCCAACCAGGCGGTTGCCCGGCTTACGGCCAAGAGCCTTTCGATCACGACCGAGCGGGTGTTCCGCTCCGACGAGAAGCCCAAGCTGAAGCTGACCACCCGGAACATTGAAAAGGTCACGGTTCGGGCGTTCAAGATCGACCTCGAGACGTACTTCCGCAAGATGCACCTGGCTACCGGCGTCGAACGGCTCGACATCGCCCTGATCGACCCCGACGTGACGTTCGAGTTCACCGTGCCGGAGTACGCGAAGCATCGCGAGATCGAGAGCCAGATCGAGGTGCCGCTGCCGGCCGGGCTCACCTCGGGAGCCATGGCCGTCACCGTGAACAACGAAACCCTCGAAGCCACCACGATGCTGCTCCAGAGCGATCTGGACGTGATCGTGAAGAGCTCGCGCGACGAGGTGTTCGTGTTCGCGCAGAACATGCTCACCGGCAAGCCCTGGCCGGGCGTGAAGCTGCTCGTCTCCGACGGCGGCAACGTGTTTGCCGAGGCCGCGACCGGCGACAACGGCGTGCTTCAAAAAAGCTACAAGGAACTCAAGGCCGCCGGCGACGTCCGCGTCTTCGCCATGATCGACGGACACGTCACCTCGAACGCCGTCGGGCTCGAAGGGGTCGGCGTCGCCCGGGGACTCGCCGACAAGGGCTACCTCTACACCGACCGGCCCGCCTACCGCGCCGGCCAGATCGTCCACGTCCGCGGCTGCGTGCGCCAAGTGGCCCACGACGCCTACGTGATTGAAGAGGGCAAGACGTACACGCTCGAGGCGTTCGACGCCCGCAACCGCCTGGTGGAGCAGCAGGAAGTGAAGCTCGGCAAGTTCGGCAGCTTCCACGCCTTCTTCATGCTGCCCCCGACCAGCCCCCAGGGCGAATACCGCGTCCTCGTGCGCGACAAGGACCAGAAGACTTACCAGGGCACGTTCCTCGTGCACGAATACCAGTTGGAGCCCGTGCGGCTGGTGATCGACGCCCCGCGAACCGTCTACTACCGCGGCGAGGAGATTGAAGGCACGATCCGCGCGGAGTATTACTACGGAGTGCCCTTGGCTGACGCGGCGCTCTTCTACCGCCTGGCCGACGACCGCGTCTACTCGGTCCGAACCGATGCCAAGGGCGAAGTCAAATTCAAGCTGCCCACGCGGGAATACGCCGAGACGCAGGTCCTGCCGCTTTTGGCCTCCCTGCCCGAGCGAAACGTGCGGACGGCGACCAACTTCCTCCTGGCCTGCCAGGGATTCTCCATCTCGCTCAAAACGGTCCGACCGGTGTACGTGGCCGGCGAAACGTTCGAGGTCACCCTGGCCACCCGCGACGCCGAGGGCAAGCCGCTCGGACAGAAGCTGGAACTGAAAGTGTTCGAGCGGACCACCGTCGAGGGCAAGGTCGGCGAGAAGCTCGTCGAGACGCATCCGATTGAATCCGACGCCAAGGACGGCACGGCCCGGGCGACGCTCAAGCTCGCCGGTGGCGGGCAATACCTCTTGCGGGCCGAGGGCACGGACCGGTTCGGCAACCCGATTTCCGGACAACACATCGTGCAAATCTCGGACGACAAGGACGAGATCCGACTGCGGATCCTCGCCGACGAGCACACGTACAAGGTGGGCGACACCGCCCGCGTGACGCTGCACTGGCGCGAGAAGCCGGCCTTGGCCCTGGTCACGTTCCAAGGCGCCCGCATCCTCGACTACAAGCTGGTCACGCTCGCGGAGGGCGACAATGCCCTGGAGATCCCCATGGCGGCCAAGCTCGCGCCCAATTTCGAGCTGGCCGTGGCCGTGATGACCGACCTAAGGACCGAGCCGGCGGAGAAAGGCAAGCTCGTCAAGCGATTCCACGAGGCCTCGAGCCCCTTCACGGTGCAGCGCGATCTTCGCGTGGCGATTGCGACGAAGCGCGTCGGCGAAGGCACGGGCCCGATCCGCCCCGGCGACAAGGTCGAAGTTACCATCACGACGACCGATCCGCAGGGCAAGCCCGTCCCGGCCGAGGTGGGTCTGGCCATGGTCGAGCAGTCGCTTCTGGAGCGTTTCTCCTGGTCGGTCGGCGCGATCGGCGACTTCTTCCGCGGCGAGCCCCGCGAGGCGGCCGTGCGGACCACGTCCAGCATCACGTTTACCTATCGGCCCGAGACCAAAACGATCGACCGGCTGCTGTTGGCCGAAAAGGACCGGCTCGAAGTGGCCGACGCGGAGGAACTCAGCCGCCTGGCCGTGCTCGCGCCGTCGTCCCCGGCGGCTGCGCCGGCGCTGGCCGAGCCACCCACGTCGGCCGCCACGGGCGGGCGGCGGTACCTGGGCACCGAGGTGGTGGAGTTCTCCAACGCCTATGGACTTGCGGTTCCGCAGTTAGGCGCCAGTCGTGGCACGCGCGCGAAATACTCAACGGCCGCCGGCGACAAGGCCAACCGGCCCGGCGCCGTCGCCAGGTGGTACTTCGATGCCTACGACGGGAAGGCCGCCGGCTTTGCCAAGAGCGAGCGATTTGGTGGGCTGGGCGTCATGGTCGCCAACGGCCAACCCGAGGACGTGCGCATGATCCTCGACGGATTGGCCGAAGGCCGACAAAGCCAAGTGGTCTTGCTCGACAAGTCGGGCGAAATGGTCAACTTCAACCTCTTCTCCAACGGCGTCTGGGACGTCAACGCCGCCCAGCAGGCGATCGCCGGGTTGGCCGCGGACGGGGCGCTGCTTTTGCCGAATCTCGGGCCGCAGGAGACCGGCTACTGGAATCCCTCGATCGTGACCGACGACCAGGGTAAGGCCACGGTCACCCTCACCGTTCCCGACCGGTCCACCGCCTGGAAGCTCCTGGCCAAGGGCATCACGACCGACACCCTGGCTGGCGAGGCCACGGACGCCCTGGCCGTGAAAAAGGAACTCTTTGGCCAGTTGAAGCTCCCGTTGGCCTTCACCGACGGCGACCAGGCCCAGGTCCAGGCGTCCATCCACAACGACGTGTTGGCCGAAGGCACGATCGAGGTCACCCTGACCACCACCATCGCCGGCCGAAGCGTCGAGGAGAAAAAGACCCTCACCGTCAAGGCGAAGGGCATCGAGGAGATCGTCTTCCCCGTGAAACTCGAGCGCCCCGCCCCCGCGGCCGACGATAAGGCCACGGCGGACGTGAACGTCGTGTTCGAGCTCGCCGTGGCCGCGGGCGACCGCCGCGACGTGCTCCGGCAGAGCGTCCCCTTGAAGCCCTTTGGCATGCCGGTCTATGCGATTGGCGCCGGCGCGGCCGAGAGCGACACGACCGTCTGGCTCGAGCCGCCCGCCGGCGCCTCGCCGCAGGGCTTGAGCCTGCAAATCCTGCTGGGGCCCACGGTCGAACAGAGCCTCGGCGACATCCTTTTTGGCGCGGCCCCGGCGTGCCAACTGGTCAGCCGGCGGATCGCCTCCGGCGTGGAGACGGCCACGAGCGACCTTTTGACAGCGATCGCGCTGCAAAAGCTCCCCAGCGGCGACGCCGCCGGCGGCAGCCCGCAACGCCAGGCCCTGGACTCGCGGATCCGCTCGACCGTCGGCCTGCTGGTCTCGTCGCAAAACGACGACGGCGGCTGGAGCTGGACCGGCGCGGGCGGCGACAGCAACCGCTACAGCACCGCCCGGGCCGTCTGGGCCGCGAGCCTCGCCCGCAAGGCCGGCTACACCGTGCCCGACGACTGCTTCAACAAGGCCCTGGCCTATCTGCAAAACCAACTGACCGCGACGGCCAACGACGACTACGAGACGAAGGCGATCCTGCTGCACGCGGTTTCGGTGGCGGGCCACGGTGATTTCGCCCTGGCCAACCGGCTGCACCGCAACCGCCCGGCTCTCTCGACGGCGGCCTTGGCCCACCTGGCCCTGGCCTTCGTCGAGATCAACCGCCCGACGATGGCGGCCGAACTGCTCGACGAACTCGCCAAGCGGAACATGGACGATCCGCAGGCCAGGTGGAAGGCCGCCGGCGCGTGCCTGCCGTGGAACAACTCCTCGGCCGAGCTCCGCGCGCTGGCCGCGCTGGCCATCCAGCGGGTCCGGCCCAAGGATTCCAAGGCGGAGGAACTGGTGAACTGGCTTCTGGCCCATCGCACGGGCCACCGCTGGACGCCGGAGAAGGCCACGGGGCCGGCCGCGCTGGCTCTGTGCCAGTGGTTTGCCGAAAGCCGCCACGAGGGCGAGAAGTACCAACTGACCGTGCTGGTGAACGACGCGGAGGCAATCAAGCTGGACGTCGATCCCACCGCGGGAACTCAAACCCTGGACGTGCCCGCCAAATTGCTCAAGGAAGGCAAACAATCCGTTCGCTTCCAGCTTACCGGTCGGGGGCGCTACAGCTACCAGTGCATCCTGGGCGGGTTCGTGCCGGCCGACAAGCTGGCCAACACGACGCAGGACTGGTGGATCAAGCGGACCTACCAGCCCGCGCCGCTGGAATTGGACGGTCTGGAGATCCCCCGCGGCTTCGGCGTGCTGGAGGGCAACTACCAGACGTTCCAAAATCCGATCACGCAACTGCCGGTCGGACGCCGCGGCGTGGTCGAAGTGGAAATCTACCGGCAGCATCTTCCGGTAAACGTCCTGGACGAGCACCTGGAGTATCTCGTGGTGACCGAGCCAATCCCCAGCGGGACCACGGTGATCGAGAAATCGGTTCAAGGGCCGTTCGAGCGGTTCGAGGTCTCGCCCGGCGCGATCACGTTCTACATCGGCACGCGCCGCCACGTCGGCACGATCCGCTACGAGCTGTACGGCTATCTGCCAGGCAACTACCGCGCCGCGCCCACCGTGCTGTGCAACGCCCATCGGCCCGACCAGATGGCCGTCACCCAGGTGAAGCCGCTGACGGTCCTGCCCGCCGGCCAGACCAGCGGCGACCAGTACCGCTTCACGCCCCAGGAGCTCTACGAGCTGGGTAAGCGGCACTTCGACAAGGGCGACATGAAGACGGCGCGGAAGCACCTGGCCGATCTCGTGGAAAACTGGAATCCCAACGCCGAAGTATACAAACACGGCGTGACGATGCTCCTGGACGCCCATCTGGCGCTGGGGCCGGCCGATCGGATCGTCCGCTACTTCGAGATCATCAAGGAGAAGTGGCCGACCGAGCAGATCCCGTTCGACAAGATCGTCAAGGTGGCCGACGCTTATCACCAGATGAACGAATTCGAGCGGAGCTACCTGGTCTTCCGGGCGACCGTGGAGAGCAGCTTCCGCCGCGAGAGCGCCGTGGCCGGGTTCCTGGAAGCCCAGGGCGAGTTCACCCGAAGCGTGGACGTGATGTCGCGACTTCTTCGCGAATACCCCGGCGAATCGTACGTCGCCGCGGCCACGTACGCCCTGGCCCAGCGCGTGTACGCCAAGGCCCCGGAAGCCGCGGCGGACGCCAAGCTCCGCCGGCAGAAGATCAACCGGATCGACCTGGTGCGTCAGGCGTGGCGGATGCTCGAGGCGTTCCTCACCACGCATCCCGAGGACCCGGCCGCCGATCAGGCCGCGTTCTCCACGGCCAACGCCTTGTTGGAACTCAAGAAGTACGAGGAAGCCGCGGCGGCGTGCAACCGCTACGCCCGGCGGTATCCCAAGAGCGATCTGGTCGATAGCTTCTGGTACATGATCGGCTACTGCGACTTCGCCATGGGCAAGCACGAGGCGGCCCTGGAGATGTGCCGCAAGGTGGCCGAGACGAAGCGGACCGACCCGGCCACCGGACGCGAGGTCGAAAGCCCCAACAAGTGGCAGGCGATCTACATCCTCGGCCAGGTCCACCACAGCCTGGGCCAGGCGGCCGAGGCGATCCGCGAATACGAGCGCGTCGAGGACCGCTTCGCCGACGCCAGGGAGGCGATCGACTACTTCCGCCGCAAGGCGATCGAGCTACCAGAAGTGACCACCTTGAAGCCCGGCCAACCCGGCGAGGTCGAGTTGAAGTTCCGCAACGTCGCCGCGTGCGACGCCAAGGTCTACCGGATCGACCTGATGAAGTTCGGTCTTTTGAAGCGGAACCTGGGCGGGATCACCCAGATCAACCTGGCCGGGATCCGTCCCCATCACGAGGCCGCGGTCCCGCTTGGCGACGGGAAGGACTACCGCGACCGGACGCACAGGCTGGCGCTGCCCCTGAAGGATGAAGGCGCCTATCTGGTTGTCTGCCGCGGCGAGAATCTCTACGCCAGCGGGTTGGTGCTGGTCACGCCATTGGCCGTCGACGTACAGGAGGACGCCGCCTCGGGCCGCGTCCGCACCACGGTCAAGGACACCACCAGCGACCAGTACGTCAATCAGGTGCATGTCAAGGTGATTGGCAGCCGCAACGACGACTTCATCTCGGGCGAGACGGATCTCCGCGGCATCTTCATCGCCGACGGGGTGCACGGCAAGTCCACGGTGATCGCCCAGGCCAAGCCGGGCCGGTACGCCTTCTTCCGAGGTCAGACCGAGCTGGCGCCGCCGCCTCCGCCGGAGCCGGCGAAGGCGGAAGCCGCCCAACCCCAGGCGGGCCCCGCACTTCAATTGCCGTCGCAGAGCGTGTTGCTAGAGGGTCTGCAACGGGCGAACACGACGATCCAGAGGAAGCAGGTCGAGCAGCTCCAGGACACGTACAAGAGCGGCGACCAGGGCGTGGAGGCCCAGAAGGCGTTCTGATCCCGACGCGGTTCCCGCCGTCCTAAGACGGTCCCGACGCAATGGCCGGCTACCGTCCTCCGTTCCCTCTCGGGATGGTCCGGCCTCTTCGCCCGCCGATGGGCAAAAATTGACCCAGCGCGATCGGGGTTGACGGGCTCCATGCGCTCCCACGATGATGGACGTATTCCGCCGCGACGAGAACGACGCCGCGTCGTTCGGCGGATGCCTCACCCACCTCCCAAGGAGCCCTGCCCATGCCGCCCACCATCCGACGTCTGCTTGTGGTTTTATTGCTCGCGATCGCCGCGCCCGCCGCCGCGGGCGACGTCAAGGACACGGAGGTGTACGCCCGCCTTAAGAAACAGCTCGACGCGGTGCCGGCCATCGACACGCACAGCCATTTGCCGGGCCCGGGACACTTCGCCCACGTTGCCCAGCAATGGCGGCGCGACGGCAAGCGGGAGGACGCGGCGCTGGCGTGGGTATGGCGGGTAAGCTACTTCGCGTGGGCGCATCCGCTCGCGCCCTGGCCGGCCGACGGACGCGTCGAGACGTGGTGGGCCGACGCGAAAACCGACTTCGACAACTCCCGCGCGCGCTCGGCCTACCGGGCCATGCTGCCCATCTTCCAGGACCTCTACGGCGTCGATTTCGAGTCGCTCACCGCGGACCAGGCGCGCGAGCTGAACGACCGCATGGAGGCGAATCTCGCCCGGCCCGAATGGGCCGACGAAGTGCTGCGCAAGCGGGCGAACATCGAAACCATGGTGATCGACGCGTTCGAGTTCTTCCCGAACGAAGACCGCTATCCGTTCCTCGTCTACGCGTGCAACGTGATCGCGCTGGTTAACGGGTTCCATCCTTCGGAATTCTCGGATTCGGAATCGCCATCCTCGAACCCCTTCGCTTTCGCCAAAAAGCACAAGCTGCCCGTTGAGTCGGTGGACGATTACATCGCCGTGCTCGACGCGATTCTCGCCGAGGCGAAGCGCGCGGGCGCCGTGTGCCTGAAGAGTCAGATGGCGTACAACCGGACGCTACAAATCGACTGCGTCGAGAAATCCGACGCCGAGGCGGTCTTTGGCAAAACCCGCGACGAGCTCGCTCCGGCCCAGGTCAAGGCGTTCCAGGATTTCGTCTTCTGGCGGCTGGCCGAGCTGTCGGCCAAGCACGATCTGCCGTTTCAGATCCACACGGGCCACGCCCGCATCCAAGGCTCCAACCCCATGCTTTTGGTCGACTTGATCGACGCCAACCCCGAGACGAAGTTCGTCCTGTTTCACGGGGGCTTTCCGTGGGTGGGCGAGACGGGCATGATCGCCCTGAAGTACCCCAACGTCTGGGTCGATTCCGTCTGGATGCCCACGCTGAGCTACACGATGGGCAAACGCGCGTACCAGGAATGGCTGGACATGTTCTCGTCGAACCGGATCCTGTGGGGCTCCGACATGACCACCATCGAAGGCTCCTACGGCGCGGCCGCGTTGTGCCGGCAGTGCATCGTCGAGGCCCTGGCCGAAAAGGTGCTCCGCCACGAGCTCCGCGAGGAGGACGCCCTGCGGATCGGTCGCCAGATCCTCCGCGAGAACGCCCTGGCTCTGTTCCCCTCCCTCCGCGACCGCGGCAAAACCCCCGCCGACAAGTAGGGGAGGGGGGTGGCTAGTGGTTGGGGATTAGTACGTCATAAACCCACGGCCTACGGCCGTGCGACCCTGGGGGCTAAGCCGTTCCGGCGAGCCCTGAAATAGCATAC
>JAFGDS010000136.1 GCA_016931995.1 Pirellulales bacterium
AACACCTTCACGCGATCTGATACCGCTCGACCTTGGCGCGATCGACTTGGACGCCCAGGCCGGGGCCTTGGGGGACGGCGATCATGCCGTCGACGACCTCGAGGGGCTCGGCGAGCACGTCCTCGCGAAGCTGCGGGTAGTCGCAGGGGTTGGCCGCCGCCAAGGCGGGCGTCGCGGCGGCCAGGTGGAGCAGAAGGGCCACGGCGGGGCCGGCCGAGGGGCCGCACGCCACCGCCATGCCCGTCTCCGACGCTTCGGCAATCGCGGCCGAGCGCCGCACGGCGCTGGGCCCGCCCAACCGTTCGGGATCGAGCAGGGCGATCCGTCCCGCGCCGCAGCGAACCATTGCCAACACGTCGGCCGGCCCGCGCAGCATCCGCGCCACGCCCAAGGGCACGCTCGTCTGACGTCCCAACGCGGCGACCTCGTGGAACGTCGAGGCGCCCACCGGATCGAGGAAGCATCGCAGCCGCGCGTACTCCAGTTCGGCGCAAAGGTCGTGGGCCGTTGGAAGGTCGTACGCGGCACGGCCGTCCAGAGAGAGTTCCGCCCGATCGGAGGCCGCCTGCCGGATGGCCTGCACGTTGGCGAGGTCTTCCTCCGGCTTGCCGCGCGAAACGAGAATCTGTTCGTGGAACCCGAATTCGGCCCATTGCCGCGCGACCTGGGCCACCTCGGGCGCCGGTCCGTTGGGCAGGTGTACGGCCAAGGGGATCCGCCGCCGGTAGTGGCCGCCCCAGAGATGACAAAGCGGCTGGCCGGTCGTCCGACCGATCAGATCCCAGCACGCCGTTTCGACGGCGGACCGCAGCGCCGGCTCGCGAATCGCGTCGAGCCGGAGAAGCTCCTCGACGTCAAAGACGCTCCTTGCGGCCAGCACCGGCGCCAGGCTATCGCGTCGCGCGGCGAGTTCGGCGGGCCGCCAATCGAGTCTGGCCTCGCCCCAGCCCTCCAGTCCCGCGTCGCTGGCCAGCCGCACGAGCCAACACCTTGCCGCGCCCAGCCCGGCGTCGCACGGCAACTCGACCAGGAAGAATTCGACGTCGGTGATGCGCGCGGTTTCACCCATAAAGCCGGATCGCTTTGATAATCTCGTTGCGGTCGTTGGGCACGGCCACGGCGCGGTTGGCGAAGGCGGCGCGGCGGACGCCGCGACTGCCGAGGACTTCGTTGAATTGATCCTGATCGGTGCTGTGGTAGGCCACCGTGGCCTTGGGGTCCTTGAGCTGATGGCCCGTCAAAATGCAGACAACCCGCTCGTCGGGCTGGATGACGCCCTCGGTGACCAGGGCCTTGACGCCGGCAACGCTGGCGGCGCTGGCCGGCTCGCAGCCCATCCCGCCCGCGCCCACCTGGGCCTTCGCGTCAAGAATATCCTGATCGCTGGCGTGGCGCACAACACCGTTGGTCCACTCCAGCGCCCGCAG
This sequence comes from Pirellulales bacterium, assembly GCA_016931995.1. Lineage (GTDB taxonomy): Bacteria > Planctomycetota > Planctomycetia > Pirellulales > Thermoguttaceae > JAFGDS01. Next base: position 1,428 of record JAFGDS010000136.1, read on the forward strand.
GCACTTCAGCAGGTTGACTGGCCGGTTGATCTCGATCGCGCTGGCGATGGTCGACGCCCGACGGCCCGCCGCGTCCATCTGGGCGTGGTACTCGTCGATCGCCGGCAGATTGGGTTTGCCGTTGTTCCAACGGACGCCTTGTTCTTCGTGGAGATCGAAGAGCGTCCGGGCGCCCGTGGCGTTGATGACGGCCAGCCGCGGGATCCGAGAGATGAGCCCCAACTCGCGAAGCTCGAAAAATGCCTTGCCGAAGGCGCTAGAGTTGCCCAGGTTTCCGCCAGGCACGACGATCCAATCGGGCACTTCCCAACGCAGGGCCTCGAGCACGCGAAACATGATCGTCTTCTGGCCTTCCAGGCGGAAGGGATTGACGCTGTTGACCAGGTACAGGCCCAGATCGCGCGAGACCTCTTGCACGCGGGCCATCGCGTCGTCGAAATCGCCGGAGATCTGCACGGTCAGCGCGCCGTAGTCGAGCGCCTGCGAGAGCTTGCCGAAGGCGATCTTGCCCGAGCCAACGAAAATCACGGCCTTCAACAGCCGCGTCACCGAGCAATACAGCGCGAGCGAGGCGCTCGTGTTGCCGGTCGACGCGCACGCGGCCCGTTTGGCCCCGAGCACGCGGGCGTGGGTGAAGGCGGCCGCCATGCCGTTGTCCTTGAAGCTACCCGAGGGGTTCATGCCCTCGTATTGCAGGAACAGCCGTCCCGGCTTCATGCCGACGTACTGCCCCACGCCGTCCGAGGCGTGCAAGAGCGTCTGTCCTTCGCCGACCGTGACGCATTGGTCTCGCGGGGCGAAGGGGAGCAGGGCGTGGAATCGCCACACGCCGCTGGCCGCGTGGGGATCGTCGCGGCGGGCCCACTGCGCCTCGAAGTCGGCCAGTTTCCCCGGCACGCTCAGCCGGTCCCACTGGTAGGCGACATCCAAGAGGTTGCCGCACCGCGGGCAGGCGACGAGGGCTTCGCCCAGCGAGAAGGTCGCCCCGCACGTCGGAACGATGCACTGTTGGAAGGACGGGTCGGTAATGCTGATGGCCATATCCCTCCTTATCCGCCGAAGACGCGCACGCCCGGGTTTGTCCCTCGTCGTCCCAGGACGAGCGCCCGACCTCGCGGCAATCCATGGACTGGCCCCATCTCCCCGTCGACGATAAGGGGACGGTCCCGCTCCGACGCACGCCCGGGGCTCGCGAGGAACCCTCTATATAGGATAGGCCCCGAGACCGATCAAGATATGCCCGAGGCGCGGGCTCTCGGCAAGAACCTTGCGGAACCCGCGATTGTCCTCGGGAAGGTGGCGGCCGATCCCGTCACGCCACGCCAAACGGGCAGACCCGCGGTCCCGGCAGGACGGACGACGGCCCCACGATTTCCCACGCGGAGAGCCCGTCATCCTGGTGGCGGCGAAGGATCTCCTTTCTGCTGAACGAGTTGAGGCGTCTGGCTCGCCTGGGCGCGTCGGGGGGCAAGCCCCCGCAAGATGAACCTTTGCGATCCGCTCGCCCGATCGCCGAACCGACGACCCGGCCGTTGCGTACGTTTGACAAGTGGCACGAGGGCGTTTACAATGAGAAGTCTCTTAGCCCTCTAGTGGGGATTCGGCGGGCGGCCGCATGGCGCCTTTGTGGAGACCGTGGAGATCGATGCGATGAATAAGGCGGACATGAAGGTGTATCGGGAGCGTCTGATCGCGCTTCGGGCACGCCTGCGGGGCGACGTGGACAACTTGGCCAACGCCACCCTGAAGAAGAGCCGTTCGGAGGCCAACGGCGATTTGTCCAGCATGCCAATCCACATGGCCGATATCGGCAGCGACAACTTCGAACAGGAGTTCTCGTTGAGCCTAATGGAAAGCGAAGAGGGTATCATCGGGCGGATCGAGCAGGCCATGGAGCGGATCGAAGAGGGCACTTACGGCCAATGCGAGGAGTGCGGCGTCCGCATCCCGAAAGCCCGACTCAACGCCATCCCCTACACGACGCTCTGCGTCAAGTGCGCCGCGGACTCGGAGCAAGGCTGACCGCCGTACGGCAGGGAAGGCCCCCAATGCGCGTATCACGTGCCGCAGCGAGCCCGGCGCCATGAAGGCGGTTCCCCGAAGTCGTTACGTTCTTTTCGGGCTGATAGCGGGCGGCGGGTGCCTGGTCGATCTCGTCACGAAGCACTGGGCTTTCGCGCGGCTCGGAATGCCCGGCGGCCCCACGCATTGGCTCGTCGCCGACGTTTTCGGCCTCCAAACGAGCTTGAATGAGGGGGCTCTTTTCGGCATGGGGCAGGGCCGGGTCCTCTGGTTCGCGGCATTGGCCGTGGTGGCTCTGCTGGGCGTGTTGGCGTGGCTCTTTCTCGCTGGCGCCGCCCGCGACCGCTTCTTGACCGTGACGTTGGCCTGCGTCAGCGCCGGCATCCTGGGAAACCTCTACGACCGCCTGGCGCTCCCAGGCTTGTACTGGAACTACGCCAGCCCGTGGCACGAACTGGGCGAACCCGTCTTCGCGGTCCGGGACTGGATCCTCGTCATGATCGGCCCCTGGCACTGGCCCAATTTCAACGTGGCCGACAGTCTGTTGGTCTGTGGAGCAGTCCTGCTGGCGCTGCACGCCATCCGGGACGCTCGCGCCGAGCGCGTCTCCACGCCCGCGGCATAGCCGCAGGGCTCGTGCCCTTCTTTGTGGTGGAAATCCCGGAAAAGCCATGGAGTTGTTCTGGCGACGCTTGACTTTTCCATCCATCTGCCCCTATCATACCCCGTATTGGAGGGGTTTTGGAAACGCCGAGCACGTCCGCGCGACGCTTGAGGGCAGTTCGATGAAGTTATCCCGTACCGTGGCTTACGCCGTTCAGGCGAGTCTCCACTTGGCTCGCGCCGAAGCCCACGTGCCCATCCCCTGCAGCCAATTGGCGGCCGAGGGGAAGATGCCGGAGCGTTTTCTGCTCCAGATTCTCCGCAATCTGGTGGCGCGAGGCATTTTGTCGTCCACGCGCGGCGTGGATGGCGGCTACTGCTTGGACCGTCCGGCGGACGAGATCTCGCTCTTGGAGGTGATCGAGGCCATCGACGGCCCGATGATCCCGACCCTGCCCGCAAGCGAAGGTCTACCCAGCGACGCCCAGCAGCGGCTCAAGGACGCGGTGGTCGAGGTGACCGAGCATACGCGTCGGCAACTGGCCGCCGTCAAGCTGGCCCATCTGCTACCCCCGCCGCGCGAGGATGGCCGCCCGGTCACCCGGTCCTGATGGGGCCGCGCGCCCCGAGCGACCAGCCGCTCTGCGGCGAGCGGGTCTCCGCTTGTCCCGGCAAGGTGGGCGTGATAGACTGATCCACCTTTGCCCCGGTGGTTTCGTGGATAAGCTCGTCCAAAAGCTGCGCGTCGTTTTCGACCTCGAAGGATCGGGTCGGCTCCTCCTTTATAGCGCCTTGGTTGGAGTTGTCTCCGGCCTTGGGGCAGCCGCCTTCTACGTGGCGCTTAGCGCGTTTCAGGCGCTCGCCCTGGGCCGGGTGATGGGCTACTACCCGCCCGGCGCCGGCTCGGAGCCCGCCGCCCACGCCGTCCAAATGCCGGTCCATTGGTGGGCCGTGCTCCTGGTGCCCGCCTTGGGTGGCCTCGCGTGCGGGTGGCTCGTCTACACGTTCGCGCCCGAAGCGGAAGGACACGGCACGGACGCCATGGTGCGGGCGTTCCATCGGGCCAAGGGGCTCATCCGCGCCCGGGTACCCCTGATCAAGACGATCGCCAGCACGGTGACGATCGGCACGGGCGGGTCGGCCGGCCGCGAGGGCCCGATCGCGCAAATCGGCGCGGGCTTCGGCTCGTTTCTGGCCGGCCGGTTGCGCCTGAGCGACGCGGATCGCCGCATGCTCGTCCTGGCCGGCGCGGCCGGCGGCGTCGGCGCGATCTTCCACGCGCCCGTCGGCGGCGCGCTGTTCGCCGTCGAGGTGCTCTACGCGAGCACCGCGATCGAATTCTCCGCGTTCGTTCCCTGCGTGTGCTCGTCGGTGATCGCCTATTCCGTGTTCAACGCGTTCATCGGTCCCAGCGTGCCCTTCCGCGCGCCGGCGCCGCTGGTTTTCCGCGGGCTTGGCGATCTGCCGTTTTACCTGGTCTTCGCCGTGCTGTGCGCGCTGGTGGGCTTCGCCTACGTCTGGACGTTCTACAACATGCGCCAGCGGTTGTTTCGCCGACTGCCGCTGCCCAACGTGGTCAAGCCCGCGCTGGGCGGGCTCTTGTTGGGCGCGCTGGCGCTCGAGCTGCCCCAGGTCATGGCCGGCGGCTACGGCTGGATCCAACAGGCCCTCGACGGTAAGTTGACGCTCCAGCTCATGGCCATGCTGGCCGGAGCGAAGATCGTGGCCACGAGCCTGACCATCTCCTCCGGCGGCAGCGGCGGCGTGTTTGCCCCCTCGCTGTTCATCGGCGCCATGCTCGGCGGCGCGTTTGGCATGTCGTGCCACGCGCTGTTCCCGGATTGGGCTCCGCAGCCGCAGGCGTTCGTGCTGGTGGGCATGGGCGGATTCTTCGCCGGCGTGGCCAAGGTGCCGTTGACCGCGCTGATCATGGTGTCGGAAATGACCGGTTCGTACAGCCTCCTCGTCCCGTTGATGGTGGTCAGCATGATCAACGTGGCGATCCTCTCGCGGCGATGGACTCTCTACGAGGAGCAGGTGTCGTCGCTCGTGGACAGCCCTGCCCATCTGGGCGATTTCGTGGTGGACGTGCTTGCCGGCATCCGCGTCCGCGAGATCTACAATCCGGCGCGCCCCGTCACGTTCGTCCGCGAGGAAACGCCGCTCCCCGAGGTGCTCAAGCTCGTCGCCCGGTCGAACGATTCGTACTTCCCCGTCGTCGACCGCGACGACGCGTTGGTGGGCATCTTCTCGTTGCACGACATCCGCACGGCGTTGGTGGGCAACGGGGCGGGCAACCTGATCGTGGCCGCCGATCTGGCCACCTGGCCCGTGGCCACGGTCACCCCGGACGACAACCTGCACACGGCGCTGCGTTTGTTCACGCGGAAACAGATCGCGGCGATTCCCGTCGTCGATCCGAACGCCCCGCGGCGCGTCGTGTGCATGTTGCACCGCGGCGAAGTCATCGACGCCTACGACCAGCGGATCCAAGCCCGTCGGCAAACGAACACCCCGGCCGATCCCGCCAACACGGGACGCCGCGCCTCCTCCATGAAATCCCCGAAATGAACCAGACACCCGTGGAATCCGAGATACTCCGCCCCCGCTGGGAACTGGCCGTCGAGATTGCCCGCGAGGCCGGCGCGCTGGCGATGGGGTATTTCAACCGGCCGGAGCTGGTCGTGCAGCGAAAAGGCGACGACTCGCCCGTGACTGTCGCCGACCGCGAGGCCGAGCAGCTTCTCCGCCGGCGGATCGCCGAGGCGTTTCCCGAGGACGCCATCCACGGCGAGGAATTCCCAGACAAAAAGGGTCAAAGCCCCTTCCGCTGGATCCTCGATCCCATCGACGGCACCAAGTCCTTTATCCACGGGGTGCCGCTTTTCGCCACCCTCGTGGCGATCGAGCACGCCGGCACGAGCGTCGTGGGCGTCATCCAGCTTCCCGCGCTGGGCGAAACGCTCCACGCCGCCGCGGGCCAAGGGGCCTGGCACGTCGTCGGCGACGCGCCGCCGCGGCCGGCCCGGGTGTCCGAATGCCCAAGGTTGGCCGAGGGTCTCTTCGTCACCAGCGAAGTGGCCTCCTTCGACCGGCGCGGCCTTCGGCCCGTCTACGACCGTCTGCAAAATGCCGCCCGACTGAGCCGAACCTGGGGCGACGCCTTTGGCTATTTCCTGGTTGCCACCGGCCGGGCCGAACTCATGGTGGACCCCGTCATGGAACTCTGGGACGCCGCCCCCATGCTCCCGATCCTCGAGGAGGCGGGCGGCGCGTTCACGGACTGGCAGGGTACGCCAACCACATACTCCAGAAGGGGGATGGCCACTAACGGTCGCGTCCAACAAGAGGCTCTGGCCCTCATCCGGGGTTAACGCGTGTAGGCCCCCTCCGCGAGACGGGTGTCCTGACTCCTTCTCGCCGCAACGTGCCCTTGCGGCGACCGGCTCGGCGGGTATATTAAAGGTTTCCCTTCTTCAAAACGACGTTCACGTGGACCCAACCATGTCTCAGATGTGCCAAGTTTGCGGAAAAGCCCCCACGATCGGCAATGCGGTGACGCATCGAGGCAAGGCCAAGTATCTCGGCGGCGTGGGAACCAAGGTCACCGGCATCACCCGCCGGCAATTCAAGCCCAATCTGCAAAAGGTCCGCGTCACCACGGCCAATGGCACGCACAAGACGATGCGGGTTTGTGCCCAGTGTCTGCGGAGCGGCGCCGTGACCAAGCGGGTGCGCCGCGCTCCGTTCCGCTTGCCGGCGGCGGAGCCCGCGGCCAAGTCGTAGGCCGGCGCCGTTGGAATGTCATTCGACGTGTGCCACTAGCTTTGCCAGTGGCACTCAAGCAAGTCGGCGGTCAATTCCTGGCGTCTGCCATGAGCATTTCGCGCGACGAGGTCGAAAAGGTTGCCCTCCTGGCCCGGCTCGCGCTGGCGCCGGACGAACTGACAACCATGACGGCCGAGATGGCCAAGATCCTGGGCTACATGGATCTCTTGCGCGAGGTGGACACCGAGCACGTCGAACCGATGGCCCACGCGTTGGACGTGGCCGACGTCTTCCGCGACGACGAGGTCCGGCCGAGCCTAACCCGCGATGACGCCCTGGCCAACGCCCCGGCCCGCGACGAAGAGTGCTACCGCGTCCCCGCCGTGCTGGGCGACGGATCCTAATGCCATGGGCAAACGCGACGCCAGCCCGCCGCTCGGCCGATGGCGGATCGCCGTGCGGGGCATTGTCCAGGGCGTGGGCTTCCGACCGTTCGTCTACAACGCCGCCCGGGCGCGAGGACTCTCCGGCTGGGTCGCCAACGAGGCCGACACGGTCCAGATCGAGGTGCAGGGCGAGCCGGCCGCGCTGGACGACTTCCTCAAGACGCTCGAATCGACTCCGCCGCCCCGGGCCAGAATCGACGCGATCCACCGAGAAGCCGTCGCGGTCGTTGAGAACGCCCGAGCTTCCTTTGAGATTTGCGCGAGCACCGCGCATTCGGCCCCGGGACCCGCCATTCCCGCCGATCTGGCGACGTGCGAGGCGTGCCTCGCCGAAATCGAATCGGCCCGCGAGCGGCGCCATCGTTACCCCTTCACCAATTGCACGAACTGCGGTCCCCGCTGGTCGATCATCCAGGGCCTGCCCTACGATCGACCGCGGACGTCGATGGCCCGATTCGAGATGTGCCCCGATTGCCGGGCGGAATACTCCGATCCGGCCGATCGGCGGTTTCACGCGCAGCCGATCGCCTGTCCTCGCTGCGGGCCGCGTCTGCGTTTGCTCGACGCGCTGGGCGCCGAGCTGGCCGATGGCGACGCCGCGCTTCGCCAATGCGCCGAGGCCATCCGCGCCGGCCGGATCGCCGCCCTGAAGGGCCTGGGCGGATTCCAGCTCGTCGTCGATGCCCTGGACGAATCCGCCGTCGCGCGGCTCCGCGATCGCAAGCGACGCCCCGACCGGCCGTTCGCCCTGATGATGGCTTCGTTGGACGACGTGCGCCGGTGTTGCCACGTCTCGTCGGCCGAAGCCAACTTGCTTGCCGCGCCCGAGGCGCCGATCCTGCTGCTGCGCCGTCGCGACGACGGTCCTGGCGTCGCGCCGGCCGTCGCGCCGGGCAATCCCTACCTGGGTGTCATGCTCCCCTACACGCCGCTGCACCATCTATTGATGGCCGCCGTCGCCCGGCCGGTCGTCTGCACCAGCGGCAACCTGTCGGAAGAACCGATGGCCACCGCCACCCAGGACGCGCTGGCTCGGCTCGGCTCCATCGCCGACGTCTTTCTCACGCACAACCGCCCGATCGTTCGGCCCGTGGACGATTCTGTCGGCTGGGTCGATGACGACGGGCTGCGCCTGGTCCGACGCGCGCGGGGCTTCGCGCCGCTGCCGGTTGCCCTGGCCCGCCCGGGGCCAACCGTGCTCGCCGTCGGGGGGCATCTGAAAAACACGGTGGCTCTCGCCTTGGAACACCACGCCGTTTTGAGCGCCCACGTGGGCGACTTGGAGAGCCCCGCCAGCCGCGAGGTCCACCAACGCGCGGTCGAAGACCTCGTGGGCTTCTTTCAGGCAACGCCCGAGCGCGTGGCCTGCGATCTGCACCCCGACTACGCCTCGACGCGCCTGGCCGAGTCGCTGGCCGCCGCCTGGAATGTCCCGTTGATCCGCGTCCAACACCACCACGCTCACGTGGCCGCCTGCATGGCCGAGCATGGGCTCGACGGCGCCGTGCTCGGGCTGGCGTGGGACGGCACCGGCTACGGCGCCGACGGCACGGTCTGGGGCGGCGAGGCCCTGGTGTGCGAGGGCACGGGCTTCACGCGGCTTGCCCATCCGCGGACCTTCCGACTGCCCGGCGGCGACCGCGCCGTCCGCGAACCCCGCCGATCGGCCCTGGGCGTGCTGTTCGAGATTGACCCGGACACGGCGCGGCGGCACGCGGCCGCCTGGTTCACCCCGGCCGAGCTGGATACGCTCCTCTCCATGCTTCGCCAAGGTAGCAGTTCGCCGCTGACCAGCAGCCTGGGCCGGCTGTTCGACGCGGTGGCGGCCCTTTGTGGGCTGGCGCCGGTGATCAGCTTCGAGGGCCAGGCCGCCATGGCGCTGGAGTTCGCCGTGGATCCGCAACACCAAGAAGCCTACCCGTTGCCCCTCGATGAAAGCGGCTCGCCGGTGGGGCCCCGCGTGGCCGATTGGCGGCCGCTGGTCGAGGCGGTCCTGGCCGACCGCGCGGCGGGCGTGTCCGTCGGACGGATTGCCGCCCGCTTCCACAATGCCCTGGCCGAGTTGGCCTTGGCCATTGCCCGCGGAGCCGGGATTAGCCGCGTCGTGCTCGGCGGGGGTTGTTTCCAGAATCGGCTTTTGGCCGCGCGGGCGCGAACTCGGCTGTCGGAGGCCGGCTTCAACGTATACAATCCCCGTGGCGTGCCCCCCGGCGACGGCGGCATCGCCCTGGGACAGGTTTGGCTTGCCCGACAGAACTAGGAACCATACCGATGTGTCTTGGCGTGCCCGGCAAGGTGGTGGATCTCTTCGAGCGCGATGGGCTGCCGATGGCCCACGCGGACTTCGGCGGCATCGCGAAGGAGGTTTGCCTGGCCTACACGCCGGAGGTCGAGCCAGGCCAGTACGTGCTGGTCCACGTCGGTTTTTCGATCAGTGTCATCGACGAAGCGGAAGCCCAGGAAACGTTCAAATACCTCAACGAGCTGGCCCAAGCGGCCGAGGCGGAGGCGCGGGGCGAGACGTGATGCGGCTCGGCGAGATCGCCTTTGGTCATGTTGAGCGGAGCGAAGGATCTGGATTCCTTCGCGGAAGCCCGCCACGAGATCCTTCGCTTCGCTCGGGATGACGTTCGGAAAGACACAAATGAAATACGTCACCGAATACCGCGGGGCCGCCGAGGCCGGGCAGTGGGCCGAGCTGATCCGCCGGAAGACCACCCGGCCGTGGAACATCATGGAGGTCTGCGGCGGCCAGACCAACGCCATCTTGCGGTTCTCGCTCGACGCGCTTCTGCCGGAGTCGATCCGCCTGATCCACGGGCCGGGCTGCCCCGTGTGCGTCACGCCCATCGAGATGATCGATCGCGCGATCGCGCTGGCCGGCCGGCCCGAGGTGATCTTCTGCTCGTTTGGCGACATGCTCCGCGTGCCCGGCTCTTTGAAGGACCTGCTGGCCGTCAAGTCGGAGGGCGGCGACGTGCGGATCGTCTACTCGCCAATGGACGCGGTCGCGTTGGCCCGGCAGCATCCCGACCGGCAAGTGGTGTTCTTCGCGATCGGTTTCGAAACCACCGCGCCGGCCAACGCGATGGCCGTGGTGCAGGCCGCGAGGCTCGGTTTGACGAACTTCTCCGCGCTCGTCTCGCACGTGCTCGTGCCGCCGGCCCTGCGGGCGGTGCTCGACTCGCCCGACTGCGTCGTCCACGGATTCCTCGCCGCCGGCCACGTCTGCGCGATCATGGGCATTGAGGAGTACCGACCCATCGCCCGCGAGTACGGCGTGCCCATCGTCGTGACGGGCTTCGAGCCGCTGGACATCCTGCAGGGCGTGGCCATGTGCGTCGCGCAGTTGGAGGAAGGTCGGGCGGAGGTCGAGATCCAATACGCCCGGTGCGTTCGGCCCGAGGGCAATCCGGCCGCCCTGGCGCGGCTTCGCGAGGTGTTCGAGCCGGTCGAGCGGAAGTGGCGGGGCATCGGGCCGATTCCCGAAAGCGGCTGGAACCTCCGCGAGCCGTACCGGGCGTTCGACGCGGTGCGGCGTTTCGGCCTGGAAGGCATGACCGCCGAGGAGCCCGCCGAGTGCATCGCCGGCGCGGTCCTGCAAGGCCACAAGCGTCCGCATGAGTGCCCCATGTTCGGCGTCCGCTGCACGCCGGAAAGCCCCCTGGGCGCCCCCATGGTCTCCGCCGAAGGCGCCTGCGCGGCGTATTATCGGTATCGTCGCCGAGCAGGCGACGCCCCGGGCACATGACACGCGATGCGTGCGTCGCGCGGTGTTTTGCGCAGACGCACTCCGGCTGGCCATGGACGTCCGGCATGTCGCGAGAAGCGTTCTTCGATGCCTTCTCCTGTTGTCGCACCGCCCGCGAACAGGCCCAGCGCCTCGCGCCCGAGAACCGCGGCACGATCTGCGGCATCTGCTTCGCCGCGTGTCCCTTCACGAAGGCGTCGCTGGTGGCTCGGTTCGAAGAATCCAAAGAGCGTCGTACACCGCATCCGTCTCGACGCGGCGCAGGTGGGTGAATCCAGCAACCACCAGATGTGCCAGGAATCCGTTCACCGCGAAGAGAGCAACAAACACGAAAAAGACAACGGCGGCCCGACTCGACGCGCTTGCGACCGCACCGTCCTGAGATACGGAAGAGAATCCACCGGTGAAGAGGGCGGCCAAAAAAAAGACAACGGCCCCCCAAAATGAGAGCTTCGCTGTCCATGCGAGTGGCTGATAGAAGCCGTTGACCATACGAACCATTGCCTCCAAGTCGCACACGGGGGCCGCCAGCTCCGGAGATTTTGCAAGTACCCACAACTTGCCGCGGTTGTACGCGGCATGGCCTGACTTCGTGGAGACCTCGCCGTGCATGGTCTCCAGCAGGTCGGGCCCCAGCCGGCATCGGAAGGTCGCAACGTCGCTGCCTGGCATGCGATAGTACGCTTGGTAGATTCTCCATAAGGGGTAAGGAAACCGGTCGACGTTCCATATCCATGCGTTGAGCCAACGCCAATCCGCCTTCCACTTCTTGCGGTTCTCTTTCTGATCGTCCGTTTCGAGAGCCCTATTGTCAAAGTCCCGAATTGCGGCAACTGCCTGGTTTCGCAACCATTCTCGGAGACTAATCTCTCCGACGATGTTGCCTCGACAACCGGTGTGGTGGGATCCCTTCGATGATTCAGGCTCGTTGCCCTCACTGTCCGGTGTCTTCTCCAGTTTATCGACAAGCTGTGCTATTGGGTCATCCCTTATTGACATAAGGTGTTGACCAATCGTCGTTGGAGCCATTGCCGACTCAGGTGCCACACATGAGGATTCCCTGCCCGGAAGCCCGCGTTGCTCCTCCAAAAGTCTGACGGCTTCCGAACAACTCAACGGTCGACATGCAGCATGCGCGAACCGTCGCAACCGCGGCCAACGATCGAGGTGTCTAATCCACGAGTCGATACACTTCCAAGGCAATGCCCACCGAATGACGCCGTACGCGGCCGAGCGCAATCTCGCACCAATGGGGAGCCCCGCTGCGATGGCCCGGCGTAAGCCGTAGTCAACTGACACGCCATCAAGGTGTTCAACCGGCGTCAGGCGGATCACGACGCCAACGAAGTAACACATGACGATGGCAAGGAATCCAAGAAACACACCTGCCACCTGTCCGGGTTCACAAAGCAGAACTATCCAACCCGGCAAGAGGTACCAGGCAAGAGCGATTGTGATGATCGACACCTGAAAAGCGCACCAAGCACCCGGCGCTAAATGAGCCATGAAATGGCGAAGACCAAACGTCGGGACCTTGGTCATCATCTCAACGTCTCTCGTCTGCGCTGCCACAGGTTTGTCGGACATGGCTGCCTCCACACGGAAGTAGTCTCGCTTGGTGACGCCCGACGAGCTACCCCCTGGTAGGTGGGTATTCCTGCGAATCGTACCAGCCCTCCGCTCACACCTGCGGGGGTTGTGCGGGCACAAGAGCGCACTGCCCCTCTTGTTCTCCTTTCGCTTCTTTTGGCCTCTTATCGCCCCATCCGGCTGGCCTTCTCGAGAATCGCCGGCCGGGCGGCTTCCATCAGGTCGCGGACGTCTTCGTAGCGGATCGTCCGTTCCTCGAACGACCGGCGCTCGATCGCGCCGAGGAATCGGCCCTCGAACTCCGCGAGGTTCGACCCGTAGATGTGGTAACTGTCGGCCATGTGGCAATAGCGGCCCAGGCGCACGGGCTGGCCCGATAGCTCCTCGACCCGCCGGGCGATCCGCTGCTGAAGCTGGACCAGGGCGAAGACGTTCATGAACGCGGCCTTGTAGGCGTCGTTGCTGCGGAAGCGGACGTTCATGCTCAGCGCCCGGCCGTCCGGCGCGTCGGTGATCCGGCACCAGACGCTCTGCAAGCACGCCGGGTCGTAGCACCGCTGATCTTCCCACACCTTCCAAGTGACGGCCTGCGCCCGCCGGGTGTGCGGGGCCTCGGCCAGTTGGCGGCAGAGCTGCTCGATCTGGTCGATCGGCGCGAGCGAGGGCGCCTCGTAGCAAAAGAGCCGCTGGTGGTACGTGTATTCCCAGCGCGTGTCCGTCGCGTCGGCCGGGTCGCGGACGCAATGGTCCTTGATCCCGTCGCACACCTCCATGACGTACTCCTGAAGCTCCTCGAACCCGCCGGGCAGGTCGCGGTGGATCATCGGCTCGGCCAGCGGCGTCTCGACGACGAACGTCATCGTGGCGTCCTTGCTGGGCGGATCGCCCGGCTTGTCGTATTGCGTCGAAACGTCCGCCCCGTGGCGATAAAGCTCGACGAGCGAATTCTCCCACGCCTGGGCGATACCCTGCCCCCGGGCGAACAAGACGGGGATTCCGTCCATGGTGAGTCCTATGATGTGTTGCCGGGATGGTCCAGGAGAATGGCCGTCCGTGGATTGTATCCAGTCGTCGTTGGGTGCCACTGCTGGCTTGCCCAGCAGTGCCGCGCCGCGCAAACCCTGGTTTATACCGGTCCACCGACGAATCGTCCACGCGGTGCCTTACACGGCATCCCCTCTCCCTCTAGGAGAGGGTTAGGGTGAGGGTCGCCGCACTCCAAAGAAACGCTCCCCGGCGCGGCGGCGGTCGGCTACGATAGGGGGCATGGACCAATCGCACATCGAAAATCTCGCCCGCGAGCTTCTGGCCGGAGCGCTGCCGGCCGAGGAGTTCGTCCGCCGGCTGGCTTGCCTGGGCGTGGCCGACGTGGGCGAGGCGCAGGTCGATCTGGCTCGGCCGGGGCGGTGCGGGTTTCCCGAGGTGGTTTACGCCGAAGGCAAGTCGGCCGCGGCCATGGAGAAGATCTTCCGGGCCCTTTTGGAACACGGCGGCGACGTGCTGGCCACGCGGATGACGCCCGAGCGGGCCGCCGAGCTTCTCGCGCGATTCCCCGAGGGTCGGTACAACGCCGTGGGCCGGACGTTCCGGATCGACTGCCCGCGCGCCGAAAGCCCGCCACCGGGACCGGCCGGCCGGGTGGTGATCGTCACGGCGGGCACGAGCGACCTGCCCGTGGCCGAGGAAGCCCGCGAGACGGCCCTGTGGACCGGGGCCCAGGTCGAGATGCTCCAGGACGTCGGCGTGGCCGGCCCCCACCGGCTCTCGGCCAAGGTGCCGCTCTTGCGCCAGGCGGACGCGATCGTCGTGGTGGCGGGCATGGAGGGGGCGCTTCCCAGCGTGGTGGGCGGGCACGTGGCGTGCCCCGTGATCGGCGTGCCCACCAGCGTCGGCTACGGCGCCAGCTTCGGCGGCGTCGCGGCCCTGTTGGGCATGCTCAACAGTTGCGCCGCCAATGTGACCGTCGTCAACATCGACGCCGGATTCAAGGCGGGCTATCTGGCCGGCCTCATCGCGAAGAACGTGGCAGCGGGGAGAAGAGCGGCGACAGAGACGTAAGGCTTCGTGTGCCACTGGCTTTGCCAGTATGTGTTGGGCATCATTTGGGCAATTCAGCACCATGAAAGGCTGGCAATCATGAAGCGGGCAATACTGGTTGTGATAGGCGCATTACTTCTCGTCGAACAAGGTCGGGCTGCCGTCTTCATCGGCCTGGGCGACCTCGTCGGGGGAACGGTGTCGAGCGACGCCAGGGCCGTATCCGCCGACGGATCCGTGGTCGTTGGGCACCGTTCATCCGAATCCGGAGGCGAGGCGTTCCGTTGGACCAGCGCGGGCGGCGCAATCGCCTTGGACATCCCCGGCGAGGTATGGGGCATTTCCGCCGACGCGTCGGTGATCGTTGGTCGGCGTACAACGACGTTAGGGATCGAGGCATTCCGTTGGACCAGCGAGGGTGGCATGGTCGGTCTCGGCGATCTGGCCGGAGGAGAATTCGAGAGCTATGCATTGAGCGTTTCCGCCGATGGTTCGGCTGTGGTCGGGTATGGTACGTCGGTATCAGGACGTCAGCCCTTCCGTTGGACCAGCGAGGAGGGGATGGTCAGCCTGCGCGGACCGGGTGGAACGACCTTCCGCGGCTTCGCTGAAAGTGTTTCCGCCGACGGGTCGATCGTCATCGGGTGGGGCGGATACATTGATGCCTTCCGCTGGACCCAGGAAGACGGCATGGTCTTCCTGGGTGACTTGGCAGGCGGCGCCCAATCCAGTGCCGCCTCCGGCGTGTCTGCCGACGGGTCGGTCGTCGTCGGGTTTGGCGTCTCGGCGCTAGGTGCGGAAGCGTTCCGCTGGACCAGCGAGGGCGGTATGGTTGGCCTGGGCGATCTTGCTGGAGGAGAGTTCCACAGCTACGCCACGGACGTTTCCGCCGACGGGTTGGTGGTCATCGGCGAATCCACTTCGGCGTCTGGAACAGAGCTGTTCATCTGGGACGCCGCCAATGGAATGCGCAGCCTAGCCTCGGTGCTCGGCGACGACCTGCCGGCAGGTTGGGTGTTGGGCGAGGCAACGAGCATCTCAGCCGATGGGCTGGTGATCGTGGGCACGGGCGTGAACCCCGCCGGCAAGACCGAGGCGTGGATGGTGAACCTGGTGCCCGAGCCCGCGATGCCGCTGCTTCTGTCGGTGCTCGTCGCGATGGCCTTCGTGTGGCGCCGTCGCCGCTAATGGGATCGAAGGGAGACGCCGAGATGACGCAGGAGCGACAATCGCGGCTTTGGCCCAATCTTCTTCTCGGGCTGGGTGTTCTCCTTTGCACCATCCCGCTTTGGGGAATGGCCATGACCGCTCTTGGCATGATGCGCACGTTCAATGAGATCGCACGGTCGGAAACACCGCCTCAACCCGTATCCTCGGCCGAGGGCATTGCCCTGGCAATACAGGTGACAGCTCTCGGCTTCTTGGCCGTGCCCGTGGGCGTGGTGCTCCTGGTGGCTGCGGTGTATTGGCGACGACGGATGAGCGCGGCGGAGAAAAACATGGAGGACGAAACGTAGAGTGCCACTGGCTTTGCCAGTGCTCGTTGTTGAAAACCGCGATGGGTAGATACTGGCAGAACCAGTGGCACTCGAACTAGGTCGTGTGGGGCGGGGGGCCCTGGCCGCGCTCGTGCGGCCACGCGGCGCATCTTCCTGCCTACCATGGCATGTCCACGACAAGCGTGGGCATGGCGCCCGAGTTCATCTTTGAATGGACGAGGGAAGAGCCTCCACTGCATCTTCCGCGTGGCCGCCGGCGCGGGCTTGAACGCTTCGGAGACGCACGAGCAGGTCGACAATCTGTTCGTGAACCGCCTGCGTGTGCATGACGAGGATACTTCGTTTGTCCACCATGGGACGGATAATGCCGCCCTGCGGCGCGCCGCCCCAACTGTCCGGGGCGATCGTGGAGGTGATCAGGCCGATGAGCGGCTCGAAGTCCGCCTCCGTCACGTCGCCCTCGGCCACCAGGTTGCCGACGCGGTAGAGCACAGTCAGCCGTAGGTCGTTCTCGACGGGCGGCGCCGCGGGGGCGGGCGGCGCCGGCCTTGCCGTCTTTGGCATGACGCGGAACAAGACGAGCATGGATTGGTCCTTGCCGTCGCGGTCGGTGGTGTTCAGCCCGCCGAGCAGAAGCGATTTGTCCTCGGCCACCTCGGCCGAGGTGGCCATTTCGGTGGTCTCCACCTCGGGGATCTGGAGTGTGGTGGGCGTCCCGTTGGCCCGGTCGGGCGCGGTGACCTTCTTCACATTGCGGAGGCGAGACAACGTGATGGCAATGTCCAAGCGGATCGCGTCCTTTTTCTGGAAGGACGGCCGCACCTGGATCACCAGGCCCTCGCGGACCGTGCGAACCCGCGGCTTGCCGTCGCTCACGGCAACGACGAACGGGCTGGCCGAGCAGTCCGAGACGAAGGCCGACTGGCCGTCCAACACGGTGATCGTCGGCGCGGACAGCACGTTGGCGCGTTTGTCGGCCTGGCAGCGCGCCAGGATTTCGTCCGTCCGGTGGGCGTCCAGGATGGCGGCCACCACGGGCACGTCCCTTTCGATAACGGTTCGCGCCCGGCCCCCTTGAATGGCCGATGCGTCGGGCCAAGGGCAGCTTTCGACGATCTTCTCCGGCTGCAAGGTCTCGCCCGGCGAATCGGCGTCTGGCGGCGCAACGGCCATCATTACCCGATCGAGGCTCAACTTGCCGAGCAACTCCGATGGGCACGAGATGATCCGCGCCTCGATCAGGGCCACCGGCTTGCCTGGGTCGGCGGTGGCCGCGGCCGCTTTCTCGCCTCGATCTGCAGGGACGGGCGCCACCGTCGGGCCAGCAGGGGGCGTCACCGGGATGGCCGTCTTATTCTGGCCGAGAAGCCAAGTGAGACCTGCGTCGCGAGCGCGACGCGCGGCATCGTCTTGCGACGTCGGGCCGTCGTCGGGCGTCGTCGGGCGGACCGTTTCGGTCCGGGGGAGTGATCGGGTGTCGTCGTCGGGGTGGGATGCGCCGGGGGTGGGCCGCGCGTCGCTTGGCAGGTCCTTCTCCTGGGCAACCATCGCCGCGCCGGGCAATACCACGGCGGCCGCCAACACCGTCACGACCCAACACCACCAGGGACTCCTCCGGCGACTTCCTTGTCCGAGTCTCATGATTCGCTCCAATCGTTTCGAGGTGACCTCCACCGGGCGAACGCCGGGGACGGCCGGAACGGGGAAAAGGGTGCGCTTGCGCTGGAGCACGTCCAGCAGCAGCCGGGCGTATCGGGCCGGCGGACCGCCCAGCTCGGCCACGACCGCCTCGTCGCAGCAACGCTCCGCCTCCAGCGAGACTGCGCGGCACGCGGCATGCACCATCGGGTGAAACCACCACAGGGCCTTCACGATCATCTGCAGCACGCCGACCCAAAGGTCGCCCCGGCGGAAATGGATCAGCTCGTGGGCGAGAATCGGCGCGAGTTCTTCGGCCGACTTGCCCGCGAGCACCGCTTCCGGCAACACGACCGTCGGACGCACGAGCCCCAGCACGGCCGGACCGACGCGGCATCGCGTTGCGACCAGCCGCGGCGCCCGGCGAATGCCGAACCGCCGGGAAAGCGAAACGAGCAACTGCCCGTACGATTCGTCGACGTTCGCGCGGGCTTGCACGATGCGGCGAACGGCGACGATCCACAGCGCGCTGGGCACGAGGAGCATTCCCGCTGCCCCCAGAGCCCAGACGCCAAGCAGGACGTCGGCCACACTGGCGCTACAAACCGCGTCCAACATCGAGCCGCCGGACGGGCTGGCAGAGACGGTTGTGCCAGATTCTCCGTCGAGGGGAGGCAGGCCCACCTCGATCTCGACGACCGCCTTGCCTGGGACGGCACGTGGCTCGACGGTTCCGTCCTGCTCGGACGACAATCCCACGCCAGTCGGCGTGGAGATCTCGCCCGATCGCGGCGAAAGCCAGCAGAACACGCCGCTGGGGCTCGACCACACCGGTGGCGTGACGCACTTCACCAGGACGACCAGCCACAGGGCGTGGGCCAGGTGCGGCCGATTGCGGGCGGCCAGCCGCACGAGAATCGCCACGGCCGCCACAAGGATGGTCACCTGCGCCACCTGCGCGCAGGCCATGCGGATCAGTTCGTCATGGCTGGGCATTGTCGCTCTCCCGTTCGAGACGATCGAGCACCGCGCGCAGCTCGGCGATATCTTGCTCGCCGATACCCCGCTCCTCGATCAGATACCGCACCAGGGGCAGCGTCTGGCCGCCGAAGAGCCGTTCGACGAGATCGCCGACCGTCTCGCCGATCACGGTGGTCGGCTTCACCTTGGGGGCGTACATCCGGGTGCGGCCGACCAACCACGAGCGGATGTAGCCCTTGGCGGCCAGCCGCCGCAGATACGTCTGCACGGTGGTGAAGTCCATCTCCCGCCCGGGGGGCAGGGCCTCGTGGACCTGCCTGACGGTCGCCTGGCCCAACTCCCAGAGCAGCCGGGCCGCCTCCAACTCGCCCCGCGACATCGCCGGCCGCTTGGCCATGACTCCCCCTCCCGCCTGTTTTCAAGGACAAATGTACGCTTGCGGCATTGTGGCGTACATTTGTCCTTGAGTCAAGGGGAGATGGCGGGCATTTTTCTTCGGCGCTATATTCTGGTGGTCGTTGCCTCCGAAGGAGAACCCCGGCGAACACCAGCGGAGAGCCCAGGGCAGGTGACAGTCTGAACTAATTCCCCACATTATCCACATTACCCAACCGGCAAATCGGGAATATCACGGAGAATTCCTACAATCCGTGCCGATTCCAGGGTGTGGGAGCAGTGAAGCGACTCCGTAGGGAGGGGACGTCATGCGAAGTTCGGCATTCGCGGCAAAAGGTGTTGCGATCTTGGCCTGTCTTGGGCTGCTGTCGCCCGAGGGAGCTTGGGCGGCGCCCGCCGCAGCGGTATCGCCTCCGGCGGTCGAGACGGCGGACGCCGAGTTGGGGCCACGGGGGACGTTTGGCGGGGCGGTGGTCGATCCGCAGGGTCTCGCCGTGCCCGGCGCTCGGGTGATGCTCGTCGTCGGTCCGGGGCGGGTGGTCAACGCGAAGACCAATCGCGACGGCCAGTTCGCCTTCATTGGAGTCCAGCCGGGGACGCACGTGGTCGCGGCGGCCGGCACGGTGAAGACGTGTCGGCTTTGGGCTCCCGGCACGGCCCCGCCGGCGGCCCGCACGGGTGGCGTCCTTATCGTCGCCAACGGCGCGGCGGTCCGCGGTCAGCGCGAGTGGTACACGTGGATTGCCGACCATTACATTCTTTTTGGCTGCGGCGTTGCCGCGGCGATCGCCGTGCCCTGCGCGGTGGTCGACTCGAACCGCCACAGCGCGCCCGCGTCGCCGTAGCGGCCCGACCGTCCCCTCACCCCCGCCCCCTCTCCCGCGAGCGGGCGAGGGGAGCCCTTGGGCTCACACGAAAAGATCCACCACGCCCACGGCCAAGAGGCCCAGGCTCACCACGGCGTTGACGTGGAAGAAGGCCCGGTTGACGCGCGAGAGGTCGTCGGGCCGCACGAGCCAGTGCTCGTAGACCAGCAGCAGCGCGATGGCGCCGACGCCGGTTAAGTAGACGGCGCCGAAGGCCGGGTACACCAGCGGCAGCACAAGCAATACGCCGACCATGGCCGCGTGGCAGAGCATCGCCACGCGCAGCGCCCGGACCACGCCGAGCTTCGCGGGAATGCTTCGCAGACGGGCGCGGCTGTCATACTCGACGTCCTGGCAGGCGTAGAGCACGTCGAACCCGGCCACCCAGAGCATGACGGCCGCGCCGAGCACGACGGGCGGCCAGGCCAGCTCCGCCCGAATGGCCACCCAGGCCGCCACGGGCGCGAGCATGAGCGCCGCCCCAAGCCAAAAGTGCGACAGGACGGTAAACCGCTTCGTGAAGCTGTAGGCGAACAGAAATGCCAGCACCGGCGCGGAGGCTGCCAGCGGCCAGGGATTGCGGGGCAGAAACAACAGCGTTCCGGCCACGAAGCCGAGCGAATTGATCGCGGTGAAGGCGACCACCGCGGGCACGCCGAGCGCGCCGGTCGGCAGATGCCGCTGCCTCGTGCGGGGGTTGGCCGCGTCCAGCTTGCGGTCGGCCAGCCGGTTGAAGGCCATCGCCGCGCTGCGGGCGGTGACCATGCAGACGAGAATGCCCACCAGTTCGCGCCAGCGAAACGGCCACGGCTCGCCCGCTTGAGCCTCCGCCGCCCAGGCCATTGCCGCCGCCAGCAGGGCAAACGGCAGCGCGAAGAGCGTGTGGCTGAAGCGGATCATCTCCAGCAGGAGCCGGGCGCGCGTGAAGAGAGATTGAAAGGGATGCCGGTTGAGCATTGAGCAAGATCAGCCAGAGTGGTCAGGCTGTGAATCTACCAGGGAACGAGACAATTCACCACGGAGACACGGAGGACACGGAGGTGATGGGAAGATGACGTGTGCCACTGGCTTTGCCAGTGCGTAAGGCTCCCTCCCGAAACGAGGCCACGTTTGTCATGCGAAGCGCAGCAGTGTTCGCAACGTCAACGAGATCCTTCGCTGCGCTCGGGATGACACGAATGTGTGAGATGGATTCATGACACAACGTCACGTACTTCATGGGCCAAAGCCATGTCCCGGCATGCCAGAGCACTGGCAGAGCCAGTGGCACTCTACTACGTATCGGTTTCCCGTCCAAACAACGTCAGCGCGCTGGCGTTTTCAATCTTCACGTGGGCCAATTGTCCTATTCGCTCGGGCGGGCCGTCGAAGACGACAATGCGGTCGCAGGTCGTGCGGCCGACCAGTTGGATGGGTTCGCCCGGCGAGGCCGGCGTCCGCGCCATCTTGCTGGGGCCTTCGACCAGGATCTCGACCGTCTGGCCAACGCATCGCCGGTTGTCCTCCTCGCCGATCGCGTTTTGCAGGGCCAGAAGGTCGTTGTTGCGACGGCGTTTGACCGGCTCGGGCACGTCGTCGTCCCACTGCGCGGCGGGCGTGCCGGGCCGGGGGCTGTACTTGAAAATAAAGCTGTTCTTGAATCGCGCGTCGCGCGCCAGGTCCATCGTCCGCTCGAAATCATTCTCCGTTTCGCCGCAAAAGCCGACGATGAAATCGCTCGTGACGGCCGCCCCGGGCACGGTGGCGCGGATGCGATCGAGCATCTCGCGATATTGGCCCGACGTGTAGCCCCGCTTCATCCGCGCAAGCACGGCGTCCGCGCCGCTTTGGGCGGGAACGTGCAAGTAGGGCGACACCTTGGGCAGGTCGCGCACCGCGGCCAGCAGGTCGTCGGTCACGTGGTGGGGATGGTTCGTGACGAACTTCAACCGGGTGAGCCCTTCAATGGGGTGCAATCGCGCCAACAGGTCGGCCAGCCGCCACGTCCGCCCGGGCTCGCGATGGCGGTAGCTGTTGACCGTCTGGCCCAGGAGCGTCACCTCAAGACAAACGCCGCACTGTAGAGCCTGTTGGGCCAGATGGCGGACCTCGGCTTCGATTTCCGCCGGCGGGCGGCTCTGCTCCGGCCCGCGCACGCTGGGAACGATGCAGTACGTGCAAAACTTGTCGCAGCCCAACAGGATGCGGACCATGGCCTGATGGGCGGCGGGTCGGGCGGCCGTGGCACGGGGTGGGTCGAACGACGCGAAGGCCGCCTTGGCTTCCGCGCGGGTGCTGTTCGCCCGGGGAGGGCTGATCTCGATCCGCGGCCCGGCGCCCGCCGCGACGGCGTCGAGCAGTTCGGCCAACCGCCCGAGCTGGCCCGGGCCGACGACCAGATCGACGTGCGGCGCCCGCTTGAGGATGCTCTGCCCGTCCTTCTGGGCCATGCAGCCCAGGACGCCGACGATCTTCCGTGGGCTGCGCTCCTTGACGTGCTTCAGGCGGCCCAGGGCGCTGTAGACCTTGTCTTCGGCGTGCTGGCGAACGCTGCACGTGTTGAAGAGGATGACGTCGGCCGCGCGGGGCGAGTGAACCAGCGTGTAACCGCGCTCGAGAAGTTCGGATGTGACGAGCTCGCTGTCGAGCGCGTTCATCTGGCAGCCGAGCGTTTCGATGTACAGGCGTCGGGTCATGGCGCGCTACGCGGCTTTCGATCGCCGGGCGGCGCGTTTCGCCTCGTCCCGCTTGCGTTGCCGCTCGCGGTGCAATTCCTCGCGGAACTCCCCCAACATGGCGTCGCGCCGGCGGAGCATGAGCCTTGTCAGGGCCATTAGCGCCAGGTAACCGGCCACGGCCAACAGGGCCACGTCCCATCCGGTCATGTTTGGGGGTCCTATTATGTGTCCGAAAGAAGCCAGAAAATTCCACGAGGCTGCTCAACCGCCCCATTCTAACGCGCTATCCCGCTAGCCCGCGAGGGCAGTTCGGGACGTTGGGCATACGCGCGACGTTGAAGCGGCAAGAAGCACTACAGCGGTCCCCTCTCCCTCCGGGAGAGGGTTGGGGTGAGGGCCAGGGCTATCGCATGTTTCAATCGGTCAGCTCGCCGTTTGCCTTGTGGCACAGCCACCCTCGGCTGTGGTGGGCAATTTGCACAGCCGAGGGCGGCTGTGCTACATGTGCGACCCCTCTCCTGCCATGCGGGAGAGGGGAAGCCCTTGTGCCGCCGAACCTTCGCCGGCGGGAAGCACTCCTCTTGTCGTCGGGCGTCGATTGCGTCAAAATGCGGAATTCCGGCAGAGTGGGACGCCTTGCCCTGAGCCGTCCCCCCGGTGCGTTTTCTTCGGGAGACTTCCATGCCCAGTTGTGTGCTCGCCTATTCCGGCGGATTGGACACGTCGGTGCTCTTGTCGTGGCTTCAAGACGAGGGCTACGCGGTCCACGCGGTGTACGTCGATTTGGGTCAGCCGTGCGAGGATCGGCAGGCGATTCTGGACAAGGCGAAGAATCTCGGCGCGGCGTCGGCCAGGCTGGTGGACGTGCGGGAGGATCTGTGCCGCGATTTCGCGTTTCCCGTCATGCAGTTCCAGGCGAAGTACGAGGGCGTCTACCTGCTGGGCACCTCGATCGCCCGGCCGCTGATCGCGAAGGTCTGTCTGGACGTGGCGCATGAGACGGGGGCGGACGCGTTCGTCCACGGCGCCACGGGCAAGGGCAACGATCAGTGCCGTTTTCAGTTGGCCGCCGAGGCGCTCGATCCGTCGATCCGCGTCGTGGCCCCGTGGCGGATCGAGCGGTTCCGGCAGCGTTTCCCCGGGCGGACCGAGATGATCGCGTTTTGCCGCGCGAAGAACATCCCGGTGAAAGCGTCCACCGCCAAGCCGTACAGCTCGGACGAGAACTGCCTGCACATCAGCTACGAGGCCGGCCGGCTGGAGGATCTCGGCGTCAACGGGACCGAGTTGGTCGAATTCGGCATGGTCGTGCGGCCGCGGGACGCGCCCGATCAGCCCGAACGGGTCGAGATCGCCTTCGAGTCGGGCGTGCCCAAAGCGGTCAACGGCAAGTCGCTGTCGCCGTTTGGCGTGGTCGGAGCGCTCAATGAGATTGGCGGGCGCAACGCGGTGGGCATCATCGACATGGTCGAAAACCGGTTCGTCGGCATGAAAAGCCGCGGCGTGTACGAAGCGCCGGGCATGACGATCCTTTACGAAGCCCACCGCCTGGTCGAGCAGTTGACGCTCGATCGCGATCTGGCGCATCTGCGCGACCGGCTCGCGCCGGAGGTGGCCGAGATGGTCTACTATGGGTTCTGGTACCACGCGAAAATGGATGCCCTGTTGGCGTTTGTCCGCGAGGCCCAGAAGCCGGTCACCGGCCAGGTAAGTCTGGAGCTCTACAAGGGCAACGTGATCGTGGCCGGACGGTCCAGCCCGGGCAGCCTCTACGACGAAGGCATCGCCACGATGGAAGGCGGCGGCTCGTACAACCAAACCGACGCCGAGGGCTTCCTTCGAATCCAGGGTCTGCCGTCGCGGGTGCAAGGCCGCGTCCGCCCTCGGCGGTGAGCGGCGCGTGTGCCACTGGCTTTGCCAGTACCATGCGTGCGCCACGGATCCGGTGGCACACCCTGAGGAACGAAGGGCGTGGTGGTGCGCTGATTTGCTGCTAGGCTTCGTGCGTGCTTCGCTGACCTTGTACGTACCGAGGTCTTGGCGTGTCAGAGCACTGGCAAAGCCAGTGGCACTCGGCGGTGCCACTTCCGCCTGGGGCCACTTCCGCCTGGTGAACCGCCAAAGGTCGGCGAGCGTAAGACGGAATACTCCAACTCATCAGGTTCCCGCTGGCCAAGCCGCGGCATCCGGTTGGGCCGTGGTTTGTAGCGGCGGCGCGGGGTGGTTCTTTCGAGGCGAACCTTGCCGTCTCGGCATGTGGCGAAGCCTTGGGGGGATGGTCAGGCCAGTCCAGCCGTCAAGGGGGCCAGGCAACGTAATCTCTTTGTAAAACAGGGCGGTTCGGGCTCCGAACGGGCGTTGGATCGCTTTACCCGGCAGGCCGTTTTTGGTACGGTAGCCAGTGAGGAATTGGTAGGTCGAGGGGGTCGTTGGCCGGAATCGGCGAACCTCCGGCGTCGAGTTCCGGCGAGCACGGCGGCCCCAGGCACGGATTCCAGAAACGGAGGCCAGAGGGAATGGCTGTGTTAATCCAAAGCGAGAAGACGGTCGTCGAGCCGAAGGTCGTCCTTCAATCGTTTTCGCTGAAGCGGCATACGCTCGACTTGTACGTGTCGCCCGAAGCGCTCTTCGTTCCCAACGCCGTTTCGCGGCTTTTTGCCAAGATCGTGCGGATCGAGCCGGACGACGTGGTGTTTGACATTGGCACGGGCACGGGCGTGCTGGCCGTTTGGGCGGCGCACGAACCGTCCTCCGTCGTCTACGCGGTCGATCCCGTCCGCGAGCACGCCCTCTTGGCCCGGCGCAACGCCCGGCTCAACGGCGTGGGCGACAAGCTGCGGTCGTTCCAGGGCAGCCTCTACGAGCCTTTGTCGGCGGATCTGAGGGCCGACGTGATCATCGGCGACGTGTCGGGCATCGCCGACGGACCCGGCCGCGCGCTGGGGTGGTACGCCTCGGACGTGCCCACCGGTGGCGGCGACGGCACGGAAGTAATCACCGACCTTCTGCGGCAAACGCACGCGCGGCTTCGACCGGGCGGGCGGCTTTACTTCCCGGTGGCCGTGGGCTTGTCGGACGACGAGAAGATCATGTCGGTCGCCCGCGAGCGCTTTGGCCGTCTCGAACAGAAGGTCGACGTCTGGTTCCCGTTTACCGACGAGGAATATGACCTCGTGGCGTGCTGCCTTCCTTCGGCGTTCTTGTCGAAGCTGTGCAAGCGCGGTTCCCGCATGGCGTGGAACGGCCACATCTACGAGGCGACCAACCCCCGCGCGGCGTGATTCGCGCCACGGCGCGAGAAGTGCATCAGGCCCCATGCCCACGCTCGCGTGGACGTGCGATTTGCCGCCTTGGTTCGCGCGCGAGCGCGGACGTGGCGCCCATTAAGAAACCTCGATCCGGTTTTCGAGCCGCTCACCGGAGAGGTCCATGGCGGCCTGTTGCGCCAGTTGCTTGCAATAATAGGTGGCGCAGCGTCCCTCCAGATGAACGCCTCGGCGGTTGACGCGAACCCGAAGGTCCTGTACGCCGCCGCCGGTATGCTGCTGCACGGCCTGCTCGATGGACGCCGCCAACCGTTGGGCCTCCGCCAGCGTCTCGGGCAGCGGGTAGTCGAGCGGGTCGCGCCGCGGGTTGCATCCGTCCGGCAGTCTGGTCATACGGTCCTCCTTGCCCGGCGCGGGGGCGCAATCCCCGGGACTGTACTCGGCTACCCTTCCGCCATGCGGAATCGGAGGTTCGCTTGACAGCTCCGACCACCCGGCGATGGAGAGACCCGGATGCGCGTCCTTGTGGAGAACCCCATGTCGGCCAAGCCAGAGCAGGACAGGGCTTCGCGCCCTCCCAAGGCCATTTGCCCCCGTTAGTGTAGAGGTCAACGCGGGGCATCGTCAACCCCTATTCGGCAAATTCGGCTCGCGATGCGCTACAACGCGATCTTGCCGGCGGCGCGGAGAAAGGCCACGACCTCATTGGCCAAGGCGTTGGCCGGCTTCTCGGCCGCGTCGAGAATCATCTCGGGATCCTCGGGCGGCTCGTAGGGGTCGTCGATCCCGGTGAAGCCTTTGAGTTCCCCCGCCCGGGCTTTCTTGTATAGCCCCTTGGGGTCTCGCCGTTCGCACACCTCCAACGGGGCATCGACGAAGATTTCGATGAAGTCGCCGTCGTCGACGGCCGCCCGCGCACGGTCGCGATCGGCCCGATAGGGGCTGATGAATGCGGTGATAGCAACGATGCCCGCGTTGCAAAATAGCGCCGCCACGGCCCCGATCCGGCGGATATTTTCCTCGCGGTCCTCGGCGGAGAAACCCAGTCCGAACCGCTTGGCGAACGCCTCGCCGTGCCGCGCGGCGAGCATGCCCGGCCCGGCGTTGAGCCCGTGCCGGATATTGTCGCCGTCGAGGACGAAGCTGCGCACCCCGGCCGCGTGCAGCTTGTGATCGATCAGGTTGGCCACCGTGCTCTTGCCGCAGGCGCTCAAGCCAGTCAACCACACCACGCAGCTCTTGTGGCCGTTGAGCGTCTCGCGCTGGCTGCGGGCAACCGCATGTTCGTGCCAATGGACCTGGACCTGGGCGTCGTCGGACATCGCTGCGGGTTCCTCCCCAAACGGGCGTCGAGGCGGGAAAACCACCATTATAGGCGGGCGACAGACGTGACGCAACGAGCGCCGCGGAGCCAGGAATTCGATTATGGGAGTCGCCTCCCACAGAGCTACGTTCACCCCTTTCCCAGCAGGCCCGTCGGGTCGCCCTGCTCGGTGGCGATCGAGGCGACCAGCCGGTTGACAACGTCGTCGGGCTTGACGCCTTCGGCCTCGGCGTTGAAGTTGGTCATGATCCGGTGCCGCAGCACGGGCGCGGCCACGGCCTGGACGTCCTCGATCGTCGCGTGGAACCGCCCGTGGAGCACCGCCCGGGCTTTCGCCCCGAG
The DNA here is from genome assembly GCA_016931995.1 of Pirellulales bacterium. Classification (GTDB taxonomy): domain Bacteria; phylum Planctomycetota; class Planctomycetia; order Pirellulales; family Thermoguttaceae; genus JAFGDS01. The sequence goes on from JAFGDS010000136.1 coordinate 28,614, forward strand.
AACCAGATACTGACTCGCCCGGGGACCCGCGCCCCAACTGACGTACTCGCGCACGAACGAGGGCGAGCCGTCCTGATTGGGGCGCGTTCGCCGGGCCAGCGCGAGAGCATATCGCGCGACGTGCTCGGCCACCGGCACGCGCCGGACGATCCGTTGAAGCGCCAGGATTTGCGGGCCGTCCAGGCTCGGCACCACCCGCTCCACCACGTCGGCCGTCGTTCGACGCACGATCTCCAATTCCTCTTCCTCGTCGGGGTAATCGACGAACGTGTTGAACATGAAGCGGTCGAGCTGGGCCTCGGGCAAGGGATACGTGCCTTCCTGCTCGATCGGGTTCTGCGTGGCCAGCACGAAGAACGGCTCCTCGAGCACGTGCCGCTTGCCGCCCATGGTGAGCTGATGTTCTTGCATTGCCTCAAGCAGCGCGGCTTGCGTCTTGGGCGGCGTGCGGTTGATCTCGTCGGCAAGGATCACGTGGGCGAAGATCGGGCCAGGCAGGAAAACCAGCTCCCGTCCGCCGGAGGCGCGATTCTCCTGGATCACCTCGGTGCCGGTGATGTCGGAGGGCATGAGGTCGGGCGTGAACTGGATGCGGCTGAACCGCAGCGAGAGGGCGTCGGCCAGCGTGCGGATCATCAGCGTTTTGGCCAGGCCCGGCACGCCCACCAGAAGGCAATGCCCTCGGGCGAACATGGCCACCAACAGCTCTTCGATGACGCGTTGCTGTCCCACGATCACGCGGCCCAACTGGCCCGTGATGACCCGATACGCCTCGCTAAGCTGTTCGACCGCCTGAACGTCGTCGTCGTGAAGCATGGAAAGTCCCTTGAAGGCTTGTTTTTTCACTCGCCACCACACCGGTGTGCCACTGGCTTTGCCAGTGCATGTTGCAGCGGACGTCTATTTGATTTGGCGGGAATCACACGTGGCTTCTTTCCACCCAGTTCCGGCGGGAGCACTGGCGAAGCCAGTGGCACTCAGCGAGCACGTCCTTTCCCGTCCATTCCTCTTTAGGGCACTGGCGAAGCCAGTGGCACTCCGGCGTTGGACGTATCACCTATCGTGTTTTCTTCCTTCATCCGGCCCAGCGCGATCAATTCCCGCTGGCCGGCAATCAGGAGGTAGCCGTTGGCGGCCAAGAGGTTGCCTTCGTCGGCGCCTTTGGCGGCCAGGTCGATGACGTGCTCCAGCTCGGCCGAATGTTGATCGAAGACGTACACCTTGCCCTCGGCGGGCCAGTAGACGCGATCGCCGGCCAGAAGGCCCCGGCCGGACGGGCGCAGCGGCTCGCCCAGCGGCCAGACGTGGGCCAGCTTGCCCTGATTGTCGCGGTCCAGGGCGATCCAGTAAAGCCGTCGTCCCGAAGCGATCAGATGGTCGCCCGAGGCGCCCAGCAGGTAGAGAACGTCCTCCACGCGGTCGGGCGTTTGCCACAGGAATTGCCCGGTCGCCGCATCCAGCCCAAAAATCCGCCGACTGTCGGCCGGGGCCACCAGCAACGTGCCTTGGTGGTAGATGCAGGGATTCGGACAGCGTCGCCGAAACGGCTCTGGCTTGGCAAGGTCACCGGTCCGGGCGCGGGGATACAGGCTGACCCAACGGATCCGCCCATCCTCGGCATCGAGGGCCGCGACGGCGCCGAGATTCGTATTGTAATAGAGCGACTCGTGATCGAGCGTGAGCAAGTTGTGGGTTGTTTCGGACAGAAGACCCCGCGAGGGCGTCTCGGCCGCGCAGACGAACCGCCGCCAGAGAAGCCGGCCCGTCTGGGCGTCCAACGCCGCCACGTGCGCCTGCGGTCGGATGTCGCCGCGGCGCATGGCGACGTACACGGTCGGCCCGTCGCAAAGCGGCGAGCCCTCGAACGACCAGTCGGCATCGTCGGCCGACGCCTTCCACGCGAGCCGGCCCTGGGCATCCAGGTCGAGGCAGACCAGATAGCTGCCGGGCTCGGTCGGGCGGTCGTCGGGGGGGTGGCTCGTTACCGCGTCGCCCATCCGAGCGAAGAGCCGGCGGCCGTGGAGGGTCAGCGTGTGTTGCGCCACGCTGATCGTGGGCCGCACGTGCCCCGGCAGAAGATCCTCCCACGGATCGCGATACACCGCCGGCGCGCCGCCCCAGGCCGGCCGGCCCGTGGCCAGATCGAGCGCCAGGATCCGCCGACCGTCGCCGACCAGCACGAGGTCTCCTTGCCGAATCGGATGAAACGGCCACCAGCGGCCCGAGACGGCAGGTTCGGCGGGCGACGGGTCGGGCTCGGAGGGCTGGCCGCCGTCCACCAGTGGCTCGCGCCACGCCACGCCGGCGACGTCGATCGCCGCAGGCGCGGTCTTGTCGCGCCGGGGCGAACCGGCAAACGTGAGCCAATCGCCGGAGCGAGCCGCCGCCGGCCACGCGGCGCTCTCGCGCAAAAGCTCGCTCAACGCCTCGATGAAGATCACCTCTCGACCGCCGAACCGGCCGCGCGCGTCGGGGTGCAGCCGGGCCATTTCGGCCAGCTCTTGCCGGGCGCGGTCCGCCGAGCCTTCGAGGATCGACGCCAGAACGAGCCTGGCACGGACTGCCGCGGGATCGAGCTGGGTGTCGGGCGCGGCGAGCCATCCGCGGGGCGCTTCGGCCGGCGGCGCCACCGGTAGCACCCTCTCCCAGTAGAATCGAGCCGCCGCGGCGTCGCCCGACTCCAGGGCCATCTCGCCCAGGGCCATCAGAGCGTCGTCGCCCCACTGGCTGGCCAGCGCTTCGCGTTCGACGCGGACCAGCAGCCGGCGGTCGTGGGTTTTCACTCCCTGGCGATACCATCGCTCCGCCAGCGGGTCGACCCGCGCGCGATACAGCGCGAGGGCCTCCGGCGGCATCTCCAAGAGGAGCTGCTGGGCGTGGTTGGCCACGGGCACGAACCGCCGCGGGCCCGCGGGCCAGAGCTTTTCGCCGGACTCCTCCATCACCTGGCGAAGCGTCCCGATGGCCTCGTCCCACTGCCGGTCGGCCAGCAGGGCCTTGGCCCGCTCGATCCGCGCGGCGACCTGGCTATCCGCCCGATCCAGCGCGACCGTCTCGTCCAGCTCGAACCGGCTCTCCGGTCCCAACCCCATCACCTGCGCCGGGGCGGGAACGGCCGCCGCGGTCAGCAGGCGCAACGCAGCCGCGGCAAGGAGGATGCAACGACAAGAGTAAAGGGCATCCAAATTCCGCTCTCCGTGCCCACGTTGCGTTCAAGGGCGCTGCGGCTCGGGGGGAGCCTCACCGCCACACGTCATCCTGAGCGAAGCGAAGGATCTCATCGGCGTTGCAGAGGAGATGCTTCGCTTCGCTCAGCATGACGGCCATCGCTACCCCACGGCTTGGCAGAAGGCTTCGAGGTTGGTGGTGGAGACGTCCGGCGGGGTGCCGCCTCCGCAGGAAAAGATGATCCGGCGGCGGTCGTCGATCGAGGCCATCTGCGTGGCCACGCTGCGGCGGACGTCGTCCGAGGTGCCCTGGGCCAGGACGTCCCGCGGCGGGATGTTGCCCAGAAGCGTGACCGAGTCGCCCACCAGTCCGCGCATCACGCTCAAACTGTGCTTGAACGAGAAATTGAACAGATTGATTCCCGCCTCGGCCAGGTAGGGCGCGGAAATCAGCCCCGGGGCGTCGTTGTGGAACGCCTTGACCGGCACGTCCATCGACGCGTACACCTGTTTCAGGTACGGCAGGGCGAACTCCTTGAAGTCGTTCTCGCCGAGGAAACCGACCAGATCGTCCAGTGTCAAAATGCCCTCGATCGTGGGAAACATCGTGCGCTGGTGGGCGAGCCACTCGATCACGAAATCGGTCACGAGTTGGAGCAGCTTATGGATGGCCTCCGGCTCGGTCTTCACGCCCACGAAGAACTCGGTGTGGCCGACCAGGTACGACGCGATATTGAGCGGCCCCCGCGAGCAGGCGAAGCGGATCCGGTGGCCCGCGTCCTCAATCGCTTTGCGGCAATGGACCAGCCGTTTGACCATGAACGGCAACAACCCGTCGGTCCGGCAGTCCGGCTTGGCGAGCCGGTCCACTTCGCTGCAGTCGGCCAGCACCTTCTCGGGGAATGGAAACTCGTTCTCTGGCCAGACGCATTTGGCGCCGAAGGCGGAAGGCTCGGTGCACATGCCGAATTCCGACCAGAAGCCGGGCAGAAAAAGAACGTTGGGAAAACGCTGGACGACCTTCAGATTGGCGTCGAGCCACATCGACTCGTTGGTGAAGTAGTCGAGGATGGACACGCCGGCCCACCGGGGTAGCCAGGGACTGTCGATGATGAAGCCCACCGGCAAGGGGTTGAGCAATTCCCCGTCGAGGATCCGGAGTAGGTCCCGCCACTGCTTCTCTGTCATCGCGCCGGTTGACCTCAAGCGTTCTCGCGAGTTCGTGTTGTGCCGTCTGCCCGTCCGAACAGGGTGGACGGCGGGGCAGGCGTACTAACGCGCCGGCGGGGCTTGGCCGCGGCACGTTGGCGTGTTGGGCCGGACGGCACTCCCCGCGACCCGACTGGTCCGTGCCGGCCCGCCCTTTGGCCCGGGCGACCTCGACCCACCTTGCGGTTGCCGAGCGTTGCGTCTGTCTCGCGTCCTTGTCGATTCAGCCTACACATTCGGGGTAAGGCCGACAAGGCGGTGGTCCGCCGGGTTTGGGGCGGCTTCCCGAGGGCGGCACCTACCACAGGGGGGTGTTGTTGCGCCTAGGCGTGACAGGCCACCCGAGAAACCGGCGGATTCTTTAGGTTTGGGTGATTGACAACCTCGGCGTCGCGTCGTGATAATACGTATAACTTTTCTAGTTATGCGTATGATGCATGTGGCTGGGCGACCTGGAATACTCCTCGATGAACCACGATCCGCACCGCCAAAACGACGAGACGCAAATGCCCGGTGGCCCGGCCGCGGCTCGAGGCTCCGTCCGACGACGTCCAACTCGGTCGAGCCGCCGCTTTGACGGCCGGCCGGTGGCCGTCGCATTGATCTGCGCCGCGCTCGGGCTACTTACTCCCGGGGCACAAGCCGGTTACGTCCACACGTTGACCGCCACGCCGGGGCTGGTGTCGTACTGGAATCTTGACGAGACCGCCGGCGCCGTCATGGCGGCCGACGCCGTGACCGGCGACGCGATCGACGGGAACAACCCGGGCGCGTTCGTCGGCGTCGGCGTCACCCTGGGCGATGCCGGACCGCGCCCCGACGAAGGCTGGGTTGGCTTCGCGGCCGACAACCGGGCGCCCACGTTCTCGAAGCTACCCGGCGACCGGCTCGAAATGGCGCACGCAACCGGGTATGCGGGGATCGAGGACCTGACGCTTCTCGGTTGGATTCGCGTCACCGATCCGGACGTTGCCGCACTCCATAATCTCTTCGGCGGTCTGCAAACCGTCGAGCCGTCGCGGTACGTCTTCGCCGTGGACCTGGCGCCCACGGGCGTCCGCGGAATCGCCCGGGGCGCGGACGCCAGCCAGCTCGTCCTGGGACCGGCCGCGGTGACCGGCGCGTCCGCGTGGCACTTCGTGGCCATGACGTACCAGGCCGGCACGACGGGTAGTCTCTATTGGGACGGGGTCCCCGTGGCGACGGCCGAGCGGCCGGCGCCCGCGGGACTCGACGCGGCCGCGGCGCTCGTGTTCGGCCAGGACATTCAGGATCCCACGCGGGCTCTGCACGGCCAGCTCGACGAGTTGGCCGTGTTCAATCGGGCTCTCACTGGCGCCGAAGTGGAACGGCTATTCCTGGCGGCCAAGGGGCAGTTGCCCTACGAGCCGGGCACGGTGGCCACGGCGCCCTATTATCAGACGGCCGTGGCGCTGGGGGGGCTGCGCAATCACTGGCGGTTCAGCGAGACGAGCGGCTCGACGGCCGTCGATTCGATTGCCGGCAACAACGGCACGTTCGTCAACGTCGTCGGCGCCCCGGTCGCGCTGGACCACGCCGGGCCCACGCCCGCCGAGGGACACGACGGCCACCCCTTCCACGGCTTCGAGTCCGACAACACGTCCGTCCGGTTTGTCTGGAACGCGGGCGCGAACTACATGCATATTCAGGACGGCGACGTGCTGGGCGAACCTGGCACGGGCACGTCCTTCGCCAGCGGCGTCGGCGCGCTGACCATGGCGTTATGGTTCAAAAACGGCTTCGACGGCGAAGGCTACATCGCCGGCTTCGCGAAGGCCGGCAGCACGAATCGGTACGTCTTCTCCACCATCAGCCTCGATTCGAGCACTGTGCGGTTTTACGCCACGTCGACGAACAACCAGCAGATCGTCAGCTCCGACATCCCGATCGACGACGCCGGCGGGGACCTTTGGCATCATCTCGCCCAAGTCTGGGATGGGACGGAGAAGCGGCTTCGGGTGTACGTCGACGGGAAGGAGCGTTTCAACGACGTGAACGCCGCCATGACGGCGAATCTCTACACGCCGGGCGGGTTCTATCTCGGGCGCGACGTGTACGGGTCGACCCGCAATCTCGGCGGATTCGTCGATGAAGTGAGCCTGTTCGACCGGGCGCTTTCGGCCGCGGAGATCCTCGAACTGTACGACGCGGCGTTCTACCAGGCCCCGGTCCTCGTGCCGGGCGACGCCACGGGCAACGGCGTCGTGGACGCCGCCGACGCCGCGCTTCTGGCGGCCAACTGGCTTTGCTCGTCGGGCGTGGGCTGGGGACAAGGGGATTTCAACGAGGATGGATCGGTGGACGACCTGGATCTGGCGATCCTCGCGGCCAACTGGTCCGCCGGCGCCGGCGCGGCCGTGCCCGAACCGGCCGCATGGCTTCTGGCCGCGGCCGCGGGGTTGGTTCTGCTGGCGCGGAGTCGTGTGTGCCGGTGGCTTTGCCAGTGCGTCCGTTGGGGCGACGTGTGCCACTGGCTTTGCCAGTGCGTCCGTTGGGGCGACGGCCCACAATGCGTCCGGTCGACGCGCCGATCCGCCCGACTACACACGCCATCACTGGCGGAGCCAGTGGCACACGGCGGCAAAGCCAGTGGCACACGGATGCGCCGGCAACGGTGGCCCACGGAGCACGCGATGTTTTCACAATTCACAAGACGGCGTTGGGCAAGCGTCTTCCGATTCGATAAGGAGAATGGTCAATGAGAAACACGATGTGGCTGCAATTCGCCGTGGCGGCGGCGATCGTCGGGGTGACGGCGCCAATGGCGCGAGCGGCGGGATACGTCGACACGCTCACCGGCATGAGCGGTTTGATCTCGTATTGGAATCTCAACGAATCGTCGGGCCTGTTGGCCGCCGATCTGGTGACCAACGATACTGTTGACGGGAACAACGCCGGCGCGTACTCGGGCAACGGGCTCACGGTGGGCGGGCCCGGCATGCGCCCGGCGGATGGGTTTTACGGCTTCGCCGACGACAACCGCGCGCCCATCTTCTCCGACAAGTCCAGCGACGTCCTTCAAATGCCCAACTATACCGGTTACGGCAATCGGACCGACCTGACGATGATGGGCTGGATTAAGTTCAACGAGCCCAACGCCGGCGTCGAGGCCCATTTCGGAGGTCTGGAGCGGGTCGGCAGCGACCGCTACCTCTTCGCCGCGCATTACGACGCCCGCTTCTCCGACCTCCGGGCCCGCATCAGGCAATACGACGACATCTCGTGGCAAGAATACGCGATTATGTCCCGCGCGTTCATCCCGGACGATCAGCGGTGGCACTTTTTCGTGATGACCTACGAATCGGCCACCACGATGCGGCTCTATCTGGATGGCTGGCAGCAAGACGCGGATTCCTTCAGCACGGATCTCGGAATGGTCATCCCGTCGGCGCTCGTCTTCGGACACGACGCCGATTTCGCGAACGCTCCGCTCCGCGGGCTCAACGGGCAACTGGACGAACTGGCCTTCGTCGACCGAGCGATCACGCCCCAGGAGGTGCGACAGCTTTGGGACGCCGCCACGCTGCCCGAACTCGGCAAAACCGCCACGGCCCCATATCGGCAAACCGTGCAGAAGCTCGGCGGGCTGCGCAACTACTGGCGGTTTGACGAAACGACCGGGACGACGTTCGTCGATGCGGTGGCCGGCAATAACGGCGCGCTTTCGACCGTGAGCGGTTTCCCCGCCAACGTGGGCCGGCCCGGGCCCGCGCCCGCCGACGGCTTCGCCGGAATGCCCACGGACAACGCGTCGATCCAGTTCGTCGCGCCGGACGGCGCCGGCTACGTCTCGACGCAGGACGGCCAGGTGCTCGGCGCGCCGACGACGGGCCTGCCTTTTGGCGACGGCGGCGTCAGCGAAATGACCATGTCGCTCTGGTTCAAGAACACGTACGACGCGGCGGGCTACGTCGCCGGATTCGAGCGGAGCGGCGATTCCCGGTACGTCTTCGCCGCGCACCACCCCACCGGAACGACCATGCGGTTCTACGTCCGCTCGCTCAACGAGGAGGCGCTCGTCACCGGCGATCTCCCGATCGACGTCGCCGGCGACTTCCTTTGGCATCACCTCGTGCAGGTCTGGGACGGAACGGAGAAGCGGCTGACCGTTTACATCGACGGGCGCGAGCGGTATAGCGACACCAACGATCTGATGAGCGAGTACTTGGCCGTCCCGGAGGGGTTCTTCATCGGACGGGATCAGCTCGGCGACACCCGGGAGCTGGGCGGATTCGTCGACGAGATTAGCCTGTTTGATCGGGCGTTCTCGGCGGCGGAGGCGTTTGAGTTGTACGACGCCGCATTCTTCGAAGGACCGGCGCCGCGCGTGCCGGGCGACGCCAGCGGCGACGGCAAGGTCAACGCCGCCGACGCCGCGCTATTGGCGGCCCACTGGCTCAAGGCGACCGGGGCCGTCTGGGGAGAGGGCGATTTCAACGAGGACGGCGCCGTGGACGACCTGGACCTGGCGATCCTCGCGGCCAACTGGTCCACCGCCGCCGGCGCGGCCGTGCCCGAGCCGGCAAGCCTCGCCTTGATCGGCGCGGGGCTGCTCGCGGCGCTGGGCCTCGTCCGACGGACGCACTGGCAAAGCCAGTGGCACACGACGCACTGGCAAAGCCAGTGGCACACGACGTGTGCGAGGGAGGAGGCGATTTGACGTTGCAAAGGTACGTTTTCTTGTCTTTTCAACCCTGAGGAGTGCAGAACCATGAGAGCAAACGCGCTAATGGGGCTGACCGCGGCCGTGCTGGTGATTGTCGCATGCGGCGGCACGGCCCAGGCCGAGTACGTCAGCACCTTGACCGGCATGTCCGGCCTGGTGTCCTACTGGAATCTGAACGAGACCTCCGGCGCCACCGCCGCCGATTCGATCGCCGGCGACGCGCTGGACGGCGACAATCCCGGAACGTACTCGGGCACGGGCGTGACGCTCGGCGCGGCCGGCCCTCGGCCCAGCGACGGGTTCCTCGGCTTTTCGCCGACGAACAACTCGGCCAGCTTCGCCGACGATCAGAACACGAAGCTCCAGATGGCCGAGCACCTGGCGTACGCCGGCGCGAAGGATCTATCGCTCGTGACGTGGGTGCGGTTCCCTAGCGTTCCCACCAGCAGCAGCGACCGACGCACCGTGGGCGGTCTGCAGCGGGACACCGACAGCAGCCGGTACATCTTCGCCACGGCCCTGTACAATCCCACGCCCGCCGGCTTGCAGGGCTTCATGCGTCGCGGCGACGGATCGGGAGCGGACTTCACGCGGTATCTGGGCGACGTCGACGCGTGGCACATGTGGGTCCTGACCCTGGAAGACGGCCAAACGGCGAAGTGCTATCTCGATGGAGACCTCAAGGAGACGTACACGTTCGCCGACAACACCTACGGATTGGACACGGCAACCGGGCTCGTGTTCGGCGCCGACATCCGGGTTTCGGCCAACCGCCCGTGGAAGGGCGAGCTGGACGAGATCGCCATGTTCAGCCGGGCCATCTCCGACACGGAAGTCGCCGCGCTCTACAGGGCGGCGGTCGTCCCGGAGCCGGGCACGCTGGCGCTGGTTGTATTGGGTACGCTTTGCCTGGCGGCGCTCGGCCGTCGGCGGGCGTGAAAGCCACCTCCCATCCCGAGTCCGTTCCCGCGCTCCCGACGGCGGCGCGGGGACGGCCCGGGACATTTTGGCCGGCCCGGCTGTCATGTTGAGCGAAGCGAAGTATCTGGGATTGCCCAACGCCGACGAGATCCTTCGCTGCGCTCGGGATGACGCGGCATTCCGACAAACGATTTAAGGTAGACTCTAGTACGTCCTTCACGGAGTTGTCGCCGGATGGCTGATGAGCCGCTTGCGGCTTCGCAAGGAAGAACGCCGGCAAAGACTTCCCGGAAGAGGTGCAAGGGGGAAACAGGGTAGACATAATGAAGTCTCTTGTTGCGATCATGCTCGTCTTGACGACCTCGGCGGCCGGCGCGGTGGAGCTGCCCACCGGAGGCGTGGTGGCCCATCGGGGCGCCAGCGCCACGCATCCGGAAAACACGCTGGCCGCCTTCCGCGAGGCCATCTGGCTCGGCGCGCAGCAGATCGAATTCGACGTCGCCAGGACCTCCGACGGCGTGCTCGTGCTCATGCACGACGACACGGTTGATCGCACGACCACCGGCGCCGGCTCGGTCGGCTCGCTTACGCTTGCCGAGATCAAGCAGCTCGACGCGGGAAGCTGGAAGGGCTTGCGATTCACCGGCGAGCGCGTGCCCACCCTGGCCGAGGCGCTGGACATCATGCCGGAGAACGTCTGGCTGAACGTCCACATGAAGGGCGGCTACGCCGAGTCGTATAGCGCCACCATGATGATCTTCCAGAAAAACCGCGAGCATCAGGCGTTCATGGCCGTCACGGCCGCGCAGGCCGCCGGCGCCCGCCAGGCCGCCATCGACGCCGGCAAAACCATCATGCTGTGCAACATGGAAGGCCAGCGGATCGGCTCCCAGTACGTCACGGAGACGATCGAGGGCGGGTTCCAGTTCCTTCAGTTTTCCGACTCGTCCGGCGGGTTGCCCCTGGCGGCCGACGTCCAGCGGCTGCACGACGCCGGCGTGAAGGCCAACTACTACGGGTCAAGCTACCTCTCCGGGACGCTCTCGGCGACGAAACAGACGTTTGCGCGAACGCTGCTGACCGCGGGTATCGACTTCCCGCTGGTGGACGACTCGGTGCTGGGCACGTGCGTGGCGGAGGACTTCGGCCACATGCCCGTCCGCCCGGCTTTCCGCGGCAACGTGCATCCGGCGTCGCTGGGCACGAACGTCATCGTCAACCCGGGCGCCGAAATCTGGATGAACGATTACCACAACCAGACCACGGCCGCGCTGCCCGCCGCGGATCCGCTCTTGACGCGGGATCGCGAGCTTTTCGGCTGGAACGACGTGGTCGAGGCGACCAACGAACCGTACGGCGCTGCGAACGTGCCGTCGGCCGCGGCGTTTCCGGTCGGAACGTTCGGCAAGAACGCCTTCGTGGGCGGGCGGATCACCGGCACGCGGTGGATCGAACAGACGATCGACCTGGAAGCCATCGCGACGGTGATCGACCAGGGCTCCGTGGCGTACACGCTTTCGGCCTGGCTCGGCGGGCTGGCCGGCCAGCGCGATTTCACGGCCCTGAGCGCGTCGTTCAAAAACGCCGACGGCGACGAGCTGGCCACGGCGCGCGTCCATACGCTTAACCCGAGCGACTGGGGTGAAACCACCGGCATGGTGTTCAAGTCCGACTCGGGACTTGTGCCCGTCGGAAGCCGGTCGATTGAAGTGCGGCTCTCGTTCAACGGCCAGGGAGGCGCGATGTGCAACGGTCTGGCCGACAATCTCTCGCTCGTGCTCGCCACCGGCGGCGCCGCCGCCGTGCCCGAGCCGGGGACCTGCGCGATGATTGCCGGCGCAGTGGGGCTCTTGATCTTGCGATACGCGCGCCGGCGAAAGACATGAAGCGTCCCGTCACGATTGTCACGATTCAACCTCCGGCCCCAACCGGGGCGCTCGACGCCGATGGGATCGTCGAGGCCGGGCTAGCCCTGTTCGACGCCGCGGCCGCGATCCGGCCCGACGTCGTGTGCCTGCCCGAGTACTTCAACTGCATGGCGGCGATCCCCGCCGCCGATCCGGAGCGGTTTGGCGCTCCGGCGCGGCGGCTGATTGACTCGGTCGCGCGGCGAGCCCGGGCGGCGCGGTGCTGCGCGGTTTTGCCGGTGGTCATCGACGAAGGCGGCAAGCGTTTCAACCGGGTGTACGTCTTCAACCGACAGGGCGAAACAGTTGGACATTTCGACAAGGTCCACCTGACCGAGGTCGAGCGCGATCGGATCGGCGTTACGCCCGGCCGGAGCTGGCCGGTGTTCGATCTCGACTTCGGCCGCGTCGGAATCATGATCTGTTACGACGGCTGTTTTTTCGAGTCTTCGCGGATCCTCGCGCTGGATGGCGCCGAGGTCGTCTTCTGGCCCTCCCTGCAGCGTCGATACACCGACGATCAGCTCGAGTTGCAGACCCGCGCGCACGCCTACTTCAACTACATTGTCGTTGTGCGCAGCAGCTACGGCGGGCTCACGTCGATGGACGATTCCGGCGCGCCGATGGGCGGGTTGAGCTGCGTCTGCGACGCCGAGGGAACGATCCTCGCCCGCGTCCAGAATCGCGCCGATTGGACCAGCGCCGTCGTGGACCTCGCTCGCGGCCCGCGGGGGGAGCGGAGCTTTGGCGGGCAGTTGGGGTCGCTGCGAACGATGCGGATCGAGGATCGGCGACCGGAGACGTACGGCGCGTTGGCCCGGGGCCGCGACGGGGCGCGGCCTTCCCCCATCCCTCCGCCGCATGGGCCGCGCGTGCCCCTGGCGCGCCCCGCCGCCAGCCCCCACCTCGACAGCCGCGCGCCGTGAGCCCAACCGCGGGCGCGGCGCCTCCGTGCGACGCGGCGCCATGGCTCGCCGCCCGTGTCCGTCGGACTGTAGCCGGAAAAAAGGTGTGGTACGTTCACGCCAACGCTTCTTCCGACAGCTCTATCAAGGGGCATGGATCCCCACTCCTGATATCCCGACGCACAAAGGCATATAATTGTAGCGGGCGTGTTTCGCCCGATTTGGACGTCGTCCACCCGGACGGGTGGAAGCCCGCGCGGATCCCGCCGTCGCCTTTGGGCTCCGGTTATCCTCGGCCTGGGCAGCGCTGCGGTCGCGAACCTATCGGCATTCGTCCGCGTCCGTCTTCGGTTCCTCGTTCGCTTCCGCGATTCATCGCCATGACCCACGACGAAATCCTCTCCTGGCTCCGCCAGACCGATCCGGCGCGGCTCGCGCGGCTGTGGCGCGAGGCGGACGCGGTGCGCCAGGAGCACGTCGGCGGCGACGTTCATCTGCGCGGGCTGATCGAGTTCTCCAACCGCTGCGTGCGGCTGTGCGGCTACTGCGGTCTTCGCGCGGCCAACACGAAGGTCGAGCGCTACCGGATGTCGGCCGACGAAATCATGCAATGTGCTCGGCTGGCTGTGCGGCTGGGCTACGGCACGGTGGTGCTCCAGTCGGGCGAAGACCCCGGCGTGACGCGGGACTGGATGGCCGAGCTGGTGCGGCGGATCAAGGGCGAGACCCCGTTGGCTGTCACGCTGAGCCTGGGCGAGCGCGACGAGGCCGATCTGGCCGCGTGGCGCGCCGCCGGCGCGGACCGGTATCTTTTACGGTTCGAGACGTCCAACCGGGCACTTTATGACCGCATCCACCCGCCGCGCGACGGCCAGACCAGCGATCGGCTGACCCTGCTGGGCGTGCTCCGCCGGCTGGGTTACGAGGTGGGCAGCGGCGTGATGATCGGCATTCCCGGCCAAAGCTACGACGATCTTGCCCGCGATATCGAGCTTTTCGCCGCGCTCGACCTGGACATGATCGGCGTGGGGCCGTACCTCGCCCATCCCGACACGCCGCTGGCCGATCCGCGGGATATGCCCTTGCTCTTGCCCGACGACGAGCAAGTGCCCGCCAGCGAAGAGATGACCTATAAGGTGATCGCGCTGGCCCGGCTGGCATGCCCCAGGGCGAACATTCCGGCCACCACGGCCCTGGCGACGCTCAACGGGACGGACGGGCGCGAATTGGGCTTGGAGCGGGGCGCCAACGTGATTATGCCCAACGTGACGCCCCCGCAATACCGGGTTCATTACGAGATCTACCCGAACAAGGCTTGTCTGGCCGAGACCGCCGAGACGTGCGGCCGGTGCGTCGCCGCGCGGATCGAGGCGATCGGCCGCGCCGTGGGCGTCGGCCCCGGCCCGTCGCCCAATTACTTGAAGGACTCACGATGACTTCCCTATCGGATACGACGAAATTGAGCGCAAGCGCCCGCGACTTCATTGACGAGGGTTTTTTCCACGGGCTGATCGCCCAGCCGTTCGATCGCGGCGCGTTCCGCGAGGCGCTGGCCAAGAGCATGGCCAAGGAGGCCTTGTCGGTCGAGGAGACGGCCGCGCTTCTGGCCGCCGAGGGCGCCGACGAAGTCGAGACCCTGTTTGACTCCGCGCGGCGGCTCAAGCGCGACGTCTACGGCAATCGGATCGTCCTGTTCGCGCCGCTGTACCTTGGCAACGAATGCGTCAACGACTGCGCGTACTGCGCGTTCCGCCGCTCCAATCGCGAGGTGGTCCGCCGCACGCTCGCGCCGGAAGACATCCGCGCGCAGGTCGAAGTGCTGGTCGATAAGGGCCACAAGCGGCTCATCCTGGTTTTTGGCGAGCATCCCCGCTACGACGCCGAATTCATCGGCCGGTGCGTTCGGCAGGTATACGCGATTCGCTCCGGCCACGGCGAGATCCGCCGCGTCAACATCAACGCCGCGCCGTTGGACCACGAGGGCTTCGCCACGGTCAAGGAGGCGGGAATTGGCACCTACCAGGTCTTCCAGGAGACGTACCACCACGGCACGTATCGCGCCGTGCACGGGCAAAACACCCGCAAGGGCGATTATTCGTGGCGGCTGGACGCTTTGGCCCGGGCCATGGAGGCCGGCTGCGACGACGTGGGCATCGGGGCCCTGTTCGGCCTGTACGATTGGCGATTTGAAACGCTTGGGCTGGTGGCCCACGCCCTGCACTTGCAGAAGCATTACGGCGTTGGACCGCATACGATCAGCTTCCCGCGGCTGCGACCCGCGCAAGGCGTCTCGCTCGACGACACGTACAAGGTGGGCGATCCGGAGTTCAAGCGGCTGGTGGCCATCCTGCGTCTGGCCGTGCCCTACACCGGCATGATTCTCACCGCCCGCGAGCCGCCCGCGCTGCGGCGCGAGGTGATGGCTTTTGGCGTGTCGCAGATCGACGCGGGCACGCGGATCGAGTTGGGCGGCTATACCGAGGGTGGCCCCGAGCAGGCCGTCGATCGCGAGCAATTCCACATCGGCGATGTCCGGCCGCTGGACGACGTGATGCGCGACCTCTTGACCGACGGATACATCCCCAGCTTTTGCACCGCGTGTTACCGATTGGGTCGCACGGGCGAACACTTCATGGAATTCGCCATACCGGGCTTCATCCAGAATCTCTGCACGCCGAACGCCTTGACCACGCTCCACGAATATCTCGTCGATTATGCCTCGCCCGAAACCCGCGAAGCCGGCCGCCGCCTGATCCGCGACGAACTGGCCAAGTTGCCCGAGGGACCCCGAAAGACCGAATTGATCGACCGGCTGCGGCGGATTGAGGAGACGGAGGAGAGGGATCTGTACCTCTAAAAGGGAGTCCACCACGGAGACACGGAGGAGGGTGATAAACGGAACCACGGATGAACGCGGATGAACACAGATGGCGGGGGAGTCTCCCGCATTCGCGTTTCCACGACACACGGTCACGTCCATCCCCAATCACCGGGACTCTGCATGCCAGACTACCGCCGAGAAACCGATCTGTTGGGCCCGCGGGACGTACCGGCCGAGGCGCTGTATGGGATCCATACGGTCAGGGCGATCGAGAACTTCCCGCTCGCCGGACGGCCGGTGCATCGGGAGCTGGTCCGCGCCTTTGGGTGCGTGAAGCTGGCCGCGGCGCGGACGAATCACGAGTTGGGCCAGTGGGACGAACCCACGTATGACGCGATCCGCGCGGCCTGCGAGGAAATGGCCCAAGGCCAACTTGACGAGCACGTCGTCGTCGACGCCCTGCAGGGCGGCGCGGGAACCTCGACCAACATGAACGTCAACGAGGTGCTGGCCAACCGCGCGCTCGTGCTGCTGGGCCACACCCCGGGCAGCTACGACAAGATCGATCCGGTGGACGACCTCAACCTGCGCCAATCCACCAACGACGCATATCCCACGGCCTTGCGCGTGGCGGCCATCCGCGGACTGCGCCGGCTGGAGAAATCGGTGATTGCCCTGGTCGACGCCTTTCAAACGAAGGAGCAGCAGTTCGCCGACGTCGTGAAGGTCGCCCGCACGCAGTTGCAGGACGCCGTGCTCACCACGCTGGGCCGCGCGATGGCCGCGTATGCCGAGCCGCTCTCGCGCGACCGGTGGCGCATCTTCAAATGCGAGGAGCGGCTCCGCGTGGTGAATCTGGGCGGCACGGCCATTGGCACGGGCCTCGGCGCGCCGCGACGGTACATCTTCCGCGCGATCGAACACCTGCGCGACGCGACCGGCCTGGGGCTCGCCCGGGCCGAGAACCTCGTGGACGCCACGCAGAACGCCGACGCCCTGGTCGAGGTGAGCGGCATCCTCCGCGCGCTGGCGGCCAATCTCCTGAAGATCGCCAACGACCTGCGGCTGCTCTCGTCCGGTCCCGAGGCGGGCATCGGCGAGATTCGCCTCCCGCCGCGCCAGGCCGGCTCGTCCATCATGCCCGGCAAGGTCAATCCCGTCATTCCCGAGGCCATCGCCCAGGCCGCCATCGCCGCGATGGGCCACGATCTCGTGATTACGCAGGCCGTGAGCCAGGGCAATCTCGAGCTGAGCCAGTTCCTTCCGCTGGCCGCGGACAGTCTCCTGACAATGCTCGACCTGCTCGCCAACGCCTGCGAGCTGTTCGCGCGGCATTGCGTGACGGGCATCGAGGTCGATCGCGCGCGTTGCCAACGCCACGTGGCCGCGAGCACCGCCACGGCCACCGCGCTGGTCGACGCGCTGGGCTATCACGAGGTCGAACGACTGACCGAGCTGGCCCGGCGCGAGGGCAAGAGCCTCCGCGACGCGGCCGTCGAGCGGGGTCTGCTCTCGGCCGAGCAGTTCGACGAGTTGGTCTCGCCCGAACGCGTCAACCGGCTCGGCTCGGCCGACGCGCCTCGCGGCGCAAACCGGCCGGACGACGAATCCACCTAAAACGATTGCAAAACCTGGAAGACGCTGCCATGCCGAGCCAGGCAAAGCATCTGCCAACGAGATCCTTCGCTTCGCTCAGGATGACGCGCAGTTGCGTTGAGGGTTCTGGGATCGGCGAGAGGCCCGATCCGCCATGAGAGTCGTCCACCTTGTCGCCGGCGCCGGAGGGATGTATTGCGGCAGTTGTCTGCACGCCAACGCGCTGGTCGCGTCCTTGCGCGCGGCCGGGCTGGATGCTCTCCTGGTGCCCGTCTACACGCCGCTGCGAACCGACGATAGGAACGAGAGCGTCGATCGCGTCGCCTTTGGCGGGCTGAACGTCTATCTACAAGAGCGGTTCGCGCTGTTCCGCCGCACGCCGTGGTTTTTCGACCGGCTGTTGGACCACCCGCGCCTGCTGGCCTGGCTGGGCCGCTGGGCCGGCCGCACGCAGCCCGGCGCGCTGGGCGCCCTCACGGTTTCCATGCTCCGCGGCGAAGAGGGCCGGCAACGCAAGGAACTGGACAAGCTGGTCGCCTGGCTCTCGGCCGACCTCCGACCGGACCTGGTGCATCTTTCCAACGTGCTCCTGGTCGGCATGGCCCGACAATTGCGGCGTCGGCTGGGCGTGCCGATCGTTTGCACGCTCTCGGGCGAGGAGGCCTTTCTCGAACGGTTGCCCGAGCCGCATTACTCGGCCGCCCGGGCGGAACTCCGCGCGCGGTGCGCCGATCTGGACGCGCTGGTCGCGATGAACGACTACCAGGCCGGCTTCATGGCCGACTACCTCGGCGCGCCCCGCTCGCGCATCCACGTGATCCCGCCGGGCTTGAATCTCGCCGGATTCGAGACGCGATCCGACGCGCCGCGGCCGGACGACCCGCGCGGCCGTTCCGCCCGGATCGGCTATCTCTCGCGGATTTGTCCCGAGAAGGGCCTGCACCTGTTGGCCGAGGCCGTGACGGTTCTCGCCGGCCGGAAGGATCTTCCGCCGGTCGAGCTTCACGTGGCGGGCTACCTGGATGCAAGTCACGCGGCATATCTCGACGACGTCCGCTCCCAGATGGCCGCAGCGGGCCTGGCCGATCGTTTCCACTACGTCGGCGAGCCCGATCGGCCGGGCAAGATCGCCTTCCTGCAATCGCTCGACGCGATGAGCCTGCCGACGATCCATCCCGAGAGCAAGGCCATGGCGGTGCTCGAAGCCTGGGCGGCGGGCGTGCCGGTCGTGCTGCCGGACCACGGCGTTTATCCCGAGTGGGTCCGCCACACGGGCGGAGGGCTGGTCTTCGAGCCAAAAAACGCCGCCGCCCTGGCCGAGTCGCTAGCCAAGCTCATGGCCGATCCCGCCTTCGCCCGACAATGCGGCCGCGACGCCCAAGCCGCCGTCCGCGCCCGCCACGACGCCCGCCGCACGGCCGAAGCCACGATCGCGCTGTATCGCGGTCTGCGAAAAGACTTTTCGCCGTAGGGGGGCGCCCCAAAACGCCGAGTGCCACTGGCTTTGCCAGTGCCGTGAATGACCGAGGAGTCAGCACCGGCAGAGCCAGTGCCGGGCGCGTCTCTGGAGTCCGCACTGGCAAAGCCAGTGGCACACGAAACAATGGCCGCGTCTTTCGTTTTACTTCCGTGACACTTCAAACGCGATGGCGGGCAACACGCCCAAGGGCGTGCGCTGGGCGCGAGGCTTGCCCGACGGGGCCGGCGCGGCGCGTTCGAGAACGGCCTCGATAATGAGGTTGCCCGCCAGACCCGGCGAAACCTTCTTCGCGTCCGCGGCCAAAAGCACGGAAAGGCCATCCTTGACGGGCGACACGCTCTTGATCGCGATTCCCTCCGGCGGCTCGACCAGCGTCAGATGCACCTTGCCCTGCTTGAGCAGCCACGGCAGAACGGCCACGCGCACCTGGGCCGCGCCGCCCGGCGCGAGCCGCACGGGCTTGTCCCGCGCGATCTGAAACGCCGCGCGGCCCGCCCGGCCCCCGCCCGTCGCAACCAGAAAATCCTCGGCCGGCACGAGATGGTGGTAGATGAACGCCTGCATCAGGTCGTCGGCGGGCACGGCCTCGCGGACGATCTCCTTTCCCTTGACAACAGCCCGGCCTTCCCACACCAATTGCACGGGCTCGGCCGTCGGTTCGGCTGGTAAAGCCAGCGTTAGCCGCACCGACTCTTGGCCGGCCGGCACCCGCGCGCCGGCCAGCGCGAACCCCGGCGGCGCGTCGCGAAGCGCCAAGGCAATCTCGCCGGCGAATCCGTCGCGCCGCAGCGCGTACATCGTGATCGGCACGTTCGTCCCGGCGCGGGCGCTCACTGTCGAAGGCACAACCCGCAACGCGAAATCCGGCCGGCCCTCGCTCACGCGCAACCGGTAGCCGCAATCCGCGCCGCCTTGGCGCTGGGCATCGCCGAGATGGAGGAAGTACTCGCCGTCGGCGGGCAGCGTGAACGCGAGCGACGAGTCCGCGTGATGGGTGCTCAACCCGCAGGCTTTGTCCTCGCAATCGTCGTTGGCGGCAAGCTGCCGGCCCTGGGCGTCGGTCAACGCAAGCGTGGAATCGACCGGCGAGCCGAGCCGTCGGGCAAGAACCTCGGCGAACACCCGGCCGCCGGCCCGACCCTGAATTCGGAACACGTCCCCGTCGCCGGGTCGATCGATCCTGCCGTTGACGATCATCGGAATCACGATCGCCTGGGCACGGTCGGGATGGTCGTTCGGCTCCTTCTCCGCGCCTTGCGGGAGCGCGTCGAACGCAAACGGCGCGCGCTGCGCGATCCCTTCCGCCTGGCCGAGGACGATCTGGTGGATGCCGGGCGCGTGGCGGCGGCCGTCCACGGTGACTCGATCCACCGGCAGATTCCAGCCCTCTAGTCGCACGGGCGTTTTCTCCCCGTCGCGTCCGCCCAGGGGAAACGCGCTCGTCACGAACGGGATTTCGCCCAGCGCGATCCGGTAGACGAAATCGTCGCGTCCGCGATAGATGGCGTCCTTGATTTCCAGCGTGTACCGGCCGTTCTTGGGAATTACGCAATGGAGCACGGGATCGGGATCGAATCGGTAGTCGTCCGCATAGGCCACTTCATTGCCATCTTCGTCGCGGAGGGCCAAGGTGGCCTGGAACCAGCCGGGCACGGCGTCGGCCAGATAGGGCACGAGTCCCCGGGCGGTCGTCCGGGCGACCAGGTACTGGCCCTTGGCGGCCTGAAATGAGAACCGGTCCACGTCGCCCGGCTCGATCCGGCCGTTGAGCACAAGCGGCAGCGCGTCGTCGGGCAGGGCGTCCGGCGCCGCGTCGTTCGGCTCTTGTTCGCAACGTTCCGGCAACGATCCGACGTCGAAACGAATCGGCCGCGACAGCCCCAACGTCGCCAGGACTCTCAGTTCCCGCGGCCCCGGCTCGGCATCGGCGGCGATCGTCACCCGAAGCAGAAGCGTCTCGCTGATTTGCGGGTTGAGCTGTTGCTTTGGATCCGTACGGCGGCGATGGTATTCGAGGAACGCCGCGATCTGGTCGGCCGGCACGCCCATCTCCCGCACGGCCTGGAGCACGGCGGGGGCGTCCTCGCGCCCGGCCGGCCGGCCCGGGCCGCCTTGTGCGGCTTGAATCCTCTTTTGTGCTTCCTGGAACTTCTCCCGCAGCAGGTTGAAGTCCTTGGCCGACATCGGCTTGGTGTGTTTCTCGACGGTCGCCGTGACGCCCTGTGCGGAAAAGAAGACGCGACTTGCTCCGTCGAAAAATTGTCCGCCGAGCGTGACCTCGAACTCCGTGCCCTGTTGCCCGCCGGCGGGATACGCGTAGCCGACGTTCACGCGTCGCTGCGGGGCCTGCTGGGCGTGTGCGGTGACGGCGACCAGCAGCGCTGCCAGGAGGCCGAGGAGGGGTTTGATGGGATTCATTGACAACTCGCCGTCACTGAGTGCCACTGGTTTTGCCAGTGCCTACATGATCTCCACCAATCGTCCGCCCGATTCGTAGCCTTCGTCGGCCGAGGGCGTCGCGCGGACGGCGAGGCCCTGCGGGTGCGGCAGGGTCGCGTTCGGGTCGATGCCCAAAAGCGCGTACATGCTGCCGATCAGATCCCAGGGATAGACCGGCCGGTCCTTGACCTCCTCGCCCCGCTCGTCGGACGCCCCCACGACGCGCCCGCCCACGAACCCGCCGCCGGCCACCACCGCCGAGAACACGTTGCCGTAGTGTCCCCGCCCGCCGTTCCAGGGCGCTTCCCACTGCACGCGGGGCGTGCGGCCGAACTCGCCGCTCCACCAGACGATCGTGCTGTCCAACAATCCTCGGCCGGCGAGGTCCTCCAGCAACGTGGCCATGCCCTTGTCCATTTCGGGCAGCTTCTGCCGCATCGCCTGAAAATGTTGTTTGTGCGTGTCCCAACCCTTGTAGTTGATCGTGACGAACCGCACGCCCCGCTCGACAAGCCGGCGCGCGACCAGGCACGACTGGCCGAACGTGCCGCGGCCGTACCGGTCGCGCAGTTCGTCCTTCTCCTCGTCCAGGTCGAACACTTTCCGGGCGTCGCCGAGGATCAGATCGTACGCCTGCGATTCGGCCCGCGCGAGCGGCGCAAGGCGCGGATCGCCGGTCAGGGCGTTTTGAAGCGTATTCAGTCTGCCCAACAGTTCGCGCCGGCTCTTCTGCCTTTCGTCGGAAATGCCCTCGGCCACGATGCCCTCGACGGCGAACCGTTTCTGCTTCGGGTCGCCGCCGGTGGCGAAGGGTTTGTAGCGCGACCCGAGAAACCCGGCCTCGGAGAACCGCCCCTGCGACTCGGTTAGCACGATGTACGGCGGGATGAGATCGTCCTTCCCCTGGCCGCCTTTGAAGAAGGAGACGACCGCGCCGACCGAAGGGTAGACGATGCCCCCGCCGGGTTTGCGGCCCGTCTGAACCATGTACGCCGCCGTTTCGTGCGCGTTCACGCGGTGCGTCATGCCGCGGATGATCGAGTATTTGTCCGCCTGCTTGGCCAATAGCGGCAGCAGCTCGCCGATCACGATCCCGTCCACATTGGTCGGGATGGGGTTCTTCAGGGGTCCGCAGTAGTCGTCGCCGGCGGCGGGCTTGGGGTCGAACGTGTCCAGGTGCGACGGTCCGCCCCACATCCAGATCTGGATGACGGCCTTGGCCCGAGCGGGGCTTGCGCCGGTCTCGGCCGCCCGAGCCCACGGACTTCCCCATACCAGCCCCGCCGCGCCGGCCAGCCCGGTCTTAAGCACCGTCCGCCGCGACAGTTCACCGGTGAACTTGCTTCTTGGTTTCATGCCGTCACCATTCAATGCCGATACAAGAACTCCGCGCTATTGATCAATGCCCAGGCCAGATCGACCGCCGCCTCGCGCCGCGGGAGGCCGCTCGTCTGGGCGTATTCCGCGACGATCCGCCTCTCCTCGGGCGTGGGATAACGCGACAGGATCGCCAGATACAAGCCGTCGATCACTTCGCGCGGGTTGCGTCCCGGGCCGACCGCGCGGCGGATCAGATCGCCCTGCGCGATCTTGCGGCGTACGTGCGTCGAATTCAACAGATGCAGCCGCTGCGCCGCCGTGGGCCGGCTGTTGCGCTCCGAGACCATGCCGGTGTCGCGCGCGGGCCGGCCGAACATCTCCAGGAACGAACTCGTGATGCTCCCGTCGGCCAGGGCGACCGCCCGCTGGTCGGCCGGCATGAACGTGAACGGCTCCGGAACGGCGCTCCAATACGTCTCGGTCGTTCCGGTGAGTTGACACAGCGCGTCGATCAACACCTCGGCGTCGAGCTGCCGGATTGCGGCGTGCGCGAAGTTCGCCTCGGCCTCGGCGCGGTCGCTTCGCGGAATTGGCGAGAGCTGATACGTCCGCGAGTTCAGGATGAGCCGGTAGACGTGCTTCAGGTCGTGGCCCGAGGCGACCAGCTCGCGTTCGAGCCAGGCGAGAAGTTCCGGGTTGCTGGCCGGGTTGTCCGGCCGGACGTCATCCGGCTCGTGAATGATCCCCCGTCCCACGAGCCAGCACCACGCGCGATTGACCGCGCAGCGCGCGAACCAGGGATTATCTGGGGAAATGAGCCAGTCGGCGAAGACCTCGCGGGGATCCTGATTCTCGGAGAGCTTCGCGACGGTTCCGTCGGGAAACACGGCCTTGTTCGAGCCCGCGGCGCCCGGCGCGATCTTCTTGCCGGCGTCGAAGAAGACAATTTCCTCTTTCCACTCGCCGGTGGATTTGTACCCAACCCGGGCGAAGAACGGCTCCATGCCCGACCAACGGTCGTCATCCCATGACTCGGCCCGCACGCCCATGAAGGCCATGGCCGCGCCCTGAGCCAGGGCCCTCGGCTCGCGGCCTTGCATCGCGCGGTGGAAATTCACCTGCGGCACGCGGAGATTGCTGCCGCTGGCGGTGAGCAGCTCGCGGACGAACCGATCGTAGGGGACGTTCTCCTGGACGCACGCGCGGATCCAGCGGTGATACGCCTGGACGGCGTTGGGCCACAGGTTGATCGGAAACTCCGACTTCACCCGCAGCGCGTCGCACCACCGCATGGCCCCGTAGTCGGCAAACTCCTCCCGCCCGAGCAACCGGTCCACCAATGCCCGGCGTTTGTCGGGATTTCGATCCAGGATGAACTGCCGCGCTTCTTCGGCGGTGGGCAGCGTGCCCAGCACGTCCAGGTAGACGCGGCGGACGAACACGGCGTCGGAGCAGACGCGGGCCGGTTGAATCCCCAGCTTCGCCAGCCGGGCGAAGACCAGCTCGTCGATCTTGCCCGCCGGAGTCGGCTCGCCGCCGTTCTCGAAGACCCCGGCGGGCGGGCGCGCTTCCTGGGCCGTGGCCCGCGATGCCACCGCGAGCGTCAAGGCCGCAATGAAGAGGAACACGGCGCGGGGCGCCATGCCCACGCTTGTCGTGGGCATGGTGTGTCGTGGAGAAACACGGCGCATGGCCGCGCACGCGCGGCCACGGCGCCCGATAAGGAGACCGTCATGCCGAGCGCGGCGAAGCATCTCGATCCCTTCTCCACCGACGAGATCCCTCGCTGCGCTCGGGATGACGTGGTGAGGCAAAATGGGTCTTAAAATACGTTTGCCCGACAATTCAACCCTTATGGTAGCCCAGAGTTCCGCCCAAGACCATCCGAACATGCCTGCCACCAAACGGGTAGCGCGCATCCTATCATTTTATTATATAAGGATTTACGCAATTCGCGTTCACGCGGCGGTTTGGCTTTGGACCTGCCAACGTGGCTTGTCAGGGGCATCGAGCCGCGCAACAATTGACCGGATTTGTGCGACATCCACTTTTGGGGAGTCGAGGTCACATGCCCAACGCCAGCGGGTTTCGTCCACGGCTGCGTTTCGTCCACCCAGGCCGGGCGGCGTATGTTCTGGCCCTTGTGGCCGTCGCGCCGCCGGCGTCGCGGGCGGTCGAGCCGGCCGCGCGTCTTGCCCTCGTGCCCGGCTCGACCGTCAAGGTGTGTCAACTGACCGGCGACGTCGATCGCCAAACGGGCAAGCCGACCTTGAGCCAGACGAACGCCCGGGCCGGCGTCGCCGCCACCGATCTGGGCAGCTCGTTCGAGCACAAGGGTAAGCTGTACTTCCTGTTCGGCGACACCTGGCGCCACGCCGACGGCCGCGACGCCCACGTCGCCCGCGACGCCCTGGCCTGGACCGACAGCCGCGACCCCGCCCAGATTCGGCTCGATTTTCTTTGCGATTCGAAAGGCCAGTGGCTTCCGCTGCACGTGCCGGGCATCACGCTCGGGCCGTTCGAGGTGCCCACCTACGGCGTATCGATCGGCGACCGGATGTTCGCCGCCTTTGCCACGCGGCGCGGCGCGGAAACGATCTTCGGCCGGTCCGTGCTGGCCGTCTCCGACGACGACGGCAAGACCTTCCAGCAGGCTTACGAACTCTCGGCCGACAAATTCCGCGTTGTCTCGTTTTGGAAGTCCGACCCGTGGCTCTATATCACCGGCGCCGGCCGCTACCGGCAAAGCAGCGTGGCCTTGGCCCGGGCGAAGCTCGATGAAGTGCTCGACCGCGGCGCGATCCGCTACTTCCGCGGGCTGGACGCGGCCGGCCAGCCGCAATGGTCGGAGAATGAAAACGACGCCGTCATGCTCTTCCATCACGACGTCGTGGGCGAGCACTCCCTGGCGTACTGCCCTTCGGTGAAGCGATACGTCATGCTCTACAACTCGATCCGTCCCCGCGGCATCGCCATGCGCTGGGCGGTCGAACCCTGGGGGCCGTGGTCGGATTTGGAGATCGTGTTCGATCCCTACGGCGACCGGGGCTACGGGCGGTTCATGCACGTGGCCGGCTGGTTCGGCTCGACGGCCGACGGCCTACAGGATCCCGGCCGGGCGGGCACGTGGGGCGGCGAATACGGCCCCTACATCATGGCCCGCTACACCACCGGCGATGCGGCCGGATGCCGCCTTTATTACACCATGTCCACCTGGAACCCCTACCAGGTGGTCGTCATGCGGACCGATCTCAAACTGGTTCCCGACTCACCTGGGAACGAGGAAGACAACAGCCGGGAGGGCGAGGCGCCCGCCGAGCCGAAAGACAAGACCGAACCTGTATCTCCAAACTGACCTCTTCCTGTCATCCTTCGCCGCGCTCAGGATGACAATCGAAGGGACCTATCATGGTCAAATCCGGATACCACGGGCCGCTGGAGCCGATCGACGATTGGTGCTGGCGGATTCCCACGACATATAAGGCCGGCATGAGGGTGGAAGGGCGGATCTTCGCCGACCGCCGGCTCATCGAACAGGTTCGCGCCGACCAAGCGGCCGAGCAAGTGGCCAACGTGGCCATGCTGCCCGGCATCCAGATGGCCAGCCTCGCCATGCCCGACATCCACTGGGGCTACGGCTTCCCAATCGGCGGCGTCGCCGCCACCGATCCGGCCGAGGGCGGCGTGATCTCGCCAGGCGGCGTGGGCTACGACATCAACTGCGGCGTCCGGCTGGTCCGCTCGAAGCTCACGGCCGACGACGTCCAACCGCGGATCGAAGCCCTGACCAACGCCCTGTTCAAACGCGTGCCCGCCGGCGTCGGCCGGGGCGGACCCTACCTGTTCGACAAGAAGGAACTCCGCCGCCTGCTGGGCGAGGGCGTGGGCTACCTCAAAACCAAGGGCCTGGCCACCCAGGGCGACCTGGATCACACGGAGGCCGGCGGCTGCCTGGACGGCGCCGATCCCGACGCCGTGAGCGACCGCGCGGTGGCCCGCGGCGGCGACCAGTGCGGCACCCTCGGCTCCGGCAACCACTTCCTCGAAATTCAGGTGGTTGACGAGATCTTCGACGAAGCGGCGGCCGAGACGCTGGGCGTCGCGGAGGGCATGGTGTGCCTGATGATCCATTCCGGCTCGCGAGGGCTGGGCTACCAGGTGTGCGACGACGCCCTGCGCGATCTCCGCGGGGCCCCCGCCCGATACGGCATCTCCCTGCCCGACCGGCAATTGGCCTGTGCCCCGGTCGAAAGCCCCGAGGGCCGGGCGTATCTCGGCGCGATGCGGGCGGCGGCCAACTACGCCTGGGCGAACCGGCAATTGCTCATGGGGCAAGTCCGCGAGGTCCTCGCCGAGTTCTTCGGCCAAAGCTGGGAATCGCTTGGCCTGGGGCTCGTCTACGACGTCGCCCACAACATCGCCAAGATGGAAGAGCACACCGTCGACGGCCGCGTAAAAACCGTTTGCGTCCACCGCAAAGGCGCCACCCGCGCGTTCCCGGCCGGACACGCCGACGTGCCCGACCAGTACCGCGCGATCGGCCAGCCGGTCATCATCCCCGGCGACATGGGCCGAGCCAGTTGGCTTCTGGTGGGGCAGCCGGGCAGCATGGAGCGGACGTTTGGGAGCTGCTGCCACGGGGCCGGCCGCGTGATGAGCCGCACGGCCGCCATCCAACACGCCCAGGGCCGCCGCATCGACCGCGAACTGGCCGACCAGGGTGTCGTCGCCCGCTGCCGCAACTGGAAGGGCCTCGCCGAGGAGCAACCCGACGCGTACAAGGACGTCAGCCAGGTCGTCCACGTCGTCCACCGCGCCGGCTTGGCCAAAAAGGTCGCCCGGTTGCGACCGATTGGCGTGGTCAAGGGATGAGTAGGCGGTAGGCGGATCTGTAGGAGGCGACTCCCGTCGCCGATTGTCCGGCAGAATCGGCGACGGGAGTCGCCTCCTACAAATTGGGGCGGGAACGGCGACGGGGGTCGCCTCCTACAGGTCCAGCCCCGCCATGTACTCGTCCAACGCCCGGCGGGCGGCGGTCTCTTTCTCGACGAGGGTCTCGATCTTGCCGCGGAGCTGCTCGATCGTGTCCTCTTGCTCGGTGAATTTCTTAACGTACCGCTTGTAGAGATCGCCAGCGCGGTCCAGTCGCGCCATGTTCGCGCGGATCCGCTCTTGCTCGCGGCCAATGACCTCGATCTGGGCCTCGTATTGTTTGCGTTCGGCGATCAACTTCTCCAGGGCAAGTTTCTGCTCGACGATCTTCGTCAGGGCGTCCTTCACCTTCTGATCCACCGCCTTCGCGCTGACGAAGACCCGGACCGTGTCGTCGTTCACATTCGACAGGGCCACGTGCTCGCTGGCCGTCCGCTCCTCGTCCACGCGGAGCGCGGCCGGCTTGCCCGGCGCGGCTTTGACGGCAAAACGGTAGCGATCCCGCGTCTTCTCGGCGGGCTCCTTCGGGGCGACCAGTTTCCAGTCACCCTCGATCGGCTGCTCGACCAGCACCGTTTTCTCCTTGCCGCCGGAGTTTTTGATCGTGTACTCGACCGTCTTGGCAAATTTCCGGGTGACGATCATCGTCCCCTTCACCAGACGTACGCTTACCAGCTCTCCGGGCCGGCCAACGGGCTTGGCAACCACCTCCGTGTCGAGATCGAGCGCATAGCTGATCAGCCGCGTCTGGCCCGGCGGAAGGTCGGCGATCTGGGCGTCGCCGGCGTACACCCCGCCGTCGAAAACCGTGATCGGCCCCTGCATCAGGTGCAGCTCGGTCGCGTTGGTGAGCTTCAGCCCGGCCAGCGGGTGCTTGGCATGGACCTGCGGATTGTAGATCGAAACCTTCTCGCCCTTCACGTCCGCGTTGACGATCGGCAACATGGCCGACTGCTGCCGGGCGAGTGAAACGGGCGTGTCCACGACGTATTGGAACAACTCGCCCACCTCGCCCGCCTCGGCCACCGATTGGATGGTCTGGCGAAGCTGTTCGCCCATTGCCCCAGCAGCCCAATAGTGCAGCGCGGCGCCGTCTTGGTCCCGAAGCTCTCGCTCGGATTTGCCGGCCGCGCGAGCCAGGCTCTGGCCCGGCCGCGCCGGCGCCTTGGCCGCGTCCTCCGCCGGCGCCGTCTCGGCCAACGCCAGACGCCGGAAAGCCACTTCCTTATCCGCCATGTCCTGCCCGTAGGTCTGCGGCCGTAGCGAGGCGTACAAGGGCAGGCGTTCCTCGGGCCGGGGGACATAGAGCGGCTGGTACAGATTCATCACAAACGAGATGGGCCGGCCGCTGACCAGCGTGAGCCGGACGTCGGACCAGTCCTCCTCGGTCGTGTTTTCGACAATCGCCCAGCCTTGCAAAAGCGGCGCCTTCTCATCGGCCAGCACCAGCCGGTAGGTCGTCTTCCAGATGGGCGTCTCCTGGATGTAGCCCACCTCGACGCGGCGCTCGCCCTCGCCCAACAGGTTCAAGGTCACCGTCTTCTTGTCCGTGGCGTGCCCGCTGGCCAGGAGGGCCAGGGCCTGGCGCAGCTCGGCGTCGAGCTTCTCGTTCACGAGACGGATCCGCCCGACCGTCTCCAGCGACACGGAGCGAAGCCCTTCATCGGTGAGCAGGTTGAGCACGTCCACCTCGATGACTTCGTCGTCGCCGACCTTGCGTTTTTGTCGCTCGACGCCCAGGATCACGCCGGTGATCTTGTCGGCCGCCTCGAGTTCGACCCGCTCGCCGCGGATTTGACCCAGAAGCTGCGCCACCGTCGGGCTTGTTGTCAAATCCACGGCGAACGTCTTGAGCGTCTTGGTGATCGGGTCCTTCGAGCCATAGCTCACCGCGGAGATCCGCCCCCCGTCGAGGTCCAGCACGACCATGCTCTTCAAAAGGTCGTTGACGTCGTCCACGTTGAATTTCATCTCGACCTGGGCGTTTCCGCCCACCTTGCCCGCGTGCTCGAAGAATCCGACGCCCGAGGTGAACAGGACGACTTCCTTCAGCGGCAGACTGGCCGCGCTGGTCCCCTCGGCCGCCCGAACCGCTCTCGCGGTTGCCAGCCAGGCCACGGCCATTGTGGCCAATACGAAATAGCCCGATCGGGTGGTGCAAAAGGCGCTCATGGTCATAGCTCCTGGACTGAACCACCACCGCCTGCAAGGCGGTGGGTTCGTTGAGAATCGTGGCTTCGGACTGAAGTCCTTCGCTCACGATTTTGTGATT
>JAFGDS010000137.1 GCA_016931995.1 Pirellulales bacterium
AGGCGGCGGATGTGGTCGCGGCTGAGGGAACGCTTGCCGCGGAGGACGGCGGAGATCGTCGAGTTGACGATACCGGTGGCGGACGACACGGCGGTTTGCGAGACGCCGCGGGCGTCGATCAATTGCCGGAGCATCTCGGCGTCGGACACCGGCTCGATGGGGACTTCCTTCGACTCGTAGTCCTCGACCAGTCGGCCCAACACGTCGAGATAATCCCGTTCGTCGGCGGTGAGGCGTGCTCGGTCCAAAAGCGAGTCGATCATCTTCGTGGCGTCCGCCAGCGCCTTCTTTGAGCGGATAGGGCGGAGCGGAAACTGACGGACAAGGTCCATGTAGCGGTTCCGCCGGTCCGCGGGTCGGTCGATCGTGGCCATGATTCAGTCCTCCTTCCACTTACCGCGGTCGTACTCGGCGTGAGTCAACACGTGGCGGATGTACACTCGGCCAAAGGCGAAGAAGACGACGACAACCAGCCGGAACTTGTTCCCGCCGACGTCGAACACGATGCGTGAGCCCTCGTCCAGGTGGCCGACGAGGTCCGCACGCGGGAAGGTCGCCCGGACATCGGCGAAGCTCTCCCAGGACGCCTTGTCCACGATGCGATACCACGCCCGGAGCGGCTCCTCCGCCTGGGGCCATCGCTTCCAAAACTCGCGGAGTTTCTTCTTCGAGATGACGTGCATTCATCGCTCCGCGAGCGTCCACGTTTCCAACTCAAGTATTTTCGCAAAACGCGAAAAAGTCAAGGGGAATTCCGGTCACGCCCGGCCCCCCCAGGCAGGCCGAGGACGCTTTCCACTTGCTCGGCAAAAAACGTCAGTCGGGCGAGGATGCGGGCGCGGAGGTCCAGCGAGGCGGAGATCATCGACTCGGCGGCAGTGTAGAGGCCGCCCAGGTCGTCCTCGTTGGGCATTTCGGACACGGCGTACGCGGCGACCGTGATGTCCTTGTCCACGTGGTCGAACGGATACGGCACGCGGAGCACCGCCTGGCGGAGGATGGCGAGATGCTGACGCGTGCCGGCCATGTGCCGCTCGATGCGGCGGATCAGCTTCTCGTTGTCCCGGTTCTCGTCCAGCTTGCTCACCAACGCCCGCAGGGCGAGAAACTCGTTGCGCAGGCGCACCGTCTGCGGCAGTTCCTCTTCGAGCATCGACAGGATGGGCAGCAACTCGCCGCATTCCGTTTGCCAGGCCGGGGCGTCTTTGATCCGGCCGGCGACCCGCGGGACGAACAACAGCGACAACGCCGCGTGCAGCCGCTCGCCAAACGCCCGCTCGAACGGCGCCAACTGGGGCGCAAGACGCTCGATCGCGCCGGCCGCGTCGTCGTGGATCTTGGCGGCCTCTTGGGGGCTTTGGATGGCCGCGGCCCCGCCGGGCCCCGACCACGCGAGCCAGCTCTCCAGCACGGCGCGGGCCGATACGGCTTCGGCCACCCGCTTGTCCGCCTTGTCGAACTCCGCAAACGACCTCGCGTACTCCTCCTTCATGGCCAACATCCGCCCGCGGGCTGCGCGGAGACGGTCGACGGCCTCCTTCGCGCCGGCGGGCGGTCCGGCCGTCTTCTGCGGCAGCGGCAGCGGGCGGAACAACGGCAAGGGACCCAGGAAGTATCGCTCGAGGGCCTCCGCGTCCTTCTTATCGCGGCCCTGCCGCGCCAAGAGGTCGTCGACGGGGTGCATGTCCGAAGGCTTGAAGCGCGGGCCAAAAATCGACCGGTAGTAATCCCACGTGGCCTGCCGCGCAAGATCGTCGAAATCGCCAAAAAGCGCCGTCGCCGGGCCCTCGATCCGGAAAATGCCCGGGGCATTCTCGCGCCGCGCCTTGGCCACGCGCTGGGCGGGGCTTGGATGCGTGTCGAACAGTCCGGCAGTGGCCTCCTCAAGATACTTGGTCAGTTGGGCCATCACCTCGCTGGGGATCTGGTCCACGTTGGCCAGAATCAGCCGCGGCAGGTTGTCGCCGAGCCGGCCCTCGCGATAGAAGTAGCCCAGGTCCGCCTGCGCCCCTTGCGCGGCCACGCCGAGGACGTGGATCCGTTTGTTCGTGCTCTCGAACGCGTCGCTTCCGGCCAGGCGGGTTTCCTGGCGGTCGGCGTCGAATTCCATCTGGCGAAGCAGGATTCCGCTGACCGCGTGGCCCGCGAGCATCAAACACCACAGGATCCGTCGCGTGAGCCAGACGCCCAGCCGCGCCGCGTGAAGGACGATGGCCAGTCGGAAGTCGGACTCCCTGGCCCAGTCCTCCAGATGCACGTCCCAGGCGTCGCGTTGGTAGACGACGCGGGTGAACCAGATGCTTACCGCGCGGATGACGTAGGTGAGCCTCATGCCGGCGCCTTGCGAGAAGTGACCGAACTCGTGCGCGAGCACCCCGGCGAACTCGCGGAGACTCAAACCCGCGACCAGCGGCAACCCGATCGTCAGCACCAGGTCACCCCCGCCGAACATGCTCCAGAAGCCGCGGCGAAAACTGGCCGAGGCGTTCACGTCGCAGTCCACGTCGATCCGCTTGGGCATCGGCGCGCCGACCACCGCGCAGAGACGCGCCACAAAGGCGAATAAGAGCGGGTCGCTCTTGGGTGTGATCGAGCGCGTCCGCATCGACCGGGCATCGCGGGCGAAAAGCGGCTTCACCATGAAGAGGACCATAACCGCGCCGATGACGATCGGGCCGGCGTAGAGCACCAAGGGCACGATCGCGGCGCGGCCGCGGACCATGCCCAGAATACCGACGTCGTTGGCCGCGTGGTAGGCGACCGCGTAGACCACCAGCCCGATCAAGCCGACGTAGACCACGGGCAGGAGCACCATGACCGCGCCGACCAGCAGGATCGCCAATCGGTAGCCCAGTGCCAGATCCACCCGCGGAAGAGGCTCCGAAAGGCCGTCCAGGATCTGTTGGGCGGTGGGAAGGGGTGTCGAGGCGGCGGCGGGCGGCGGGGTGTTGGTGGGCGGCGCGGAGCTTGTCGCCGTGGGCGTCGGGGTCGCAGGGGCGCAAGCGGCCGGCGAAGTTGTATCGGCAACCCGGCCCGTGCCGACCGACGGTGGCGGCGCGGGCGGCACGTCGATGGTCTGGCCGCACCGGGGGCACTTGCCTCGCCTGCCCGCCCACTCGTCCTTCACCTGGAAGGCGGCGCGGCAGTGCTTGCAGGCGACGGCAATGGCCATCGTGTACCCCTTCTGCATGATTCCCCGCGAGGAACACCCGACGGTCGGAATCAACCGCGGATGCACTGGCGGAGCCAGTGGCACACTTGCGCTGTCCCCTGTGGCTGGAGGGGGGCAGTCCCCTGTGAATGGTTACCTTGCGAAGTCGCAAGCGGCATTCTCTCGATGCAATCTCAGCCGATGTTCTGACTCAGCCGCTGGACCACATTGCCCTGGGGATCGCGGATTTGGACTTCCAGGGGCATTTGGCCGGCCAGCGTGTGGGTGGCGCAGCCGAAGCAGGGGTCGTAGGCGCGGAAGGCCATCTCGACCATGTTCAAGAGGCCCTCGTTCACCTTGCCCTTGTGGATGAGGCCCTGGGCGGCCTTCTTCACGGACATGCAGATCGGGGCATTGTTGTTCGTCGTGCCAACAACCAGATTGACCTTGGTGAGGATGCCGCGCTCGTCGGTGACGTAGTGGTGCGTGAGCGTGCCGCGGGGCGCTTCGACGCAGCCGACGCCTTCGGTAGGCGTTTCGGTGGGCAGCACGCGGTAGTCCTTGCCCGTGATCTCGGGGTCGGTCGCCAGCTCGACCCATCGCTCGGTTGAATAGAGCAGCTCGATCAGCCGGGCCCAGTGCGTGGCCAGGGTGTGGTGGACGGGCTTGCCGCCGAGCGTTTCGTAGAAGCGCTTGTACGCGGCGGCGGCCAGGGGCGTGGCCATGCCGTCGGCGGCGTTCAAGCGCGACAGGGGCGTGGCCTTGTAGACGCCGCTGTCGGCGCCGTCGACGAAGCCCTTCCAACCGACCTTCTTCAAGTACGGAAACTTCAGATACGACCACGGCTCGACCCGCTCGGCGATAAAGTCGCGGTAGTTTTTCGGGTCGTACTTGGCGTGCTCCTTGCCGTCCGGGCCGGTGACGCGGATCATCCCGTCGTAGAAGTTGACGTGGTTGTTCCGGTCCACCGTGCCCATGTTGTAGGTCTTGTGCGTGTACGTGTCGCCGGTGATGACGTTCACGTAGTCGCTGTTGGCCAGGACGATGTCGTCAAACACCTTGAGCGAGAACTTGCCGAATTCGACGGCTTCGCGTCCGCGGGCTTCGAGCTCCTTGCGCTGTTCTTCGTCGATGCCGCGGCTCACTCCGCCGGGCAGGCCCCAGTTTGGATGGACGCGGCGTCCGCCCATCATCTTGATCATTTCATGGCCGTCGCGGCGCATCTTGAGCACCTTGCCGGCGACGTCCATGCCGACCTTGGCGATCACCCCGAGGATGTTTCGCTGGGCCGCGGGCGCGGTGGGCCCGACGACGAAGTCCGGCCCGCCCAGGGCGTAGAAGTGGGTCGTGTGGTCCGTGGCGAAGAAGATGCTGTAAAACAGCTCGCGGAGCTTCTTGGCCGTGGGCGGGGGATCGACGTGGAAGACGCCGTCCAGCGCCTTCGAGGCGGCCATGTGGTGGGCCTCGGGACAGACGCCGCAGATGCGGTTGGTCAGGTTGGGCATGTCCTCGGCCGGCCGGCCCAGGCAAAACCGCTCGAACCCGCGGAGCTCCGGGATCTGCAAGTAGGCGTTGGCCACCTCGCCTTGCTCGTCGAGGAAGATGTCGATCTTGCCGTGCCCTTCGAGCCGGGTGATCGGGTCGATCGAGATCCGCTTGGTGGGGGCTGTCTTGGTTGTCATGGTATGGTTCTCCCGGGCGGGAAGTGATTCAAATGACCAATGACCAAGCACCAATGACCAAACAATAACCAATTCCAAATGCCCAATTGGACAACACGGCTGGCTCATCGCCCCTGGTCATTGGTCCTTCGTGTTTCCTTGGTCATTGATGCCTGGTCATTCTGGTTTCGCCGTCTCACTTGTGTCCGTTGCCATCCGCAGCCAGCTTCCCTCGTCGCAGCAGGCTGTGGGCAAGGCCAAACCGGTAGAAACTGCCGACCGGATCGGGAATGCCTTCTTCGATGATTTGCTGGATCTCGCCGGGATCCTGCGAGTCGATCACGGAAGCCAATGCGCTCATCATGCGGGCGCCGTGATCCTTCACGTCGTTGTTGGGGCCGTAGCAGCCGATGCAGGGCGAATTCACTTGCGGGCACAGCGCGCCGCAGCCCGCCCGCGTGGCAATGCCCATGCAGAGAAGCCCCTGCTCCAAAAGGCACGTATCCGGATCGGGAATAATCTCCCACGTGCGGTGGAACTTCTTGATCTTTTTTTCGGTGCGCTTTCGGGGGCACTCGTCGCAGACGGTCGTGTCGGAGCCGATCACGGAGCCGGGCGGCGGGAGCTTGCCTTCCAGGATCGCCACGATCGCGTCCCAGATCCGGTCGGCCTCGGGGGGGCAGCCGGGAAGGTAGTAGTCCACCGGCACCGTCTGATCGAGCGTTTTGAGCGTGTCGTAGAAGACCGGCAGGTAGAGCGTGCCCTCGGGCACTTGGGTCTCGTGCCGTGGGCGGACGTTTTGCGGGTTCTCGGTCGAGGGCGTGTCGCGGTAGGCCGTGTCGAAGCACTCCTGGCGGTTGTTTAGGTTGGCCAGACCCGGAATGCAGCCTTCGTGGGCGCACGAGCCGAAGGCCACCAGGACCTTCGACTTCTTGCGAAGCAGTTGGGCCATGTATTCCTGCTCGCTGGTGCGGATGCCGCCATTGAACAGGCACACGTCGATCTCGCCGTCTGCCATCTTCTCGATGTCGTGGACCTTGCCGTCGGCGGCGCAGGGCCAAAAGACGACGTCGAAGGCCTCGGAAACCTTGAGGATCTTGTCGTCGATGGCCAAAAGCGCGATGTCGCAGCCGCCGCACGAGGCGGCCCAATACACGGCGAGCTTGCCCTTGGCTTTGCTCATGGAAGTACCTCCATCGCTTCGGCGTGCTCCTTGACCATGCTCTCGATGGCCTCGAGGCGGTCTTTGTGTTCGTTCCAGTTACCCGGCCAGTTCAAGGGCCCGAGGGCCCGCACGTCGGCCACGAGCTTTTCGACGGCGTCGGCCAATTGCTGGCCTTCGGCGGCGGAGGCCCAAACGAGCTGGACGCGCTCGGCTTCCACGCCCATGGCGGCCAGCATGTGCTTCAACATACCGAAGCGTCGCATGGCCTTGTAGTTCTGGTCGATGTAGTGGCACTCGCCGGGATGGCAGCCGGCGACCATGACGCCGTCGGCGCCCAGCGACAGGGCCTTCAGGACGAAGGTCGGGTCGATCCGCCCGCTGCACATGACGCGGATGATGCGCACATTGGGCGGATACTTGATCCGCGCCGAGCCGGCCAGATCGGCCGCCCGGTACGAACACCAGTTGCACATGAACCCGACAATTTTTGGTTCGAACGTCTCGTCGCTCATCGTATCGCGCGCCTCCAGGCGGAAAGCCGTCGATGCGTTAATGGTCTGTCATTGAATGTAAAGGGAAGGAACCGCGGATGAACGCGGATAAACGCAGATGGATACGTCATCCACAAACTTCATGTCAGTGTGTTTTGTTGCGAAGCCGCAAGCGGCTCGTTGGTGCTGCGGGGACGTCACTTTGGACGCCGCACAACAGACAACTCCATTCCTCTCCACCCATCTGCGTTCATCCGCGTTCATCCGCGGTTTCTTCCCTCTACCATTCTCTCCACGGGTCACGATCTAAGCCGATACCGATTGCGTCGCCGTTTCTTCTTCGGTCTTGGCGGCCGCGGCGTCCCACAGGGCGCCTTCGATCTCGGCGAAGATTTGTTGGTTGTTGAAGTGGGCCCCGGTGATGACGCCGGCGGGGCAGGCGGCCACGCACGTGCCGCAGCCCTTGCACAACGCCGCGATCACGCGGCTGACCTTCTTTTCCTCGTCGAACTCGATCGCGTTGTACGGGCAGAGGTTGTTGCAGATCCGGCAGCCGGAGCAGCCTTCCTCGTCGATCGTGGCCACGATCGGCTCGATCATCACGCGGCCCTTGGTGATCATGCCTTGCACCCGGGCGGCCGCCGCGGCGCCCTGGGCCACGGAGGCGGGAATGTCCTTCGCCCCCTGGCACACGCCCGCCACGAACACGCCGTCGGTCATCGTGGCCACGGGGTCGAGCTTCGGATGACGCTCGGTGTACCAGCCGGCCATGCTGCACGAGATGCCGCACTTCAGACCCAGCTCCTTCGCGTCCGCCTGCGGCTCCATCGCGCTCATCAGCACGACCATATCGACCGGGATCCGCCGCTGTCGGCCCAACAGGGTGTCCTCACACTGGACGATCAGCTTGCCCTGCTCGTCGGGGTTTCGCGCGGCGTCGGTCACCTCGGCCACCTTGCCGCGGACGAAGTGCATCCCCTCGGCCAGGAGCCGCTGGTAGAACTCCTCGTACATCTTCTGATTCGTGCGCATGTCGATGTAGAAGGAGTAGACTTCGGCGTTGGTCTTTTCCAGCACCAGGTGGCCCAGCTTGAGCGCGGCCATGCAGCAAACGGCGGAGCAGCCTTCGTTGTAGTTTACGTCGCGGCTGCCGACGCAGTGGATGATGGCCACGGATTTGGGCTCGGTCTTGCCGTCGCGCAGGACGATCTTGCCGTTGGTCGGCCCGGCCGCGTTGCACAGCCGCTCGAACTCCAGGTTCGTGAACACGTTGGCCAGCCGCCCGTAGCCGTATTGGGGCATTCTCGCGCAGTCAAACAGCTTCCAGCCCGTGGCCAGGATGATGTTGCCGACCTTGACCTCGATCAGTTCGTCCTTCTGCTCGTAGTCGATGGCGTTGGTGGGGCAAACCTTCGAGCAGACCTGGCACTTGCCGCGGGTGAAGTAGAGGCAGGAGTCGACGTCAATGACGGGGATCCGCGGCACGGCCTGGGGGAAGGGGCTGTAGATGGCCTTCCGCTCGCCGATGCCCGCCTCGAACACCGTGTCGATCACCTTCCGCGGGCATTTCTCGCTGCAGATGCCGCAGCCGGTGCACTTGTCGTAATCGACGTAGCGGGCCTTCTTGCGGATCTTCACGGTGAAGCCGCCGACCGAGCCGCTGACCTCCTCGAGTTCCGAGTAGGTCAGGAGCGTGATGTTTTCGTGCTGGCCGGCTTCCGACATCTTGGGCGTGAGGATGCAGGCGGAGCAGTCGAGCGTGGGGAACGTCTTGTCGAACTGGGCCATGTGCCCGCCGATCGACGGCTCGCGCTCGACCAGGTAGACCGGATGGCCCGCGTCGGCCAGCTCGAGCGCCGCTTGCAGTCCGGCGATGCCGCCGCCGACGACCAGCGTGGCGGGGTTCACGTCCACGTACATCGGCTCGAGCGGCCGTTGATACTTCACGCGCTCGGCGGAGGCGGACACCAGGGCCTTGGCCTTCTCGGTGCCGGCGGCCTTGTCGGTGCATACCCACGAAACGTGCTCGCGGATGTTCGTCATCTGGCACAAATACGGATTCAGGCCCGCGTTGGCGCACGCCCGGCGGAACGTCTTCTCGTGCAAATGCGGCGAGCAGGCGGCCACCACGACCCGGGTGAGCCCTTTGGTCTTGATGTCCTCCTCGATCATGGCTTGGCCGAGCGAGGAGCACATGAACTTGTAGTCTTTCGAGACGACAACGTCCTTGATGTGCTGGCCGGCCCAGCGGGCAACCTCTTCGACGTCGACCGTCCCGGCGATGTTGCTGCCGCAGTGACACACGTAAATGCCGACTCTCTCGGCCATGGTCGTTACTCCCGTCTTGTCGAATCAACGCGTCACACGCTCGCCCGCTGGGCCAGTTTCGCCCGAAGCGCTGGCTCGGCCGACACGAGCTCCTTGCCGAAGCCCAGTTCCTTAAGCTCGAAGCCAAGCGCCACGCCGAGCATCTGGGTGAAATAGACGATCGGCATCCGGAAATTCGTCCCGAAAAACCCGTTGACGCGCGACTGGTACGCGTCCAGGTTGAGCTGGCACATCGGGCACATGCACAGGATCATGTCGGCCTCGTAGTCCACGGCGCTTTGCAGCAGCCGGCGGATAAGCTCGAAGGCCTGGGGCTCGCTGATCTGCGTCATGTGGCCGCCGCAACAGTGCGCCTTCACGGGGTAATCGACCACCTCCGCCCCGAGCCACTTGAACAGCTCGTCCATGTGCAGGGGGTATTCGGTCGAGTCGTCGCCCTTGATGGGGCGGACCACCTGGCAGCCGTAATACGGCGCGACGCGCAAGCCCTCGAGCGAGCGGACCACCTTCTCGCGGATCCGCTCTTCGCCGAAGTCCTGGTAGATCACGTCCAGCAGGTGTCGCACCCGCACCCGGCCCGCTTTGTACTTGAGCCCGCCGGCCGCCAACGCCTCGTTGACCTTGGCGTTTATCGTGGCGTTGT
The DNA here is from genome assembly GCA_016931995.1 of Pirellulales bacterium. Lineage (GTDB taxonomy): Bacteria > Planctomycetota > Planctomycetia > Pirellulales > Thermoguttaceae > JAFGDS01. The sequence goes on from JAFGDS010000137.1 coordinate 9,440, forward strand.
CCTGCATGAGCCGGTCGGTCTTGGCCAGGTTCAGATAGCAGGCGGCGCAGGGGGCCACGAGCTGGTTCAGCTCCGGAGCGACCAAGGCGAGGTTTCGGGCGACCACGGCGCTGGCGGTGAGCTCGTCCTGGCTGAAAAACTCGGTCGCCCCGCAGCAGTTCCAGTCGTCCACCTCGACGAGCTTGAAGCCCAGCGCCCGGGCGACCACCTGCGTGGACATCTCGTACGCGGCCGCGTTGCACTCCATCGAGCAACCAGGATAGTAGGCGTATTTCACGAGGCTTCTCCCAATTCCCGAGCCTTCTTGATGATCGCCTGGAGCTGGTCCAGATTCTTGATCTTGGTGGGCAACAGCGCCATCCGGCCCCGCGTGAACATCGACAGGCCCATCGGACCCATCTTCATCATGGCCATCGGCCGGTTGAGCAGGTAGTACCGGCTGGCCAGCCCCAGCTCGAAGCTCCGCCCGTACTTCTCCAGGATGTCGGTAAACGTCTTGGCCAGCGCCGGGGCGTCCGTGCCGCGGGCCTTGCCCTCGGCTATGGCCAGACGCTTCAGGGCGTACATGACGTCCGTGATGGGGATGTTTTGCGGGCAGCGGGTCATGCACAGGTAGCACGAGACGCAGTACCACATCGTGTTGGCCGAAAGCACCGCGTCGCGCTGGTTCGCGTTGATCATGGCGAAGATCGTCCGCGGCGTGTATTGCATGTCGGCGCCGCTCGGGCAGGATCCGCCACAACTACCGCACTGGAGGCAATGGACGATGCGTTCGCCGCCCGGCGTGTCCGCGATCACTTCCCGAAGAAAGGCCGAGCCGTGATTCCCCTCGGAGTGGGCTCCCATCGCTTCTCCTCTCGACTGTCTACGCTCTGCTATTCCTGGCTTTTGCCAGACGATCCCCCAGACGACCGTCGGGCGGCCAAGTGAAAAAAACCGCGTCCCGCACGTCCTCGTTGAAGAACCCGGCCCAAGAGGTATCCCCCTTGGGCGAGAGCGGAAAGAGGCGACGCCGACGGCTTGCACGCGGCGGCGTCCAAGCGGGCCGGTGACGAGCCGAACCGAAGTCGGTCGATCGCCCGGTCGCAACCCCAGCGTCCGCGGCCGCCGGGCTCCCGTCCCTTGGGACGACAGCCTGCACGGACCACGAAAACGCTCATCATCGCCCATGGAAAGAAAGATGTCAAGCGGCGGCACGCGACTGGCCAATGGTGGGCCCCGAGACGTAGGGTGGGGCACACCTGCCCCACCGCCACTGCCTTGGATGATGGTGGGGCAAGTGTGCCCCACCCTATGGTCTGTGCCGCGGCCGGCCGTTGACAGATCGTGGGCATCTCCTCAGAATGGGGTAGTACAATCACGCTTCATGGTGGAACACGCGTCCACGTTCAGGACGAGTCCAGGATGAATGCGGTCCCGGAACCCGCTTCTTCCGTCGCGGCAACGCCCGGCAAGAGGCGTCGATGGCGGCGTCGGTTGGCCGTGCTGGCCGTCGCGATGCTCGTGGCCGTGCTGGCCGCGTGGGGGTATCGCTGGTCGCAGCGGCGGCCCTTGCTGGTCGAGCCGACCGACTTCCCGCTTCGGCCCGTGGCCCTTTTTGAGTCCGTGCCCAGGGGCGGATGGGCCTCCTTTCTCTTCCGCGGCCATTGCCGCGGCGCCGATTCATTGCCTGGGGACCGTGATCCCGACACGCGCTATCCCGAGTTGGCGTCGGATCGACCGCTCTTCGGCGTGCTCTTCGGTCGCGGCCAGGACCACTTCGGCGTGCTCTTCGGCGCGGGCGCGTACCGACCCGGCGAGGCGCCCGACGAGGATGGTCTGGCCGCCATGGCGTTTGTCGTCGATGAGAGCGGGGGCCCTGGCGCCGGCTACGACCGGCTCTTTCTCGACCTGGATCGCGACAGCGACCTGGCCGACGAAGAGCCGCTTCGCCTCTGGAAAAACCATCCGGCTCTGCCCAAACGGATGACCGGCAAGGGCTGCGTGATCTTCGAGCCGTTCCGGACGGAGCGGCTCCGACGTGGCGAAGAGGCGGGCGAAAGCGCGCCTGCGGGCGAACCGGCCACCATGGAGCTGGTCCCGCGTCTGGAGATCCCGGAGTTTTTCCTGGACCCCGCGCAGGCGGCCGAGTTCGAACGGCCGATCTTCGGTTCCCTCTTCTTCATTCCGACCGAGGCCCGCGCGGGCACAATCCAGATCGGCCGATCGCTGTACGATTTCTATTGCGCGCAAGAGCAGGGTCTTAACGGGCGGTATTCGGCCCGCACGATCGAGGCCGTCGCGCGTCGCCGCGACGAGTGGCCCTTCGCGCAGCTTCGCAACTGCAATCTCGGACAGTGGAACTTCGTGGACGGCCTGGACTACCGACTGTCGATCTCGCCCGAGGGAGACCGGCTTCGCGTCGCGCCCTACGAGGGCGCGTACGGGACGTTCGAGATCGTGCTGGACGGGGCCGAGAAGGTCGACAAGCTGGAGATCGACGTTGCCTGGGAAGGCGAGGAGATATCGATGGGCTCCGAGGGCCGGGCCTGCTCCGTGTCGCTGGGCCCCCAGGCGCGGTGGAGCTGCCGCGTGCCCGCCGGCGAGTACAAGTGCCGGGCTTTCTTCGACGTCGTCAGTGACGGGGTCAGTCTGAAGCTGTGGCGGGGTCTGCCGGGCCAGATGTTGAGAGACTCGCCGGAGCCGTACGACTGGCGGGGCGACCCGGTGGTGGTGCGGCCCGGCGAGACGACCGTCTGGACGGCCCCGCTGCTTTCGGCCAAGCCGAGCGTCTACTTCGAGCGACATCCGAAGGACATGATCCTCGCGCCTGGCGAGACGGCCTTCTTGATACCGTCCGTGGTCCTGCCCGAGGTGGGCTACGAGATGGGCTGGATCCGGGGCGTGGCTGCCTTGCCCCTGCTCACACTTTGGGATGCGTCCGGCCAGGTGGTGGCCAGCCAGACGCTGGAGTATGGATGAGGCGGCTTCCGCGAGTACTCGTGGCGAGTACCGGACGATCTCGAATTCGGCGGGAAGACGGAACTGGTGTACACGGCCACGTTCGTGGTCGAGTCGGGCCCGATCTACGGCCGGATCGAGGGGAGCTGCCCCATCGTGATCCGTCGGGCCGCGGCGGGCTCGGGGCCCAAGATCCCATGAGGTCGCCCGGCGCGGGGTGTGCCACGGGCTTTGCCAGTGCCGTGCCATGGCCGATAATCTCGCACTGGCGGAGCCCGTGGCACGCAATCGCCGGGCCCGGCCGTGCCCCAATCCCTGGGCAATTGGGGAGTTGACCCTTCGGGGTCGCCAATTTACAGTAAAGGTTTGGAGTTCGAGGGACTAGCCACCCATCCGGATCGGGTTGGCCCACCCGACTATTAGACGATAGGCGTCGATGCTCTGCAAACGCGTGATTCCTTGCCTGGACGTCGACAAGGGTCGCGTGGTGAAGGGGACGAATTTTCTGAACCTTCGGGACGCGGGCGACCCGGTCGAGGTGGCCGCCCGCTACGAGGCGGAGGGGGCCGACGAGTTGGTGTTCCTCGACATCACGGCCAGCCACGAGGGCCGGGATATCCTGCTCGACGTGGTCCGCCGCACGGCCGAGGTGGTTTTCATGCCCTTGACCGTGGGGGGGGGAATCCGGACGATTGACGACATAAGGGCGCTTCTTCAGGCGGGCAGCGACAAGGTATCGATCAACTCGGCCGCGTGCCGCGATCCCGATTTCGTTTGCCGGGCCGCCCGGCGGTTTGGCAGCCAGTGCATCGTGGTGAACATCGACCCGAAACGCGTGACGCGAGACGGCAAGGAGTTCTGGGAGGTTCACGTCAACGGGGGCCGCGTGGGCACGGGCCGGGAGGTCGTGGCCTGGGCTTGCGAGGTCGAGTCGCTGGGGGCCGGCGAGATCGTGTTGACGTCGATGGACGCCGATGGCACGCGGGACGGCTACGACATCGAGATCACCCGCGCCGTGACCGCCGCCGTGACGATCCCGGTGGTGGCCAGCGGCGGGGCCGGCCGGCCGGAGCACCTGGCCGAGGCGATCCTTTCGGGTGGAGCGGACGCGGCCCTCGCGGCCAGCATTTTTCACTTTGGGCAGTACACGATTCGCGAGACAAAACAGGTTATGCGGGACCGCGGGATCCCCGTGCGGCTGTAGGGCGTCGCGTCGGATTGTTGTCGAGGAGAGCGCCATGTCGTTGTCTTCCCTGTCGTCGTTGTCGTCGGCCTCCGCGGCGGGACCCCCCATGAAGCCGCTGACCGCGGAAGGGGACAAGGCGCGGTTCCTCGACCGCGACAAGGAATTCGAGATCAACAAGCTGTTCCGCGCCCTGGTGAAGCTGGAAGGAAGCGACCTGCACCTGAAGGTGGGGCTGCCGCCGTACGTCCGCGTGGCCGGCGTCCTGCGGCCGCTCAACCGCGGTCCCATCCCCGACGACGAGATGGTCCGCATGATCTTCCCCCTGTTTAACGAGCGGACGCGGCGGATCTTCGACGAGGACGGCGGGACCGACTTCGCCCACGCCGTCAACGTGGACGGCAAGACGTGGCGGTTCCGCGTTAACGTCCTTACGCAGATGGACCACGTCGGCATGGTCGCCCGGCGCGTGAATAACTGGATCCCGAACTTCGAGGAACTTTATCTTCCGCCGGGTTTGGAGCGGCTCTGCACGTTCTATCAGGGCATGATCCTATTGGCGGGGGTGACTGGCTCGGGCAAGACGACCACCATCGCCTCGATGCTCAACTGGGTCAACCGGCACTACGCCAAGCACATCCTCACGCTCGAGGACCCGATCGAATTCACGTTCACGGAGGAGAAGAGCCTCATCAACCAGCGCGAAATCGGCATGGACGTGAAGGACTTCATGACCGGCATGAAGCACGCCGTGCGCGAGGACCCGGACGTGATGCTCGTCGGCGAGATGCGCGACCGCGAGACGTTCGAGACGGCGATCCAGGCGGCGGAGACGGGCCACCTCGTGTTCGGCACGATCCACGCCTCGACCTCGCCGAGCACGATCGGCCGCATCCTCGACCTCTTCCCGTCGGACTTGCACCAGGCGATCCGCAGCGCGCTGGCGTTCAACATGAAGGCGATCATCGCGCAGAAGCTTTTGCCGTCGATCAAGGAAGGCGTGCCGCGCGTGCCGACCGTCGAGATCATGACGTTCAATCCCACCGTCCGGAAGCTCGTTCTGGAAGGCAACGACGAGAAGCTACCCGACGCCATCCGCCTCGCGGCGGAGGAAGGCATGCAGGACTTCACGATGAGCCTGAAGAGCCTGGTCGAACGCGATTTGATCGACCGGGCGACCGCGTTTGAAGTGGCCCCCAACCCCGAATCCCTCAAGATGGCGCTGAAGGGCATTTCCGTCAGCGATTCCGGAATGCTTTAATGGCTCGATTGTTTGTTGCATTGATGCTCGCGGCGACCCTCGCCCTGGCGTGGGCCGACGCCGCGCAGGCGCGGCCGGGCGGGTTGCCCGCGGGAGGCCCGCTGGCCGTCTCGGCGCTCGACTCCGCCGCCGTCCTGGCCCAGGCCGCGTTTACCCGCGGGACCGGGTTTTACGTGAGCTGGCCCAAAATCCTCGCCTGCTGGCTGCTTTTCATCCTCTGGGTGCATACGACCAACTGGGTCAGCACCGACGGCCAGGAGATGCACCTGCAGCACGTCCGGTGGAACCCCATTGTCTTCGGGGTGTTCATGGGTTTCTTCGTGCTGGCGTGGCTATTGCCGTGGTTCTGGCTGGGCTTTCCACTGCTGGTGGTCGCGTATATCGTCCCGCTGACCACCTACGTCATCTACCGCAATCAGAACGTTCCGCTCGACCAGTGCGTGCTCACGCCGGCGCACCTGCGTTACTGGTTCGGCACCCGGCTGAACAAGCTGGGCATGAACGTCGAGGTGGAGAAGAAGGCCGAGTGGGAGATTGGTCCGCCCGTGAAGCTGGACGCCGTGGGCGCGGCCTCCGATCGCGACGATCGGGCGCACCTGCTGGCCGCGCGGCAGTCGGCCGGTTTCAACGAATCGCGGGGGCTCCTGGCCACGGCTCTGTCGCGCCGGGCGACGGCGCTCATGCTCGAATACACCCAGGAGCAGGTCGGCGTGCGCTACATGATCGACGGCGTCTGGCACAACGACGAACCCCGCGACCGCGAGACGTGCGACCCCGTCCTCGAGTCGCTCAAGACCCTAAGCGGCCTGAATCCCCAAGAGCGTCAGGCGAAACAAAACGGCCTCTTCCTGGTCAACTACGACAACATTGACTACCAGACCTCGATCACGTCGCAGGGGACGTCGACCGGCGAGCGGGTGGTGTTGCAGCTCGAGGAAAAGAAGGTTCATTTCAAAACGCTCGACGACCTGGGCATGCGCCCGAAGATGCAGGAGCAGATTCTCGAGATCCTCAACCGGAAGGAGGGTTTCGTGATTCTCTCGGCCATGCCGGCCTCGGGATTGCGGAGCACGACGAACGTCGTATTGCAGAAGACCGACCGTTTCACGCGCGAGTTCATGGCCCTGGAGGATGAAGCCAACCCGTACGAGAAGGTCGAGAACGTGCCGGTGACGACCTTCCAGCAGGGCGAGAACGCGCCGGAGGACAAGCGGCTGGACAAGGTGATGATCAAGATGTTCCGGATGGAGCCGGACGTGATCGTGATGCGCGATCTGGTCAACGCCACCGCGGTCAACATGCTCTGCGAGGAGCAGCAGAACGACCACCGGCTGATCGTCGGGACCGTTCGCGCGAAGGACTGCATCGAGGCGCTGTTTCGGGTGCTTGCGCTCAAGGCGCCGCCGAAGACGTTCGCCCGGAGCATCACGGCCGTGCTCAACCAGCGGCTGATCCGCCGGCTATGCGACTCGTGCAAGGAGGCGTACGCGCCAACGCCGCAGGTGCTCCAGCAATTGGGGATTCCGCCGGGGCGCGTCCAGGCGTTCTGCCGCCCGCCGCAGGAGCCGCAAGAGGTTTGCCCCGCGTGCAACGGGATTGGCTATCGTGGGCGGACGGCGATTTTCGAGTTGCTGGTGGTCGACGACGGCGTCCGTAAGGCCCTGGCCAGCGGCGCGAAGATGGAGGAGGTGCGGCTGGCCGCGCGCAAGGCCGGCATGCAGAGCCTTCAGGCCGAAGGCGTGGTTCTCGTGGCCAAAGGCGTCACGTCGCTGCCCGAGTTGATGCGCGTGATGAAACAATAAGCCCGCCGGGTTGAGATCATGTCCACCATTTTCACCGTGCTTTTATTCGTGGTCTTTCTTGCCGTGGTGGCGAGCCTGTACACGGAGGGGATGTGGGGCAACGCCCTGCGGCTGGTCGAGGTGACCACGTCGGCCCTGTTGGCCACCAACTTCTTCGAGCCGTTGGCCCGTTGGGTCGAAGGCTGGAGCAGCACGATGGCCAGTTACACGTACGTGTGGGATTACCTTGCCCTTTGGGTTCTGTTCGCCGCGTCCATGGTGGTGCTGCGGGGTATAAGCGACTTCCTCTGCCACGTGAAGGTGCGTTTTCTGAAGATCGCGGATCAGGTGGGCAGCATCCTGTTTTCGTGCCTGACCGCGCTGGTGGTCGTCGGCTTCGTGACGTTTTCGCTGCACACGGCCCCGCTGGCGAAGAACTTCATGTGGGGCGGATTCACCTCGGATCCGAGCCAGAAGATGATGTTGGGCCTGGGGCCGGATCGGATCTGGATGGCCCTGGTGCGCCAGCTCTCCGAAGGCGCGTTTGCCTGCCGATCGCCCCGGCCTTTTCCCGCGGACGAGTACCGAGCGAGCTACGAGCAACGCCGCGGCGAAATCGAGAAACACGTCAAGGACACGAACGCCATCCGCGTGGGCGGGTGAAGGAGCGCAATACCATTCCCCTCCGCGCCTTTGCGTCTCCGCGCGAGATCAAAAACGCACGAGAGCGCTCGCGCGGAGACGCAAAGGCGCGGAAAGGGAGTTCCGGCTCGGATGGCGCCCGAAACGACAAGGTGGAGAGATAAGGGACCGGTATTTGTCCGCACTGGCGGAGCCAGTGGCACGCGCACGGAAACAGTGACACACGCAGGCGGCTCGGCGGGAGCCTCGCCCTTCCGGAAACGCAACCCCAACACATCCTTCCCCCAAGGACGTTCATGGACGCAACGCCCCATCGCGACCGATCGACGCCCCGGCTGGGCCAGGCGCGGGACGCGGAGCGCGACGTCTATCGCCCGCTTAGCGGCGCGGCCGTCGCCGCGCTGGTGCTGGGCGCGCTGTCGGTGGTGGCGCCGGTGGACCCGTGGTGCTGGGCCATTCCGTTGGCGGGCGTGGTATTGGGGATGGTCGCCATCGGGCGGATTGCCCGATCGGCCCCCGCGATGGCCGGCAGGAAGATCGCGGTGGCGGGCCTAGGTCTGTCGCTGGCGTTCGGGGGCGTGGGGGTCGGCCATTGGACCACCACGCGGTACTACCTGCGGCATCAAGCCCGGCAGTTCGCCGAGGATTGGTTTACGCTCCTGGCGAAGGGCCAGCCGCAGTTGGCTTACCAATTAACCCGCCCGCCCGGCCAACGCCCCCCGCTCGATACCGGGCTTTGGGCGTACTACCGCAACGACGCCAAGCAGCGGACCGAGCTTCAAGAATGGGTGGAAAGCCCCCTGGTCAAGACGTTGCTGCTCTTGGGCGACAAGGCGACCGTCCGATACTGCTCGACGCAGCAGATCCTGAACCTCGAGGGAAGTGAAACGGTCGAGCAGATCTTCTCGGTGACGTTTGACGACGAGAAAGAAGGACGGAAGACCTTCTTCGTCCACCTGACGCTTCGTCGCGACGCCCGCAAGAGGCCCGACCAGGTTCCTTGGAATATCACCATCGCGGCGGGCGGGCTCCGTCCCTCCTGGATGGGCGGAGAAAATGAGCCCCAGGCGTGATTCCAACCGCTAAGAGCGACTGCGTCATTTCCAGTCCATCCCGTCATGCCGAGCGAAGCGAAGCATCTCGTTGGCGTCAAGCCGGATCCTTCGCTTCGCTCAGGATGACACGAGTTTGTCATGCCGAGCGAAGCGAAGCATCTCGACCCCACGAAAGCACTTTGAAGGAGATTCCCATGAGATCCAATCGTCTTGCGCGAGGTTCGACGTTGTTGGCCGCTCTGCTCTGGGCGGGCGTCGCCCTGCCCGCCTTCGCGCAGCGCCTGGCCGACCTGACGCAATGGGAAGAAGGCCGCAGCATGCGCGCCGGCTCGAACGCCTGGATTGAGAAAGACATGTACGACAGCCGGAACAATCTCGACCGGCCGGACCGCATCGAGCCGGGCGAAACGTACGTCATGGCGGACCTCAAGGGCCCCGGCGTCATCACCCACATCTGGATGACTTTCCTCCAGGAGCCCCACTTCTGGGCGCCGGACGGCTGCGCGAACCACCAGGAGATGCTCCTGCGGATCTACTGGGACGGGCGGAAGAAACCCGACGTGGAAGTGCCCGTCGGCGAGTTCTTCGCCAACTGCTTCGGTCGGCGGATGGAGGTGATCAGTCTGCCGGTCGTCGTGGAGGACGGCGACTCGTACAACTGCTTCTGGCAGATGCCCTTCCGCGAGTCGGCGCGGATCGAAGTGGTCAACCAGAGCAAGAAACCGATCCGCAAGCTCTACAACAACGTGGACTGGATCCAAAAGAAGTCGCTGCCGGACAACACGATGTACTTCTGCGCCCAGTATCGGCAGGAGTATCCGGCCATCAACGGCAGGGACTACGTCGTGCTCGACGCGGAGGGCAAGGGCTACTACGTTGGCACGGTTTACACGGTCCGCACGCGCAGCCCCTCCTGGTTCGGCGAGGGCGACGAAAAGATCTACATCGACGGCGAGGCCAAGCCCTCCATCCGCGGCACCGGCACCGAGGACTACTTCCTCTCCGCCTGGGGATTGAAAACCAACAGCACGCCGTATTTCGGTGTCCCGTTCCTCAGCCACGACGACGGCGTGGTCGGCCAGATGACGTGCAGCTACCGCTGGCACGTCGCCGACCCGATCGTGTTCAACACCGGCATCAAAGTGACCTTCGAGACGTTCGGCTGGATGTCGCCCGACGAGAACAAGGAGCATCAGGCCCACATGTGGAACGAGCGGGAGGACGACTTCAGCAGCGTGGCTTACTGGTATCAGATCGGGCCAACGAAGAAGTTCACCGAGGCGCCGCCGGCCGAAAAGCGCAAGCTCCCGAGCATCGAGCGGGTGCTCGTCTGGGGCAAGGACGCGCTGGACGCCTCGCGCCACGGCGCGGGCAGCGCGAGACTTCAAGAGGGCGAACGCTACCTGGACTCCGGCGGCCAGTTGCTCTATAAGCCGAAAACGCGCGAGGACGGCTGGGTCGAATACACGCTTGAGGTGAAGGAAAAGGAGCCGCTGCGGCTCTTGGTCGAGCTCACCCAGGCGAGCGACTACGGCGTCTGGCAGGCGTATCTCGACGGCGTGGCCATCGGCAAACCGATCGACCTGTACGCCGCCAAGCCGGACCTGCGCGAATTCCACCTGATGGACTTCTGGCCCGAGCCGGGCACGTACACGCTCCGGCTGGAATGCGTGGGTCGGAACCACCTCTCCACCGGCGACACCCTGGGCGTGAACTCCGTCCGCCTCCGCGAGCGTCGTCCCCGCGTCAAGGCCTTCGGCTACGACAAGGACAAGGACTGGCGCAAGGAGCAGGTGCTGTACGACTAGCGAATGGTTCGGGCCGACGGGCGTTCTGATTCACGCCTGGTCGAACCGCCGGACGTGACGGATGGCGTGAAGGAACTCGTCCATCGAGGGCGTTCGCTTGTTCACGTCTGGCTCGATGCAGGCGTGGATCGCCCGGGCCAGCGCGGGGTTGACGTTGGGGCAGTACTCGCGGATGTCGGTGGGCGGCTGGTCGTGCGTCATGGCGGCCATGCCGGTTACCCCCCGCAGCCAAGGTAGCTCGTACGTGCAGATCTCGTAGGCCGTCACGCCGAAGGAGAAGACGTCCAGCCGGTGGTCGGTGGGACGGCGGCGGACCAACTCCGGGGCCATGTAGTTCGGCGTGCCGGTGCGGTTGCCCGGCTGCATGAACTCCTTCGTGGCCGGCACCGACAGACCGAAGTCGATCAGCTTGATGCTCTCGCCGTCGCCGGTCATGAGGAGATTGCGGGGGCACACGTCGCGATGGAGAAAGCCCTTCTGGTGGACGGCGGCCACGGCTTCGGCCAGTTGGTGGATGAACCGCACGCGCCGGCCCTCGAACACCGGGTCCCGCGCGATCAATAGCGAGTTGACGCCCGCCCCTTCCAGAAACTCCATCACCAAGTACTGTTCGCCGTCGGTCGTCAGACCGTGCTCGAGGGTCTTGACGATCCGCGGGTGGTCGAGTTGGATGGCGATTTCGCCTTCGGTGGGTTTTTTAAGCCCCGTGAACCGGGCCATGAAGGCCGCCGTCTTTTCGACGTCGAGGATCTTCAGGCCGACGACCTGGTTCGTGTGCCGATCGCGGGCCATGTAGAACTTGGACATCGTGCCCGAGATGGCCTTGCGCATCAGCTCGAACCGCTTGCGCACGTTGAGCCGGCCGCCGGAGAAGAAATCGGAGATCCGGTCCAGAAACGCCATGGTCACCCGGGCAAAATTTGAGCCTATCCCAGAACCCGTTTCGTCTCGCTCCGTCATCCTGAGCGCAGCGAAGGATCTCGTTGGCCGTGAAGAAATGGAGATGCTTCGCTTCGCTCGGCATGACGGTCTGGTTGGGTTCCGGGATAGGCTCCTATTGCTGGCAGTAGTCGATCGTTCGGGCGATCTCGCTCTTGAGATCTTGCCGCTTGACAATCCGGTCGATGAAGCCGTGTTCGAGGAGGAATTCGCTGGTCTGGAAGCCCTTGGGCAGCTCGATGCGGATCGTGGCCTGGATGGTGCGGGGGCCGGCGAAGCCGATCAGGGCCTTGGGCTCGGCGAATACCACGTCGCCCAGGGAGGCGAAACTCGCGGCCACGCCGCCCATGGTTGGATTGGTGAGCACGGACACGAACAGCCCGCCCGCCCGGTCGAACCGGGCCAGCGCCGCCGACACCTTGGCCATTTGCATCAGCGACAGCGCGCCTTCGTGCATCCGGGCGCCGCCGCCGGAGCCGGAGATGATGATGAGCGGGAGTTTCTGTTCGGTCGCGCGTTCGATGGTTCGGGTGAGCTTTTCGCCGACCACGGAGCCCATGCTGCCCATGATAAACGACGAATCGGTGACGCCGAAAGCCACGCGCCGCGCGCGGATCATGCCCGTGCCCGTGATCGCCGCGTCGCGCAGGCCGGTGCGCTCCTGCTCCTCGACGAGCTTCTCCCGGTAGGGCCGCTTATCGACGAAATTCAGGGGGTCGGCCGGTTCGAGCCACGGGTCCCATTCCTCGAACGTGCCCTCGTCGAGCACCTGCTCGATCCGTTGCCGGGCGGGAACGTACCAGTGGTAGTCGCATTCCGGGCAGACGCCTAGCCGTTTCTCCGCCTCCTTGCGGAAGATCGTCTGCTGGCAGCCCGGGCAGCGGCGCCAGAGCCCCTCGGGCACGCCGCGTTTGGGTCGCGCGATCAGATTGCGCCAGTTGCTCGGGTCGGGCCGGGACGCGGACATCGATACTTCCCTGTGGGTCAGACGGCGCCTCTGGATCGGTTCAGGAGCCCGTTGCCGGCACCGACGAGTTCACCGCGAACATTTCCCAACGCCCGTGGTCCGCCGGCGCCTTCCAGAGATCCCCGAGCTGTCCGTGGTCCAGAAAGCGCCGCACCAGGCGAGCCATCGGCTCCGGCGCCACCAGGACAATCGTGCCCTCGCGGTGGCGCTTCAATAGCTTAGCCATTGCCGCGGTCATGCGATGCTCGGCGTGGTCGAGCGTCTCGCCCTCCGGCGGGCAAACGCTTTCGGGCTGTTCCTGCCACTGCTTGTAGACGCGGGGATACTTTCGACGGATCTCGTCGATTTTCATGCCTTGCCACAGGCCGTGGTCGAGGTTCTCCATCTGGTCCAACGTCCGCCGCTTGCAGCCAAACGCCGCCGCGATCACCTTGGCCGTCTCGCAGGCCGGCTCGCAATCTGGGGAGTACACGACCTCGATCTCGCGGCCGGCCAGCTCCTGGATGACGCGGGTGACCTCGGCGGCGCCCTGCGTGTTCAGCGGGATGTCCAGGTTGCCCTGAACGCGTTCCTCCTGGTCGTAGTCCGTCGAACCGGGACGAATCAGTATGATTTCGGCCATACGTCCTCTCAAACATGTCTGCCGGATCGCGCGAGCGACGTCAGCTCGGCGAGCCGGCGCGTGTAATCGTCGTGTCCAAAAAAGGCCGTGCCGGCCACCAACACGTCGGCGCCGGACTGGGCGCACGAGGCAATCGTTCGTTCGTTGACGCCTCCATCCACCGAAAGGATCGTCCGCGCATTGGCGCCGCGGAGCCGCCGCAGCTTTTCCAGGGCCACGGGGTCGAACGCCTGTCCGCCGAAGCCCGGCATCACGCCCATCACCAAGACGGAATCGCACTCGTCCAGGAACGGAAGGATTTGCTCGACCGACGTGGGTGGGTTGAGCGAAAGCCCCGCCGCCGCGCCAAGCTCGCGGATTTCCGCGAGAAGCGCGCGCGGGTCGAGAACCACCTCGACGTGGAAGGTCAGCAGGTCCGCCCCCGCCTCGCGAAAACGCTTCGCGTAGCGGGCCGGCTCGGAAATCATCAAATGCACGTCCAGCGGCAGCGCGGTCGTCCGGCGGATCACTTCGACCACGGGCACGCCGAAGCTCAGGTTCGGCACGAAATGGCCGTCCATGATGTCCAGGTGCAGGATCCGCGCTCCGGCCTCTTCCACGCGGCGGATTTCCCGCTCGACGTTGGCGAAGTCGCACGCCAACAGCGACGGGCTTACCAAGGGCGCGCTGGCGCGCAAATCGTCGAGTAACGTGGAAACAGCCATGTGGCAAACCATGCCCGGCCAGAGGCAAAGAGAAAGCGAGACGACAGAAAGAATTCGTCGATAGAGGCTCAGGCGGGCGTTAGCCCAGCCTGCTCAAAGGTCCTTCTCACTGCCGTGAGCGAGGGACGCGAAGAAATGCGGACCGATCAGTCGCTCCCTGCAAAACACCCCTGTTCTCGAACAACGGCCCTGCGGCGAGGGTCGCCGACGCCTTGGCCAACCTGTCCCGTCTACCGCCGGGCGTCGGAAAGCACCATTCTAGCAACGCCAACCGGGGCCGTCTGCGCTGCTTCCGCAGGAAATCGCAAACACTTATCAGAAAACGATTTGCGACTGTCGGTCGGCGCAATACTGCCACCACGGAGGGGAAATCTGCTCCGCGGAGGCCCCGTTTCGGCGACCGCCATCCGCCGAGACCCGGGCGGTTCGCTGCCCGCGGTTTGCCACGCGCCCTGCCGGCCGACCGCCCCCGGTCGCGGGTCCGTTCCACCGTCTGTCCGTCCGTGTGCCTTGGCGGTGGTGCGCTCTCCGTTTTGCGACTTTCGCCCCGGCTGGCGCGGCGACCAGCACGCGACTTGTCAGGGGGTGGGTGGGCCAGTAGGATCGGGTTTTCGGGGCTCTCTTCGACGTGGACGGTTTGGCTGATGCGCCTGGTGATGATGGGAACCGGCCCCTTCGCGGTACCCACCTTCCGCGGTTTGTTTGATACCCACCACGACGTCGTGGCGCTGGTCACCGTGCCCATGCGCGAACGCTCGCCGAAGCGCCCGGCCATGGTCACGCCCATGCGCGACGTCGCCCACGAGTTCGGCCTGCCCATCTTCGATCCCGAGGACGTCAACGCGCGGGAGTCGCTGGCGCGGCTTCGGGCGTTTGGGGCGGATCTTTGGGTGGTTTGCGACTACGGGCAGATCCTGTCGAGCGAGGCGCTCGCGGCGGCACGGCTTGGCGGGATCAACCTGCACGCCTCGCTCTTGCCGCGGTATCGCGGCGCGGCGCCGATCAACTGGGCGATCTACCACGGGGAGCCGACCACCGGGGTGACGGTGATCCACATGACCGCGAAAGTCGACGCCGGCCCCTGCATTGCCCAGGCGCACATGCCCATCGAGCCGGACGAGACGGCCGTCGAGCTGGAGCAACGACTGTGCAACATGGGGGCGTGGCTCATGCGTCGGACGATCGACCAGCTTGAGGCGGGCCTGCTCGACGCGCTGCCGCAGGACGCGGCACTGGCGTCGAGGGCGCCCCGTCTGAAGAAATCGGACGGCGCGATCGACTGGACGCGCTCCGCCACGGCGATCAAGAACCACGTCCGCGCGATGGAGCCCTGGCCTCAGACGTACACGTTCTGGCATCGCGAGGCGGAAACGCCCTTGCGTTTGATCCTCGGGCCGGTGGCGGTTTTGGACGCCCCGGCAAACTCCGCCCCACCCGGCACGGTGACGGAGGCCCGCGGCCATCGGCTGGTGATCGCGACCGGCGAGGGAGCGGTCGCGCCGGCGACGATCCAGCCCGCCGGACGCCGCGTGCTGTCCGTGGACGAGTTTCTCCGCGGCTACCACGTGCGTCCCGGCGACCAGTTCGGGCCGGACGAAGCAGGTAATACGTCCCGGGAACCAGGAATATCGTAGTCGCCTCCCATAGGCCTCATTGAGTGCCACTGGCTTTGCCAGTGCCGCGACATCAGGCGTCGGCCGAGTGCCACTGGCTCCGCCAGCGCGTGGCTTCTGGTGACGCGAGGGCACTGGCATAGCCAGTGGCACACGCGCGATCGGAGTCAAACGAAACATGAAGGAGGCGACGATACCAGCGCGCGTTCCACGGATCGCGGTCGTTGTCCTGCTGCTCGGCGGCGTTTGCCGCGGCGCCGACGACGTCCCCCCGCCGGCCGCGGGCGAGCGCCCGCCGCTTCTGACATACCGGTCCAGCGACGGACAACTCTGCTCGGTTCGGACCAAGGACGACTGGGCGATCCGCCGGCGGCGGATTCTCGCCGGCATGGAAGCGGTGATGGGGCCCTTGCCCGACCGATCCGCCTTCCCGCCGCTGGACGTGAAGATCACGAAACAAGTCGAGGGCGACGGATACCTCCGACTGAGTATCACGTATCGCGCGGATGAAGACGATCGCGTGCCCGCTTACCTTTACGTGCCGAAGGATCGCCCCGCCGGGCGGCGCGTCGCGGCGGTGCTCGCGCTGCATCCCACGTCGCCGTTGGGCAAAAGGGTCGTGGACGGCGAAGGCCCCCGACCCAACCGCGCCTACGCCCGGGAGCTCGCCCAGCGAGGCTACGTGGTGCTCGCGCCCGACTATCCTCCCTTTGGCCAGTACGCGTACGACTTCAATAAGAGCTTGTACGCCTCGGGCACGATGAAGGGGATCGTCAACCACATGCGGGGCGTGGACCTGCTCCAGGCTCGCGAGGAGGTCGATCCGACGCGGATCGGCGTCATCGGGCATTCGCTGGGCGGGCACAACGCCCTGTTCGTCGGCGCGTTTGACGAGCGGCTCCGGGCGGTGGTGTCGAGTTGCGGTTGGACGCTCTTTCCCGATTACCGCGGCGGCAACCTGACCGGTTGGGACCAGCCCCGCTACATGCCGCGGATGCGCGACGTGTACGGACTCGACCCCAAGCGAGTGCCGTTTGACTTTGATGAGGTGGTGGCGGCGTTGGCCCCGCGGGCGTTCTTCTCCAATTCGCCCACCGGCGACGACAATTTCGACGTCCGCGGCGTGAAGAGGGTCGAGCCCAGAGCCCGCGAGGTCTTCGCGCTGCTAGACGCCGCCGATCGCTTTCAGGTCCGCTATCCCGACTGCGGCCACGACTTCCCTCCGGAGATCCGCCGCGAGGCCTACGCGTTTCTCGACCGGGCGCTGGGGCACGCGCCGACGCGGACCGTGCCTTGACGGCGGGTTGTTTCCCGCCGCGGACGCGCCGGGTACAATGGAGGCGCCGTCAATCCCGCCCGAGATCCCTTGCCTTCACGGAGCGCCCTGCCATGAGTCGAGCCATTTTTCGCGTCGCGCCGTGGGCCGTCCTTGTTCTCGGTGTCTGTTGCGGTATTGCGCGGCCGACGCCCGCCGGAACCCCGTCGCCGCGCGTGGCGACGTTCCGCCGCGACGTGACGCCGCCGCCGGGGTCGCCCCTGTTCCGCGGCGATCCGTTGCGCACGGTCGAGCAGCCGCTCCTGGCCAAGGGCATTGTGATCGAGGCCGACGGCGCCCGCTACGTGCTCTGCGCCGTGGACTGGTGCGAGTTGTGCAACGGGGCCCACCTGGCCGTGCGGGCCGCGATGGCCAAGGCCGCCGGCACGAGCCCGGACCACGTGGCGGTGCAGTGCGTCCACCAGCACACCGCGCCGCTGGTGGATACCGACGCCCAGAAACTCCTGGCCGACGTGGGCGCGGCCAAGCTGCACCTCGCCGCCGAGGCGTTTGACGAAATCACAAGCCGGCTGGCCGCGGCCGTGCGGGATTCGCTCGCTAGGCTCGAACCGTTCGATCGCGTTGGCACGGGCCAGGCCAAGGTGGACCGCGTCGCGTCGAGCCGTCGTTGCCGCGACGCGGCCGGAAAGATCCAACCCCGCATGAGCCTCTGCAAGGACCCGGCCATCCGCGCCCTGCCCGAGGGAGCGATCGACCCGTTGTTGAAGACCATCACGCTCGCCCGGGGCGACAAGCCGCTCGCGCGGCTGCACTACTACGCCACGCACCCGCAGAGCCTCTACGGCGACAGCCGGGCGTCGAGCGATTTCGTCGGCCGCGCCCGGGAAACGCTCGAAGGAAAAGAGGGCGTGTTCCAGATCTACTTCACCGGCTGCGGCGGCGACGTGACGGTGGGCAAGTACAACGACGGCTCGAAGGAAGCCCGCCGGGCGCTGGCCGACCGGCTCTTGGCCGGCATGGAAGCCGCCGTGGCGGCGACGGAGTTCTCGCCCGTCCGTTCGGTCCAGTGGCGGACGTATCCGCTGGCGCTGGAGGCCCAGGCCGGCCGCGAATTCGATCGCGAGTCGTGTCTTGCGGTGATGAAGAACCCCAAGCAGGCGCCGGCGGCGAGGGTATACGACGGCGCCATCCGCGCGGCGTTCCTCGATCGGATCGACCGGCCGCTCGATCTGAGCTGCCTCCAGATTGGCGACGCGCGCATTGTGCACCTGCCGGGCGAGCCGCTGGTGGACTTTCAGTTGTACGCGCAGGAGCTTGCCCCAGGACGTTTCGTGGCCGTGGCGGGCTACGGCGACTGCGGCCCGGGCTACCTCTGTCCCGAAAAGGCTTTTTCGGAGGGCGGCTACGAGCCCACGGCGTCCAACGTCGATCCGGAGTTCGAGGCGCGGCTGAAGGAGGCCATCGCGACGCTGCTGAACGGAGGCTCCGAGCGAATCGACGGATTTGTCCCCCGATAGGGTGATTTTCGGCATCCGTGGTACTGTCCTAGCAGTGTGTTGCCGGGTAGACGGCCGGCGTATTCAGTTCGCAAAAATTACTCGTCGTATTCGCCAAAGAGGTTTTTGTGACGCTTAGTGCTCGGTGCCACGTCATTTGTATCATCCTGCTGAGTAATTGAACCGCCCGGTGGCGTAGCGACCTGGCACTCTGTCTTGAGGGCTTCGCTCGGTTCGCTTTCCGTGGCTAGACCAGCCACAATACTCATAGATGGATATGTGGCACCGCTTCGGTGTTCGATTCGATCCTCAATGAGCTGCGTCACCAACTCCAAATCGTTTCGTTCTGCGCATCTCGTGACCCAGACGCTGCAAAGAGCCCGCCACAGTTCCTCTCTTCCTACAACCAGCCGATCGGCGGCGTCTACCACCCAATCGTGGTGATCCGCCTTTGTCATAGCGCAATCAAGCGTGTCAATTGTCTCTCCAGGCGCACGAGATATACGAGCCGCGACACCATCCCACCGCAATACCCTAAGGCCATTGAAGACAACTCGCTCTGGGGCATCATCGCCGGGCAACAGACTACAACCATTGCCAGATGCTTGATCCGCATCCAAGTATACAAGTGTTGGCCGAGGAAAACGTCCCTCGTGAACCATTTGCCCAAGGGCGTATCCCACATTCGCGGCTCCAAACGGGACAATCACACAACGCCGAACCAAATCCCGCTTCGCTGCGACAATAACCTCTTCCAATAGGATCTTCGCCGCCACATCCTCGACGTAAATGTCCAATTCTGGGTGCGGCTCGTCGTCCATCTGTGTGAGCGCGAATGACGGGCTAACTCCGGTGACAATCGTCTTGGTGTTTCCCTGGTTCATTACATACATGCGGCCTTCTGGTGGGAGTTCGTCTAAAACATAGGGCGAGTGGGTAGTCAAAATGATTTGTAGCTCCGCCCTCCGACAGAGTTCCGCCATTTCCCGCAAAAATCGCCGCTGGGCGCGCGGGTGGAGAGATGTTTCAAACTCGTCAATCAAAACCATGCAGTGTTTTGGCATCGGCCTATTGAGCACTTCCATGAGAGCCAGTTCGCCAGCGCCATGGTGAAAGCCCGAGTATTCCAGACCACGAAAGGACGCAACGGGAACCCATCTATCATCGTCAACGTTACTGAGAGCAAGTGCTGCACCATCATATGTGCGACCGCAAATAGTTGAGAGTCTGTTGACGATTTCCTCGGGCATTTTCTGTCGCCGGACTTCGGTGTTTGGTGCCTTCGCAATACGTCGGTAACCGGGGCGCGAAGTCAGTGCCTGAATGCGTTTGAGATCAAGGTAGAGTACGTGTCTCTCGCGCCTCGGAGGCAACTCTCGCCATCTATCCACTCGCTTGCGAAGCGTGCCGGTTCTGGCCCCATCCCCCTCCCGTATCTGATACTTGATAAGTGCATCCTTGATCTTGTCCCAGGGGCTATCAGGAAAGAACTGGGTCGCGTACAAGTTCCTCGTAGTCTCCTCTTGCGTCCTATAGATTGCGGCAATGGCCTGTAGGATAGTGCTTTTCCCGGCACCATTCTCTCCCGAGATAGCCACAAGCGGGAAATCAAGACGAATCGGTTGGCCGGTCCAGCCACGCAAACCAGAAATCTCCAGCCATTCAATTCTTTTGGGCCAACCTCGATTTGACTTCCATTTGGTTTCAAGCCGTCGCATGGAATCTGATATTGGCATCTCAGCGTCCTACCTTTTTACGTTGGGGCGAACCTCTACGTCATAATTGTGTCTCATAGCAGCACGAAGTCAACCGCTATTGGACGACAAAGCGACGCCGGAGCCGTGTCGAGCGTCACATTCGGCGACGGTAGATGGTGGAGAGCGGCCCGCGTCTTGGTGGCGCAGCAGTCTTATACCCTGCCGGAGGGGTCCGTCTGCACGGATGGGATCGTAACCCCCTCTCTCCGCTAGCCGCCTTTCGCCAGCCTCCTGGCGGCTCTCAGCAGCGTCTCGCGGGCCCACGTGGAAGTCTTCCCCTGGGCCGCCCTGTCGAGAATCGCCAATTCTGAGGCGGATAGGCGTATCTGGAAGCGTATTTCCCGCCGGTCCTGGTCAGAGACGGGGGGTCTACCTCTGTTGGTGCTCATGCCAGAATTGTACAGACAAAAATCGTTCCGTCAAGCCAAGATTCCCTATTGACGGCCGAATAAATGTCTGTACAATAAAGGCAGACGTTGGGAGCCATGGGCCCAACAAAAAACCCCCGGAAGGGACGCCAATCCCAACCGGGGGCAATCACAACCAGGCGGTTCGCCAGATTGCGACCTAGCAATCCAATTCTAGCGAACCCGCCCCAACCGGGAAAGCGGATTCGCGATGATAGCCCCCTCCTGCCAACACGACCAAACGAAGCGCCACGGCCACGATCGGCACGGCAACCAGCGGTTTCGGTGTGTTTTCTGCGGAAAGACCTGGGTGGAACAACGGACCAAGCTCTTGGGTAACATGCGGCTGGAAAAGGACAAGGCGATTCTCTGCCTTCGGATGCTGTTGGAAGGCAATTCTATCCGGTCGGTCGAGCGCCTGACCGGCGTACACCGCGATACCGTTGTGTCTCTGGTAGTCTACGTTGGCCAACGGTGCCAGCGTTTTATGGAAGCCGCAATCCAAGACGTACCCGTGGAAGAAGTCCAGGCGGACGAAATCTGGGGCTACGTCGGCTGCAAAAACAAGACGAAAGAACGATGCGGCTATGGGGAAGAATTCGGCGATGCCTTCTGCTACACGGCCATTGAACGACACACGAAGCTACTCTTGGCCTGGCACCTTGGAAAGCGGACGCCGAACAACACGCACGTATTCGCCCAGAAGCTACAGAAGGCCACCGCGGGGCGATTCCAGTTGACCACCGACGGGTACAGGCCCTACCGGCTGGCAATGTGGGCGGCCCTTCGCACTCGGATCGACTTCGCCCAACTGTTGAAGATATTCAACTCGACAAGCGGACGGCAGACCGAAGCGCGGTATTCTCCGGGCGCGATAGTAGGCACGAAGGTGTACCCAGTGTCCGGAGCCCCGGACGAAAGCAAGGTTTGCACGTCGCACGCCGAACGGCACAACCTCACGATCCGGACTCAGGTTCGGAGGATGACCCGGCTGACCAATGCGTTCAGCAAGAAGTGGGAGAACCACGAAGCGGCCCTGGGGCTCTTCTTCGCCTTCTACAATTTCTGCCGCGTTCACGGCACCTTGAAGACAACCCCCGCTGTAGCGGCAGGGCTGACAGGCCATACGTGGAGCGTCCAGGAGCTTCTCGAAACCATGGCGGCAACACAGAATTAGGACACTACCGCATCCGTCCTCGGTCGAGCGGCGAGCCGTGGGGCTCCGCCCGTCGCCTTCGCCCTTCCCAAGGCAGGGCGGATGGGCTATTATCAGAGATTCCACTGAAATCGAGGGACACCGGTCCCGTTGGGTATTGTTGAGCAGCCAGTTATTGGGAGTTCTCGTCATGGCCAAGCCCGGCCGAAAGATCAAGAAAGCCAACCACGGCAAGCGTCCCGCCAGCAGCAAGGTTCGCAAGCAGAAACGTCGCGCTTCGCACACCTAGGTCGAGTCCCCCTGGATCCACCCGCCGCCACTCGGCCGGCTCGCGCGGCGCTCCGCCACGGGAGGCCGGGCGGATCCATCGAGAAGGAGTCCGACGTGGCCAAGAAACCCCTCATTCTCGATCCTACCGAATACGACCTCGATCGCGTGGTGGCGGACGTCGAGGAAATCCGGCGCTACAACCGGCAGCGTCACGAGATGGAGCAGCTCACGGCGATCTGTTACGAAGATCCGGTGAACTGCATCTGCGTCGGGTACAAGGACCTGACGGAGGACGATTTTTGGGTCCGCGGGCACATGCCGGGCATGCCCCTCATGCCGGGCGTCATCATGTGCGAGGCGGCCGCCCAGGTGGCCAGCTACTACGCGCTGAAGCGCAAGCTGATGGACGCCGAGATCATCGGCTACGGCGGCCTCGAAGAGGTCCGCTTCCGTGGGGTGGTGCGGCCCGGCGACCGGTTCGTCATTGTCGCCCGACTTCTGAAGGTCCGCCGGCTGATGCTCGCCTGCGAGTTCCAGTGCTTCGTTCGCAATAACATGGTGTGCGAGGGGATCCTCAAGGGCGTTCCCCTGCCGGTCGAGGAACTGGCGGGCGAGGAGCCGTGACGGCGGCCCCGAGAGCATGTTTATTCCCTTCCACGACGACAATCCCACGCGACGGACCGCGGTGGTCACCTACGCGATCGTCGCGGCCAACGTGCTTGCTTTCGTCTGGTTTGCCAGGCTGCCGCAACAAGCGCGAGGACTGGTCACGCTGCACCGCGGGTTTGTCCCCCAGCGGATCGCCCAGCTCTACGATCCGCGGCCCATCCTCATCGCCAAGCCAGTCGCCGTGGCCCATCCCCTGTTTGGTCGGGCGATTGTCGTGGGACAAGTCCGGCTCGAGCCAGACCGCGGCGAGATTCTCGTGTCGCTTCTGACGTGCATGTTCCTTCACGCGGGCGTCGCGCATCTGCTGTTCAACATGTGGTTCCTCTGGCTCTTTGGCAACAACGTCGAGGACCGCCTGGGACCGGTCGCGTATCTCCTTTTTTATCTGGTCGGCGGGCTCGTGGCCTCCGCGTGCCATTGGGCGGTCGCGCCGGCGAGCGTCACGCCGGTGATCGGCGCCTCGGGCGCGGTGGCCGCCGTGCTGGGGGCGTACGCCATCACCTGGCCCTGGGCGAGGATCCACACGCTCGTATGGATCGTGTTCCTTTTCGTCGTGGACGTGCCTGCCTTGGTGGTGCTCGGCATCTGGTTTGTCGGCCAGGTCCTCTCGGCCCAACGCGACGCGGCCGGCGGCGTCGCGTGGTGGGCCCACGTCGGAGGCTTTCTGGCCGGCATGGCCATGATGCCCGTCCTGGGCTGGCTCCTGGGGGTGGACGACGACGAACCTCCCTCGGCCGAGATTGTCGAGGTCGTCGACGATTAGCCGGGCGCCGTGTCCGCGCGCGTGCCACTGGCTCCGCCAGTGTCTCAAAACCGCGCGAGTCACGCACTGGCGAAGCCAGTGGCACGCACGGCAAGGCGCTGCCCCCCCGCGTAACGGCATCCAACCGGCACGTTCAAGGGACGCCGCGGCTTCAACGTGGACGAGGCCTTCGGGGCCAGATAGAATTGGAGCGTGTGTGACCGGGGTCCCCCAAACATCAACACTGGAGGAACACCGCCATGCGTGCCGGCCGTGTTGTTCTCGATGGCGCACTGTCTGGAGTGTTTCTCCTCTTGCCGCTTGCGGCCGCCGCGGGTGATTGGCCGCAATGGGGCGGAACGGATTGCCGCAACCTCGTCTCCGACGAGCGCGAGCTGCCCGACGCCTTCACGCCCGGCAAGAAGACCCCCAACTCCAGCGGCATCGATCTGGCCACCACCCAGAACGTCCGTTGGGTCGCGCGGCTGGGCTCCGCGGCCTACGGCAATCCCACGGTGGCCGGCGGCCGCGTGTTCGTCGGCACCGACGATCAACTGCTCACGGGAGACGCGCGGCTGAAGCGCTCGCGCGGCGGTTTGGTGCAGTGTCTCGACGAAGCAACCGGCAGACTCCTGTGGCGGTTGACCATTCCCGAGCGGACCGATATTCCGCCCGACGCGCATTTTACCCATCAATTCCTCGGCGTCTGCTCCTCGCCCACGGTGGACGGCGACCGCGCCTACGTCGTTCTCTGCGATGGCCAGATCGCCTGCCTCGACGTCCGCGGCCAAGCCAACGGCAACGACGGGCCGTTTGTGGATGAAGGCCAATTCATGGTCCCCGCGGGCAATCCGCCGGTCGAGCTGACCGACGAAGACGCGGACATCATCTGGCTGTTTGACCCGATGAAGGAGGTGGGCGTCGTCGTCCACGACGCGGCCAGTTGCTCCGCGATCGTCCACGGAGACGCGGTTTACGTCGGCACGTCCAACGGCGTCGAGGTAACGCACAAGCGGGTGGTCGCGCCCGAAGCGCCCAGCCTGATCGTCTTGGACAAGCGAACCGGGCGGCTCGTGGCCACGGACGGCGAGAAGATCGGCACGCGGCTGTTCCACGCGCAGTGGTCCTCCCCGTCGTTGGGTGAGGTGAACGGCAAGACGCTCCTCTTTTTCGGCGGGGGCGACGGCGTCGTGTACGCCTTCGAGACGCTCGACAAGGCGGAGGGCGAGCCGGTTTCGCTCAAGAAGGTGTGGTCGTACGACGCGAATCCACCGGAATACAAGCTGCGCGACGGCAAATCCATCCCGTACTACGACGGCGACAAGCGAAAGCCCAACAGCCCCAACAAGAACGACGGGACGTACGTCGGCCCCAGCCAGCTCATCGCCACGCCGGTCTTCCACCGCAATCGCGTCTACATCGCCTCCGGCCAGGACCCCGCGCACGGGCGCGGGCGCGGCATGTTGCACTGCATCGACGCCACGAAGACCGGCGACGTGACCCAAACCGGTTGCCTGTGGCGCTACGACGGCATCGAGCGGAGCCTATCGACGGTGGCCATCGCCGACGGACTGCTGTACGTGCCCGATCTATCGGGCAAGCTCCACTGCCTCGACGCCGAGACGGGCGCGCGCCATTACGTCTTCGAGGCCAACAGCGAAACCTGGGGCGGACCGCTCGTGGCCGATGGCAAGGTGTACCTCGGCACGCAACGCGCCTTCTTCATCCTGGCGGCCGGCACGACGCCCAACGTCCTCGCCAGGGTCACCCTCGGCTCGCCCGCCTACAGCACGCCCGTGGCCGCCAACGGTGCCGTCTTCGTCACCTCCCAACGCTATCTCTGGGCCGTCGAAACGAAACCGTAGACGGCAACAGTTGGTGACCGGTTTCAGGGGACTGTCCCGATTTTCGCGGCGGAGAGGATCCTGTTCTTTTTGGAGATGGGTGAATTCGCCGCGAAAATGGGACTGTCCCCCTCATGTATGCCCTCGTGTGCGCTGAATACTCCGGCGTACTCGAACATTTGCGAAGCCGCACGCGGCGGCAAGCTGGCGCCCCATGATCGACCCCGCTCGCCTTCGTGACGCCTGGAATCGGGCGCGGCGCGATCTTCTGGCCCAGCGCGACGCGGACGGCCATTGGATCGGCGAGCTGGCCGCCAGCGCCCTGGCCACGGCCACGGCCACCAGCGCCCTGGCCCTCGTCGCGCGCCACGCCCCGGCCGGCGCCGACGACGCGCCGCTCCTCCGCCGCGGACTCGAATGGCTCCTACGGCACGTCAATCCCGACGGCGGCTGGGGCGACACGGACCGCAGCCTGTCGAATATCGCCACGACCATGCTCGTCCGCGCCGCCTTCACGCTTTGCGGCGCGGCCGAAGCGCGCGCCGATCTCATGGCGCGCGCCGATCGGTACATCCAGGCGCAAGGGGGCATTCCGGGCCTGCGGCGCCGCTACGGCGCGGACAAGACGTTCGCCGTGCCGATTCTCGCGCACGCCGCGCTGGCCGGCCGCGTGCCGTGGCGCGAGGTGGACCCGCTGCCGTTCGAGCTGGCGTGCTTCCCGCGGTCGATGTTCCGGTTCCTCCGGTTGCCGGTGGTCAGCTACGCCGTGCCCGCCCTGGTGGCCATCGGCCAGGCCCGATTCTTCCACAGCCCGCCAGCCAATCCGATCGCGCGGCTCGCGCGCCGCATGGCCTTGGAGCGAAGCCTTCGCGTGGTCGAGTCGATGCAGCCGGCCAGCGGCGGGTTTCTCGAAGCCGTGCCGCTGACCAGTTTTGTCGTGATGAGCCTGGCCGGCACGGGCAGGGCCGACCATGCGATCGCCCAGCGCGGCGCCGCGTTCCTTCGCCAATCGGCCCGCGCGGACGGCGGCTGGCCCATCGACACGAACCTCGCCACCTGGAACACCACGCTGGCCGTCAACGCCCTCGCGCGCGGGGACTGTCCCGATTTTCGTTCCACGGAAATGGGACTGTCCCCCTCCTCGCTCGACGCCGCCCCTTCCCCACTCCCTTGGCTCCTCTCCTGCCAACACCGCCGCCGCCATCCCTTCACCGGCGCGGCCCCGGGCGGCTGGGGGTGGACCGATCTCGACGGCGCCGTGCCCGACGCCGACGACACCGCCGGGGCCCTGCTGGCAATCGACGCATTGAGGGGCACCATGTCCACGCTTGCCGTGGACATGCAGACCGAGGTCAATGAGCATGTCCACGGCAAGCGTGGACATGGCGCCCAGGCCTCCGCCGTGCGATCCGGCGTCCGCTGGCTCTTGGACGTGCAGAACGCCGACGGCGGATGGCCGACGTTCTGCCGAGGCTGGGGGAAGCTCCCGTTCGATCGAAGCGGAACCGACCTGACCGCGCACGCCCTGCGGGCGCTGGGCGCGCATCGCCGCGCGGCCCCGGCGGCGATCGACCGCGCCGTCGCCCAGGGGTTCGCCTTCCTCGCACGCACGCAGCGGCACGACGGCGCGTGGACGCCCCTTTGGTTCGGCAATCAACACGATCCCGCCAAGGAGAACCCGATCTACGGGACCGCGCGCGTGCTGGCCGCGTACCGCGCGTTCGGACGGCTCGACGCCGCGCCCGCGCGACGCGGCCTCGCCTGGCTCTCCGCGCACGCCGGCGCCGACTGCGGCTGGGGCGGAAACTTGAACGACCGCTCCGGGGTCGAGGAAACCGCCCTGGCCGTGGAGGCCCTGTTGGGGGCGCCCGATGACCCGTTGCTGCAAGTGGCTATCCAGAAAGGACTTGCCTGGCTGGTCGCGGCGGTCGAATCCGGCCGGCACCGCGAGGCCGCGCCCATCGGATTGTATTTCGCGCGTCTGTGGTATTATGAAAGGACCTATCCGTTGGCACTGACCGTCTCGGCCCTGGGCCGGGCGGTCGAGGTTTTTTGTCCCACCGACGCCTCCACGCCCTGAGAGGTCCCGCCGTGGCCGCCGCTCCGTTTGACGAGACATCGCCCGATGCGCCGCGCGAAGATCCCGGCGGACTTGCCGCGCCCGACGACTCCGGCCCGCCGCGCGGTGAACCGGCCGTCGAGGATCTCTCCTTGGCCATCAAGCACGTCCCGCCCTCGCGCGAGCTCCGCGAGCGGATCCGCGAGTTGGCCGACCGCGCCGCCACCGGACTCGATCCCCGCGACCCCTTGGACAAGACCGCGATTGCGGCCCACGCCCGGGCGATCCTCGCCGAGCTGCATCAACCGGAGGCCTTCCTGGGCTGGACGATGGTCGCCCTGGCCAGCGCGTTCTGGCGCGACCGCGTCGCCGCCACGCCCTACGCGCGCCGGTTGCTCCTGTTGCCCCATTGTCTGCGAAACCCCGACCACTGCCCGGCGCGGTTCAACGAACTCGGCCTCGTTTGCCAGGACTGCGGCGCGTGCCGGTTGAGTTCCCTCCGCCAGCACGCCGAACGGCTGGGCTACAAGGTGCTTATCGCCGAGGGCTCGCCCGTGGTCATGCAACTCATCCTCGGCGGGCATGCCGACGCCCTGGTGGGCGTGTCCTGCCTGGACGTGCTCGAAAAATCCCTCGAAAAAATCCTCCTGGCCGGCGTGCCGTGCATGGCCGTGCCGCTGGTGGTCGATGGATGCCGCAACACCCGGACCGACGAGGACTGGGTCCGCGACATGATCGACACGCCCTACCGGCCCATCGAGCGCCAAACGCACACGTTCGTCCACCTCCTGCGGTGCGCCAAGCGGCTTTTCCAGCCGGAAGAGATCGAGTGGCTCCTGCCGCGCGGCCGCGGCGGCCCGACGCTGGCGCAAACCAACGGCGCGGGCCTGGCCGCGATCGATCCCGTGGCCGCCACGGAGGCCATCGCCCGCGACTTCCTGCTCCGCGGCGGCAAGCGCGCCCGCCCGTTCGTCACGCTGGCCGCTTTCGACGCGCTCTCCGGCGCGGACGCGACCGGCGCCGACGGCGCCCGGCACGTCGCCCGGATCGACGAAGTGGTCAAACGGGTCGCCGTGGCCATCGAGATTTTCCACAAGGCCTCCCTCGTGCACGACGACATCGAGGACGACGACGCCTTCCGCTACGGCCACGTCACGCTGCACCGCAAGTACGGCACGGCCATGGCCATCAACGTGGGCGACTACCTGATCGGGCTGGGCTACCGCGTGGTGGCCCAGCAGCGCGGCCGGCTCGCGGCCGACGTCGTCGCCGACATTCTGGCCCAACTGGCCGAGGCCCACACGCGATTGAGCGAAGGCCAAGGCGCGGAATTGGCCTGGCGCGACGCGCTGGACAAACGTCTGGCCCCGCTCGACGCGTTGCGGATCTACGCGCTGAAGACGGCGCCGGCGTTCGAGGCGGCCCTGTTTGCCGGGCTGCGTCTGGCCGGGCCGGTTCACGAGGGCCGCGATCTGGTCGCGCGCTTCGCCCGACACCTCGGCGTCGCCTTCCAGATCCTCAACGACCTGGACGATTGGCGCTCCGATTCGCCGAACAAGCGGACCGCGGGCACGGACGTGCTCGGGGGCCGGCCCACCGTGCTCTGGGCGCTCGCGCTGGACGCGCTGGACGAGACCGACCGCCGCGAACTCGAGGCGCTTCCCGCCCGATCCACCGCGCGCGACGCCGCGGTGGCCCGAGCCGACGAACTCTACCGCCGCGCCGGCGTCCACGACCGCGCGGCGGCCCTGGTCGAAAAACACCACGCCCGCGCCCGCGACGTCGCCGACCAGATCCACCCCGCCCCCCTGCGCCATCTGTTGCACTATCTGGCGGATAGCATTCTGGATCGGTGATCCGCGCGTCTTGCCGTGCACATTGGCGTGCCCGACCCGCGCCGCGTATTCGCCAGCTACTCCCCGCCTATCCGCTCCAACTCGCCCACGGCTCGGGCCAATTCTTCGACGAGGGGGGAGGGATCGAGGGGCGCGAGGGCGTTAACCACGCGGCGGAAGTACCAGAGCATGCCGTCGCGACCGCCGCGGAAGTGGTCCCAGATGGACTCGCCGTGTTCGCGCCGGGCGCGAAGCAAGCTGCGGACGTTGTCGAGCTTGTCGGCGGCCACGATGAGCCGCGCGGCGCGGGACGCCCGCGGAAGGCGCGCCAAAAACGTCTCCTTGCGCTCGCGCCAGGGGGGCTTGGGGCGCTCGTCCGTGTCGGTGCATTCGTCGACCAGAGCGGCCACCTCATCGCCGAAGCGGTGGCGGATGGTCGCCCGGGCGGCAGGCCCGCCTTGGTCCTCGATCGCGTCGTGCAGAAGCGCGGCAATGGCTTCGTCCTCCGTGGCGGCGTATTCGAGCACCATGCCGGCGACGCGGAGCAGGTGGGCGACGTACGGCGCGCCGGATACCTTGCGGCGCTGCGGGGCGTGCAGCCGACACGTGAAGGCGAGGGCTTCGGTGAAGCGGGAGGTGAGTTCCACGGCCCCGCGCCGTTCGGGCCCCGCGGCGTCGCTCATGCTTCTTCTCCTGGTCCGCGTCGGCCGCGCGGGCCGGTCACTCGACGCCTTCGGCCGGAAGGACGAAGATCTTCCCGTCTCCTTGGCGCCCCGTCCGGGCGACCTCGACGATCGTCCGGACGACCTCCTCGACCCGCGGATCGTCCACCCAGAAGGTCAACTCGATCTTGGGCAGAAACGCCTTGGAGTATTCGCTTCCGCGGTATTCGTCGAGGTAGCTCTTTTGCCGTCCGTAGCCCTTCACCTCGCGGACGCCGCACGCCTCCAAGGGCGCGTGCTTCAGGGCATCGAGCACCGCCTCGGCGCGGAACGGCCTGATGATGGCCACGATCTGTTTCACGAGCGGACCGCCTCCCGTCGCGTGCGTAACAACAGAAACTCTATCGTGAACAACCTCCACGGGGAAGCGGGGGTGGCCTCGGCTCGGCGGGAGCCTCGCCCTGGCGAAGGCATCGGAGCCCCCCGCCGGCCCGCCCTGGCACCGGGCGGCGAAAGTCGCATAATGACGGGTCCCGCTTGCCCCCGACAGCCGTTCCTTGCTGGACCAACGCGACATGCCCAAGAGATCGAACCACCAGGACCGGATCATCCGGAATTACTACAAGAATAAGGACTCGATCATGATTCAGCGGCTGGGCGACCTGGTGAGCGACCTGTACCTGGCCGAGGGCAAGGCCCGCGAGAGGATCTGGAGCCGGGCGGCCGCGGCGATGGAGAAGCTAGGCGTGCCGGCCGCGCAAATCCAGCACCTGGTGGACAGCGACAACCCAACGCTTCTGGCCAATCTCCTCCAACAACTGCTCCAGAAGGGCGCCGCTTCGCCGAACCCCAAGCCCCAAGGATGAATGAAGGCCGCGCGGATGTCCAGTAATCAGCCCGTTGTCGATCGGTTGCGGTGGCGCAAGTTCCCCGTCCTGGACGACGGCTTTGTCTGCCTGGTGGACGCGATGGGCGACGACGTGGCGGTGGTCCAGGCCGCGCGGGTGAGCTACGGCGAGGGCACGCGGCACGTTTCGGACGACCGGACACTCATCCGCTACCTGGTTCGCCACGGCCACACGACGCCGCTGGAGATGGTCGAGGTGAAGCTGCTCGCGCGCGTGCCGATGGACGCGTGGCGGCAGTGGATCCGGCATCGCACGGCCTCGGTGAACGAATACAGCACGCGCTACTCCATCGCGATCGACTCGGCCGTGAAGACCGCGCCGGACCAGTGGCGCCGCCAGGCCACGGCCAACCGCCAGGGCAGCGAGGGCTTTCTGGACGAGTCGATCGGGGCGGAGCTGAGCCAGTCCGAGGCGGCGCTGTTCGTCGCGACGCGCGAGGTGTACGAGCGCCGCTTGGCCCTGGGCGTCGCCCGCGAACAGGCCCGAAAGGACCTCTCGCTCTCCACGTACACCGAGGCGTACTGGAAGATCGACCTGCACAACCTGCTTCATTTTTTGCGTCTTCGGACGGACGCCAGCGCGCAGTGGGAGATCCGCCAATACGCCGAGACGATCGGCCGCGAGATCGTTCGGCCGCTGTTCCCGCTTTGTTGGGAGGCGTTCGAGGACTTCCGCCGCCAGTCCGTGTCGCTTTCGCGGCTCGACTGCGAGGTGATCCGCCGGTTGGCCGCCGCCGGCAAGATCCCCGCCGCGGAAGAGGATTTTCTCGCCGCGCAGGACCCATCCTGGACGGAGCGATCCCGTTGCGGGGAGCGCGACGAATGCCGCGCGAAACTCGTCGCCCTGGGCATTGTCCTTGCCGATTCCAGGTGACTCTACCGTCTACGGTGAGTTTGCCGGGCGCGTTTTGCGGATTTCTCCCGCCGCGCCGGTTCCGGTCCGGCGTCTTCCTTTTTCGGTCGGTGCGCGGAAGCCGATTGGAATAGAGGCGGCCCATCGAAACCGCGCCAGGCTGGCGAATTGGTCAAAAACCCGCCGGCGCCGCGGACGATGGGAGTGAAGGCAAACCAGCCAATCAGCGTGGGACCGTACCTGACAGGGAAGTCATCCCCCGTTGACCGTTGAAGACGAAAAGGAGCAAGCCCGATGCGAGTCCTCCCGGTACTGACGATCGCGGCCAGCCTGAGCGGGTTGGCCCATCCGGCCCTGGCCCAGTTTGGCATGTACGGCGCGCCCGAGATGCTGCGCCTGCCGCGGACACAACCGCAGGCTGCGACGCCGTATGGCTATGCACAGCCGTCTGGCGCGTATCCGGCGCCCGCCGCGCCCCAGTACGCGCCACAGTACGCTCCGCCGGCGGCGCAGCCCGGCGTGCAGGGTCCCGTGATTCCCGCCACGTCGGTGGCGCCGGCGCCCCGGGTGTTTCCGGGCAGCCAGCCCATGCAGCCGCCGGTCGCCCCCATCGCGCAGCCGGACACCGCCTACGACCCCGCGCCCGGCTACGCGCCTTCGGATGGCGACAACCGCTATGTCTACACGCCGGCGGCCGCGCCGGTCGAGGCCGCGCCGCCGCTACAGCCGCGGCCCGAGCAGCCCAACCTCGTTAGCCAGGTCATGGACGAGAATCGCGACGGCTCGTGCGGCTACGTGGGCTCGTGCGCCGATTCGTGCGCCCCGCAATGCGCCACCGGCTGCGAGCTGTGTTGCCCGTCGCCCTGGTACGCGTCGGCTTCGTATTTGCACATGGGCCGCAACCAGGCCAACCGGCTGTGGACGACGTACAACACGGCCCGGCTGGATCAGCAGTTGGGCAACTCGCAGATCGGCCTGAGCTGGCAGTCGGGCGGCGAAGTCCGCTTTGGCCGCCGCTTCTGCTGCGACGAATGGGCGGTGGAGGCGACCTACTGGACGCTCAATGCGATGACCGGGTCTTCCCACTTCAACGTGCCCGGCGGCACCGTGAGCACGCCCTTGGACGTGTTTTACGTTCGGTTCCTCAACGACGCCGACACATGCAACCTCTATTTCGACAACGCCGCCGAACACCGCCTGTGGCGCCGCGACGAATTCCACAACGTTGAGATCAATCTGGTGCGCCGCGGGCTGAACTACGACCCCGACGGCGCGTGGAACGTCGACTGGCTCGTGGGCGCGCGGTTCTTCCGCTTCGAGGACGACTTCCGCTTCGGCACGCTTCAGGACGGCGCAACCTGGGGCGGCAACGGCGGCGCGGACGAAGCCTATCTCCGCGAAAACATCAAGAACAACCTCGTGGGGTTCCAGTTCGGCTTCGATGCCCGATCCAACACGTGGCACAATCTCCGCCTGTTCGTCGCGCCCCAGTTGGGTATCTACAACAACCACATCGAAAACCGCTTCGAACTGTACCGCGGCGACGGGATCAACGCCCGACCCACGGCTGCCTCCCACGTGCCGGGTACGTTCCCCGTCCAATCGTCGAAGAACGTCGTCGCGTTCCTCGCCGAGATCGACCTGGGCCTCGATTGGCAGATCTCGCGGCGTTGGGCCGCCCGCGTGGGCTACCGCGTTCTGGCCGCCACGGGCATGGGCCTGGCTGAAGAGCAGATCCCCTTCTACATCGTCGATATCCCGGAAATCCGCGACATCGACTACAACGGCGACCTGATCGTCCACGGCGCCTTCGCCGGGCTGACGTACAACTTTTAGGCTCCGCCGGGCGTGTCCCTTGGCCGCGGCTTTCCTCCCGATTTGCCTTGCGGGGCCCCAGCGGGAGAAGTATATTGAGGTCGGCCGGTCGGATTCCCGGCCGGCCTCTTCTTTTCGTCGATCGAGCGTCGCAACCGGCCTGCAGGGGACGAGGCGATGTACGAGCGGTTTGGTCTCGTACTGATGGTCACCCGGACGTGCAACCTCCGCTGCGCGTACTGCTACGTCGGCGCCAAGAGTGGCGAAACGATGGACCTCTCGCTGGGACGCGCGGCCATCGATCGCGCGGTTCGATCGCTTGCGCCGGGTGGGACGTTGGAACTGGGCTTCCTTGGCGGCGAGCCGCTGCTGGTGGCGGATCGAATCGCCGAGCTGATCGACCACGCCCGCGCGGCGACCCGTCAGGCCGGCCTTCGGCTCGCGATATCCATGACCACCAACGGCACCGTGGCGGATGAGCCGGCCTGGCGCGTGATGACCGCGCTGGATGTGCAACTGACGGTCAGCCACGACGGTCTGCCCGAGGTCCACGACCGGTACCGCCGCGCGGCGGACGGCCGCGGCACTTCGGCGCAAGTGACGGACACGCTGGCCCGGCTTCTGGCGGCTGGAGTGGACGTGCAGGTGGCCATGGTGGTCCGCCCGAACAACGTGGCCCGGCTTCCCGAGGGCATTGTCTGGCTGCGCCGGCGCGGCGTCCGGCACGTCGTTCCGTCGCTGGATCTCTGGGCCCAATGGGACCCGCCAGCGGCTCGGGAACTCGAAGCGGCCATCGCCCGCGCGGCCGACCTGTGGCACGAGGGCCTTCCGACGTGTAGCATCAGTTGGTTCGACGAGAAGGCGGCCCGGCTTGCCGGGGTGGGCGCGACAGCCACGGCGCGGTGCGGATTCGGCGACGGCGAAGTGGCGGTGTCGCCCTCCGGCCGGCTGTATCCCTGCGAACGACTCATCGGCGACGACGGGCTGGACAACCCCATGCGCCTGCCCGGCCACGTCCTCGAAGGCGACGACTTTCTCCACTTGCCCAAGCCGGCGGCGGTCGGCTCGGGCTGCTCGAGCTGTGGCATTCATGCGGATTGCAACACGTTCTGCCGGTGCGGCAATTACGTGCGCACGGGCGACGTGAGCCGGCCGGACGGGCTTCTGTGCCTGTGGAACAAAGCCTGCCATGATCAGACGGCGCGTATCCTGCGCAAGATGTCTTGCCCTTGCGCATCTTCCTTATCCGTTTTTTCATCCCTTTCATAAGGAGCCCTATGATGCAAGACGACCCGAGGATTCCGCCCGAGGCGGAAGACGGCGCCGAACCGCGGCCCCTTGAGGCCGAGGCGGACGGCGTGGTTGAAGGAGAAGCGGTCGTGGACCCCAACGGCCCGCCCCTGCCGGCGCCGCGAAGCCCGGCGGGCAGCGCACTCCGCACCGGGTGCTTCGTGTTGGCCGGCGGCGCGGTGGCTGCGTTGATTCTTCCGGTGTTTTGCAGCGGGACGATGGGCGCGACGCGTTCGTCCCGGCTGCAATGGCAGGAGCGCGAGCGGCAGGTGGAAGAGGCGTTCCAGCGCGAGCACGCGCCGCGGCCGGAGACGGGCGATTCACCCACGATGGACCGTCCGTGACCGTGCCGGTCAAACGTTCTTCGGCATCGTGACGTTCCTCCGCGCCGCCGGTCTTCTTCGCTCGCCGGCGGCGCGGCGTTTTTTTCGGGAGATCATCGTGGAAGCGGATTCCTCGTCGTCGGTGAAAAAGGAGACGAAGACGGCAAGACCTCCGCGGCGTCTCGTGGGCCGGCTCTTGCGGTGGATCGAGCACGTCTTGGCGACCGTCGGCCTGGTGATGGTTGTGTATTGGTTGGCCTTCGACCTCACGCGGATCACTTCCGACTCGATGGCCCCGACGCTTCAGGGCACAAACTGGAAGAACGGCGATCTGGTGCTCGCCGAGCGGGTGAGCTTCTGGTTCCGCTCGCCGCGCCGGTGGGAAGTCATCGCCTTCCGGACGGAGGACGGTCGCCGCGTGATGAAGCGGGTGGTCGGCCTGCCGGGCGAGCGGATCCAAATGCTCCGTGGCGGTCGGATCCTCATCGACGGTGAGGAGATCTTTCCCCCAGCAACGCTCGACTTCTTGAGCTACTTCCCGTTTGGCAATCTCACGGCGGACCAGGCGGTCGATTGCGGCGAAGGCTACTTCGTCTTGGGCGACGAATCGCGCGATTCGGACGACAGCCGCTTCAACGGGCCGGTCCTGCCGAAGGATCTCAGCGGACGGGCTTGGCTGATTCTCGCCCCGCGCCAGCGCGCCGGCTGGGTGCGATGAAAAGGACCCTCAGTAGTTCCAAGTTTTGGGAAGCAATCGACGCCGTCAGTCCGAGCGAAGCGAAGAACCTCCCTCGCTACCGAGATCCTTCGCTTCGCTCAGGATGACTTGCGGGGGGCCAAATTTGGAACTACGAACCCTTCTCACACGATCACGCTGGTGAGCGCCTGGAACTCGGCGTCGGAGCGGATCGGGTCGAAGTCGGGCTCGGCGTCCACGAGGTCGCGGAAGTTGGGGTCGATCAGCAGGGCCTTGGCCAGATGGGCCAGCGCCCGGCGTTTGTCGCCCGACAGGCTCAGGTAGCACGACAGATTGTAGTGGACGATGGCCTCGCCGGGCTCGGCCACGAGGGCTTCCTCCAGGGCGGCGACGGCCCGATTGACGTGCCCAGTCCGTTTGTGGCACCAGCCCAGCGAGAGCCAGATTAGAAGGTTGCCCGGCGCGATCTCGGCGGCCTGTTCGAGCGGGGCGATGGCCTCCGCGTGGCGGCCCAACGCGATCAAGGCGTCGCCCATCAGGTAGAGCGCTTGGCTGCTGAAATTGGCCGGGTCGCCCAACCGCGCCAGCGACTCCAGGGCCAGAAGCGGCAGCCCCAGCTCGAGGTAACCCTCGGCCATGGTCACGATCCGACGCTGTCGAATTCGTTCGCGGGCCGACATGACAGATCGCTCCTTGTCGTGGCCCGCCGCCGCCTCCGGTCGCCGGACGACGGCCCCACGGGCCACCTCCGACTTCCATTGTACCCAGGACCGTCAAATAACCCAAACGTTCCGCGCGCCGGTTTGTGACGTGATGGTACCAGGCCGACGGTTCGTCGGTGTGCCGTCGGTGCCAGCGACGGGCGCAAGTCGTTGATCCGCAATGCCTTTTGCACTCGCCCCTTGGGTATTCCCGGGGCGCGGGCTCCACCTTTCCGTGGTGGCGCGAGTACCACTGCCCAGACGACCCGCGCGTGACTCACCCCTATCGGAGGCGACTCCCATCGCCGATTCGAGTCTGGTTTTCGGGCTATCAGCGACGGGAGTCGCCTCCTACAAGTCGGCATGCGGTGCGTCTCGCGCGGCCCAACGGCTAGTGTAGCGAGTCACCCAGACGGGACATTGTGCAGCGCGTGCCACTGGCTCCGCCAGTGCTGAATCGTCTGTGTTTCCGAGCACTGGCAAAGCCAGTGGCATTCAAAACGGCCCTTCAAAACGATCCCTCAATTCTGACGCACTACACTAGCACTCCGACCATTTGCCGGGGCTGGGGACCGGATAGCGGCCGTGGGCGTCGGGGGTGAGGGGCGGGGGCGTCTGGGCGGTCATCGCGTCGAGCTCGGGGCAGAAGCGGAACTCGGACGCCATGACTTCGTCCCAGGTGACGATCTTGCCCGAGTGGACCGCCGCGCGGCCCATGATGGCCGCCAGGTTCGACAGGGCCGCGCGCCGGGCCTCGTTGTGCGGCCGATCGTCGCGGATCGCCGCCAGAAGCGAGTCCCATTCCGCCCGCCACGGGCTGGTGGGCTCCTTGGCGGCGCGCCAGGCGACGTTGTCGCGGGCGATCCGCTGGTCCTTGTACGTGTGGACCGTCCCGGCGTGGACGGCACCGGAGAATTGCGCGGCGCACCGCGCGCCGTGAACGAACGTGTCAAACTCGTTGTGGCAATTGGCCAGATACCGCGCGGCGACCGTGGCCTTCGTCCCGTCGGCGAACGTGTATTCGATCGAGTAGGAATCCAGGTTTTGCGCCGGGTCGGTGTTATCCGGCGCGCGGCCCCCGATGCCGTGCGCGGCCACGGGCAGGGCGTCCTTGATCCAGCAGACTTCGTCGATCTGGTGGATGGTCATCTCGGAGAACAGCCCGCCGGAGACCCAAAGGAAGCGGAAGTGATTGCGGATTTGCCAAGCCAGCTCGCTGTCGTTGGAGTCCTTGGGCCCCAGCGGTCCGACGGGCTCCATCCGACTCGCCCGCACCAGCAGAATCTCGCCCAGCTCGCCGTCGCGGATCCGCCGGATCAATTCCTGCCGGGCGCGGCTGTGTCGGCACATCAACCCGGCGGCGATCTTGAGGTTCTTCTTCTCGGCGGCCTCGCCCGCGCGGATCACCCGCCGCGCGCCCGGCGGATCGCAGGCGAACGACTTTTCCATGAAGACGTTCACGCCCCGCTCGACGGCGTATTCGAGCTGCATCGGCCGCCAGGCCGCGAAGCCGGTGAGCATGGCCACGTCGCCGGGCCGCAGGCAGTCGATTGCCTTGCGGTAGGCGTCGAACCCGACGAACCGCCGGTCGGGCGGCACGTCAATCGACGGGCCGAATTCCTTGCTAAGCACCTTGTGCGACGACGCCAGGCGATCTTCGCGCAGATCGGCCATGGCGAAGACCTTGACCGGGCCGTTGGGCGAGGCGACGGCGTCGCCGACCGCCCCGTTGCCCCGGCTGCCGCAACCGATCAAGGCCAGGCGGATCGTGTTGTCTTCGGCCGCGTGGACGCGGGGGATGGCCACGCCGGCCAGCGCCGCGCCCACGGCGGCCCTGCCCGTCGCGCCCAGGAAATCCCGACGCGATGTCGTTTGCGGTTCGTGGTCCCGCGATGGATCGTTGCGCGCCATGATCGTCCTCCAAAGAGATAGTGGTCAACGCGAAAAAAGCCTGCCCCCAAACCCGACGGCTATTTCCGGCTGCTGGACGAATGATAATCGGCGTTGGCGAGGAAATCGAGCACGTCGGCCGAATCGCCCCAAACGTCGCGCATGAGCAATTCGCCGAGCATGACGCGGGTCGCGTTCTTCTGCGCGCGGGTCAGGCCAATCCGCTCGACGACGGCCTCGACGATGGCGTCGTCCCCCTGGGCGAGCTTGGGCAGGGCCAGCCGCGAGGCCAAACGGTAGCTCTCCACCGCCTCGAGCCGCAAACCCGCGGCCGTCGTGGCCATTTCCAACGCGACCAGAACGAACTGGCCGAAGGCCGGCAGCACGTCGCGGTTTCGCCGGGCGGGCGAAAAGCCGGACGCGACCCGGATCATCCACCCCCGGCCGTCGTTGTCCCACGTGGCCACCACGCTCGTCTTGTCGCAAATGAGGTACCGATTCTGCCGCACGAGCCGCGGCAAGAGCGGCGCGGCGGGCAGCATCGCTTCGGCCGCGCCGCCGTGGATGATCGGCGTGGGCGTCTCGGCGCCGGCGTCCAGCGGCACGGTCGGCTCGTCGCTCGCGGCCGTTGGCTGGGGAATGGCGACCAGGCCACCGCACTTGGGGCACTTCCGCGTCTTGCCGGCCAGCTCCTCCTTCGCGTTGAGCCGCACGCCGCAGTGAGTACACGCTACCTGGATCATGGTCGGTTTTCTTAGGACAACTGGATGGCGCGCGCCACTGGCTCCGCCAGTGCAGGACGAGACGTGCGCCTAGTCCGTTTTCGAGGGAGTCCCTATTGGCATTTCTTGTTGCGAAGCCGCGAGCGGCTTATCGTGGCGATCGTAGCTCGCGGGGGAACGCATCGGGCACTGGCGGAGCCAGTGGCACTCGGATCGCCCGTTTCAGTTCACGACGCCCACGCGCCACCTTAACCGGTCGTTACGGCCCGGTCAATTGAGCGGCACGACGCAGAAGAGGATGGCGAAGTAGTGCCACGCGGTGCCGGCGAGAACGGCCACGTGCCACACGCCGTGCAGCAGAGGCACGCGGCGGTCGAGGTGGAGAAAGAGGGTGCCCAGCGTGTAGCACAGCCCGCCGTAAAGCATCCATCGCAGCCCCGGCGGCTGGACCACGCCCACCAGGGGCCACGCGGCCACGCCCGGCAGCCAGCCCAGCAGGACGTAGAACCACGTCGTCACGGCGTCCACCCGATGACCGTAAGCCGTCTTCAAAAAGGCCCCCACCAGGGCAATTCCCCAGACGACGCCGAAGAGCACCCACCACGGCCCGGCGCGAAGGTATCCAAGCGCGAAGGGGGTGTACGTTCCGGCAATAAAGAGGTATATTGCGGCCTGATCGAGGCGACGGAACACGTGCCGCCAGCGGGGGTGTTGGACCGCATGGGAAAGGGTCGAGGCGGCATAGACGCCGATCATCGTGGCCGAATAGACGATCGCCCCGGCGATGTGCCAGGCGTCACCCGATCGGCCTGCCGCCGCCAGGAGCACCAGCGACCCGGCCAGGCTCAGAACGAGCCCCACCGCGTGGGTGCTCGCGTTGACCACCTCGGGCGACACCCGAAACGGGGCATCGGGGGCTTGCGCGATGGGACAATCGTCCAAGGTCGCCATGGCGCCTCTTGCTCCATGTCCGGGCGCGAGGAGTGGCACGCAAGGGCCACAATACGGCAGTGCGCTTCGCCAATGAGTTATCATCGGCCGGCGCCCATGCCAGCGTAATTATTGTTGTCTCGGGGCAAGCCTGTCCATGCCAGTTGCGTGCGCCAGGCGGACCTTGTGACCGGCTTGCCTGCCGGTACACTGGAGGGCATGGTTGACTTGGCGGTCTCCGTCTCGAAGGGTTGGATGGCCAGGGTGCTCGGCCCGGTGTTCGACCGGGACTACTATTTCGACCCCCGCCGCCGTCACGAAATCGACACCCAGTGCGGCGAGTACGTCCAGGCCGAATTGGCGGACCTGGGAGCCTGCTTCACCGAGTCGAATCTTGGCCGGCGGGAGTATCTCGCGCCTAATCAGGTCCTGGTCGGCGGGATCCAGCCGAACATGATCCTGGGCATGATCCTTGGGGCTCAATTGATACCAGGCGGCGACAAGGACGCGGATATAACACCCCAATGTCTTTTGGGCCGCCGAGTCGACGACCTGCCCGAGCCGGAGAGCCTGCCCGAACACGAGTTGGTCCGCTTGTGGGACAACCAGCTTGCGACCATCCGGCGAGCGGGGCATCCGCGACCTATCCCCCCGTTCTTCTGGGACACCTCCGGCCGCCCGGCCGTGCACGGGGCTCTCACGTCGGCCCAGAAGTTTCTGGGTGAGCAGGTCTTTGTCGACCTGCTCACCGATCCGGAGCTGGGCTGCGGGTTGTTGCGGTGGATCAGCCGGGCGAACGTCGCCCTGGTTCGCCATTTTGCCGATTATTCCCACATGCCGATCACCGAGATTCACGTCGGGGAGTGCGCCGCGTGCATGGTCGGCGCCAAGCTGTTCCGGCAGTGCGTCCTGCCCGAGCTGATGTGGATGCGGGAGAATCTAGCTCCAGTTCGCCTGCACACGTGTGGCGCGAGCGGACACTTGGTGGAGGCAATCGCCGAGGGGATGCCGCTGGCGTCGCTGGATCTGGGCGGGGACAACTCGTTGGCCAGGGTCCGCGCCCAGCTCGGCCCGACACTACCCATCACGATTGCCCCGTTGGCGACCGATCTGTCCGACGCGGACCCGAAGGCATTGTTAAAATGGACTGATTTGGCAATTCAGGAGAACGCTGGTGGTCCACTTGGGATCGTCTGCCACCTCGAGCCGAGCTATCGGCTGGCAAGTCTTCGGGCTATGCGTGATCGCGTCCAGCGGTGGGGTTATGTCTAACCCGCAATGGCTAAAGTCATTGCGTACCCTGCCAGGGTTCCGTAAAATCTGATGGTTGCGGTGCCGGGTGAACATTTTCCGGGTTGAGAAGAACGGTTTGCTCCAACCGCCTGGGGCGGCCGAAGCGATGAGATGGACGTGCGTCTCCCAACACGTCCATGGCCCCCCGCCCAACCGTTTTGTCCCGGCAGCGAACAGCGCACCCAAGCCAAAGTTGTTGCAGTAGGAGTTGAGGTAGCCGTGCATCTGGACAAGCTACCGGGAACCGTATTTGGGCCGGGTAGTCTGGTCGATCTGGTCCGTCATCGGGCGAGCCACCAAGGGGACGAAACCGCCTTTGTCTACCTGGTCGATGGGGAAGACGAGCAGGCCCGACTGACATACCGCGGCCTGGACGAGCAGGCCCGCGCCATCGCCGCGTGGCTCGAGTCGCACGATCTGGCGGGCCAGCGGGCGCTGTTGCTGTATCCAGCAGGTCTGGAGTTCATCACGGCGTTTTTTGGCTGCCTTTACGCGGGCGTGGTCGCGGTGCCGCTGTATCCGCCGCGGCGGAATCGCTCCCTCGAGCGCATCCAGGCCGTATCCGACGACTGCCAGGCCAAGGTGGCGTTGACGACCGAGACGGTGCTCGCGCGGATCGAGCCCTTGATCGACGAGACGCCGCACCTGAAGCAGCTCACGTGGCTGCCCACGTGCCGCGTTCCCGTCGAGATGGCCCAGCAGTGGCGCATGCCCCACGTGGACGGCAACACGACGGCGTTCTTGCAATACACGTCCGGCTCGACCGGCACGCCCAAGGGCGTCATGCTCAGCCACGGCAGCGTGTTGCACAACTCGGCGTTGATTGCCTACGCCTTCGAGCATACGCGTTCGGGCATGGGCGTGTATTGGCTGCCCAGCTACCACGACATGGGGCTGATCGGCGGCATTCTCCAGCCGGTGTACGTGAGCCGGCCGAATGTCTTCATGTCGCCGATGTCGTTTTTGCAGAAGCCGTTTCGGTGGCTTTCGGCCGTGTCGCGGTTTGGCGCCACGACCAGCGGCGGCCCGAACTTCGCGTATGAGTTGTGCGTTCAGAAGATCACGCCCGCCCAGCGCCGCTCGCTCGATCTGAGCCAGTGGAAGGTGGCCTTCAACGGCGCGGAGCCGGTGCGGCCCGACACGCTGGATCGGTTCTGCGAGGCATTCGGGCCGTGCGGGTTCCGGCGCGAGGCGTTCTACCCGTGTTTCGGCCTGGCGGAGGCGACGCTGATTGTCTCCGGCGGATACGCCACGAAGCCGCCCGTCGTGCGGTCGTTCGACGCCGCGGCGCTGCGCGCGGGAAGGGCCGTCGAGGCGCCCGCCGGCGCGCCGGACGCGTGCCGGCTGGTGGGGTGCGGGCAGACGTTGGCCGACCAGACCATCGTGATCGCGAACCCCGACACGCTCGCCGAGCGCGCGGAAGGCGAGGTGGGCGAGATCTGGGTCCACGGGCCCAGCGTGGCGCAAGGCTACTGGCGGGAGCCCGAAGCGACCGAGGCCGTCTTCGGCGCCCATCTGGCCGACTCCGGCGACGGCCCGTTTCTGCGGACCGGCGACCTGGGCTTCTTGCGGCAGGGGGAGCTGTTCATCACCGGCCGGATCAAGGATTTGCTCATTATCCGGGGCGTCAATTATCATCCGCAGGATATCGAACTGACCGTCCAGCGCGCCCACCGGCGGCTGCGGCGCGACAGTGGGGCGGTGTTCGCCGTCGAGGAGGATGGACGCGAGAAGCTCGTCGTGGTCCAGGAGATCGAGCGGCGCAAGCAGGGCCACTACGACGAGGTGTTCGATTGCATCCGCCGGGCGGTCTCCGCCGAGCACGAGTTGGGCGTCGAGGCAATCCTGCTCTTGAAGGCCGGAACCATTCCGAAGACCTCCAGCGGAAAGATCCAACGGTACGCGTGTCGCGAGGGCTACCTGGACGGCTCGCTCAACGTCGTTGCGCGGTGGCAACTGGCGGAAGGCGAGCTGGCGATCGTTCCCGGGGCGAAGCGGGCGACCCCGCGCGCGGACGGGGCCGCGTCGGAGGCCGCTCCGGCGCCCGGCGAGACGCCGCCGCGCCGGCAACCCGAGACGGAAACGGCCGCGCCGGCCGAGGTCGCGGGGGCGGGCCGCGGCGCGGCGGAGCCAGCGCTGGACGCGTCGGGCGTCATCGGCGTCGTGTTCGAGGAGGTCCGCCGCGTGGCTCGCGAGCGGGCGACGGGGCTCTCGCTCGATTCGGACATCACCGAGCTTGGCCTCGACTCGCTGGAGCGGATGGAGATTGTCGCCTCGTTGGAGGAGCGATTCGGCGGACGGTTCCCCGAGGAAATTCTGCCCGAAATGATGACGTGCCGCCAGGTGGTCGAGGCGGTCGAGATGTACCTGGGCACGCGGCCCAGGCCCCGGCACGCCGCGCCGGCGGACGTCGAGATCCCGCCCGAAAATTACCGCGTCGAGCTCTTTCCCGAGTACGTCCAACTCCGCCAGAGCCTCGATCTGGCCGAGATGATGGGTTTGGCCAACCCGTTCTTCACGGTGCACCAGGGCGTCACCAACGACCGCACGACGATCGGCGGGCGGGAGTACGTGAACTTCTCCAGCTACAACTACGTGGGCATGTCGGGCGATCCGGCCGTTATCCAGGCGGCGCAGGCCGCGGCGGCGAAATACGGCACGAGCGTCTCGGCCAGCCGGCTGGTCTCCGGCGAAAAAGACCTGCACCGCGAGCTCGAGCGGGAGTTGGCCGACTTCCTCGGCAC
The DNA here is from genome assembly GCA_016931995.1 of Pirellulales bacterium. Lineage (GTDB taxonomy): Bacteria > Planctomycetota > Planctomycetia > Pirellulales > Thermoguttaceae > JAFGDS01. Next base: position 53,293 of record JAFGDS010000137.1, read on the forward strand.
GGAGGATTCCGTCTCGTTCGTCGGTGGACACGCGACGAACGAGACGGTGATCGGCCACCTGTTGGGCCCGGGCGATCTGATTCTCCACGACGGGCTGGCGCACAACAGTATCCTGCAGGGGTCCATTCTCTCGGGCGCGAGGCGCCGCGCGTTCGCCCACAACGACCCCGAGGCCGCGCGGCGGGTCCTGGACGAATTCCGCCACGAGTACCGCCGCGTGCTGTTGGTGATCGAGGGCGTGTACAGCATGGACGGCGACGTACCCGATCTGCCCCGGTTTATCGACCTGGCCAGGCGGCACAAGGCGCTATTGATGGTCGACGAGGCGCATTCGATCGGCACGCTGGGGCGAACGGGTCGGGGAATCGGGGAGCATTTTGGCGTCGATCGCGCGGAGGTGGGCATTTGGATGGGGACGCTGAGCAAGACCTTTGGAAGCTGCGGCGGGTTCATCGCCGGGAGCGAGGCGCTAGTGCAATACCTGAAGTACACGGCGCCGGGATTCGTCTACAGTGTGGGCCTGTCGCCGCCGGCGACGGGCGCGGCCCTGGCGGCCCTGCGCCTGCTGCGGGCCGAGCCGCAGCGCGTCGCCCGGCTGCGCCAACGGAGCGAGCTTTTCCTTTCGCTGGCCAAGCAACGGGGATTCAACACGGGGATGAGCGGCCAGACGCCCGTGGTGCCGATCATTCTGGGTAATTCGGCCCACTGCGTGCGGCTTTCGCAGGCGATGTTCCGCCGGGGAGTGAACGTGCAGCCGATTCTTTACCCCGCCGTCGAGGAGAACGCCGCCCGGCTCCGGTTCTTCATCACCTCGCAGCACACCGAAGCGCAGATCCGCCGCACGATCGAGGTGATGGCCGAGGAGTTGGAGCGGATCGACCCCAAGTACCTTCCCCAGGCAATCGAGTCGTGAGGGAACGCGTCGTCGTGAGCGGAGCATTTGTCATCGCCGGCAGAACGAGAGATCTCGTTGGCTTCCGGGGCGTTGGGGATGCTTTACTCGGCACGACCGATGGATGGCCGGTCGTACGCTCGCGGACCGGAGCGCATCTCGCGAAATCGTAGCGGGCGCCATGGCCAGGCGAGCGTGGTCATGCATCGTGTTTTTCGGGAGAACATGCCCACGACGAGCGTGGGCATGGCACCCAAGACGCTTCACTTGTCCGCGATGCAATCTGGCCGTATTGCCCGGGCAAGGCTTTCCGGATAGACTGTCCAGGTGGCTCGCGTCCATCGCGGGCGCGGACCACGCTGTTTTCCCGTACGCTCGGAGGTTTTGGCAGAGAGGTGTCGATTGCTTACTGAAAGGGAGATTTCGCAGAGTTGGACGGAGTTGTTTTGCCACAAGGATTGTAGCGACGAGACGTTTTGCCGGGCCGAGCAGCTCCTCGGCGAGCTGCGTCCGGAGAGCCCGTTGCGTCACCGCCTGGCTGGCGAGCTGAGGGAACTCCGGAAGCTGCACCGCGTTGGTAGCTGAGGGCGCGCGAAGGCGTCCGGACGTTGGAAGGGTCGGATGTTCCTTCCTGCCGGGAGTCGCCGTTGGGCGGGCCGCGCGGCTCGGCGGGAGCCTCGCCCTCCCAAGTGCCTTGTGGCACATCGATCCAGAGCGTCGCGATAGCCTGACTCAAGAAAGGCCAAACCCGGCCATCCCCACACGTGGGGGATCGCCGGGTTTTTCCGCGCACCGGAGGGTCGCGCCGGAAGGCTACCGGTTGATGACGATCCGGAAGTTGGCTCCGTTCATGAACACGCTTTGCCGGTTGTGTTGGTGAAGGATGCCCATCGTCTGATCTTCGTACAGGGTGTAGTCCACCATGTTGGAGGCTCGGGCGATGCCGTCCATCCACAAGCCCGTCCAGCCGACGCCCAGCGAGATCGACTTGGTGCATTGCCAGTCGGCCCCCACGCGGAGCTCAACGCCCGGGCTCCACTCCGGCTCGTTCCAGGAGTGGGTGAAGGAGGTTGGGCCCATCGAGAGGGGCGTCATGGGCACGGGCGGATCGACGGTCGGGTCCAACTCGGAGCCGAGCACTCCCCTCTGGTGGATGCTCTGGGAGTTGAAGCCCACGAACAGCCGGCCTTCCGTCGAGAGGCTCCATCGGCCGTATTGCTTGAACCAACGGGCGCCGACCTGCGGGCCGACGATGTGGTTTTTGGCGTCCTGTTGCCAATAGCTGTTGGCCAGCGTGCCGATCCAGACGTCGTCATCGTCGTCGTCGTCATCGTCATCGTCGTCGCCGGCGGATTCGAGACGACCGTACGCCTCGACCTGAAAGCGGTCGTTGAACTCGAGGTATCGAGCGCCTCCGAAAAACTCGAAGTAGCCGCCGCTGTGCGTCGGATCGGTCCGAAGGAGGTACATCACCTCGCAACCCCAGGTCCGCACGCGGTTGCGGATTCGGGCGGAATCGAACGTGACCGGCAGCGGGAGGGGGACCGTGGACGTGTCCGTGACGTAGCCGTCCAAGTGGCGGTAGTCCAAGGCGCCGCCCCATTCGCGGTCGTCGAAGACCATTTCCATCGCGCCGACGCCCTCGGTCTGCGTTTGGGAATTAAGGTGCCATCCGCTGAATAACAGCCCGTGGTGGCCATGGACCCAACCCAACTCGTATCGTTGGCCGGTGACGATTTCGGCGCCGAAGAGGCTCGTGTCAAAGGAGTTGGTCTGCGTGGCGGTTCGGTCCTCCGTGGGCCCGGTGTAGACGAGTCGTCCGGGGCCGGGATGGCCGATGGGGGTGACCTCCGGTTGGGAGATTCCCCACATCAGCCCGTCGAAGGCGAAAAAGTACCCTTCCTTCGCGCGGAGGGGCCCGCCGTAGGTGCTCAGGTTGGCGGGGGCGAAGAGCTGCATGTCCTCGAGGCCCTGGGCGGACGCCGCGACCGCCAACAGAAAGGTGAAAGCCCAGCCTGTCAGGCATGACGTGAAGCGATGGTATGACATGATACGGACTCACCTCGGTCTGCGCGATGTAACCCGATTGCCCCAGGCCCTCGCCTTCCGAGAGCGTGTGCATTCCAGTTGCGACGATAGTATCGGACGTGTCGGTCCAGCCAGTTGAGTAAGAAAGGTAAACCTTGCCGAAAATACCGGCCGTCCGGGGGCCCGAGGCACGGCGAGAAGGAAACGTGGGGGCTCTGGGATATCCCGAGGGTTGCCAGCCGGGATCCGCAGCGGCAGCAGCGCCACGGCTTGCGGGGCGCGCGGACGCCGGGCAAGTCCTCACCCAAACCCTCTCCCGAGGGGAGAGGGGACCGAGACGGACTCTCTCCCGAAGGCGGAGGGCAAACGGTTAGCGGCGGCGGTGTTTTCGATACAGCAAGGTGGCCAGCCCCAGCAGGACGAGGACGATCGCGTGCGGTTCGGGCGCGGCCGCTCCCGCGTTGGTCGCTCCCCAGTTGGCGGCCAGGATGGCCAAGTCCAGGTCGTCGACGTCGCCGTCGCCGTTGAAATCGCCCTGGCTCCAGATCGCGCCGCCCCGCTGGAGCCAGTGGCTGGCCAGCGCCGAGGCGTCCAGCTTGTCCACCACGCCGTTGCCGTCGGCGTCGCCGGGCAGGCTGGGCCGGGGGGAGTAGTTGAGGTGGAGCCAGTAGTCGCTCGTCTGGGAAAGGAAGAATTGACCCGCCGGCGCGAGGGCGTTTTGGAAGAGGCTCGTGTCCAGCACGATGTTCTCGACGCCGGAGATCGCGCCCGTGGCCGAGGCGATCAGCCACGAGTACGCTTGCGTGTTGTCGAAGTCGGCCATGAGCCCCGGCGTCGTGCCGGCCAGGGTGGTCACGGCCAGGGTGAAGGACGTGGGGGCGATGACCAGATCGCCGGTGACGTCCCAAAGGTCCCAGCCGGCGCCCGCCGCGCCGTCGGCGTCGCTCATCTCGAGGAGGTACTCGCCACCGGAAGCCCAGGTGGCGGGCCCCGTCGCGGCGTAGCCGGCCGAGGCGTTACCCGGCGAGAAGACGCCACCGGCCGAGACGTTCACCGCGCCGAACCTGCCGGTGCCCTGGGCCATTCCTTCCGTATACACCCAGAGGCCGCCGGCCAGCGTGCCGTTGTTGACCATCTGGTGGCCGGCGGAGAGGAGGAGCGTTTGGGTCCCGATGTCGAGCGTGCCGCCGGCGACGGTATAGTCGCCCACCGGCAGCGCGGCCTCGCCGAGGTCGAGCGTGCCGTTGTTGACCGTCACGCCGCCGGAGAACTGGCCGGATTGGTAGTCGCCCTTGATGAATTGCGTGCCCGAGCCGGTCTTCACCAGCGCAAGCTGCTGGTTGGGATCCGAACTGACGCCCGTGGTGGTGTCGCGCAGGGCGCCATGGAAGGTGTGGCTTTGCCCACTGGGCACGTTGAGCGTCAGGGTGGACTTGCCGGTCGAGCCGCCGTTGCGCACGATGGCGTCGGCCGAGCTGGGGACGTTGTAGTCCAGCCCGCCGATCGTTATCGAGTGCGTGCTTAGCTGCAGCACGGAATTGACGGCGAAGTGGATCTTGGCCGAGGTTTCAAGCTGGTTGTCGGCGTCCAGCGACAGGATGCGGTAGGAGGATTCGGGGGTTGCGGGATAGACGAAGGTAACGTCGCCCTTGACGGCCGGGCCGGTGGGCGAGGCCAGGTGCAGATCGCCGTCCTGGATCGTCGTGCCGCCGGTGTACGTGTTTCTGCCGGCGAGCACGGCCGGCGAGGGCCCGGACTTCACGAGCCCCTTCGTGCCGCCGAGGACGGCGTTGACCGTGCCGCCGCGGACGTCGTGCGCGGCGCTGCTGGTGAGCGTGCCCGTGCCGTTGACCGAGCCGCCGGTGATGCGGAACGCGACGATGGACTTCGCCTGCGAGCCGTAGTTCAACGCGCCCCCGTTGATGGTCAAGTTGCCCGCCGGCAGGACGCCTTGGGCGTAGTCGAGCGTGCCGGCCTGGACGGTCAGTCCGCCGGAAAACTGGCCGGAGTGGTAGTCGCCCTTGATGTATTGCGTGCCCGTGCCCGTCTTCACGAGCGCGAGCTGTTTGTTGACGTCCGTGCTCGTTCCGGACGACGTGTCGCGGAGGGTACCGTAGAAGGTATAGCTTTCGGCGCCGCCGACGTTGAGCGTCAGCGTGGAAGGACCGGTGTCCGCGCCGTTGCGCACGGTGGCCGCGGACGTGCTGGAGACGTTGTAGTCGAGTCCACCGATGGTCGTCGAGTACGCATTGAGGATAAACCTGGAATTGAGGCTGAAGTGCACCTTGGCGGTGGATTCAAGCTGATTGTTGCCGTCGAGATACAGATCGCGGTAGGTCGAGTCGGGCGAGGTGGGTCGGATGAAGGTGACGTCGCCCTTGATGGCTGGCCCGCTCGTGGCGGCCAGGCGCAAGTCGCCGTCGTGGATGGTGGTGCCGCCGGTGTAGGTTTTGTTGCCGTGGACGACGACGGCGATATCCGACTTGAGCGACAAGGAGCCCGTGCCGCTGATCGCGCCGTCGAGGGTGATATCCTCCGTGCCGGCCAGGACGAACTCGCCGCTTCCGGTCACGGGAACGGTGAATGTCTCGTCGTCCAGATAGTATTGCAGCTCGAAGACGCCGTCGTTCGTGACGCCCGAGGAGCGGAAGGCGAAGGCGTCCTTCAGCACCAGCTTGCCGCCGGTCACGGCGGTCGAGCCCGTGTATTTGATGTTGTCCCGCGAGAGGGTCAGCGTGCCCGTCCCGCTTTTCACGAGCGAAAGCTTCGGGACGCTGCTTGAGGTGCCGTTGCGCATGTAGCCGTTGAACTCGCAGTCTTCGGTGTTGTTCACGGTGAGCGTGCAGGGGGCGACGGTCTTGTCGCTTTCGGCGTTCTCGATGATGCCGAACCGGCTTGTGTCCCAAATCCCGGTCACGGTCTGGCTATGGCCGTACAGCTCGATGCCTTGCGTGGTGTCGGAGACGGGCGTGTGGTTCCAGATCCACTTGGCCGTGGAGGGCATCTGATCGGCTCCCACGAACCGGACGAGGTACGTGTCGCCGCCGGCGAGGATCAGGTCGCCGGGAATGGCGTAGCCGGACGACTTGGCCAGATCGACGTCGCCGCCCATGATGGTCGTGGTACCCTCGTAGGTGTTGCCCGCGCCGGTCAGGCGGAGCTTGCCCAGGCCCGTCTTCACCAGACCGCTCCCCTCGCCGCCAGTGATCGCGCCGGAGAGCACGGCGTAGTCGGCCGAGCTCGAGGGATTGTCGTCCACGTGGATCGTGCGCTCGGCGCCGTTGAGATTGACGCCGTTGTCGAAGGTGGTCACGTTCGTGGCCGTGAGCGAGCTCAGCTTGAGCGTGCCGACGATCTCGGCGCCGACCGTCGTGCCCCAGTCGAGGCTCTCCGCGCCGCCGTTGATGCGGACGGTCATCGTGCCGGAGCCCGCGGAGAAGCCGCCGCCGTCGGTCCAGCAGAAGCGATCGGCGCCGGGCGTGGCGCTCAGGGCGCGGTTGAAGATCGTCGCGCTGTTGCCCTGGAGCACGCCGCCGGCAAGCTTGATGTAACTGGCCGAAGGCAGGCCCGCGCCGCTGCTCACCTGCAAAGCGCCGCCGGCGATGGTGGTGTCGCCGTCGTAGGTGTTGGTTCCGGTGAGAAGCAGCTTGCCGTCGCCCGTCTTGACGATGCCGGCGCCGGCGCCCGCGATGACGCCGCTGACGCGGGCGTAGTCGCTGGTGGAATTGGGATTGTCGGCCACGTCGATGACGCGGTCCGCGCCGGCCAGATCGAGGCCGTTCTGGAAATCGGTCACGCCGGCGGCCGACTGCGAGCTGAGCTTGAGCGGCCCGATGATGTGCGTCCCGGGCGTGTCGCCCCAGGCGAGGGGTTTTGCGCCGCTGTTGATCAGCACGGTCATGGTTCCGCCGCCGGAGGAGAATCCGCCGCCGTTGGCGTTTTCCCACTGGAAGGCGTTGCCGGACGTGCCCAGATTGCGGCTGAACGTGGTCGTGCCGTTGCCCTGGAGCACGCCGCCGGCCAGGCTTAGGAAGCTGCCCGAGGGGATGCCCGCCCCGATGTTGGCCTGAAGGGCGCCGTCGGTGATCGTCGTGGGGCCGGTGTAGGTGTTCGCGCCGGTGAGCACCGTCGTGCCGGGTCCGACGTGCAGGACGGGCCCGCTGCCGTCGATCGGGCCGCTGAACGTGCCCTTGGCGCCGCTTTCCGGCGCGAACCGCAAGGGCGCGTCCGTCAGGCGATGGATCGCGCCGGTGAAGTTCGACGACCCGCCGCCGAGGGTCACGGCGTTGGGCGTGTCGATCACCAGCGTTCCACTTCCGAAGAAGGCGCCGGAAAAGACGGGCGAACCGCTGGCCGGCTGAATCTTGAGGGTGCCGGCGCTCACGGTGACGTTGCCGTCGTAATTCATGGTGCTGGCGAGCGTGAGCGTGCCGGATCCGGCCTTGACGAGCCCGCCCGCCTTCGCGCCGCCGTGGATGTTCGCGTAGCCGCCGCCGTCGATCGCGCCGTTGATCGTCGTGTCGCCCGCGCCGGTGACGGTCAGGTCGCTAATGACCGTGTGGACCGCGCCGACGGTGAGCGTCTTGTCGGCCGCGACGTTCCACGATTGCGGGGCGCCGACGTACAGGGGCGTGTTGATCGTGAGACTTTCGTCGGCCGTGAGGCCGCCGGCCGTGAGCGTCAGGCCCGTGCCGCCGGAAAACGTGTAGCCGGTGGCCCCGGTGCTGATCGTCATGCCGTGGGCGATGACCGTGCCGCTGATGGTCACGGCGGCGCCGGGGCCGTTGAAGATCGCGCTGGTCTCCTGGTTCACCCACGTGTACGTGCTTCCCTCCGAGGTCCATCGGGTTCCACCGGCGTTCCACGTGCCCGCCCCGCCGGTCCACGTGGCCGTTGCCATCGAGCCTGTGTAGTAGACGGGCCCGGTCAGGGCGTTGGCGTCGCTGGGGCGCCGTGGTCGAGCGGCATAAGAGATTTTGCCGTAGCCGCCGTCGGCCCAACCGGTGCCCCAACTGTTTTTGATGATCCAGTAGCCCCCGCCGGGCACATTGACATCGTCGTGGAAGCCGACGATCAGCACGGCGTGGCCGCCGCGGGGCAGCCCGCCGGAGGGATAATAGAAGTCGTTGTCGGCCGTCATGGTCACGGTCATGGGACCGTACATCTTCAGGCCGTCCTTCATCTCCTGAAGGCTCGTGGCGAAACCGCACTTGTACGTCGTCGCCTTCCACACGCGGTCTTCCCAGCCCTCGGCCAGGGGCCAAGGGTCGTCGGCGTCGGGCTGGTCCGTGCCGGGATTGGCCGGGCATTCCGCCTCGGACACCAGTCCGTGCGACGCGAAATATCCGTACGCCAGGCTGAATGCCCCGCCGCCGCCCGTGCCGCCCAGGTCCGGGTTGTCCTCCCAAACCATCTGCTGCTCGGACAGATTCGGGACGAAGTTGGGGTCGTTCCGGGTGATCATGTACTTGGATTCGAGGTGGGCCGTGTCGGCGAAGGCCCAGCACGTGCCGCCGAACTGGCTCTTCACCGGCGTGACGAAGCTCTTGCCGGCGACGTTCCGCCAGTCGAAGTCCTCCGCGCGAACCGAGGCGACCATCCCCGGCCCGAACGCGGCCGCCACGGCAACCAGGCCCAGAATCCCCAATCGACCGGTCGAGCAGCGCCTCTTCATTGCACGCTCCATCGAGATAGAATGTCAGCCCCCGGAAAAACGCCGCCGGCGAGAGATGGCCTTCAACGAGTCTCGTGTCCGGTCCGCGCCGCCGCGCGGGGGCTTGTTGCCCGAAGGGCAACCAAAGAACAGCATCAGCCCGTCGCCTTCACGAGACGGCCACAAGAAGCGCCACAACTCGTCCGCCGGTTATCCTAAGCCCTTCGGCGACCGGTTGTCAACGAGAAACGGGCGAAAAAGGGGCGGAAAGCGGTTCATCCGACCGAAGGGCGCGCGGCCACGAGTCGTGACGCCCGTGCGGCTCTCGCCGCGGGATTTTTTTAGGCATGGCTCCGGTGTCCAATGGGCGTGCCAGGAGGGCGAGCATTCCGCTTCTCGTCACAAGTGCCATTGGACACCGGAGTTATGCCTGCGAAAATCCCGGGGGTCCGGGGGCAGCGCCCCCGCGCGCTCTTGTGTCGGATGAATCCAGAATGTTGGGTGGCGCGCTCGGAGCGTCGCACCGAGGTCCAGGTCTCGTGCCCTACGGCTGGATGCAGTCGTCGGTGACGAGCTTTTTGGGCTTGGGGTAGTCCGACGGGACGCCCGGGGCCGTGACCGGCTCGCCCCGGTCGATCCGCGCGGCCACGTCCAGGTTCAAGTCCAGGATCTGCTTGAGCAGGTCCTTTCGGGCGGAAAACCCGTAGGTCCTCAACACCGCCGCGTCCAGCGCCGCGTGCGCGTCCTTCAGCGGATTCTTGCCGGGCAGCTCCAGCGTCCGGTACACCGCCCGAAGGCCCCCCTTGATCCGCTTGAGCGCCTCCTCCCGCACCCGCCGCACCTCGCGCCCCGCCACGGCCACCGCGTCTATCTCCTTCGCCCCCGGCGATTGCGGCCAGGGGAAGGTATCAAAGACACTGGGCGGCGTATACCGGAACCGTTCTGTGAGCTTCGAGCACTTCGTAATGAACCATTGCCAGTGGATCCCCGACTGCAGTATGCCAAAGCTATAGTCGTCTTCAAAGACGAAAGCAAACACGGCATGATCGGGACGAATTTCACTGGAGATGAAGTTGAAGACAGGGCGTTTTGTAACGCCGGAGCATACAATGAAGCGATGACGAGACCCAATCTCACGAATCATCTCCGGGCGGTCGTATGAGTGCCGCCACCAGTATCGGAGGAAAAGTTGGTGGTGCGGTCTGAGCGCCCCGTCTTTACTCTTGCCTTCCTCTGCCTTGCGCTTTCGATCCGGCAATACGCGATCCTGGATTAACTTGAATGGTTTCTTATACGCGCTTGCCGCAAGCACGTCCATGTCCTGAAAGTCGATGACCATGCGAGTTGGTCGCCCATCGCCTGTCAAGACATCTCGACCGATAAGGAAGGGGTGAATTACCTCGGCATTCTCTGATGCGGCATCGATCAGCGCCTTCGCCTCGCTGCGAGACAACACAAATGCCTCATGGCCAGGCACTTGGCCCTGAAAAACCCGTTGAGGCTTCGTGTTGCATCGCAGAGTCTTTGCCCGGGCGACGTTGGTCTTATCCGACAGCGCCGAGTTAATAACCGTCGTTTCGCGGTAGTCGAGTTCGTACTCCTTGGCGGCGTTGCCTTGGCCGCGTTTGCCGCGGGGGCGGGCGCCCGGGGGTGGATCGACCTTGAACCAGAGCTTCTTGTTCTCGGGGATGAGGAGCTTGTCGCGCAGGACGGTCCGCTCCCGCGCGGTCAGCCGCGGCGGGGCCGCGGCGTGCTTCACCCAGTTGACGATGGAGACGTGGACGTTCGCCTCGCCGGACCAGGGCTGATTGTCCACGGCCTCGATCACGGTGCCGCCGGCGCAAATGTAGTCCAGCCCTCCCTCGCGGCTCTTGTTGTTGCGGATGTTCTGCGTGCCGACCAGCCCGGCGCGGCCAGCCAGCGGGTCCCGCGCGGTGCAGGCGGGCAAGTGGTCCTGGGCGCGGCGGAGCCAGTAGACGCAGTAGTCGGCCATGCCGGGCACGTCGGGGTAGAGCGCGCGGACAGCGTTGACATAGTCCGCCCCCCGCTCCGGCTTGAGCCGTTTGGCCCCGAGAAACGGCGGATTGCCGATGATCGCGTCCGCGGGGGGCCACGCCGTCGGCCGGCCCGACGCGTCGATCAAGGCGTCGGCCGCCAGGAAGTTTTTGTCCAGGTTGTCCAGCGGCAACGCGCGTTCGGTGACGTGCAACTCGTCGATCGCCAGCTTCCGGCCGATCATCATGGTCACCTTGGCCAATTCCACGGCGAACGGCGTGATGTCGATGCCGAAGAACTGATCGGCCGTGACGAAACCAAAGGGCTCCTGCGCCGGATCGACCTTTTTCGACTTCTGGGCAATCCGCTCGTAGAGCCGGGCCTCGAGCCGTTTGAGCTCGCGGTAGGCGAGATACAGGAAATTGCCGCTGCCGCACGCCGGGTCGAGCACGCGGTACTCGCGCATCCGCTGCTGGAGGGCCTTGAGTTCCTTGAGCGTGTCGGCGTTTTCGACGAGGTTGCGCCACGGCTCGACGATCGTCGGGTTGACGATCTTCATGATGTCCACCGCGCTGGTGAAATGGGCGCCGAAGGCGTGCCGCTTTTCCTTGTCGAGCGAATGCTCGAACAGCGTGCCAAAAATCTCCGGACGGACTTGCGACCAGTCGCTCCGCGCGGCCTCGCGAAGCTGGTTGAGTTCGTCCTCGTGGAGTTCGAGCCGGGCGGGCTGGGCGAACAGGCCGCCGTTGAAGTAATCGACGCCCTTGAAACGCCCCCCGGAGATCCGGCCCGGCGTGTTCATGGCCTCGAAGAGCCCCCCGAGCAGATCGTACGCGTCGGCGGGCGAGCGGCATTCCGCCAGCAATCGGTCAATCAGAAAGCGTTCGAGCAGCCCGATGTCCTCGGCGAACAGGGCGACGAGCATCTGCAAGATGAACCGCTGCGCCTCCTCGCGGGGCACGCGTCGGACAATCAGCTTGTTGAAGCAGGTGGCCAGCCGGTCGGCGGCCTGGCGGGTGACCTTCTCGTGGTCGTTGCGGAAAACCGGGGTATCGCCCGTCGGAGAGAGGAACGTCAGCGGCCCGTATCGCGAGGGCAGCTCCGCCAGCGGCACCTTGTCCACGGGCACGTCCATCTGGACGTTGAAATCGTAGACCCAGAACTCGGCGAAATTGCAGAGGACCGCGTACCGCGGGCGATTGGGGACCAGACGGGTCCAGTAGTCGAACGCCTGGCGGTAGTGCTTGGCCAGATTCACTCCGCGCCGCTTCATCTCGATGAGCACGACGGGCTTCCACACGTAATCGGCGAAGGCCGTGCCGCCGCCGTCCTCGGCCGGCTTGCGGATGCGGAATTCGGGCTCGCCGCCCACTTCGAGGCAGCCCTTCTGGCCGAACGCCTGAAAGAGGCGGTCCAGGTAGATCTGCGCCTGGCCCTTCTCGTCGCCGGTGACGTACTCGGCGGCCCAACCGACGAACTGCCGCAACGGTTCTTCGCGTATCGCCATGTTTCGAGCGTCCAACGGGTCAGTAATTCGGCGTGGGCGGGCGGTAGTGGGCAAGGTCGATGGCGCGGAACCAGGCGATGGTGAGGGCAAGGCCGTCGCGCAGGGGGACGGTCGGTTCCCAGGCGAGCCGCGCGCGGGCCAGGGTGATGTCGGGCTGACGCTGCGCCGGGTCGTCGGCCGGCAAGGGGCGATACACCAGCGGCGAGCGGGAGCCCGTCAACTCGATGACGAGCTGGGCCAACTCGAGCATCGAGAACTCGCCGGGATTGCCGAGGTTGACCGGCCCGATGAAGTCGTCCGGCGCGTTCATCATGCGGATGAGCCCTTCCACCAGATCGTCGCGATAGCAGAACGAGCGGGTTTGGGTGCCGTCGCCGAAGATGGTGATCGGCTCCTCGGCCAGCGCCTGGCGGATGAAATTCGAGATCACCCGGCCGTCGAAGGGGTGCATCCGCGGGCCGTAGGTGTTGAAGATCCGCGCGATGCGGACGTTCACGCGGTTCATCCGGTGGTAGTCCATGAAGAGCGTTTCGGCCGCTCGCTTGCCCTCGTCGTAGCAGGCGCGGGGACCGAGCGTGTTGACGGCGCCGCGGTAGGTCTCCGGCTGGGGGTGGACTTCCGGGTCGCCGTAGACCTCGCTGGTCGAGGCTTGCAGCACCTTGGCGCGGCACCGCTTGGCCATGCCCAACACGTTGATCGACCCGACCACCGAGGTCTTGAGCGTCTTGATGGGGTTGTACTGATAGTGGCCGGGCGCGGCGGGGCAAGCGAGGTTGTAGATCTCGTCCACCTCGAGGAACATGGGCAGCGTGATGTCGTGTCGCACCAGCTCGAAGTTCGGTCGATCGAGCAGATGGACGACGTTTGACTTCTGGCTGGTGAAGAAGTTGTCCAGGCAGATGACGTCGTGGCCGTCGACGACGAGCCGCTCGCACAAATGCGAGCCCAGAAAACCGGCCCCGCCGGTGACGAGAATGCGTTTGAGCATGGAAGGATGGGGATTAGGGATTAGGGATCGGGATTGACGATTGGGAAGCCGCTTGCGGCTTCGCAACTTCGGAAATGCTCGGAACCGCCGAAGACCCTCGGCAACAGCGGCATTCTACGCTCGCCGGGCACGGCGCCGCAAGCCGGCCCCGAGCCGATCTGGTCGGAACGAGAAGGCGTTCACGCTGAGGAGCCCCCGCCCGCCGCTACTCCCGGATGAGTTCCTTGACGCTCATGCCGGCGGGGATCATGGGCAGGACGTGTTCCTGGTAGGGCACTTGGACGTCGAGCAGGAACGAGCCGGGCGAGTCGACCATCTCCCGCAGGGCGTCGACCAGCTCGTCCTTGCGCCACACGCGGCGGCCCCGCCAGCCAAAGCCCTCGGCCAGGGCGACGAAGTTGGGGTAGCGTTCGTCCGGGCCAATGCCGTTGCCCTCGCCGATCGCCTCGGGATGGTCGATCGGGCCCAAATACGTGTGGGCGCGGTTGCCCGCGTTGAATCGATCCTCCCACTGCACGACCATGCCCAGGTGCATGTTATTCAGCAGGAGCACCTTGACGGGCAGCTTCTCGCAGTAGGACGTGGCCATTTCCTGGACGTTCATCAGGAAGCTGCCGTCGCCGTCGATGTCGATGACGAGCCGGTCGGGGAAGGCGGCCTTGGCGCCCAGCGCGGCGGGCAGGCCGAAGCCCATCGTGGCTAGGCCGGCGCTGGATAGCCACCGCCGCGGCCGGCGGAACTTGTAGAACTGCGCCGCCCACATCTGGTGCTGGCCCACGCCCGTCGAAATGATCGGATCGCGATCCCGCGCGAGCTTCCACAACTCGCTGATGGCCTGCTGCGGCAGGATATGCTCCGAGGCGTGGTTGTAATCGAGCGGGGCCTCGCGTTTCCAGACGGCGATCTGCTGGAGCCATTCCGAGATGTCCTCGGGCGGCTCGACCGCCCTGGTCAATTCGGCCAGGGCGTATTTCACGTCGCTGACGATCGGCATATGCGCCGGCTTGATCTTGTTGATCTCGGAGGGATCGACGTCGATGTGGACGATCTTGCCGTGCTTGGCGAAGTCGGCCACGCGGCCGGTCACGCGATCGTCGAACCGCACGCCGACGGCCAACAGGAGATCGGCGTTGTCCACGGCGAAGTTGGCGTACACGCTGCCGTGCATGCCGAGCATGTCCAACGCCAGTGGGTCGTCGCCCGGAAAGCCGCCCAGGCCGGTGAGCGTCGTCGTGACGGGGATCTGGCAGCGCCGGGCCAGGGCGGTTAGCTCCTCGCTGGCGTCGGCGGCGATCACGCCGCCGCCCGCGTAAATCACTGGCCGCTTCGCCCGATGAATGGCCGCGGCCACCTGGGCAATCTGCTCCGGCCTTGCCCGAAGGTCGTCCAGCCGGTAGCCGGGCAGATTCATGGCAACGTCGAAATCCGGCGTGGTCTTGGCCATTTGGACGTTTTTGGGCAGGTCGATCAAAACCGGCCCTTTGCGGCCCGTGGTGGCCACGTGCAGCGCCTCGCGGATCACCCGGGCGACATCCTCCACGTCGGTCACTAGGTAGTGGTGTTTGGTCACGCCACGGCACATCTCGACGATCGGCGTCTCCTGGAAGGCGTCGGTGCCGATCACCGAGGTGTTCACCTGCCCGGTGATCGCCAAGAGGGGCACGCTGTCGAGCTTCGCGTCGGCGATGGTGGTGACCAGGTTGGTCGCGCCCGGGCCGCTCGTGGCCATGCAAACGCCGATCTTGCCGGTCGCTCGGGCGTACCCCTGCGCGCCGAAGCCGCACCCCTGCTCGTGCCGGGGGAGGATCACCCGGACCTTGTCGCGATAGCGGGTCAGGGCTTGGTGCAGAGGAATGCTGCACCCGCCGGGGTAGGCAAAGACCGTATCGACCCCGTGATGGACCAGACTCTGGACGACAATATCCGCCCCGCTGATCCATTCCGCCGTCCGCTGGACCTTCTCAACCAACGCCACGCGCGACTCCTGGCCCTCGGGCCGATGCAAAGCGAGCTAGAAACCATTTGATTCCAAACACTTAAGGATATGCCCCGAACGGCCCGGATTCAAGCCGCCGAAGTTGCCCTGGGACAAAGACGCGTCGGCGAGGAAATGGTTCGGCTGGCCCATCTGGGGGGATAATGGCTGCTCCAAAGGTGTTCACGCGACCTCGGGCGGCGTAGAATGAACATGAGGCCATCGCGTCCAAGGGGGGCAGCCCCGCGGCGGGTGGTCTTTGTCTGGCCGCGTCGGCCCGGCCTTGTGTCTCATCACCGCGTACGGGAAGGACGGCTGGAATGAAACGAATCGCCGTCGTGGGCAACTACGTGCCGCGACTGTGCGGCATTGCCACCTTTACGACCGACTTGTGCGAGTCCTTGGCGTTGCAATTCCCCGACGCGACGGTCCTCGCCGTGCCGGTGAACGATCGGGAGGAGGGCTACGACTATCCACCGCGCGTCCGTTTCGAGTTGAGCCAAAACGACTTGACGACGTATCGACAGGCGGCGGACTTCCTGAACATCAACAAAGTTGATCTCGTTTGCCTGCAGCACGAGTTTGGCATCTTCGGCGGTCCAGACGGCGGCCACGTGCTGGCGCTGCTTCGGGAGCTTCGCACCCCGGTCGTCACCACGTTGCACACGATTCCCCAATACCCCACCGCCAGACAACAGAAGGTCCTCGGCGAAATCCTCGATCGTTCCGACCGCGTGGTGGTGATGAGCAAGAAGGGGAAGGAGTTCCTGCGGGAGCTTTATCGCGTTTCGGGCGATAAGATCGACCTGATCCCCCACGGCATCCACGATGTGCCCTTCACCGACCCGAACTACAACAAGGATATCTTTGGCGTTGAAGGCAAGCGGGTTCTGCTGACCTTCGGTCTGCTCAGCCGGAACAAAGGGATCGAGACCGTCATCCACGCCTTGCCGGAAGTCCTCGACCGATTTCCCGACGTCGTGTTCATGGTGGTGGGCGCCACCCATCCGAACGTGATCCGCCACGAAGGTGAGTCCTATCGTTTGTCGCTGCGGAGGTTGGCTCACGATCTTCACGTGGAACGCCACGTCATCTTCTACAATCGCTTCGTCAGCTTGGAGGAGCTAATGGAGTTCATCGGCGTGGCGGACGTCTACGTGACGCCCTACCTGAGCCAGGACCAGATCACCTCCGGCACGCTCGCCTACGCCCTGGGCGCCGGCAAGGCCGTCGTCTCCACGCCCTATTGGCACGCGGAGGAGCTCTTGGCCGACGGCCGGGGCTTGCTGGTGCCGTTTGCCGCGCCCGACGCGCTGGCTCGGGCCGTCGCGCACTTGCTGGAGGACGAGGCGGAGCGCCACGCCATTCGCAAACAGGCGTATCTCGCCGGCCGCAAGATGATCTGGCCGGCAGTGGCCCAGCAGTACATGCAGAGCTTCCGTCGGGCGTGTCAGCAGCGTCACGCGCGACCCCGCGCGGCCTTGCCCACGAGGACTCTCGGCGAGGAGTTCGCCGAGTTGCCGCCGATGAGTCTTGGGCATCTTCGGCGGCTGACGGACGACGTGGGCATTCTGCAGCACGCCATTTCCACGGTGCCCAACTACACGGAAGGCTACACCACGGACGACAACGCTCGCGCGTTGATGCTCATGGTCCTCTTGGAGGAACTGGGCAAAGAGCGGCTGACCCAGTTTGGCGACATGGCGTCGCGCTACCTGGCGTTCCTTTGCCATGCCCACAACCCCCAGAACGGTCGTTTTCGCAACTTCATGGGCTACGACCGCCGCTGGTTGGAGGATTGCGGATCTCCCGACAGCAACGCGCGGGCGATGCAGGGGTTGGGCGCCGTGCTGGGGCGCTGCCGGCAAGAGGGGCTGCGGCGCGCGGCCAGCCGACTCTTTGAGGTGGCACTGCCAAGCGTGCAAGAATTCACGGATCTGCGGTCGGCAGCCTTCATGCTCATCGCGTTGCACGATTACCTGCCGCATTTCTCCGGCGACCGCGCGGCGCAAGAGGCGCGCACCCTTCTAGCAGATCGCTTGTTTTCGACCTTCCGGGAATTCTCGTCCCGCGATTGGCCGTGGTTTGAGGGCACACTGACCTATGCGAACGCGACCTTGCCTCACGCGTTGTTGCTGTGCGGCCGATCGTTGGGGCGCGATTCGTGGGTGGACGCGGCATTGGGCGCGCTGGAATGGCTGATGACGGTGCAGACCGCGCCAGGTGGCTACTTCGCCCCCATCGGCAATCAGGGGTTTTACCCGCGCGGCGGCGAGCCGGCCCGATTCGATCAACAGCCTATTGAGGCGCATGCGACGGTGTCCGCCTGTATCGAGGCGTATCGCCAGACGGGCGAGGAGCAGTGGCGAGGGCGCGCCCGGCTCGCCTTCGAGTGGTTTCTCGGCCGCAACGATCTGAGGCTTCCGCTTTACGATCCCGTCACCGGCGGCTGCTGCGATGGTCTCTCGTCCGGGGGGGCGAGCGTCAACCAGGGCGCGGAGTCCACACTTGTCTTCCTGCTCTCGTTGGCGGAGCTTCGTCTTTTGGAGCAGTCGCTACCGGGCGAAGCCCCCCTGGCCAGCGTGACGGCCGAATCGGAGAAGATCGTGCCAACCAAAGCTTTCCGAAAAGACCTGTCGGAGGTTGTCCAGCCGTGAATAGCGCTTGGCCAAAAGAACCGGAAATCCTTTTCAGACGGCATCCGGCCAATCCGCTCTTGACGGCGCGGAATTGGCCCTACGACGTCAATACGATCTTCAATGCCGGGGCAGCGCGCCTGCCCGACGGAACGACGTTGCTCCTGTGCCGCGTGGAGGACCGTCGCGGGGTGTCGCACCTGTGTGCCGCCCGATCGCGCAACGGCGTGGACGATTGGGACGTTGATCCCGCGCCCACGCTGCTGCCCGATCCAAGCCAATTCCCCGAGGAGAAATGGGGCATCGAGGACCCCCGGATCACGTGGCTCCCCGAAATGGAGCGGTACGCGATCGTGTATACGGCCTACTCGCAGGCGGGGCCGGGCGTGTCCCTGGCGCTCACGGAGGATTTCCGCACGTTCGAGCGCTACGGCGAGATCTTTCCTCCCGAGGACAAGGACGCTGCCCTGCTGCCCCGACGCATCGGCGACAACTGGGCGCTCGTCCACCGGCCCGTCAGCCCGCAAGGCGCCCACGTCTGGATTTCGTATTCCCCCGATCTGCGCCATTGGGGAAGCCACAAACTGGTTCTTCGCTCGCGCCGCGGGGCGTGGTGGGACGCGGGCAAGATCGGGCTGGCCGTCCCGCCCATCGAAACCGCGGCCGGCTGGCTGCTCATCTATCACGGCGTGCGGCAGACGGCCGCCGGCTGCCTTTACCGGGTCGGGCTGGCTCTGATGGACCTCGAAACGCCGGAAAAATGCCTCCGCCGGGGCGACTCCTGGGTGTTCGGCCCCGAGGCCGAATACGAGCGGTTCGGCGACGTCAACAACGTCGTCTTCCCAGGCGGATACACGATCGAGACCGATGGCGACACGCTGCGATTGTATTACGGAGGCGCCGATACCTGCGTGGCCTTGGCCACCGGCAGCATCCGGCAGATCCTCGATTGGCTGGAACGCCACGGACAAGACACCAAGCTGGGCATAGACTGAATCACCGGTTGGTGGCACGCTCAACCATTCCGTGGCACGTCCTCCGCTCTTCTCAGAGCGTGCCACCGATCCGCTTCTCGTACAACTCCAAGAGCAGCTCCACGCGCTTTCGCTCGCCCGTGAAAACCTCGCGACCGTAGCACGCGTCCACCGCGCGATCTAAGGCCGCGTGGGCTTCGGCCAACGGCGGCGGCATGGCCGACGGATTGTAGAGGCCGGCGTACGTCGCGCCCGAACGAAGACGGGTTTCGCGAACGTCCAGCACCGCCCGCGACGCGGACTCGACCGCCGCGCGCCGCTCGGCATCCACGGCCTCGGGCCAGGGGTAGTTGTTGTACACCAGCTTGTTCGAGTAGCGATAGCGCGATTCGAGCCGGCCGGCGATCTGGCGTACCCAGGCCATGTGCATGGCGGAGGTCAACACGCCGAAGTGGAAGAGCGACGCCCCGGGCACGATCAGGCAGAGGTTGCTGGCCACCACGTCGCCCGACTGAAACGCCATGGGGATGTACCGCCGCCGCTCGGACGACACGGACGGAATCAACAAATACGGTCCGTCCGGATGGCTGATGAACGCGAAATCCGTCGGCGCGGCCGCCAGATCGCGCGTGGCCGGCCGCCGGCTCGCCAAGCGATACGCGCGGACCGCCTCGACGCGCCGTTGGACCTCGGGAAGCCCCCGCAACTCGCGCGGCGTGGCCCCGTAAAGCCACAGGCACCACCGCTTTCGGCCGTGCAGAAACTCGCGGGCCCCCAAGTATTGCCTGACGAAACGCCGCGCCTCCGGCTCCCGGTCCACGAGGGCGTCTTTCTCCTCGTCGCCGAGAAGGAAATGCCCGCCGTCGATCGGCTGATTGCCAAAGCGGATCTCCGGCGCGCCGCCTAGCGGCGTCGCCCGAGGGGTGACGAGGACGTCGTCGGCGTCGACCAGATAGGGGTTGATGTGGATCGCCAGAGCCGGTTTGGATGGCCGCCCGTCCGGCTCGTAGTCGTAGATCCTCTTCGTCGCTGCGGGAAACGCCCCGAAGCCGACGATGACCACGTGGACGCGAGCCCGTCGGCGGGCGTCGTTTTGCCAGGCGAAGGTTCGGTGGGCGAAATGGATCTGGACGCCAAAACGCTCCAAAAGCGGCTTCCAGAGCGCGGCAACCTGCTCGCCCTGCGCGATCGAATTGGTCGAGACCAGGCCGACGACGATCCGCGTGCCCCGGATGTACTCGGCCGCCTTGAAGTACCAACTCGCGGCGTAGTCGAGCAGACCGTGATTCTTGACCTTGCCGGCCACCTGGGCCATGTCGGCGCGTTGGTCCTTCGTCTGATGCTTCGCGCCCACGAACGGCGGATTGCCCAACACGTAGCCGCACCGCTCGGGCGGGAGGATCTCCTTCCAGTCGAGCCGCAGGGCGTTGCCCACGACGATCGTGGGGCTCTTCACCGGTGTCGGGCGCGCGAAGCCCTGGCCAAACGCCTCGACGAGCCGCGCGTTCATCTGGCGATCGACCAGCCGCATGGCCACTTCGGCGATTTGGGCGGGCCACGGGCCGATCTCGATGCCGTGGAAGGCGTCCACGTCCACCCGCGGCAGCGTCCGCGCGTCCAGCGGCCTCCGCTCCGCGTCCCGAAGGGCCGTGAGCACCTCGATCTCCAGAAGCCGCAGCTCGCGGTACACAATCGCCAGAAAGTCGCCGCAGCCGCAGGCCGGGTCGAGTAAGCGCAGGCCGGCGAGTCTCTCGTGAAACGCCGCCAGGGCCGCCGGTTGGCCCCTGATCCGCTCGAATTCGGCGCGCCATTCGTCGAGGAATAGCGGGCGGATTACTTTCAGGATGTCTTGCTCGCTGGTGTAGTGGACGCCCGTTTGCCGGCGCTCCCTGGGATCCATGATTCCCTGCATGAGCGACCCGAACACGGAGGGCGAGATCCGCGACCAGTCAAACCGCGCGCAGGCCAGGAGACGATCGCGCACGTCGGGGTGGCGTTCGGCGAGCGCCAGATGCTCGGTGGACGACGCGCCGGGCGACGCCTCGCGATCGACGATGCCCGCATCGTCGGCGAACAGGCGAAGGAGCACGCGCGCGAGCAGGCGCTGCAACGCCTGCCCCTCGTATCCGCTGGCGACAAGCGCATCGGCCAGATCGCCCAGCAGACGGACGGCGCGGAGATGGACCTCGCTGCGATCGTCCAACGGACCGTCCTCCAACCCGTGTGCCACGGGCCCCACCAGTGCGCGTGCCACTGGCTTTGCCAATGTGAGTGCCACTCTACGCCGTTAACCCTTCCACGGCTATCATGAAA
>JAFGDS010000138.1 GCA_016931995.1 Pirellulales bacterium
CCACCGAGAAGCAACGCCTTCTCGCCCAACAACTAACGCCCATAATGCCCAACCATTAGTAGACGGCGTTGGGTGGCACTCAGGGCATGCCACCAAAACCCCGTGGAGCATGTCACCCAAAGGAGCTAGGTCATTTTGACACCTCCTCCAGGCGACGTACAATTGGGGGCCGATTCTCGACGTTTTCTCTTGCCAAGGAGCACGCCGTGGCCAAAGCGCCCTGGATCACGTACCGACCCGAACTGAAGGTCCTCGACTGCACCGTCCGCGACGGAGGGCTGATCAACAACCACATGTTCGAGGACGGGTTCGTCCGCGCGGTGTACGAGGCCTGCGTCGAGGCGGGCATCGACTACATGGAGATCGGCTACAAGAACTCGAAAAAGCTCTTCGGCAAGGACCACTTCGGCGCCTGGCGGCATTGCGACGAGGACGACGTCCGCCGGATCGTCGGCGACAATCCCACGCCGCTGAAGCTCTCGGCCATGGCCGACGCCGGCAAGTCGGACTGGCGGACCGAGATCCGCCCCAAGAGCGAAAGCGTCCTGGACGTGATCCGCGTGGCGTTCTACGTCCACCAGGTGCCCGAGGCGGTCGATATGATCAAGGACGCCGCCGACAAGGGCTACGAGGTGACCGCCAACCTGATGGCTGTCTCCGTTGCCCAAGACAAGGAGATCGATCAGGCCCTGGAAGTCCTGGCCGAAACGCCCGCCAGCACGCTCGTGGTGGTCGATAGCTTCGGCGCCCTGTACGCCGAGCAGATCGAGATTCTGGTGCACAAGTACCTGGAATACGGCCGCGCGACGGGCAAGGAAGTGGGGATACACGCGCACAACAACCAGCAGTTGGCGTTTGCCAATACGATCGAGGCGATCATCCACGGCGCGAACCGGCTCGACGCCTCGATGGCCGGCTTGGGCCGCGGGGCGGGCAACTGCCCCATGGAACTTCTGCTGGGCTTCCTCCGCAACCCGAAATTCAAGCTCCGCCCCATTTTCCGCGTCTTGCAGGAGCAAATGGTACCGCTGAGCCGGTCGGTCGAATGGGGGCCGTTCCCGCAGTACAATCTCACGGGCCAGTACAACCAGCATCCCCGCGACGCCATGGCCGCCCGCGCCGACGAGCGCCTCCGCGACGACTTCGTCGCCTTCTACGACAAGCTCATCAGCGACGTGTGATCCTCCTCCCCTCTCCCTTTGGGCATTGGTATCTACACGTCTCGCGGGCAAGCGCACATGTGGCACCGCCGCCCTCGGCGGTGCTGACTCCCCAGCCGAGGGCGGCTGGGCCACGTGGTCTTGCAGGCATGGAGTATCTCGCGACTTGTGTAGATACCAATGCCCTTTGGGAGAGGGGTCGGGGGTGAGGGGCGGCCGGCCGCGCCCGCCGCGCCAACCGACGCGAAGCAACTGAGCTGGCGCTCCGACGGGATCCGTCGCTGCGCTCAGGATGACGCATCGTGCCCTGAAAATGCGTCCGGAATCACGTTTCGGCCGCCGCGGCATGCCGTCGGTAGGCGCCGGGGGTTTGGCCGGCATGCCGTTTGAAGAACCTGCACATCGATTCGACGTGGTCGAATCCGGCGCGATCCGCAATGGCGCGGAGCGAAAGGTCGGTGCGCTCGAGAAGCTCTCGGACGTGTTCGAGTCGCACCCGTGCAAATTCCGCACTGGGCGACCGACCGAGCGCGCACAGGAAGCGACGCTCCAGGGTACTGCGGGAAACGCCCGTGTGTCGCAAGACGTCCGCCGTGCGGATCGGTTCGCCGCGGCGGGCGTGCATGAACCGCACCGCCTTGGCCACGTGCGTGTCGCTTACCGCGAGTACGGCGGTCGATTCTCGCGAAACAACCACCGAGGGTTTGATCAGAATGGGATTCCGCGCGGGCCGTTGGTCCGCAAGCATCCGATCCAACAGGGCCGCGGCTTCGCAGCCGACGCGCCGGGCGGCGGGATCGACGCTCGAAAGCGGCGGATCGCACAGCTCGCACTGGACGGCGTCGTTGTCCACCCCAATGATCGCCACCTCGTCGGGCACCGCGATTCCGTGTTCCGCGCACACTTCGAGGATCTGCAATGCCCGCATGTCGTTGCAGGCCATCAGCCCGATCGGCTTCGGCAGGGATTTCAACCACGCGGCCAGATGGCCCGCGCGGCGCAAGGACCGCATTTCGACGAGCGACAGATCGGTGTTTGGGCAATGTCGTGCCGTTTGATAGACGTGGATATCGTGGCCCGTCTCGGCAATGAGTCGGGTGAAGTGGTGCGATCGCGCGTCGGAAAAAAACACGCCTGGATAGCCGCAGAAGGCGAAGTGCCGAAGGTTTCGCTGACGGAGATGTTCGACGGCCAGGCGGACAACCGTTTCCTGATCGACCTCGACGGAAGGGATGCCTTCAAGCCGATGCAGACCGAACACGTCGACCACCGGCACGCCGAGTCGGCGGATCTGTTCGATGTGTCTGGTGGTCTCGATTCGGGCGATGATTCCGTCCGGTTGCCAATCGGCCAGCCGTGCCGGCGCCGGATCGCGAACGGCCCGTTCTTGATGAAAAAACGACCACCGTCCGTGCGCCCGCGCGTAGGTCGCGATTCCGCGCAGCAGGTCGCGGCCGAAGGCGCGGGAAGACTCGATCAGCAAGGCAACGCGGCGGCGTCGGGTCATCAATCGGGGCCGGGATCGCGAGTGTGTCCGTGTTTCCAGTCCAACCTCTACCCTAGCCAGGGTGACGAAAAAAGTCAATTGAATAGATGAATCGTGTCATTGACGCAGGATGAACCGCCGGCAAGACTGGAAGGAGCACTTCGCGGGCTGGTCACCGTGGCGCCCGAACGGAACAACCAAGGTCGTTACCTTTTGGGAGAAGCAAACGTGAGGCAAATGAACCTGTTCTTGGTTGTCGCGTTGGCGTGGGCAGTCATGGACGACCGGCCCAGGGCCGGCGAGGTGTCACCCGGCAAACTGGCGATCGAGGGCAAGCTCCACCGTCTGCCTGCCGGCGCGATCCGGATCGGCGGCTGGATGCGGCGGCAGGTGGAAGAGGACGCCGCGTTGGGTTGGGTCGCCGACCGCCAGGACCAGAGCCTCCGCGGCGACTGGCTGGGGCCCGACTACGGCAAGAAGCCCTTTTGGCAGCCGTATCTCGATCGGAAAGGCGCGCCGGTGGATGGAGAGTTCCAGGCTCATTGGATGGACGGCGTGTTCCGCTTCGGGTGGCTGGCGGACATGCCGGAGTTCCGCAAGCTAGGCAACGAGTGCGTGAACGATGTGCTCGCCCACCTCGACCCCACCGGCTACCTCGGCGTCGTCCCGCCGGAACATCGCTTCAACATCGACCGGCACGACGGACATTACGAGATGTGGGCGTTCGGGGAGCACCTCAACGCGCTGCTGCGTTACTACGATTACACCGGAGACCGCCGCGTCCTGGAAGCCTGTCGTCGGGCGGGCGATCTGGCGTGCTCAAAGTTCGGGCCGGACGGCGATGGAGGGACGCCGATCAGGGGCTCCTGGTACACGTCGGTGGCCGCCGCCCTGGCCGAACTCTACCGGGTGACCGGCGAGAAGAAGTACTTGGACACGGCGGACCGCGTTCTTCGGAGTTTCGACTACACGAAGCGGATCCTCGCCAAGCCGTCGGAGATCGACGGCCATTCGGCCGGTTGGCCGCTCGTGCTCACGGCGATGATTGACGTCTACCGTTGCACCGGGGCGGACGACCTCGAGAAGGCGATGCGTTTGGCCCACGAGCTGACCGTTCGAGACCACCTGCAGCCGCACGGCGCGCCCAGCGGCCAGGGCGAGGTCTACGCGGGGACCGGTCCCTACGTGAACACCGAGCTGTGCGATGTGTTCTGGTGGGCGTGGTGGTGGACGGAAATGGCCGCGTTGACCGGCGAGCCGACGTTTGCCGACTTCGCCGAGAAAGCCTATCTCAACGCCCTGCCGGGTCATCGAGCCAAGGACGGCGACGCGATGTCCTATTTCACGGCGCCGAACCAATTGGTGGCGTCGGAGGCGGCCGCGCGCACGTACTACCCCAGCCGGCTCGATGTCGAATGTTGCCAGTCGAACGGGCCGCGGATCCTGCCCATTGTCGCCGAGCACATGATCTTGAAGACGAACGACGGAGGGCTGGCGGTGGTTTACTACGGGCAGTCCGACGCCGAGGCGCAACTGTCCACCGGCGCGAAGGTCCGGCTCGTGCAAGAGACCGACTACCCATTTGACGAATCGGCGCGCATCGGCGTGAAGGTGGACGCGGGCTCGGTCGCATTCCCGCTGTTGTTGCGGCTGCCCGGCTGGTGCCGGAACCCGAGGGTGTCGGTCAACGACCGCGACGTCCCCGGGGCGCTTCGGGGAGGAACGTGGGCGAGGATCGAAAGGCAGTGGCGCGACGGCGACAAGGTCGAGCTGCGACTGCCCATGGAGGTCCGCGTGGGTTTCTGGCGCGGCGCGGCGGCCTACGTCGAGCGGGGCCCGTTGCTGTACGCCCTGGAGGTCCCCTTCGACAAGAAGCCGGTGGATCGCTGGGGCGCGTTCGAGGCCTATCCGACCGCGGATGCCGCTTGGAACTACGCGCTTCTGCTCGATCCGGATCGGCCTAGCGATGGCATCAAGTTTGCCCGCCGCGACGTTTCCGGAAACGCGCCCGCGTGGCAACAATCACCGGTCTGCCTGGAAATGGAGGCGTTTCGCGTGCCGGATTGGACGTTTCGGGCGGACGCGACGGCCGAGCGTCCGGGACCGCTCGTGCCGCTATTGCCGCCGAAATCCCACCAGGGGCTCGTGAACGTCGGCGTCTGGGGACGGCACGAGCCCGGTCGCGAGACGATTCGCCTGGTGCCTTTCGGTTTCACGCTTCTGCGCATGAGTTATTTCCCGTGGTGCGAGAAGGACCCGACGAGGTAACGGCCGGCGAGTTTGGCCGGACACGACAAGAGAGACCGTCGCGATGCGATCCCGCGGCATTGTCCTCCGGCTTCCGCTGTTCCTCACGACGTTGATGAGACACTCGACTTCCCCTCCCTGACCTATTCACGGAAACGGACGTCGGCGCTCCTTGGCTTCGCGAGGACGAGCCTTCCCGAAGACGGTGGTTCGGGATGCTCCTTTGATCGGCCCATGACGCCGTGTTTTTTTGGAATTTGGGCGAGTCAACTTTTCAAAAGGGTCATTCTCGGGAAAGTGCATTCCTTCGTCTGACCGGCGCCGCAATAACACCCGATAGGCAGAGCAGCGACCAGATGACGAACGTGGACGGTTCGGGGATGCAACAGATTGCTTTACCATCCCTGACCGTCCAACCGGTGAGACCGGCGTTGGCGAGCGCCGCGGTGATGTCAGCCACGTCGAACGGCGATGGCGCTTTGAAGGTGTCCGTGACCTTGATCTCCGCCGTATTGATGGTCCAGTCGAAACCGGCCAGCACCAGAATCTCGTCGAGGTCCAAACACTCGGCAAGCTGAAGGGGGCAGGTAGCCGTGGCAACGGCCACCAAATAGGTGCTGAAGCCAGTAAAGCCAGGGGCAACCGTGTCGAAGGGATTGTCGTTGAATCGATACTCCTTATGCAAGGTGTTGTAAACGATCTCCTCCGCCGCGTTCCAGTACCACGGCTGATTGTCGTCGCCGGATTCGTTTGGCTCGTCCACTACGCCGTCGCCGTCGTTGTCTCGGCTGTCGGCATCGGTCGCCTCGTCCGCCTCATCCACCGTGCCGTCGCGGTCGTTATCCATCCCGTCGCGGTCGTTATCGTTTTGGTAGTCCCAACCTCCGGACGGCGGGTCAATGATGGGCAGCGTGGGATCGACGCCACCATATTTTGCCGGGGCGTCGTCGTGCCAAATCGTTTGAACCCAGTGTAATTTCATGCAGTTCCAGATACACGACTTTTCGGCATTCGCATCCACGGAGAAGACCGCATCCATCCAGAAGTCCTTTTCGTCCGCCTCATCCACGGTGCCGTCTTTGTCGTTGTCTAATTCATCGGCGCCCTTGTTGTGGGTCGTGATACGGATGTCCCCGAGGTTGAATTGTTTGAGAGCGGCTTCACAAGGAATCTTGTACTTGATCGTAACGTCGTCGAGCGTGACGATCGCGCCTAGCGACGTTCCAGCGACCAACACGAGGGCCAGAACCGCGAACGTGATGCGGCGTTTCATTGTTTCACCCTCCACGTTGCAGTGAACCGAAAGCTGGCGGTCACCCGCACGTAACCGTCGACATCGGACGATAACCCTGCGCAACAAGTCACTTGTCGCGGCGTCTTCGTGGCTCCATGAGAACAGTTGCAGACCGTTTGTCAATGCCCCCCGAAAGTCGGTGGCGTCATTGGAGACCTGGTCCGTTGGCAATGAAGGCCCTGGAGCCGAATGAGCTCGCGCCCCAATGTGATCCCTTCGACGCTTGTGACGCCCGGCTTCTGGCCCGGTCCCTCAGTCCGCCACGTGCCCGCCGCCGACGTGTTTCTGCGCGCCATCCACGTCGGGTCACGGCCGAAGCCACCATCCTCCGTCATGCCGAGCGCAGCGAAGCATCTCGATTGCTTCCATGTCAACGAGATCCTTCGCTGCGCTCAGGATGACGCGAAAATCGGGACGGTTCCCGGCGCGGGGGCGGAGCCGACGTGGCGCGACAGTCTGGACCGGCGGATCGACTTCTATCTGGAGCACTTTCCCGAGGACCCGGGCCCGCGGGAGATCATCCTGCCGCACAACCCGCTCGTGACCCGCGAGCTGGACGTGCGGGTGGGCGACGTGCTGATCGGCCGGCCGCTGGGCATGTCGTGTGGCTGCCCGATCACGCATTGCGGCGTGGCGCGGGACGTGGACCGGAAGACCGGCGTGATCGTCTGGTGCGTCACCGGCCCCCTGCAGCCTCGCGAGCACGGCTACAAGGACCTTGGCTACTACAGCGCCGAGGGTTACGAGGGCATGGTCGTTCACACCCAAGAGGAGCTGAAGATCAGGATGCACTATTTCTTCCAGCCGCGGATGCGCATGTTGCAGTGGCGTCACAGCGGACTCTTGAACTACCTCAACCGCACGCCCGGCGGGCTGCAAGTCCGCCTCGAAGGGCTGTGGATCGGGTGAATGCCAGGGGCTCCGCCCCCGGACCCCCGGGATTTTCGCAGGCATGGCTCCGGTGTCCAATGGTGCTTGCATCCAAGGGGACAGTCCCCATTGGACACCGGAGCCATGCCTCAAAAAATCCTGCGGCGAAGCCGCACCGGCATCGCGACCCGTGGCAGCTCACCCTTCAGTCGAGTGATTCCGTCATGCTGAGCGAAGCGAAGCATCTCAACCGCTTCACGGAGAACGAGATCCTTCGCTTCGCTCAGGATGACGGGTTTGCGTTGTAGCATTGGCGCGTTCAGGAAGCGACTCCCCTTTTTTGGCCGAAACACCCCCGCACGCCCGGAATTTGTGACCTATGCTTTAACTGTCAGGGCGTTTGGTGCGGTTGCCTCACCGACGGCGCCTTGACAGGGACACCGCACGAGGCGTCAGGTACGTATTCCCGCGGTGGAAGCCCGTTGTGTGTCGACACCTGGCAGACACACGGCGGGCTCTTTTTGTGCGCACGCGGCCGCCGGGGGATTGCCGGGCGCCAGCGGCGGCACGGGCCCGCCGTGGACGGCCACCGGCACTGCCACGGCCCAAACCGCCGTGCGACAATCTTGGAGAACGGCCCGGTTGAACGCGGCGACGTAGCGCCGAGCCTCCTCGGCCGAGAACGCGTCCGGCTCGGCCAATTCGACGACCACGAGGCTCGGCGGCACGTCGTGCAGGCTGCGGGGCCGCCAGCGGTCGCACCGGACGATCCAAACCCGAAACCGCACCGACGGCTCGCACGGCGGCCCCACGCGGCCGCAGAGCCCCCACCGGGCCGTTCCCCCCGAAAAACCCGCCCGAAAGCCCCGCAACCCGCCCGGGGCCCTCACCGCTCGTCTCGGCCAATCCCCCATTGTCGGTTCTCCTTGGAAAACCCGTCCGACCGGTCAAAATCAGGGCAAACCCGCTTGACGAACCGCATGGGCGTATAGTATACATGCGTTCATTGATTCGTCAAGCGGTTGGCCGGGTGAGCCGACCGGATTTCGGGGACTGAGGCAGTTTTCGTGTCGGCGAAAAGGGGACAGTCCCCCTTCGACGCACGAACCGACTCCCTTGGCACAAGACTCTACACAGTCCCGGAATTTTCGAGGGCGTGCGCGATGGGCGAACAGGTGGGCGAGAACCTGCGGCGGGTGATGGCCCAGGCGGGCCTCTCCTTGCAGGACGTGGCCCAGAAAACCGGCCTGGATCGGCGGACCGTGTCGGCCATTCTCGACGGCCGCCACAAGCCGCACGCCCGGACGCTGCACCGCCTGGCTCAAGGGCTCGACGTGTCCGTGGCCGAGTTCCTCCTCCGCCCCGCCCCGCCGTCCGGCCGACCGTTCGACGTCCACACAAATCCCGCCGTGGACGAAACGTTCCAGGCGCATCCCGAGCTGTTCGCCGGGTGGACCGCGACCGACTTCGAGGACCTCTACAGCCGTTTTGGCGCCGGCGGCCCCCTCACGTCCGAGGGCACCCTCCAAACCATCGGCGACATCAACCGCCGCCGCCAGTTGCAGGAAAAGCTCGCCCTCCTCCTGGAAAGCCACCACGCCGATCTGATCGGCGCCATCGTCGAGCTGCTCTATCGCGAAGTGGTCGTGTCGAAGAAATAGCTGCCCTGTGATCGCGAGCGAAGCTGTAGGTCGGGTTCCGCCGGAATTCGAGAACGCATTCGGACGGTTTCTATCCCGGTCTTGTTGCGCGCGGTGTTCCGACAAGCACGGCCTTTCTCCGCGTCTTGGCGTCTCCGCGCGAGGCTATCCGACGTTTCTTGTCTCGCGCGGAGACGCAGAGTCGCGGAGCCGGTCGCTGTGTCCACGTTTGCGTGGACTCGCCGTGAACTCCCTTGCAGTCGTATTTGGCACTCGATTTGCACGGCTCTTCTATCGCTCGCACGTGCACTGGCAGAGCCAGTGGCACACACGAGGCTGGATTCGCGGCCAAGAACCCCGAGATGCCCTCGCGATTCCGGTCTTTTACGGGCCCTTGCGGCAAACGGGCCGTGAAAAAACGTGCGGGCGGCGTGCCGTGTGGTGTGCAGATTTTGCAGGGCGTCTCGAAAACCAAGAAGGAGGGTGTACGCGATGAAAGCTATCCTTACACTAGTGGTGGCGTTGTTGACGGCGAGTTGGGCGTTTGCCCAGCAGGAGGCGGCCCCGCCAGCCGCCAAGCCGAGTCCGCGGGAGCTTCAGGTCCAGATGCACCGGACGCTGGCCGACTTGTTCGAGGCCCGGTCGGCTGCCGAGCCCGACCAGGCTCGCGTGGACCAGCTCACGGCCCAGGTGCAGACGATCCGCCAGCAACTTTGGGCCGCGCCGCCCGCCGCGGGCGGCGCGGCCTGGGGCGGTCCGGGACGCGGCTATGGGCGTGGGCCGGGTTACGGCTACGGACGTGGGCCGGGCTATGGCTATGGACGTGGCGGCGGACCGGCTTGGGGCGGCGGGCGAGGCATGGGCCGCGGGCCCGCCTGGGGCCTGCCGGGCCAAGGCTTCGGACGCGGCTATGGGCCCGGTTATGGCTACGGCCGAGGACCCGGGCGCGGCATGGGCTGGGGTTTCGTCGATGCCAACGGCGACGGCATCTGCGACAATGCCCAACCGCCGGCCGCGCCGGTAAAATGAATGACAGTCGGGTGGCACGTTCTGAGCGCGGCGAAGGCCGTGGTTGGTCGTATCGACCACGCCCTTCGTTCCTCAGAGCGTGCCACCCAAGTCCACCGTTCCCCAAACGTCATGCCGAGCGAAGCGGAGCATCTCGTGTGCCCCAAAGCCGGCGAGATCCTTCGCTGTGCTCAGGATGACGGAACCGGACGGCACACGATGCGGTGGCAGTATCCGATAGCTGGTCTCGTGCTGGTGGCTGCCTGGGCCGCTTGGGCCGGATGGCAATTCCACGAATACGGCCACCAATATCAGCAGGCTCACCAGTCGCTCGTCGAACAGTCCGACTCGCTGGCCAGTGCCCTGGTCGGCGGCGTCCAATCACACCGCCGGCTGGGGCGATTCTTCGAGGATCAGATTCAAGGCGTGCTTGACGGCGTCGCCAGCACGGACAACGTCCTGGCCGTGGTCCTATCTGGCGCGGACGGCGGGGTCCTGCTCTCGGCGGGCGACGTCACCTTGCTCGAAAACGGGACGCCGCGCGAGCCGGGCGTGCATTGGGAGCCCCAGGGCCTCTTGCGCGTCGAGCGGTTCGAGCTTCAGGCGTCCACGGCCGGTCCACCGCCAGGGCGTGGCCGCGGTTGGCGATGGCAGCAGGACCCGGCCGACGACGAAGGTCCCCTGGCCCGGGGCGGCGCGTTCGAGATATCGCTCTTGCTGGATCGCGCCCGCGCGGACGCGCAGATCGGAGGCGCCGCGCGTCTGCGGATCGCGCTGGCGCTGGCCGGAGGGCTCGTGCTGGGCTGCGTGGCCGCGGTTTGGGCCGCGACGGTGCGGCTGGCCGCCGCGCGGGGGCGGACGAAGCTGCTGGAGAGCGAAGCCCGGCATCTGGGCGAGCTGGCCCAGGCGGCTGCGGGCTTGGCCCACGAAACCCGCAATCCCCTGGGGCTCATCCGCGGCTGGTCGCAGCAGTTGGCCTCGGGACTTGACTCGCCGGAACAACAAGACCGTGCCCGGGCGGTCGTCGAGGAATGCGACCGGCTCACGTCGCGGATCAACGAGTTTTTGAGTTTTGCCCGGCCGCGCGCGCCGTCGTGCGCGCCCGTCGATCCGGCGGAGCTGGTGGCCGAATTGGCCACGCTGCTCCAGCCCGACCTGGAGGCCAAAACGTTGCGTCTCGTGGCCGCCGCGACGCCGCCGGGCGCGGACGCGCGCGCCGTTTGGGCCGATCGCGAGATGCTCCGTCAGGCTCTGTTCAACCTGATCCAGAACGCCGTCCAATTCGCCCCGGAGGGCACGGCGGTTGAAATCGGCGTCGTCCGGGGCCATGATGGACGGTGCCGGTTCGAGGTGGCGGATCGAGGGCCGGGCGTCGAGGCGGACCGCGTCGTGGCGCTCTTCGTGCCGTACCACACGACGCGGCCCGACGGGACGGGCCTTGGCCTGGCCATTGTCCGCCGGATCGTCGCCGCCCACGGCGGGTTGGCCGGCTACCGCCCCCGATCCGGCGGCGGCTCGGTGTTTTGGATGGACCTTCCCACGCACGCCCAGCGATGAACGACCGCCCGCAAACCATCCTGATCGTCGACGACCTGCCGCCGCAGAGGAGACTATTGGGCGAGTTCGTCGCGGCGCTGGGGTACGCGTTCGAGGAAGCGGCCTCGGGCGAGGAGGCGCTTGCGGCGTTTGCCCGACGGCCGCCCGACATGGTCCTGCTCGACGTCCGCATGCCGGGCATGGACGGCATCCAAACCCTGGCCGAGATCCGCAAACTCTCGGCGCGGTTGCCGGTGCTCCTCATCACGGCTCATGCCGACCTGCGCGAGGCGGTCGGCGCGGTCAAAAGCGGGGCGGACGACTATCTGGCCAAACCGGTCGATCTGGACGAGCTGGCGGCGGCGATCGGCGACGCGTTGGGTCCGCGGGCCACGGGAAGCGGACCCGACGCGGCCCTGCCGGCCGGTCTTCCGCCGGAGCTGGTCTGCCGCAGCGCCGCCATGCGCCACGCCGTCCGCACGGCCGCCGTGGTGGCCGCGTCCGACGCGCCGGTGCTCATCCTGGGCGAAAGCGGCGTGGGCAAGGAAGTGATTGCCCGGCTCGTGCACAAGTTGAGCCCGCGCGCCGCCGGGCCGCTCGTGGCCGCCAACTGCGGCGGGCTGCCCGAGTCGCTGATCGAAAGCGAACTGTTTGGCCACACCAAAGGCGCGTTCACCGGCGCGACGACCGCGCGGGAGGGACTCTTCCGCGCGGCCGACGGCGGCACGCTCTTGCTGGACGAGATCGGCGAGCTGCCTCCGCACTTGCAGCCGAAGCTGCTTCGGGCGATCGAGTCGGGCGAGGTCACGCCGGTGGGCAGCGACGCGCCGGTCCGCGTCGATACGCGGCTGGTGGCCGCCACGAACCGCGATCTGGCCGAGGCGGTGGCCGAGGGCCTGTTTCGCGAGGATTTGTACTACCGGATCAACGTGATCGAGCTGGCGGTGCCGCCCTTGCGCGAGCGGGCGGACGACGTGCTGCCCTTGGCGCGGCAATTCGCCGAGGAGTTCGCCGGCAAACCGGCGCGGCTGTCGCCCCAGGCGGCCCACGCGATTCTCGCCCATCCGTGGCCGGGCAACGTCCGCGAGCTTCGCAACGCGATCCAGCGGGCGTGCCTGCTGTGCCGCGGCGACGTAATCCTGCCCGAGCACCTCCCGCCCAAGCTCGCCGCGGCCGCGCCGACGGACTCGACGCCCGGCGAAGGCCGGCTTTCGCAAGTCGAGCGGGCGACGATCCTGGCCGTGCTCGAGGAGTGCCGCAACAACCGCACCCACGCCGCCGCCAGGCTCGGCATCAGCCGCCGCGCG
Organism: Pirellulales bacterium; assembly: GCA_016931995.1. Taxonomy (GTDB): domain Bacteria; phylum Planctomycetota; class Planctomycetia; order Pirellulales; family Thermoguttaceae; genus JAFGDS01. The sequence continues at coordinate 12,549 of JAFGDS010000138.1, forward strand.
CTGATCTACAAACTCCGCGCCATGGAGTCGCAGCCCGAGAAGTAGGCGGAAGGAAGCGAGACGTGGACAGCCTCGTGCTCATGCCGCGCAAGAGACGCGGGGACCGTCGCCGGCGCTCCGGAAGACGCTCCGGGCGCTCTAGCGGCCGCATTGCGGGGGCTTCGTCTGCGACCAATGGGAATGGACGAGCTTCCATTGGCCGCTCTTGTCGGGCGAAAAGACCTCCGTGCAGTTCCACCGGAAGGGCACCCCGCCTTCGATGGAAATCAGATTGAAGGAAAGTACGGCCATGTTGTCGGTGGCCTGCACGCGGGTGTTGAGCATGTCGAACTTTTCGGCACGGACTTTTCCGCGGAGAGCCTCGTAGATCTTCCTAAGGGGCTCGCGGCCGTCCAATCGCTTGTCGAGAATCGGCTCGAAGTACCCGATGTCGTCGTCGATCATCGCGATGTAGGCGGACGGATCGCCCGCGTACCACTTCTCCAGCGCGGCCTTCTCCATCTCGACGATCTTCTTCTCCAGCGGGCCCAGGTCTTGCTGCAAGGAGACGCTCGCCTCGACCGGCACGGCCGGCACGATGGCGCCGGTGGGGCACGTCCCGTTGCGGCACCCGCCCTGGCCACAAGCGCGATCCGCCGCAAGGAACGCCGACAGCGCCGCGGCAACGAACGGGATCGTCGCGTGTCTCATGGTGGTTTTTCCCCCGAAAGGTCGCCCGACAACGCGACCGACGTCGTCGCGCGGGCAAGAAAAGACGCAAGGAATAAGGGCAACAAGAAGCTATGCAAGTATAGCTCACGGACGCCCTTCCGTTGGGTGGGGCGTGGTCCATCGTCGCGCCAGCGCCGCCGCAAACAGGGCGGCCAGCAGCGCCGGCGTCGCGGGCTCGGGAACGGAACCGGGCGGCTCGCCCTCGCTCCAATTGGCGGCCAGAATCGCCAGGTCCAAATCGTCCACGACGCCGTCCCCGTTGAAATCGCCTTCGGCCCAGCCGCCGCTGCAGAGCCAATGGGCCGCCACGGCCGCGGCGTCCTCTTCGTCGACGTCGCCGTCGCCGTCGGCGTCGCCCGGCGGGGGCTCGGAGAGATCCACGTATTGAAATATCCAGTCCAGGTACGAGCTGACTCGCGTGGCGCCGAAGATGTCGCCGTACATGGCATTCTCGGGATTTGCCGGATTGTGGACCAGGAAGGACGTCACGCCCGCCAAGAAGTATTGCCCGTCCTCTTCAATGAACCAGCCCCCGCCGCTGTCGCCCGGCGCGCCGCAGTATTCCAGGTCGGTGGCCACGGCCAGGTCCGTGGTCGGATCGCCGGTTTCTCCAGGTTGGTCGAAGTCGGCGACGAGCATCGTGTCGTCTCCGCCGCCCGACCACGGGATACCCGCCAGCGCGCTTCCCAACCCGATCACGTTCGTGCCGGCCCGTTTCGTTCCCGCGGACAGAACCGCCCCGGTCAGGCCCGTGCCGGTCGAACCGTAGCCCACGACCGTGGCGATCTGGTAGCGCTCGTCCGTTTGTTCGTACAGGCTGGCGGGCACGACGTCGGCGATCGCCGTCGCGAGCTTCACCAGGCCGATGTCGCCGCCGTCGCTCGTGTTGCCGGTCCAGTCGCTGCTGTAATAGGTCTCCACCACGCGGTAGGTCGCGCTGCCGAGCGTGAACGTCATGGTTCCGATGTTGCTGGAGTCGATATCCTCGACGACGTGGGCGGCCGTCAGAACCCACTGTTCGTCGATGAGTGTGCCCGAGGCCAAGTAGTTGCTTCCGGAAGCCGTCCATTGGAATTCGCCCACGGAGGCAAACGCGGCGAGGCCGGCCAGGCTCGTGTACTGACTGTCGGCCAGATCGTCGCGTATGGTGCCCGCCTGAACCGGCGCGGCCGCCAACAGCAATGCGCCGCCCCATAGCGCCAGCACGACTCCGCCGCTTCGCGCAAACCGCGAAAGACTCCCGCCATGCCCGCCCAACGCGCGTCTTCCCATCGTTCGCCACCACCCTGAATAGACATTGAACAAGAAAGAGACTCGACGAGTCCAGCCCTGACGGCCGGACGGCGGCGTGCGTTCCGGTTCGCCAGCGCGCGACACGCCCCCGCGCCTCCCTAACGCGGCAACCGGGTGAATTATTGCGGGGCGGCCCCGCCAGGGAAACCGCCGGTCCGACATTCCCCCCCGATAGCTGGGATACGCAACGTCGAACCGGGCGCGCTTGCCCTATTCGACTCCCCGTTGCACAATGGCGGTTTCCCCGTTGCAAAACGGCGGCGGGGAGGCGCGCCCCGTCTTTCGTCTTGTGCTTGCGACCATGGCCGACGTCGATACCAACCATTTTGACCAGTCCGCGGCCACGTGGGATAAGGAGCCGCGCCGGCTGGAACTGGCCGAGGCGGTCGGCAAGGCGATTCTCCGCCAGGTGCGGTCCACCCAACAAATGGACGTTCTCGACTACGGATGCGGCACGGGACTACTCGGGCTCTTCCTGCTTCCGCGCGTCCGGAGCGTCGCGGGGGCCGACAGCTCGCCCGGCATGATTCGGATTCTTGAGGACAAGATACGTTCCGGCGGACTGCGGGGCATGCGCGCGATGATGCTCGATCTGGAGCGCGATCCCGTGCCCGAGTCGCGCTATCACCTGATCGCGGCCAACATGGTCGCGCACCACGTCGAGCGGCTGGACGCGCTGCTGGCGGCGTTCCACCAGATGTTGCGGCAAGGCGGCTTTCTGGCCATCGCCGATCTGGACGAGGAGCCGGGCGTTTTCCACGGTCCCGAGGCGAACGGACACGTTCACCATCACGGTTTCGACCGGCGCGCATTCAAAGACCATCTGCGCCGCGTCGGGTTCGTCGACGTGACGGACGCGACGGCCCACGTGATCCGAAAGCCCATTGTCGGAGGCGCAACGCGGGATTTTCCGGTCTTCCTGATCGTCGGGCGTCGCGTCTGACTCCCGCCGGCGACCCTGGAAAGACGCGGCGGCGTTTGATATCATTGTTCGTGTTGACAATTGAAAAATCCGTGAGGAGCAGCATGATCGCGCCAGAAATCAAAGCCATGTTCGGGAACCACCAACTCTGCTGGATGGCCACGGCGGACGCCTCGGGCGTCCCCAACGTCGCCCCCATGCGGCAGGTGTGGTGGATCGACGAGCGGAGCCTCGTGATCGGCGACATGTTCATGAAGGCCACCGCCGCCAACGTGCAATCGACGGGCCGGATGTGCCTGGCCGCCTACGACCCCGCGACCGAACGCTCGTGGAAACTGACCGGCACGGCCGCCTACGAAACCGAGGGGGCACGCTACGATCTCGCCCAGACTGGATTGCAGAAGAAAAGCCCCGGCAAACGCTTCAAGGGCGTGGTTGTGTTCCAAATTCACGCGGTCTACGACCAGGTCCCCGGCCCCAAGGCGGGCAGCCTTGTCGTCGAATTGTGAGACGTGGCGTTTCCCGAGAGTCGTATCGCCCAAAAAGGAGGCATGACGCGGCATCCATGAAGACGTTCCTCGACTGCGTCCCCTGCCTGCTTCACCAAGCCCTGCACTCGGTCCGTTGCACCACCCAAGACGAACGCGTCCACGAGACGATTGTCCGGACCGCATTGGAGAGCATGGCGGCCATGGACTTCCGGCGGCCGCCGGCCGCCATGGCGCAGATCATCCATCGACGCATCCGCGAGCTGACGGACACGTCCGACCCCTACGCGCGGCAGAAGCGGCGGCTCAACGACGCGGCCATGAGCCTCTACCCGGCCTGCGCCGCCCGGGTCGCCGGCGCCGCGGATCCCCTCGAACTCGCCGTGCGCCTGGCCATCGCGGGAAACGTCATGGATCTCGCGGTGAAGACCCATCTTACCGAAGAGGAGATGCTCGCGAGCCTCGATGAGTGCGTCGACGCGCCGCTGGACTGCTCGATCGCCGAGTTCGCGCGGGCGGTCGAGGAAGCCGACGAGATCCTCTATCTCGCGGATAACGCCGGTGAGATCGTCTTCGATCGGCTGCTTCTGGAGCGGCTACCGCGAGAGAAGCTGACGGTGGCCGTTCGGGGCAAGCCCGTCATCAACGACGCCACGATCGAGGACGCCCGCTACGTGGGCCTCGCCGAGGTCGTCAACGTGATCGACAACGGCTCCGACGCGCCGGGGACGATTCTCGACGATTGCAGCGACGCCTTCCGCCGGCGTTTCGAGCGGGCGGACTTGATTATCTCCAAAGGACAAGGAAACTACGAGACGCTGGCGGGCTCGACCCGGCCGATCTGGTTCCTCCTGCGCGTCAAATGCCCGATTATTGCCCGTCATTTGGGATGTTCCGTCGGCACGACGATTCTGCGAAGGGCGTCCTCCCAAACCGGCGCGTAGGGAACGAAATGAAAATAGGTATCATTATCTGCGACCGCTATCACGCCTGTGCGGGTGGAAAGTGCCTCCGCGCGTTGACAAACCGCGAAGGCGCGTTCAGTCGCTATCAAGGCGAAGACGTCGAACTGGTTGGCTACACCACGTGTGGTGGTTGTCCGGGCGGAAACGTCGAATACGCGCCCGCCGAGATGAAAGCCAATGGAGCCGAGATCGTTCACCTGGCGACCGGATTGCTCGTTGGCTACCCTCCCTGCCCGCGCATCAAGTCATTCCGCGATCTCCTACGCGTCAAGTATGCCTTGGAGGTTGTCGTTGGAACGCATCCGATTCCCGAGAAATACTATCAAACGCACGGGCAGTTGGGCACGTGGAACGCACCGCATTGGGCGGCGTGGCTCGAGGCAACGCTGACCGACGAGAAAACGCGACTGGCCTACAACTAGTCATGAACGACTACATCAAAACCATGCGGCCGTTGGTCGGCTCCCGCCCGATGCTTTTGCCGGGCGTTCGGGCCCTGATCTCCAATCCGCAAGGCGAGATCCTGCTCCAACGACGCACGGACATGCCTCGATGGTGCCTTCCGTCGGGCAGCGTGGAGCTGGACGAGACCGCGCTGGACGCGCTGAAACGCGAAGTGTCCGAGGAAACGTCGCTCGTCGTTCTCGAGGCGGAGCCGATGGGGCTGTATTCCGGCCCGTCGCAGAAGTTCGCCTATCCCAACGGGGATGAAATCCAGTGTTTCTCGATCGCCTTCCTCGTGCGTCGATGGCAAGGCGATCCCCGCGCCGACGGCGTCGAGGGTTCGGAGCTCCGGTTTTTCGCCCCCTCGCGAATGCCCGACGAATTGGTCGCCATTCACAAGTCTACAATAGAGGATTACCAAACCTACCGGGGCAAGTTCATTCTTCGATGAGCGGCGCCCCATCACCATGCACATGACGCAATCCAAGCCGAAAGGAACGCGAGGATGACGCCCTTGAACGAGGTGGAAATCTCGAAAACCATTATTGACGCATACCACCGCACGCTGCTTGACTGTCTGACGAGCGACGTGGCCATCGTCGGCGCCGGCCCCTCGGGTTTGGTGGCCGCGCATCTCCTCGCGAAGGCCGGCGTCAAAGTGACCATTCTCGAAAAGCGGCTCTCGCCCGGCGGAGGCGTCTGGGGCGGGGGCATGGGCATGAACGTCGCCGTCGTTCAAGACGAGGCGGTCCCGCTGCTCCGCGAAATGGGCATTCGCGCCAAGCAGGGCCGCGACGGCCTGTATGCCGTCGATGCCGTCGAACTCGGCGCCGGACTCTGCTGGAACGCGGTCCAAGCTGGCGCGACGCTCTTGAATCTCACCATCGTGGAAGACGTGTGCGTCAGCCAGCAGCGGGTCACGGGGGTCGTCATCAATCGCAGTCTGATCGCCGAGAATCTGCCGGTCGATCCCATCGTCTTGTCGGCCAAGGCCGTTCTCGATGGGACGGGCCACGAGGCCGCGCTCGTCCAGGCCCTGAGAAAACGCCGCCTGCTGACCGGCGACGCGGCCGAATGCGGCGAAGGCCCCATGAACGCCCCGCTCGGAGAACGGTTCGTCGTCGACCGCGCCGGCGAGGTCTTTCCGGGGCTCTGGATCGCCGGAATGAGCGTCTCCGCCACCTTGGGCGGGCCCCGGATGGGACCCATCTTCGGCGGAATGCTCCTCTCCGGCCAACGGGTCGCCGCGCTCATCTCCGCGGCTTTGAAACAAATTTGAACCGTAGTCAAGTGCTTCCCAAACACCCCACGCAAGAGACCGTATCCGCCATGAAACGCCCCCAAACACGCATCGTCCTCCTCGCGGCCGCGATGTGCGCGTTCGCGACGGCTCCTTCGGGCCCGGTCGCAACTGCCCGCGCCGACGAGCCGGCCGCGACGCCGTTCAACTTCGAGGAGGCCTCGCGCGACGTCCCCAAGCCGCGGGAGCTGTACCCCCTGGTTCGGCAAGATCTGGTTCCCATGGAACTGGCCATCCTCTCCGACGAGATTGTCCCGAGTGACACGGATCCGTCGAAGAAGCTCCGCCACGTGACGGGCCGATTCCAGAGCATCCGGTTGGAGGACGAAACGTGGTTCCACACGTTCGACCTCTTCGCCCCCGCCGATGAGTCGGTCAACCAATCGCCCGAGCGCCGCGGCAAGGCCGTGATCGTCGCCGGTACCTGCCTGATTGCCCATCCGACACACGTGGCCGTCTACGGCGAGCCCATCGCCTCCAAGACCGGCTATCCCACCCTGGTCCTCTCTGGCCTGCACGTCGGGACCAAAGATCACCCTCGCGAAGTGGATATCGCCGTCCTCGACCGCATGCGCAAGAAGACGGGCAAGAACTACTACAACATGAACTGCCAGTTGGCCCTGGTCTACATCCGCGCGATGGACGTGATTCAAGACGTGTTGAAGCTCGATTCGGTCAAGGCCGTCGTCGGAGGGCATTCCAAGTGGGGACGCAGCGCCACGGTAGCCGCCGCCATGGACCCCCGCGTGGCCGGCGTGGTCATCATGGGCAACGAGGGCGTCCACCGCACCGACCAGATCCAATGGCATCTAAGCTTCCACCACGCCTTTTTCCAGGAACAGGTCCACGTGCCCGTCCTGTACATCGGCGCGACCAACGAGGGCGGCTACAAGATGTTCAACGTGAACCTCATGCAGGAGCGCCTCCGCCGGCCCATGACGCTCGAGGTCATTCCGAACTACCACCACGCCAACCTGGACGAAAAGCAGTTCATCGACTTCACGATGTGGGTCGCCCACGTGTTCAACAAGCGACCCATCACGCGGATCACTGAACTGGCGCACGAGCGCCGCGGCAACGCCAACTACTACACGGCGAAGATCGAAAGCAAAGCGAAGATCCGGATGGTTCGCGTGTGGTACGCCTACGCCACGAATCCGCAGTGGAGCGACCTGATGTGGTACGACTGGTTGATGTTCGACCGAGGCGACCACTACGAGACGGGCGTGCCGGGCGCGATGCCCGACGCCTTTATGATCGAGGTGTTCGACGTGGCCCAAGGCGTGCCGGGCTACGTCACGAGCCTCCCCCAGAAGCTGACCGACGCCCCCGTGGTCGAGCGCGACCCCGCCAAAGCCCGCTGGATGGGCCCGCCCGAAAGACAGGGGAAGTAGCGCCGGCGGCAGGTTGCAGGGTCCGCCAGAACCGATGCCCGCCCGGCGATAAGAACGCGACACCGGCGAACGATGGCACCGCCCGGATCGCTCTGCGTTACGATAGCGCTTCTCCGAGGGCGGCCGGGCCACAGGGTAAATGGCGACGGACGAATCGGAACATGCGATAGCCCGCCCCCTTGCCGCTGACCCACCAATGGGGTATGCTGGCCGGCATGGCTTGGGCGTCTTGAAACGCCCGGGGGTTCAAAGACAAGCCGGGGGCGAGCAATGCTGGCGAAGCTGAAGACGTTCTCGTTGGTCGGGATCGAGGCGGTGCCGGTTGAGGTCGAGGTGGACGTCTCGCCGGCCGGACTGGCCAAGACCATCCTCGTCGGCCTGCCCGAGGCCGCCGTGAAGGAGAGCACCCATCGCGTCGAGCGCGCGCTTGTGAACTCCGGCTTCCAGCGGCCGCAAACCCGCGTGGTCATCAACCTGGCCCCGGCCGAACTGCCGAAGCAGGCGGCGTCGTTCGATCTGCCGATCTCGCTGGGCATCCTCGCGGCCAGCGGGCAAGTGGACGCCGACGTGTTCGACGGTTACTCGATCGTCGGCGAGCTGGCCCTGGACGGCTCGACCCGGCCCACCAAGGGCGCGCTCTCCATGGCCATC
>JAFGDS010000139.1 GCA_016931995.1 Pirellulales bacterium
ATCTGAACTCCTGAAACGCCAACGAGATCCTTCGCTTCGCTCAGGATGACTTGCGGCGAGGGCGAGGGTTCTAGGATAGGCTCTAAGAAACTATCTCAAAAGCTCCAGTCGGTATTGGCGGCGGTACCACAACAGGCCGTCGTGGACGTTGGCCCCGGCCACAACCACGCCCAGCGGTCCGCCATTGGCCTCGACGACGTGCTCAAGGCCGCCGACGTTCTGGCCGTCACGCGGATCAAGCTCTACGCCAGCGCGGCCCGCAGGTCGGCCTCCGGCGTGGTGATCGGGGCGATGGCGAATTGGTCCACCAGGACGCCCAACACCGCGGGCGTGACGAACGCCGGCAGGGTCGGGCCCAGGCGGATGTTGCGCACGCCCAGGTGCAGCAAGGTCAGCAGGATCGCCACGGCTTTCTGCTCGTACCAGCTCAGGATGAACGACAACGGCAGGTCGTTCACGCCGCAGCCGAAGGCCTCGGCCAGGGCCACGGCGATGCGGATCGCCGAGTAGGCGTCGTTGCACTGGCCCACGTCCAACAGCCGCGGGATGCCGTCGACGTGACCGAAATCCAGCTTGTTGAAGCGGTATTTGCCGCAGGCCAAGGTCAGGATGACGCAGTCGTCGGGCACCTGCTGGGCCAGATCGGTGTAGTAGTTGCGGCCCGATTTCGCGCCGTCGCAACCGCCGATCAGGAAGAACCGGCGTATCGCGCCTTTCTTCACGGCCTCGATCACCTTGTCGGCCACGCCCAACACGGCGTTGTGGCCGAAGCCCACGGTGATGGTCTTCTTCGGCGCGTCGGCCTCGAAGCCGGGCGCGGCCAGGGCCGCCTCGATCACCGGCGTGAAATCGCGGTCCGGGCCGATGTGCGTCACGCCGGGCCATGCGACCAGGCCGGTGGTGAAGATCCGGTTGTGGTACGTCTCGCGCGGGCGCTGGATGCAGTTGGTCGTCATCAGGATCGCGCCGGGAAAGACGTCGAACTCCTTCTGCTGATCCTGCCACGCGCCGCCGTAGTTGCCCACGAGATGCTTGTACTTCTTCAAGCCCGGATAGCCGTGGCACGGCAGCATTTCGCCGTGGGTGTACACGTTCACGCCGCGGCCCTCGGTCTGCTTGAGCAGCTCCTCGAGATCCTTCAAATCGTGGCCGGAGACGACGATGGCCTTGCCGGCGACGGGCGTGACGCGGACCTCGGTCGGCTCGGGATGGCCGTACGCGCCCGTATTGGCCGCGTCGAGCAGCTCCATCACCTTGAGGTTCAGCTCGCCGGTCTTCAGCGCCCAGCCCACGAGTTCGTCGGTCGTCGGATTCGTCCGCGTCAGGAAGTCGAGGGCTTCGTGGAACAGAGCGTAGATGGCCGGATCGTCCTTGCCGAGCACGTGGGCGTGGTCCATGTAGGCCGCGGCGCCCTTCAGGCCGTAGGTGATGAGTTCCTGGAGGCCCGTCACGTCCTCGCCGAATTGGACCTTGCGGCCGGCGATGGAGAGGGCGTCGCCCTGGGCGGTCAGGCCGGCCAGATCGGCGGCCGGCTGCCAAGCGGCGGGGCCCTCGAGCGCGTCGGGCGACTTGCCCGCGGCGGCGCAGGCGTCGGCATAGAGCGTCCGGGCCCGGTCGCGCACGGCGGCGGCCTCGTGGAGCGTTTCTTCCAGCCGGGCGGGATCGAAATCGACGTTGGTCACCGTGGCGAACAGGGCCTCGGCCACGAAGACGTCGATCTGGCGGTCGCGCCGGCCCAGCACGGCCGCCCGATGGGCGTATTGGGAGATCCCCTTGGCGGCAAAAACGAGCAAATCCTGAAGTGCGGCCGTCTGCGCGTCTTTTCCGCAAACCCCGGCGCGCGTGCAGCCCGCGCCCCCGGCCGTCTGTTCGCATTGATAGCAATACACCGTCGTGACTCCTTTTCGCAAGAGACCCGTTGGAAGGCCCTTTCCTCCCCACGGTGGACAATACCGACCGTTCACCCTATCCTATGCCCCGGAAGTGTCCAGGTCCTTGACCTGGATCAAGCGCCGGAAAAAAAACGCCGCAATCCCCCCCGACGTGGTGCGGGTGTTGGTTTGGGAAAGGGCAACGCGGGTTTGCGAAGCCCGGGGCGCCCATGCACAAAAGGACGACTGCCTCATGCCCATGAACGTCGCGGACATCCTGCACGGCTGCAAGCTCTTCTCGGGCTTGGACGATCGGGCGTTCCGCCGGCTGGCCACGATGGCCGTCGTGCGGAGCTATCCGAAGGGCAAGGTCGTCTTCCGCCAGGGCGACCCGTGCCCCGGGGCGTTCGTGGTCGGGCGGGGGCAGGTTCGCGTGTTCACAATGGCTGGCGGGGGGAAGCAGCACGTGCTGCACCTGGTCGGCCCGGGCGGAACGTTCGCCGAGGTGGCCGCGATCGGCGGGTTCGCCTGCCCCGCGTCCGTCGAGACGCTCACCGCGACCACCTGCGCCGTGTTGCCCACCGATCCGCTCCGCCGCGCGCTGGCCGAGGATCATGGGCTGTGCTTGGGCCTTTTGGCCGGGCTGACCGGCTGGGTCCGCCACCTGGTCGGCTTGATGGAGGACATCGTCCTGCGCGACGCCGCGGGCCGCGTCGCCCGGCTGTTGTTGGAAACCGAGCCGGCCGCGGACGGCACGATCCGCCTGCCGGGTCTGAAACGCCACGTGGCCAGTCATCTGAACCTCACGAGCGAAACCTTCTCCCGCGTGTTGCGCCGTCTGGCCGACGACCACCTCGTCGGCGAAGCCCCCAAAGGCCGCCTCCACCTCCTCGACCGCCGCCGCCTGGCCCAACTGGCCAAGGGCGTGTCGCCGAAGTGGTGAAGGAAGCAGGGCGAGCGGCGAAATGGTGATGGAGAGTTTGTTCGAGAACGCGTAGGGTGCGTGCTTGCACGCACCAAACGTGCTTGCGCTCATGGTCTTGGTGCGTGCGAGCACGCACCCTACCGGGTTACCCGATTCGTTTGACAACACTCGACCGCCCGCCGGGGGAGCACGATGACCACGAACACGTATCGCGTCGCGCGGGGGCCTCTTTTGGCGTGTTTGGGCGGCACGCTGTTGTTCGGTTCGATGGCCGTGCTCGCGTCGCTTTTTCTGGTCGCGCCAGACGTTGTTGAGGCGCCCGATGCGGGCGTCGGAGGTTGGCTGTTCTTCGGGCTCGGGGCTGCCTTCGCCATCGCCATGGCGTGCGTCTGCGGCGTCTACTTCATTGCCGGGCTTGGCGGGCGGCTCACGGTGAGCCCGGATCGGGTGGAGTGGACCAGCCGCTTCCGTCGCCGCCAGGTGAGTCTGAGTCAAGTGGTCGAGGCCCGTTGGCGACGCGAATCGCTTCTCCTTCGGACGCCGCGGGAGAAACTCAGCGTCGGCTTTGGCGACTACCCGGCCCGGCAACAGCCCGAGTTGATTCGTTTTTTTCGGTTTGCATTGTCCGAGGACGTGCAGCACGGTTGGGAGCGTTTCTGGCTGGAGAACTGGGGGCTGTTTGACCGGCCGGATCCCGACGATCCGGCCTATTGGGCGGAATGGCGGGCAAACCGACGGCGGTTGGACACGTATTTTGCCTTGGGGCTCGTTCTCATGGCCGTCACGTTCGTTTGGCAATGGACGCTCGGCGTTCAGAATTCGAATCCACTTTTTTGGCGGCAATGGTCAGGATTGCCGCTGTTCTACGGGTTCCTCTGGTGCATCGTCCATTTCGCGGTCACGCCGCGCAAGGGCAACTCGGTTGGCGGCATCGTGGCGCCCAACTGCCGACCCATTCACAGGCAGTATCCGCCACCGTCGACGGATCATGATCTCTGGTTCATCTTGCCGTTTCTTCTCGCGTTTTATGTTCTCATCCTGGTCGTCGGGGGCGCGCTCCAATGGGCTGGATGGCACATGGCGGCGGCGATCGAAATGTGGGCGGGAGGATGTGCCCTTCTTTTGGCGTTATTCGTGGCAGTGTTCATCGTGTCGCGACGCATGAAGCCCTGGCAGCGCGAGAGGGAAGCCTGGCGGCGCGAGGCGGCCCGCCTGGCCGAGCAGGAGTACATGACGCGGCCGGACGGGGCGTGATCGTACTCCTCACACTCCGTGTGAGTATTCGTCACGCGGAGCGTGACGAGTACTTTGGTCTTTCCTCACACGGAGTGTGAGGAGTGCGGGCAGCGCCATCCTACCTCCCCTCTCCCGCAGGCGGGAGAGGGTTGAGTGTACGCACCCTATGGGCCTTACGGCTGATCCGGCAGGTACCGGTCCATGTTCTCAAACGCGATCTTCCGCAGCGACATCGCGTCCAGGCCCAGGTTGAAGGCTGGCGCGTCACCGCCCGCCACGTGGCTTTGGGGGTTGCGGCCGGTGCATTCGAAGCGGAGTTCGTGCGTGCCGGGGTCGAGGTAGAACAGGCCGAGCTTGCGCTCGGTCACGGGCCGAACGACGTCCATCTCGCCGTTTTCCTCAAACGACGTGCCGGGACCGTGGAAATCCAGGCGCGGGACAATCGTCTTGCCGTCGAGCACGGCCCGCCACGTGCCGCCGTCGGGCATGTCCACCTTCCAGATCGAAATGCTGTACCGGCCCTTCTGCTTCACGGAGACCGGAAACGTTACCGCCGCGCCCGGCCCCGCGGCGCGGACGCGGAAGAACCGGCGGCCCAGCGAGGGGCGGTTGAATTGGGTCCCGGCCTTGGCGTCGCCCGAGGTCTTGGCCAGCTCCAACAGTCCTTGGTTGTCGAAGAAGATTTCGGGATCGACCCGCTGGGCCAGCGGCGGGATGGGCGGCACGTCCGCGGCCGGTTTGTCCTGATACCAGAACGCGACGGACGAGTAGTTGTCGCGCCGGTCCTGGAAGCGGAGCATGGCCTTGCCGTCCTCGCGGAAGACCCAGCCCTTGTTCTCGATCGTGAAGCGGAGCGACGTGGTGAACGTGATCGGGTCGGCGATGTGCCACCGATAGGCGCTCACGCGGCTGTCCACGCTGCGGCCTTCGAACACGGTGCAGCCGGCGTCGGGGTGGTTGAACGGTCGGAAGCCCCAGGCGTCGTTGAAGTAGTCTTCCGTGCCGGTGCCGGTCAGGCTGGGCGTCTCTTCCCCGTCAATGAACACCCGGTCGTTGCCCTCGCCAAACCAGGCGTGGTAGGCGTTGTGCGAGGAGAGGACGGTGCCAACGTAGTGGCCGCGTCCGCGGGTTTCCAAAATCGTGTAATCGTGGGCCGGATCGTGCGGCCGCTCCTGGCGGTATTGGGCGTGGAAGTACAACGCGTCGGGCCGCGGCTTGTCGAACTTTTGCCAGTCGATGTAGTAGTACAACGCGCCCATCGTCTTATCCGACTGATTCTCGACGGTGATCCGCGCCTTGCGCGCAAACGGCATGGGCCAGTAGCAGTTGTACGCGCGACCCTCGGCCGAGACCTGGACGGGCGTGGAGTTCACGGTGGTGCGCATGCCGTTGCCCACGGCGAAGAAATCGCCCAGCGGGGCCTGGACGGAGGGCTCGGCGCTGTCGTCCCAGTAGATCCGCAGGATCGTCTTGGCGGGGTAGCGGAACTCGGCGGTGGCGACGGTGAACCAGATGTGGAGGATTTCGCCCGGCCCGGTCAGCTCGGCCAGCGTGATTGTTTCGCCCGGCGGGATGACGGCGTGGTCGCGGTTTGTCTCGCGCGGGCCGGTGCTGCTTGCCCTCATACGGCGGCCTTCGATTGGACCGGCCAGGTCGGAAAGCGCTTCCGCGGCGGCGAGCGTTGGAGACAGGAGCAGACAAGCGACGGCGAGGGTTTTTACGTGAGGGATCATGGTGGTGGTCCTTGGGGGGTTTGGTGGTGGGTGGGGCGTCGTGCCTCAACAAGGCACTGGCGGAGCCAGTGGCACACGCCGGGGTCATCCTGAGCGCAGCGAAGGATCTCCTTGACCTTGCACGAGTTGAGATACTTCGCTTTGCTCGGCATGACAGATGTTGCCAGATTCTGGGATAGGCTCCCATTCTACCCTCTCCGCGCCTCCGCGTCTCCGCGCGATCCCTTCACCTCCCTCGACCGGCGGGGGTTGCGTGCGTCGATTCATTGTGTAAATTATACATATGTTCATGTATTCTTTCTGGTACTGATCGAGACCCATGCGGATGAACTCCTTGAATCCACCAACCTCGGCCGAGGCGCCGCCCGGCGCGGGGCGCGCACAACAGACGCTCAAGCAGGTCTTCGGCTTCGATCGGTTTCTGGCAGGTCAGGAGGCGGTCATTGCCCGGCTGTTGCTGGGCCGGTCGGTGTTGTCGATCTTTCCGACCGGCGGGGGCAAGAGCCTCTGCTACCAACTGCCCGCCCTGATGCTCGACGGCCTGACCGTGGTCATCTCGCCGCTGATCGCCCTGATGAAGGACCAGCTTGCCTTCCTCGATACGCGGGGCGTGCCGGCCGCCCGGCTCGATTCGAGTCTGACGCGGGAGGAGACGCTGGCCGTGTACGACGGCTTGAATTCCGGTCGGCTGAAGTTGTTGTACATCTCGCCCGAGCGGCTGGGGAACGAGCGGTTCCTGCGCCGGCTTGAGCGGCAGCGAATTGCCCTATTGGCCGTGGACGAGGCCCACTGCATCAGCCAGTGGGGGCACAATTTCCGGCCCGACTACCTCAAGATCGCCCGGCTGGCCAAGCAACTGCGGGTCGAGCGCGTCCTGGCGCTGACGGCCACGGCGACGCCCCAGGTCGTCCGCGACATTGCCGCGGGGTTCGACGTGGCCGAATCGGACATCATCAACACGGGCTACTACCGGTCGAACCTGACGCTCCACGTGACGCCGTGCGCCGCCAGCGCGAAGATCGAGCGGCTCGTGGCCCGCCTGCGCGAGCGTCCGCCGGGCCCCACCATCGTCTACGTCACGCTGCAGCGCACGGCCGAGCAGGTGGCCGAGCTGCTGCACGCCCACGGATGGGACGCCCAGGCGTATCACGCCGGCATGGAAACCGACCAGCGCAACGTGGTCCAGGACGCCTTCATGGCCTCCGACCGCATGATCGTGGTGGCCACCATCGCCTTCGGCATGGGCATCGACAAGGCCGATATCCGCTACGTGTATCACTTCAACCTGCCCAAGGGCCTGGAGAGCTACGTTCAGGAGATTGGCCGGGCGGGCCGCGACGGCAAGCAGGCCGTTTGCGAGATGCTGGCCTCGGCCGACGACGTGGTCACGCTCGAAAACTTCACCTACGGCGACACGCCCACGCCCGAGGCAATCGCCGGACTGGTGGGCGACGTGCTGGGCCGCGGCGACGCGTTCGACGTATCCGTCTTCGATCTCTCCGCGGAGCACGACGTCCGCGACCTGGTCGTGCGAACGCTCCTGGCCTATCTGGAACTCGAAGACGTTTTGCAGGCGACCAGCCCGTTCTACTCCGAATACAAATTCCAGCCGCAGCGAAGCTCCCAGGAGATTCTCGGGCGATTCGACCCCTCGCGGGCGGAGTTTCTCAAGAGCGTCTTCGCCCACGCCGTGAAGGGGCGCACGTGGTTCACGCTCGACGTGGATCGGGTCGGCCGGCAAATCGGCCAGCCGCGCGAACGGATCGTCGCCGCGTTGGGATACCTCGAAGAGTCCGGCGACCTGCGCGTCGAGGCGGCCGGCGTGCGGCAGGGCTATCGCGTCCGCAATCGGCCCGAGCGCACGGCGGAGCTTTGCGACCGGCTCAACGAGCGGTTCGCCCTGCGCGAACGGCAGGACGTCGCCCGGGTGCGTCACGTGCTCGATCTGGCCGACGACAAGACCTGCTGGACGCGGCATTTGTTGGCCTATTTCGGCGAGGATCGGGAGCCCTGCGGCCATTGCGGCCGATGCGCAGGCCAGCCGCACGAGCCGCTCGCGCCCGCACGCTGGCCGCGGCCCACCGACGCGCAGATGGCCGCCCTGCGCGCTCTTCTGTCCGAGCGGCACAAGGCGCTCGCCCTGCCGCGTCAGATCGCCCGATTCCTCTGCGGCCTGACCTCGCCCGCCACCAGCCGCGCCAAACTCCGCCGCCACCCGCTCTTCGGTGTCTTCGCCGCGACGCCGTTCGCCGAAGTGCTCGCCTTAGCCGAGCGCGAGACCGGCCGAGGGTGAGGGGCTCGGGGCTCGGGATTCGGGAATCGGGATTCGGGGATCGGGACTCGGGGATCGGGACTGGGATTCGGGGATCGGGATTCGGTGGGCGAATCGACTTCCGACTTCCGACCTCCGATTTCCGACGTCGCCGGCCGCTTGCGGCTTCGCACCACGGAACGCCGGCGTGGAAGACGCCGTCTTGACTGGAAGCGCCGCCGTTCAGAACTCCTCGACGGTCAAGCCTAGCTTCACCAGACGTGCGAAGATCGCGCGAGGGTGGCGGCCGAACGCGGCGTGAAACATGCTCCTGGAGTCCCAAGGGGGCGGCCTACGATAGCCCAGGGCAACGCCCTTGTTGTTCCACACAAGTTGCCGATGACCATTCGTCCCGTAGGGACGGTTGAAGGTAGCCCGGCAGTTTACTGCCGGGACCATGGGCAACCGAGAACGTGTGCGTCACGTAGTGACGCTTGAATGCTGTGCCTTGGGGCCTCCTTCAAGCGTCGCTACGCGACGAGCCGACTCCTTCCGGGTTCTTTACCCGGCGATGAATCGCCGGGCTACCGTCAGACGACCCTACGGGTCGAAACCGCATGGACTTGTGTGTAACAACGAGCTCATTGCCCTGGGCTAGCATGGCTCGCTCCTTCGGGGCTGATGATCGCGGCGTCTCTCTTCATGTGGAAGAAATACGTCTCACTCCCCGCGTTCACGCGGTCGGAATGCAGGGTGCAGTTGAAGGGGTTCGCCATGGCGGTTCGTAAACGCGCGACGAAAAACCGCAACGTACCGGAGAAACCTATCGAGCAGATCGGCGTGCAACGCGCAACAGCCAAGCACGGTTCGATGCGGCCACAACAAGGCGATCAGTTCTTGGGAGGTAGTGTACGGGAAATCCTCCCCCATGACATCGATGCGGTTTTCGAGGACCCCACGTATTCCGCGCGAATCAGGACTTCATCGTCGTGCGTAAGGCAATCTGTGATCTGGTACTCGTGCTCTGCGTACTGTTCAACGTCGGTCTGCATGATGTGCCTGACACCATGAATCGTGACCTGTTGGTGGTATGGGTATTTGTGTCGAGGATAGTGCATGTGATCGGAGTGGACCGAGAAGCGAGTGCCCGTCCTACCCCCGTTTGTATCACGAAAGACAGCAATGGCTCGATCCGACTCATCCCAGACATCCAGGTGGATACCCCGTGACGGGTCTTCCGCAACGAGCGTCGCCCCGTCATGTATGCCGCCCACGAATTCAAGAATGATGATGCTTGGCTCGTTCATGCGATCGTTCCTCCGTGCCTGACAATCGCGACTCGAGTTCCGTCGCGAGACCTTGTCCCACTCCGGTCTTGGTTGCCCGCCGCCCCAGATTCGCGGCCACAAACAGGTAGCATATCGTCACCGACAAGACTCGGCAAGCGTGTCGGAAGAGGCGCCGATGCCTGGCGGGGGGACGGGTCTTCGAGGAGGATCGGAGTGTATCGGCCGGGCATAGGGGGGTGATCGCGCCGGGCTGGGGCGGGAAGCATCGCTGGGAGTCCGGTCCCTATGTCGGGCGTCCCGACGGGACGCACACGAGGTCGGGTGGCCTTGATTCCCGGCAGTGAACTGCCGGGCTACCGTCGGACGTCCCTACGGGACAAGACGCGGACGGCGGCGGATCGGCCGTCGGCCGCAATGGGGGCGGGCCGGGTACGGGACACACAGAGGCAACGACCTTGACACACGGGCGGAGCCAGTGGCACACACGTGGGTGGATCAGAACGCGAACACGTCGGGGCTGACGTGGAAGTAGCGGGC
>JAFGDS010000140.1 GCA_016931995.1 Pirellulales bacterium
TTCCATCAACGTAACACCACCAGACAGCCCTACAACTCACTAACTCGCCAACACAAGAATTCCATTTCACGCTGAACCAGGACACCTTCAGGGGTTCCGCGTGGCCAGTGTTCCTGAGCCCGGTAGCATCACGTTGCTCGTATGCGGTGCCGCTGCCGGTCTACTATGGTGGAAACGCGGCAAGCAGTATCCTTTGTCCTTTATCCCTTTTCCCTTCACCTTTGGCGCCCGAGCGCAGTCCCGTAGGGTGCGTGCTCGCACCCTACGTTGATCCAAATCACCCCACCATATACTCCGGCAACCTCACAATCTCGCGGCGCCACCCGCGGTCAAAGCCACGCGGGATGCTGGTTCCAGTCAGGATTTAGCCCCATTCGGTCGATTGCATTTGGCATCGAGGGCGGCGCGGCCAGGTGTCGGTTCACGCGGGTCTGCCACTCGGACGCGAACGCGTGGATGGCGGGTATGTGTTTCATCAGGTGGCGCAGCAGAAGCAATGTTGAAAACAAATGCCCGTTGCCGGGCAGCGCCGGCGGCTGCCAATCCTTGCCCGCCGGAAGCTCCGGCTTGATCGCCCAAACCCGATCCCACAATCGGCGCAGGAGCGCCAGGGCTTCTGGTAGGGATTCTTGGCGGCCGATCGGCTCATCGAGGCTCCTCCGCGCGAGAATCGGGAGGAGCGCAATAAAAAACTCGCCCTTGATGTGCGTCACCGCATGGCGGGAGAGGCACGGCGAGTGTGTTACATAAATTATGGCAAACCGGCCCAAGAAAGCAGGGTCGCCTTTGGGCCAAATCGGCGTAACCCGCCCGTCGGCTGGAGATCTCTTGCCACTTGGCCCCAAAACGACGGGAAAAAGGACCTCTGAGGCCGAAGAAACAGACCACCCGTCAGGGTGTCTTTTGCACGAGACACGAAACCTCGTGCCAGGCCAGGCAGATCGCTTATTGACGTGGATGAGGCAACAGGCATAAGGGGCAAAACGGGACGCCGAGTTTCTCACAGCGCGTCGTGGCTTTGCGGCACGTGGCTTCGCCCCGTCGGCGGAAAGCCGCCACGGTTTCGACCGAGACTGGTCCGCCTTCCCTTTCCCAGGCAGTCGTACTGGCATGTTCCGCGTCATGTATTCTCAGTTGGCTTCCTAGTGCCACCCTACCGTTGATCCCTATCACCCCACCGTGAACTCCGGCAGCCTCACAATCTCCCCGCCCTTCAGCGCGGACTGATGGGCGCAAATGCCCACGCAGGTCCAGTTGGCCGACTGCACGGCGTTGGGCCAGGGGTCGCGGTCGTCGGCCAGGGCGGTGACGAACTCGTTGACCAGGTGGGGGTGCGAGCCGCCGTGGCCGCCGCCTTGGATGAAGGAGAGGTGCCCGGCGTCCTGGATCGATCGGGTGAACCGGCGGATCGGCTCCGGCAAGAGATGCGCGTAGTCGGGCGATTCGACCAACGAGGCGATTTCGGGCTCGGGCTTCTTCGCCGTGTGCAGCACGTGGGGCTGGCCCTCCACCAGCGTCCACTCGAAGCTCTTCTTCGTGCCGTACACGTCGATGCTCTCGCGGTATTGTCGCGCGGTGTCGTAGAGGAACCGCCAGATGTGCGCGGCCACGTCGGAGTCCTTGATCTTGATGTGGCACGACTCGACGGCGAACCGGTTGCCCGACTTCCGCTGGATGTCCTCGCGAACCGTGCCCGAGCCAAAGCACGAGACGTATTCCGCCCGGCCGTTCACCAGGCCCAGGCAAGGGCTGACCACGTGCGTGGCGTAGTGCATCGGGATCATCCGCTCCCAATACTCGGGCCACCCGTCCATGTCCTGCGGGTGCGACGCCGCGAGGTATTGGATCTTGCCCAACTCGCCCTTCTGGTACATCTCCTTGAGGAACAGGAACTCGCGGGAGTAGACCACCGTCTCGGCCATCATGTACTTCCGCCCTGTTTCCTTCACGAGCCGCACGATCTCCTCGCATTCCTCGATCGTGGTGGCCATCGGCACGGTACACAGGACGTGCTTGCCGGCCTTCAGGGCTGCAATCGACATCCAGGCGTGATCCGGAATCGGCGAATTGATGTGGACGAAATCGACGCCCGGATCGGCCAGCACGTCCTCGAACCGCGTGTAGCGCCGCTCGATGCCGAACGTGTCGCCCACCTTGGCCAGCCGCTCGGCGTTGCGCTGGCAGACGGCGTACATCGACGCGCGGGGATGATTCTGGTAGATGGGGATAAACTCCGCCCCGAACCCCAGCCCCACAATGGCCACGGCCACGCGATTATCGTTCATGATCGTTCTCCGGGTTTTCGGACAAATGGATGGGCGATGTTCGTTTCCATGACACACGCGAGCCCCTGCCAGACACATGGAGGTTCATCCAACTCAAGAATGCGCGGGGGCTCTGCCCCCGGACCCCCGGGATTTTCGCAGGCATGACTCCGGTGTCCAATGGTGTTTGCATCCAAGGGGACAGTCCCCATTGGACACCGGAGCCATGCCTCAAAAAATCCTGCGGCGAGAGCCGCACCGGCATCGCGACCCGTGACGGCGCACCCTTCCGTCGGATGAACCCAAATGGATTTATACCCGCGCGGTGGAATTGGCGAAACCATCCACACCAAGCAGGACAAGGGCGAGCTGCTGGCGAGATCCCCTCTCCCGGAGGGAGAGGAACGACGAGTAGTCAAGCCGGTGATACCGGGCGGAGCTTCCCAACGCGGACGGTTTGTAGCATATTCTGGAAAGCCGCCTGCGGCTTCGCACGGAGACTGTCGACGTTGAGGTACCACATGTGACGCCCGACTTCCGACAAATCGACTGGGACGCGCGCCTGGCGGCCGATTGGGCGGACCTGCTGCGGCTGGCGGATCGCGAGGATTTGGGCGAGACCGGCGACCTGACCACGCGGGCGCTGGTGGGCGAGGAGGCCGTGGCGCGCGCGGCGGTCGTCGCCCGACAGCCGGGCGTTGTGGCGGGCATGCCGGCCGCCGAGATGACCGTCGAGTTCTTCGAGCCGCGGTTGGTGTGGACGCCCCTGGTGGCCGATGGCGACCGAGTGACGCCCGGTGCGTGCCTCGCGCGGGTCGAGGGCCCCGCGGCGGGTCTCCTGGCCGCCGAACGGACGCTGTTGAACGTGCTCGGGCGTCTCGCGGGCATCGCCACGCTCACGGTCCACTACGTCGAGGCCGTTCGCGGCACGAAGGCCCGGATTTACGACACCCGCAAGACCACGCCCGGCTGGCGCAGGCTCGAAAAGTACGCGGTCCGCCAGGGCGGCGGACGGAACCATCGGACGGGTTTGTACGACGCCATCTTGATCAAGGACAACCACCTGGCGCTGGTCGGCGAGCTGGCCGACGACGCCCTACCTGGCGCCGGAGGTCTCGCCGGCTTCGGGCCCGCCGAAGCGGTTCGCCGGGCGCGGCAATTCGTCGCCGTCCACGTGCCCGAGGGCCTGCGGGCCGGCGTCCTCGTGGAAATCGAAGTGGACACGCTTGCGCAGCTCGACGAGGTTTTGCCGGCCGGGCCCGATCTGGTTTTGCTCGACAACATGAACCCGGCCGATCTTCGCCAAGCCGTGGCCCGGCGCGACGCGGTTTGTCCCACCACGCAGCTCGAGGCCTCGGGCGGGATAAACCTGGACACCATCGCCGCGATCGCCCGCTCCGGCGTCGACCGCATCAGCGTCGGCGCCCTAACCCACTCCGCCGTCGCCCTGGACATCGGCCTCGATTGGCTCGGCGGGGTCGAGCGGTAGGCGTCGAACTCGGGACATGGCGAGATTCGGCGCCAGCGAAAGCATGGTCGTCGCCTCTGGCACGGGCGGCAAGGATATCTACCTGTCTCGCCCGACGCGGGAGCGAAACGGGGGCAGAGGGCGCATTAAGGGCGGGGTGTCTTGTGGAAGGGGAAGGAACCGCGGATGAGACGCGCGGGTACGCGGCTGACGGAGGGCCTCCCTTTCGTTTTTTCGTCCTTTCGCGTTTTCGTGATTCCCCTTCGCGTCTCCGCGCCTCCGCGCGATCTTCCTCCCCCAAGGCCAACACGAGCCGTCCTTGATTCCATCAGCCACGCCCTGACCTACGGTCTTTGAAAAGCGACCGGCTTCGCCCCATCCTCAGCTCGGCCGGGTCCAATCTCAACCGCCTGGGCCATGGCGGATTGTCCATGAGGATTGAAAAACCGCACCGAAATCAGGCCGTTGACGGGCCGCACGTCGTTGAACACAAGGTCTACCGCCTTGCCGTATCCGCCCGCCGTGGCCGCGACGTCCACGTCCCGGGCGACCTCCTTGCCCTGCACGGCGATGCTCGTGGCGAATTGGCCCGGCGCGTCGGGCTTGGCCAGCTCGGCCAGCTTGATGCGGACGAAATACGTCGCGTCCGGCTTTACGGTGAAATGGATCGAGAAATCGTTGCCGTGCATGCCATGGCGGTACAGCTCGGGGTCGGGCGTGCCGGCGATCTCGCCGGCGCGCGGCGAGGTCCACATCGCGATCGGCACGAGATCGGCCAATGCGGCGATCCGCATGACGATTTCCGTGACCGGCCGCCAGGCGCGGCCTTGCGAGTCCACATAGTCTTCTCGCTTGCCGTACCCGAAGATGACGCGCTGCGACCCGTCCGCGCCGCCGCCCGAGCCGAAGCCCGTCGCCCCCGCGGCCGCCGACCATTGCACGCCGTCCACGTACACGTTATCGCCCTCGGCCACCGGGTTCCGCTGCCCGAGCGCCACGATCTTGAGCGTGTGCGGCCCCTCGGCCAGGCCGTTCTTGTAGTAGAGCACCTGCCGGTCGCGCCGCTCGGGACACCAGCAATCCAGCCCGGCGGGCTGCTTCACGCCGTCGAGATACACGTCGGCCTTGCCGCCGGCCGGATCCGCCCGCCCAAGGATCCGCACCTGGTTGCCCTCGAACAAGAACTCCGCCTCGCTGCCCGCGGCGGCCGTCGAGCGCAGCGTATGGAAGCAGGCGGCGGCGTCCTCGATCGCGTCCCACGTGCCGGCGCATTGCAACGCGTCGTCGTCCGCCATTTTCTGGGGATCGTCGCCCTCGACGACGATCCGCGTCTTCCCGTCGTGGCGGATCGCGACGATCGCGTCGCCGTTGTCCAGGGGGCGGACCGTATACCCGTTGGCGTCGAGCGTCTCGACGGCGGCCAGCGACTGCCCGTCGGCCGTCACCGACCGCGGGACGAACGCCACCCGCAGCGCGTCCACCTGCTCGCCCGGATCGGCGAACGTCTCGTATTCGATGCGTCCCTTGCCGTAGACGACCGACGTCGCTACCGAACTGGTCCGCGCGACGTGGTTCTCGCGGCTTGCGCCGAACAGGTCCGGCCGCCACGCGATGCAATCGAGCGCGTATTTCATCGGCCAGGGATGCGCCAGATTGAACCACGTCTTGCTCACCAGCGCCCCGCCGCCGATCAAGTCCTCGACGACGCCGTTTTCGAGGACGTCGTACCCGCCCAGGATCGTCATCCGCCGTCCGACCTCGCCCATCGTGGGGTCGTCGGCCGCCTCGGCATAGCGCAAAAGGAACGCGGCCAACGCCTGCGTCGGGTATTGCAGCGAGGTGTCGCAGCAACTGCTCGACTCCGGCAGGGCCCACGCGCCGGAGTACGGCCCGCCGCTCGATTCCGGGCGGACCGTCGCCCGGGCGAAAAACAACCCCATCACGTTCCGGCAGTTCCGGCGCCAGTTGGGGAACCGGTCCGGATGGTCCATCATGTACTGCGCCGCGAAACACGATAGGATCACCGTGTCCGTGTTGTTCACCCAGTCCCAATAATGGTGACCCCAGGTCGGGTCGTCCATCCACGCGGGCAGAAGCGTTTCCTTCAAATAGCGTTCGCCGGCGTCGCGGGCCTTCACGATCGCGCCGTCCTTGCCCGTATGGCCCAGGCGGATCACGTCGTCCAGGAACAAGAGCACGAGCACCACGCCGCCGGTCATCCGGTCGTCGGGCCACGGCGCGCAGCCGGGATTGGCGTAGCGCCGCCACGGCGCCGCGCCGGGCGCATGATCGCAATGCTCGGCCAACAGGTCGGCCCAATGCGTCACCGCGTCGCGATACCGCCGGTCGCCCGTCAGGCGATACGCCGCCGCCATGGCCAGGCCCACCTGACACGCGTAGTCGAGCTGGATGAACCCGTCGGGATTGGCCCGCCCATAGGCCTTGCCCTTGGTGGGACAACTAATGAGGAACTTCGGCCACGGGTGCTCCGCAGGCGTCTGACAGTAGTCGATCAGATAGTCGGCGTTCAGCTTCACCAGGCCAATCGCGGCTGGATCGCCCGAGTAGCGGTAGTAGTTCACCAACCCCCCCAGCACGTACGCCGAACGCTGCCCCAGGTCGCCGTTATCCCAATCCGACAGCGCGATGGTCGGGGTGATTTCACCCTCCGGCGAGATCGCCCAATGCCCGCTGAACACGAAAGACGGCGCGGGCGTCACGGCCGTTTGGCGGTCCGCCCAGGGATACCGCTTCAGCGTCTCGGCGGCCACGCGCACCCGGAAATCGCACTGCCCGTTGAGCCCCCCGTACCATGGCGCGATCACGCCGTGAGCGTCCTCGACCGCCGCATGGGCGAAATACCGCGCGGGGCCGTCGCCCGCGGCCGTCGCCGCCGGCTGGGCCCACGAATAGCCGCATAGCGCGAACGGAACCATCACACCAAACCACGCACGAAAGATGCGAACCATGACGCTCTCCTCACAATGCGAGTTGCCCAAGGGAGATTCCACGTTGGCAGGCAGGTCGCGCCGCCCTCGGCAAGCCAACGTTTCGGGCGGCGCAGCGGGATTCCTGGATTGTAGGACGCCCCGCCGGGCCTGAAAACACCCCGCTAGGTCGTCTGGCGGAAAAAGCACGCCTCACGCTCCGCGCGAGGCAGAGATCAGGGCGTGCCCCCGGCACGCGGCTCGGAAAGCGCCAGATGCTCGGCCAACAGCATCTGGTAACGATGCCGCAGGCCGACGTGGATCCAACCGAGGTACACCAGCGCGGCAAAAAGGCCGACGGCCGTGCCGGCGGTGACGAGCATCGGCACGAAACGGTCGTCTTTCGCGTCGGCCGGCGGCGCGACCGGGTTCTCGTGCGACGGCGGGGCCGGCGGAAGGACTTCCTCGTACACGATGGGCATGGGCAAGGCGCCCAACGGCCGGGGCGCGACGGCCGCGCGATCGGCCAGCGCCCCGGGGCGCGCGTCGGCGTCGTCCGAGGGACTGCCGCCCGGCCCCGCCGAACGGCCCAGCGAAGGCGCCGCCAAGGGCGGTTTGGCCGCGGTCTCGATCGTCGCCGCCACCTCGGGCAGCTCGGTCCGCGGCAGCTTCTCCGTGCCGATCTGAACGCGATAGCCGCGGAAACCCCGCAACTCCGGACGGACGTCGCTGAAGATAACCTTCTGCCCCGACTTGAGCATCGCCTCGAGCGTCTCCGGCTCGATCTGGATGATGTACTCCACCTCGCCGCGTGGGTTGGGCTCCCAACCCACGTCGATCCCGGCCGTTGCCAGGGCCACGCAAAACATCGCGCCGACCATCGGATCGCCTCCCCAAAGGCAATGGGTCACTCGTGCGCCAAAAAATCACTGAAACGAAGCCGCTCGCGGCTTCGCAATACGCCGACTCCAACACCGATTTCGTGGAAAACGCGCTTGCTCCATGATACCCCGGACGGACCGGGCCGGTAAAGAAGCTCGTGCGAGGCCCCTACAGCATGTCCAGCGGATCGACGTCCACGATCCACTGAACCTCGTCGGGCGGCTTGAGGCCCCCGGTCGCCTGGCGGACGGCCGCGTGCAGGTTCGCCCGGTCGGGGCTCTGCGCCTGAATCTGAAACCGGTACTTCCCCCGCAGCTTGGCGAACGGCGCCGGCGCGGGGCCGAGCACCCGGGCGGACGCGCCGCGGGTGTCCAATTCCGCGCGGACCCGGACGGCCACGTGGTCCGCGAACTCGCCGGCCGTCTTCTCCGACGGGCCGCGAACCACGATGCGGATCATCGACGAATAGGGCGGGTACGACAGCATCTCGCGCAGCGGAAGCTCGCTCGCCGCGAACGCGGCATAATCGTGACGCAGCGCCGCTTGAATCGCCGGATGCTCCGGGCTGAACGTCTGCACGAGCACGCGGCCGCCCTTCTCGCCACGGCCGGTTCGCCCCGCCACCTGCGTGACCAGGTGAAACGTGCGTTCCGCCGCGCGGAAGTCGGGCAGGTGCAGCGCCGTGTCGGCGTTGATCACCCCCACCAGCGTCACGTTCGGAAAATCGAGCCCCTTGGCAATCATCTGCGTGCCCAGGAGAATGCGAACGTCGCCGTCGCGAAACGCGGCCAGCGCCCGCTGGTGGCTGCCCCGGGCACGCATCGTGTCGGTGTCCATCCGCAGGCACGGCACGCCGGGAAAACGCGCGACGACCTCGGCCTCGAGCCGCTGCGTGCCCTGGCCGCTGTAGCGGATGCCCGCGAACCGGCACTCCGGGCATTCCCGCGGCGCGGGGATCCGGTAGTCGCAGTAATGGCACAAGGCGATCTCCTCCGTGCGGTGGTGCGTCAGCGCGATCTCGCAATCGGGGCAGGTCACCACGTGGCCGCAGCCCGGGCACTGGATGTGCGTCGAATAGCCGCGGCGATTGAGGAGCAAAATCACCTGGCCGCCGTCGGCCAGCGCCTCGTCGATGGCGGCGTGCAGCGGCCGGCTGATCGCGCCGCGCGAGTGCCGCGCGTGGATCCGCTCGCGCAGGTCGATCGTGCCCACCTCCGGCAGCGGCCGGGCTAGCACCCGCCGGGGTAGCTCGATGAGCCGGAACGCGCCCGAGCGCGCCCGATGCCAGCTCTCCAGCGACGGCGTGGCCGAGCCCAACACGATGGGAACGTCCTCGGCCTGGGCGCGGGCGATGGCCACCTCGCGGGCGTGGTAGCGCGGGGCCGACTCCTGCTTGAACGTGCCTTCGTGCTCCTCGTCCACGACGATCAAGCCCAGGTGTGGCGCGGGGGCGAACACCGCGCTGCGGGCGCCCACCACGACCTGCACGCGGCCGTCGGCGATCCGCTGCCACTGCCCGTGCCGCTCGGCGTCGCTCAAGTGGCTGTGCAACACGGCGACGTGGTCGAAACGCGAGCGGAATCGGGCAAGCGTCTGCGGCGTCAGGCTGATCTCCGGCACGAGCACGATCGCCTGCCGCCCGTAATGGATCACCTCTTGAATCGCCTGGATGTACACCTCGGTCTTGCCGCTGCCCGTCACGCCGTGGAGGAGAATCGTCTCGCTCCGCCGGGATCGCAGCGCGGCGAGTATCGCGTCCAGTGCCCGCTGCTGGTCGGGGTTGAGCACCAGGTGGTTCTCGCGCCGCGGCGCGTCCTCCGGCGGTTGGGCGTTTTCCACCCGGTCTGTCCGCACGGCGATCAGCCCCTTGCGGCGCAGGGCGGCGATGGGGGCGTGGGTGCATCCGGCCAGCTTGGCCAACTGGCCCACGGCCAGCGGACGTTGCGCCGCGGCCAGCGCCGCCAGCACGGCCGCCTGCTTGGGCGGAAGGTTCAGCTCGTCAAGCCGCCCGGCCGCCGCCGGCGCGAGGCTCAAGACGGTCGCCTGCCGCGTGCCCGACTGGAATCGCACGCCCGCCGGAACCACCGTTTCGATCACCTGACCCCACGCGCAAAGGTACTCCTCCGCAATCCACCCCGTCAGCCGCAGCATGGCCGGGCTCAAAAGCGTCCGCCGATCGAGCACGTCGCGAATCGCCTTCAGCGGCCGGCCGGCCACCACGCGCGACTCCAGGCGGACGCAATACCCGACGGTCGGGCGGTTGCCCTGCCCCAAGGGCACGCGGACCCGGCAGCCCGGCTCGATCTGGTCGCAAAGCGGCTCCGGCACAACGTAGTCAAACTCGCCCGGCGGCCCATCGGGGAAGACAATCGTCGCCACCCGCCGAATCGCCTCCGCGTCGGCTTCCCACGGGGCCGGTTCGTCGTCGAAAAACTGCTGCTGAACGTCGGGCATGGCAAGGTGGGCAGTAGGCAGTAGGCAGTGGCGTCAAACGGCAACAGCCGCTTGCGGCTTCGCACGAAGCTGTGGAAAGTGGAAAGTGGATGTTCGAGAGAGAGCGTCGGATGCCGCACTTTCCGCTTTCCGCTTTGGATCGAATTCCCAACGGCCGCCGCGTCCAGTACCATACCAGCATCGGGGCTTCCCCATCGAGCCCCCTTGGACGGCGGAAATGGTTGCCATGCGACTGGGGATATTCGGCGGCTCGTTCGATCCGGTGCACTTCGGCCACCTCTTGCTGGCCGAGTGTTGCCGGGAGCAGTGCCAGATGGACCAGGTCTGGTTCGTGCCTTCATCTGTTCCCCCACACAAACAGGGGAATAGCCTTTCCCCCGTTGCATCGCGGATCGCCATGCTCGAGTTGGCCATGGCGGGGCACGAGCATTTCGCCGTGAGCCGCTTCGAGGCCGAGCGGGGCGGTGTCTGCTACACCGTGGACACGCTCCGGCACTTCCACGGCCAATACCCGGAGGCCGAGATGTTCCTATTACTGGGGGCGGACATGCTCGCCGATCTGCCCAACTGGCGCGAAGCGGCTGAAGTCTGCCGGCTGGCGCTTCCCGTCAGTGTAAACCGAGCGGGCGTGCCAGAACCAAGCCTCGAGCCGCTGGGTACCCTGCTCCCTCCCGAGCGAATCGAGGAGATCCGCCGCCACCGGGTCGAGATGCCTCTGATTGGCCTGAGCGGCACGGCGATCCGCCGCCGCGTGGCCGCCGGCCAAAGCATCCGCTATCAGGTTCCCCCAGCCGTCGAGCGGTTCATCGAGGTCCAAGGCCTCTACCACTGACGCCACACCCTCCTCTTTGGGGGGAATTCCGGCGAGCGTCGCCATCGCGGGTTTCAGAACAAGTCCGCCAAGCTGATCGACCGGGCGAGGGCTTCCTTGAACTCGGGCGGGACGGTCGGGGCGTCGAACGCCACGCTCATGCCGGGCAGGTCGCGGCCGTCCTCCCAGCGTCGCCGGCCCACGACGGCGCCGGCCATCGTCAACGGCTCGGTCGTCAGGTCCAAGAGCATGACCTCGATCGGCGTGTCCACCGCGACGTCTTCGTACGTCGTGATGAACAGCCCGCCGGCGCCGACGTCGAGCGTGTTGCCTGGTTGCCAATCCGGGCTGTTGACCGGCCGCCAGCGGACGCGGCACTGCATCTCGACGCGGAGGTGACGACGTCGCCATCGAGCGGTCCCGGGGCGGATTTGCCATTTCTCGTCGTCGGACGCGATAGCGCGAAGCATTTCCAGAAGCGGGCCGTGCTCCTGCGGATCCATGCACAGCCCGTTGAGCTGGCCGCCCGGTAGGAGACTGCAACGCATGATGGGCCACCCCATCCGCAACTCGAAGATGGGCGCCAACGCCCGCGAGCCGGCCCGGGTGACCATCGTCATGTCCAACATCAGCGCCAACGGCGGCTCCTTCACGCAGCAGGTGAGCATCTCGTCGATCGTCGTGAGAATCGCGACCTCGCAGGGCGCATCCGCCAGCGCAGCGCGATACCCCTCGCGCCGCGCCTCGGGGCAAACGAGCAGGAAGTAACGCCGTAGGGGGCGATCCGACGAACCGGGGGCCGTTTCGGTCATGATTTGCCTGGCTGCAAAGGACCCGATATATAGAACTATATGGCAAGGAGAACGGCCATGTCTGACGGGTTAGACGCATACTACCATTGGCTGGGTATCCCGCCGTCGGAACAGCCACCTAACGCCTATCGGCTGCTTGGCTTGCGCCTTTTCGAGTCGAGCCCGGAGGTAATCCGTACCGCGGCCCAGCGGCAGATGGCCCACCTGCGGACGTACCAGTTGGGTGAATTCTCGGATGTGTCGCAGCGGCTGCTGAACGAGGTGGCCACGGCCCAATCGCGTCTTCTGGATCCCGCCAGGAAGGTCGCCTACGACCGCGAACTGGCCGAGCAGCCCGACGTTCGGACCATCGTGGGCAAGACCCCCGACACGGCAACCGCGGCGCAGCTCCCGCCCGCGCTGGGGCGGGCACCGCGGTCGCGCCGCCGGCGGCGCAAGCAGGTGATCGTGGTGCTAGCCACCCTGGGCGTGTTGGGCGCCGCGATGGCCCTATTCAAACTGGGCTCGGCGTTGTTCGACGCCGTGCTCGACGATGCCGCGTCGGCGCCCGTCCCGTCGGAACGGGAGTCGAAACCCCCTGCGCCCGTCGCGCCTGGGCCGCCCCCCAAGTCGCCGGAGCCCCCCAAGCCGCCCATCATCATCGAAACCAAGACCGGCCGGCCCTGAGGGAACGTCTCGGAAATGATCGTGCAAACCGTATTGAAGAAGGCCGGAGAAGACGGGCGTCGCGTCCACGCCCGTCGTGGACGCGCAAGCCAGGGGCAAACGGCACGTCCGCGCAAGCGTGGACGCGGCGCCTGGCAATGCCGGATGGGGATCGTCCTGTTGTTCGCGATGGCGCTGCTGGCCGGCTGCGGACCGGAGGGCGAGCCAGGCGCCTCGGCGCAGGTCGGGCCGCCGCGCGAAGACGCCGGGTCAGCCGCCCGCGCGTTGGCGTTCTGGGAGCGGTTTGACCTCGAACAACTGACCGATTTTCAGGAGAAGGGGCTTCGGCCCGAGCGGCTCTGGCCCGAGGACTGGGGGCCGCCGTTCGCGTTGGAGAAAGACCGGCGTCTCTGGCGGGCAACGCTCGGCGACACGTTGTCCGAGGCTCTTGCCCGCGCCGAACGGAAGGCGGCGGCAGCCACACGCGTGGAAGAACCGAAACCGTCCCGCCAAGGTCCGCCCGTCGCCACGGTGGAACAGGTCAACGCCGACCCCGCGGCCTGGTACGATCGGAAGGTGCGTTTTGAGAACGTCGCGATCAAGGGACCCGTCGTGCCGGACGCGGAGTTCGGCTATCTCCTGGCGGTGACCAGTCCGGCGGGCAGGCGTTATCCGGCCGCCGCCCAGGGCGAGCGACTTCTCTTCTCGACGTTTGCCGATGCCGCCGTGCAACTCAAGGCCACGCTGGCCGACGGCCGCACGATCCGCGCGACGATTGATTGCAACGTCGCAAAGGGGCGCCGGATGGTCCTGACGGGCATGAGGACCTTCCCCAAGGCCGTCGTGTACCGCGTGGAGATTTATCCTGAGTAGCCGGTTAGGCGGCGGCGCGCTCGGGCGTTAGCCACTCGGCGAGTCGCTTCGTGCCCAGCAGACGGCGTCTCTGCTGCCGGCAGTCCACGATGACCACGGCCGCGGTCGTTTCGCGCAGCGCATCGAGAATCCGCGCGCCCTGGGGCAGCCGCAGCGCGCCGGGCTGGATCTCGTAGACCAGCGCCGCCGGCAGCCCGCCGCTGAGCCATTCCCGCAAAGCCAACAAACCCGACAGGTCCGGACGCCACGCCTCGGGCCAGGTTGCGTCCGCCAGCCAGGCGCAGAGGAAGTGGGCGCAGAGGCTGGGCCGGCACATGTGGTACCGGCAGCCCGTTGCGCCAAGATGGGGGCAGGGCACGCCCGCCGGCTTCGCCCCCGGCCCCAAAAGACCCGCCGGCACCGGCAGATACACGCAACAGGCAGTGCACGGCGTGCATTGACGCGCCGGCCGAGCGGGCACGATGTTAAGGATGGGCATGAGCGGGGACCGGGGGTGGGTGACTTCGCGACAGGGTGGGGGGAGCCCTGCTGGCTCGTCCCGCAACCGGGACGGGTGACGGGCCCGCGGCTCGGCGCGAGCCTCGCCCTCCTCATTCCCGGATACCTCTCCGGACAAAACCAGCCGCGGCGCTCCGCGGGCGCCGCAAACGATGGTCCTATCGGTTGTGATGGACGGGCTGCTGCACGTTGCCGGTCGTCACCCGAGGGCCTTGCCCAGACCGGACGACCGTCACAACCGCCAGCCGCGGCCCAGGCAGAAGGGAAGGAGGTCCCGCAAGGCCAAATTGGGGACGGCGAGGGAACATTCCCGCGCACGCGTCGTTTGGGCGCGTCATCCACGAGCGTCCGACGGTGGCGGGCGTTCGGCCGACGCTACACCGTCCGTGGGCGGCGGGGCGATTCGTTGCCGACCATCTCGAGGTCGCGCTGGTAGAAACGGATGGTCTCGGATGGGCTCAGGTTGAAGACCACCCGGCCCTCCGTGACCCAGCGGTCGCGGTCGAAGCGGAAGACGGCCGTTGCTCCGCGCAGATCGCCGCCCAGAGGCCGTTCCACGTCCAAGTCGGACCAGTCGTCCGCGTCCTCAAAATCCAGCGCGGGCGGAGGACGCGAGGCGTCGGTTCCCGACAGCGCGATCGTCACCGCGACGAAGGCCGACAGCTCGCCCGTGTAGCGATTGCGGACGTAGGCCACGTCGTCGTCGAAGTCGCAGTCGAGCCACCGCGGCGCGCCCGGCTTGCGATGGGCGCCCGCCAGATCGAAGAACTTGGCCTCGAGCCGCTCGCGCTGCCAGTGGAAGGCTTGGCGGGCCTCCTGGAAGCGAGGCCGGCTCCAGACGCCGCGGACCGGCCTCCAGGCAAAGCACCCCCCCACAAGGAGGATTGCCGCGACAACGATCAGGACCCAACCTGGACCAAACACGGCTGACCTCTCGACGACAAGGCACCGCGACCACGACCTTTCCAATCCCGTTTTTACCGCAAGGGTCCACTCATTGCAAGCAAAGCTGGTTGCGCGAGTCGCGCGACCTCTGTGGGGCAAGGGGGGAAGACAGGGTATCCCGCCTCCCGCCAGCCGATGGAGGAATGAAGGGCCGTTTGTTGACCAACTCGTGTGTCCACGTACAATGGCGGCAAGCGGCCGTCGTGGCTGTCTTCTGGCGACGCGAGATTGTCTCGATGGTGCCGACGTACTTCAAGCGCTACCGCATGGAGATCAATCTCAGCGGCCGGCCGCTGCCGAAGGCCCGGCCGCCCGACGGCTATCGGCTGCTCGCCTGGGATTCCGTCCTGCTCGACGCGCACGCCCGCGTGAAGTACCTCAGCTTCCGCGACGAGATCGACGCCCACGTGTTTCCCTGTCTGGGCGAGCTGGACGGATGCACGCGGCTGATGCGCGAGATTGCCGCGAAACCGGGTTTTCTGCCCGGCGCCACCTGGCTGGCCGTCTTCGACGGTTCCGAGCACGGCGAGTCGGAGTTCTGCGGCACGATTCAAGGCATCCGCGCCCGTGACGGGATCGGCTCGGTGCAGAACCTGGGCATCGTTCCGTCGCATCGCGACCGCGGCGTGGGAACGACCCTGCTGCAAGCGGCCTTGCTCGGTTTCCGCCGGGCGGGGCTCAACGTCGTTTCGCTCGAGGTGACCGCCGAAAACGCGGGCGCCATCCGGCTGTACCGCCGCTGGGGATTTTCCACCGTCAAGACGCTCTACAAAGCCGCCGAAGTGGTCTACTCGTGATCCGCGCCGCCGCTTGTGGCTTCGCACTGTCAAAGCCAGTGCCACCCTACGCCGTCCGGTATTGGGGGGCGTTGGGGGGGCGTAAGGGATTGGGGTTGGAAAAGTTGGGGCCTCTTGCGACACTTGGATTTTTTGGTCAGACCCAA